>NKIQ01000005.1 GCA_002256005.1 Alphaproteobacteria bacterium PA4 | reverse complement strand
CCCGCGCCCCCGCCCGGCCACCCACAGCGTACACTGGAATGGGTGGCCGGGCGGGGGAGCGGGCTGGTGCCGACTTCCTTCATCAGACGCAACATGCGGAGAGGTGATACGCATTATCAGCGGAGGCCGCAATCGCTGCCACACGCGGCGGACGGTCGCGAGTGCGGCCAAGGCTTTCGCTCGGCGCAAACCCCGCCTAAGAACAGCGTCGTGGATTTCGACATCATTCTTGCGGGCGGCGGCCTCGCCAACGGCCTCATTGCCCTGCGACTGGCGCAGACCCGGCCGGACGTGCGCGTCGCCATCATCGAATCCGGGCCGGCGCTGGGCGGCAACCACACCTGGTCATCGTTCACCAACGACCTGACCCCGACGCAACAGGCCTGGACGGCGCCATTGTTCGAGCATCGCTGGGACAGTTACGAGGTGCGCTTCCCGCGCCTGCAACGCCGGCTCGGCGCCGGCTATGGCAGCGCTACCTCCGAACGGCTGGCCGCCGAAGTGGCCAAGGTGCTGCCGCCGGCGCAGATCATCACCGGCGTGCCGGTGGTGGCCCTCACCCCGACCAGCGTGACGCTCGCCGACCAGCGCGTGCTCACCGCCAGCGCCGTCATCGACGGCCGCGGCCAGGGCCCGACCAAGGCGCTCGACCTCAGATGGCAGAAATTCCTCGGGCTGGAGGTGGAACTCGCCGCGCCGCATGGCCTTGCCGGGCCGATCATCATGGATGCGACGGTGCCGCAGTTGGATGGCTATCGCTTCGTCTACACGCTGCCCTTCGGCGAAACCCGCATCCTCATCGAGGATACCTATTTCAGCGATGGCGCCGACCTGGCGCCTGATCTTTTGCGCCGGCACCTCTATGATTACGCCGCCAGCCAGGGCTGGACGATCACCGCCGTGCACCGCGAGGAATGGGGCGTTCTGCCGCTGGGCATCGGCGGCGATATCGAAGCCTTTTGGGACGAAGGCGAAGCCGGCGTGCCGCGCGTCGGCCTGCGCTCCGGCATGTTCCACCCGGTCACCGGCTACAGCTTCCCGGACGCGGTGCAGATCGCCGATCTCGTCGCCGGCCTGCCGCGGCTCGACGCCGCCAGCATCTATGCCGCCGTGCGCCGCCACAGCGTCACGGCGTGGAAGGCGCGCGGCATGTACCGGCTGCTCAACCGCATGCTGTTCCTCGCCGCGCTGCCCGATGAACGTTACCGCGTGCTGGAGCGGTTCTACGAGCATGACGAAGCGCTGGTCAGCCGTTTCTACGCCGCAAGGCCCGAATTGCGTGACTGGCGGGCCATCCTGTCCGGCAAGCCGCCGCTGCCGGTGCTGCGCGCCGCGTCAACGCTGATCCGTTATGAACTGGGCCTGATATGACCGATGTGCTGGGCCATGCGCGCGCCGCCATCGCGCGCGGTTCCAAAAGCTTTGCGATGGCGGCCAAACTGTTCGACCCGGTCACCCGCGACCGTGCCATGCTGCTCTACGCCTGGTGCCGCCACACCGATGACGTGATCGATGGCCAGGTGCTGGGGCAGGGCCGCAACGATGATCGCCGCCCGCCGGCGGCACGCCTCGCCGAGGTCGAACGGCTGACCGAAATGGCGCTGGCCGGCCAGCCGACCGGTGACCCGGCCTATGAGGCGCTGGCCCGGGTGGTGCGCGAAACCGGCCTGCCGGCGCGCTATCCGCGCGACCTGATCCACGGCTTTCGCATCGACATGGAGGAACGGCCGTTCGTCACCTTCGACGATACGCTGACCTATTGCTACCATGTCGCCGGCTGCGTCGGCGTGATGATGGCCATCGTCATGGGCGTCTCGCCCGACGATCGCGCCACGCTGGATCGCGCCTCGGACCTCGGCATCGCCTTTCAGCTCAACAACATCGCCCGCGATGTCATCGAGGATGCGATGAACTCCCGCCGCTATATCCCCGACGAATGGCTGGCCAGCGTGGACCTGGAACCGGCGAGCTTCGCCTTTCCCCGCCATCGCCGCCAGCTGCACCGGCTGGTGACCCGGCTGGTGTTCAAGGCGGAAGAGTATGAGGAATCCTCGCGCTACGGCACGCCGCATCTGCCCTGGCGCGCCGCCTGGGCGGTGCTGGCCGCCGCGCGCATCTATGGCGGCATCGGCCGCAAGGTCCGCGACGCCGGGCCGGACGGCCTCGACATGCGGATGAGCACCACCCGCAACGAGAAACTCGCCGCCGTAGCCGCGGCGCTGGGCCAGACCTTGTCGCGCGGCTCACGCTGGCCGGCGCCGGGGCCGGTGCGCGAGGGGCTGTGGACGATGCCGGAGTGAGATTGTTTCAAGGCAGTGGCCTCCGGCGGCTGGGGCCTTGGGCCCCAGACCCCGATTGTGGGGGCGGTTCCTGGCTGGCGCCGCCGGCCATGATGCTCTAAACGCACCACAGCATTCGGGAGTATCGGACATGGGCCAGCGGCACCGCTGAGGCGGACTATCGAGCGCAGCGGCTACGGCCGCCGACCTTTCCTCCGAACATCGAGAACAACATGCCCAGATTGTCAGACAAGCGCTGCGTCGTCACCGGCGCGGCGCGCGGCATCGGCCGCGCCATTGCCGAAGCGTTTCACGCCGAAGGCGCCCGCGTCATTCTCACCGATTGCGACACCGACGCCGGCGCGGCGGCGGCGGCGGCGATCGGCTGCCGGTTCCTGCCGCTGGATGTGGGGGAGGAGGCGGACTGGCAGGCGCTGGCCGCGGCGGTGCCGGTCGCCGATGTCGTCGTCAACAATGCCGGCATCACCGGCTTCGAGCATGGCCCCGTCGCCCATGACCCGGAACATGCCAGCCTTTCTGACTGGCGCGCCGTGCACCGCGTCAATCTCGACGGCACGTTCCTCGGCTGCCGCTATGCCATTGCCGCGATGCGCGGGCAGGGGGCGGGGGCGATCATCAACATGTCGTCGCGGTCCGGCCTGGTCGGCATTCCGGGTGCGGCCGCCTATGCGTCGTCAAAGGCCGCCATCCGCAACCACAGCAAGACGGTGGCGCTTTATTGCGCACAGCAGGGCTGGCGGATCCGCTGCAATTCCATCCACCCCGCCGCCATCCTGACGCCGATGTGGGAGGCGATGCTGGGCGACGGCCCCGACCGTGCGGCGCGTCTGGCAGCGCTGGTCGCCGATACGCCGCTGCAACGCTTCGGCCGGGTCGAGGAGGTTGCGGCGATCGCGGTGATGCTGGCGTCGGACGAAGCGACCTATATCACAGGCAGCGAGTTCAACATCGATGGCGGCCTGCTCGCCGGCTCGGCGGCGTCGCCGGGGTCGTGAGCAAGCGCCACTCCCTCCCCCCTGCGGGGAGGGCGACTCGCGAAGCGAGCGGGGTGGGGGTTGCTCCAGTGGCCGCGTGTGTAACCCCCACCCCGCTCACCTGCGGTGAGTCGCCCTCCCCGCAAGGGGGAGGGAGTCGGCACCAGCCCCTACCGCGCCCAATGCTCGGCGTTGTCGATCATGCCCATTTCGGCCTTCATCTTGGCGCTGGCGCGGATGCGGCCGCGGCCATCGGCTTCCAGCTGCGCCTTCAGCTTGCGGATCGGCGGCGCCCAGATGAAACCGAAGCTGACCGTGCCATGCTTGGTTTCGACGACATGGTGCAGGCGATGCGCCTGGACGACGCGTTTCATGTAACCCCATTGCGGGTTCCAGCGATGCTTGACGCGGCGGTGGACGAGGACATCGTGCAGGCCGAAATAGATGGCGCCGTACATGGTGATGCCGGCGCCGATCGCGGTGATCATGTGCAGGCCATAATGCGTGCCGATCATCAGCAGGATCATCGACGGGATGGCGCCGGCAACGCCGAACCAGTCGTTGCGCTCGAACGTGCCGGTGCGCGGTTCGTGGTGGGATTTGTGCAGCACCCACAAAAAGCCGTGCATGACATATTTGTGGGAAACGATGGCGACCACCTCCATGATCGCCACCACGATCAGCGCGATCATGATGCCCTGCCACCAGTTGACATCGGCAAGCACCGGATAACGGCTGGACAGGCTGGCGAGGCTTTCGAACATGATTTAAGTCTATAGCCAGTCGGATGCGGCCATGCACCAACAGTGTTGCCGCACCTGCCCGAAGGACGATTGCATGCGCGCACCCCTGACGATTTTCTGCCTCGCTCCGCTGCTGGCGCTCGCTGCCTGCGCGACGCCATCGCAGCGCATCGCCACCGCGCTGCAGGACCGCGGCGTACCCCAGGCCCAGGCGCGCTGCATGGGCGACAAATTGGGCGCGCGGTTGAGCATCGGCCAGCTGCAACGGCTGAACGAGATCAGCAAGCTGAACGGCGGCCGCATGGACCGGATGAGCATCCCCGAAATCGCCCGGGCGCTCAACGATCCGCGCGATCCGGGGCTGGTGGCGGAGGTCATCCGCGCCGGGGTGGGCTGCGCGTTCTGATCAACCCTCGTCGCGAATGCTGGCGAGCAGCGGTAGGCCGAACAGCAGCAGGAAAGCGCTATTGAGCACGGCATTCTGCCAATAGCCCGACAGCAGCGAATAGGCGGTATCGGGCACGAACCAGCACAGCAGCGAGATCGCCAGCATCCGCCAGCTGTCCGCCCGCCAGCCATGCTGGAAATCACGCCGCGCCGGCGCGCCGAGCAGCAGTGCCATCAGCACGCCCCAGCCGAACATGACCGCGCCGAGCACGGCATAGGCAAGGCTGGTGTAGCGCAGCGCTTCGGCCGTGAAGCCGGGTGGCGGCAGTGGCGAGCCGTAGATCATGGTGTGAAAACCGGCACGCGTCAGACCCGGCAGCAGCACAAAGGCCAGGCCGAACAGGGCGGTGCCGCCGGCAATCAGGCGCAGGCAGCGCCGCCAGAAATCGCGTTGTTGCGTCATGGCGGCAGCGATAGGGCAGGCCGCTGCGGCGTGTCGATTACCTCGCGTTTCCGGTCCGTGTCGCCGAATGCCGGTTCAGAACGCCACATCCTCGGCCAGTTCGGCGTCCAGAATGTCCCCGGCCTTCAGCACGGCATTGTTGCCGCGCGCCAGCGGCGTGAGCGGCGAGGCGGCGGTGGCGGCCAGCGCCGCCGGGGCGCGGGTGCTGGGGCCGGCGGTGCCGAAGGCGCCGCTGATGGCGATGCTGCGATTGCCGAGCGTCAGCGTGCCGACTCGCGCCGACAGCCGGCCGGCCTTGCCGCCGATAGTGCTCGGGATCGACTCGATAACCGTGCCGGTGCCGCGCGTGCCGGCGGGGATGACGATGCGCTCGCCCAGCCGCACCGGCGCATCGACGAGGATGACGAAGCCATCGCCGGCTCGGGCGCTGCGCGAGCTGACCTCGTTCAGCACCATCACCCTGACCGGCGTGCCGCGCGGCAGCATGGCGGGCGGCGGCGATGCCGTCGCGAGAAGCAGGCTTGCCAATACCATGGCACTAGTCTGAAATAAGCGCCGGGTCGAAACAAGTTGAAACCAGGGCGAAGGGCCCGGGCGCGCGGCGGGGCGGGTCAAAGAACCGGTGTCGCCATGCGCAATCGCCTCGCCTTGACTGTCCTGCTCGCCGCGCTGTCGGCCGCCACGCTCGCCGCCGAACCGAAACGCCCCTTCGTCATCGTGAACGAAGCCGTCGGCGTGCCGGTCTTCCCGCATGATTTCCCGGACCGGCCCTATGATGTGCTCGGCGAGATCAAGGCCGGGGTGCGCAAGGCCAGCATGTTCAGCGCCGAGCCCTCACAGGCGAAAATCTACAAGGAACTCTGGGAACGCGCCGAAAAACTCGGCGCCGACGCGGTGATCAACGCCCGCTATGGCGAGCCGCACATGACGCTGACCAGCGACGGCAAGACCAATGCGACGGGGACGGCGATAAGGTTTCGGGCGGCAAAATGAACGGTCAGGCGGCGTGTTCGACGCGGGGCTGGATACGGTCGATTTCGGCCCCGGCGGCGCGCTGCACTTCTTCCAGATCATAGGCATTCTGCAGGCGCAGAAAAAAGCCCTTGGAAAAGCCGAAATAGCGGCCGAAGCGCAAATCGAAATCGGCATCCACACGGTGCGTGCCATCGAGAAAGCCGTTGAGGGCGTTAACGCTCAATCCGGTTGCTGCCGCTGTCTCTTCGATCGAAATGTCGCCAGCCTCGAACAAGTCTTCCCTGAACCCGGCACCTGGGTGCGGATTGGGCAGCAGGTCATCAGTGGTAATCGGTGATTTCAACATCGAATGCGTCCCCGTTGGACCAGCGGAAGTAAACAGTAACACGTCCAGCCACATCAACCAGATACCAACCCGTTCTCAGTTCTTTACCACGCCTGACCGGCTTTCCAGCGATTTTTGCCGGAGGATCGAAACCTTTCCAACCATCCAGTTCGTTCAAGGCGGTTTTCATGGGCTCGTAATCCGCAACCGACTTGTGCCTCTTTTGAAACGACTTCTGTGACTTGCGATCGAGAAAACTCAGAATCATCTTCGGCTCCACGCGTCTGGGGAGCCAGTCAGTTATCGGTATCAGCGATGATCGTCGTCCCTGAATTTGGCACTTTACAGTACAAAGTCAGCATTTTTATCGTCGCTTCCCCCCAAACCCCTTCTTCTTCATCTTCTCGAACCGCGTCGTTCGCGTCCCCGGTGCGCCGCCCATGCTGCGGCCCTTCACCGGCGCCACCTGCTGGCCGGCCGGCACGCCCAGTTCGTCCATTTCCAGGCGGCGGATCTGGTCGCGGATGGCGGCGGCGGTTTCGAATTCCAAATCGGCCGCGGCGGTCTGCATCTGCTTTTCAAGGTCGGCGATATAGGCCTTCAAATTATGGCCGACGAGGTTGGGCGTCTCGGCGTCGCCGGTGTCGACGATCAGGCCGTCGCGCTGCGACACATCGGCTAGCACATCGGAAATGTCGCGCTTGATGGTGGCCGGCGTGATGCCATGCTCGGCGTTGTACGCTTCCTGCCGCGTCCGCCGCCGGTCGGTCTCGCGGATGGCGCGCTCCATGCTGCCGGTGATGTGATCGGCATAGAGGATGACGCGGCCATCGACATTGCGCGCCGCGCGCCCGATCGTCTGGATCAGGCTCGTTTCGGAACGCAGAAAGCCCTCCTTGTCGGCGTCCAGAATCGCCACCAGCCCGCATTCGGGAATATCCAGCCCCTCGCGCAGCAGATTGATGCCGACGAGCACGTCATACACCCCCAACCGCAAATCGCGGATCAGCTCGATACGCTCCAGCGTTTCGACATCGGAGTGCATGTAGCGGACGCGAAGCCCCGCCTCGTGCAGGAATTCGGTCAGATCCTCGGCCATGCGCTTGGTCAGCGTCGTCACCAGCGTGCGATAGCCGGCAGCGGCCACGGCTTTCGCTTCGGCGATCAGGTCCTCGACCTGGTCCTCCACCGGCTTGATGGTGATCGGCGGGTCGACCAGCCCCGTTGGCCGGATGACCTGTTCGACGAAAACCCCGCCGGTCTTGTCCATTTCCCAGCTGCCCGGCGTCGCCGACACGAACACCGTCTGCGGGCGCATCGCCTCCCATTCGGCAAAGCGCAGCGGGCGGTTGTCGATGCAGCTGGGCAGGCGAAAGCCATATTCGGCCAAAGTCATCTTGCGGCGGTGATCGCCCTTGGCCATGGCGCCCAGCTGCCCGACGGTGACATGGCTTTCATCGACGAACAGCAGCGCATTTTCGGGCAGATATTCAAAGAGGGTCGGCGGCGGCTCGCCCGGCAACCGGCCGGTGAGGAAGCGGCTGTAATTCTCGATGCCGGCACAGCTGCCGGTGGCGGCGATCATTTCCAGGTCGAAATTGGTGCGCTGCTCCAGCCGCTGCGCCTCCAGCAACTTGCCTTCGGCGTTCAGCTCCTTCAGCCGTTCGGTCAGTTCGTGGCGGATGGCTTCGCTCGCCTGCTTCAGCGTCGGGCCCGGCGTCACATAGTGGGAATTGGCGTAGATCTTGATGGAATCGAGCTTGGCGACGGTCTTGCCGGTCAGGGGATCGAATTCGGTGATCGCCTCGATCTCGTCGCCGAAGAAGCTGATCCGCCAGGCGCTGTCTTCATAGTGCGAGGGGAAGAGTTCGAGGCTGTCGCCGCGCACCCGGAAATTGCCGCGGGCAAAGCCCTGTTCGTTGCGCTTGTACTGCAGTGCGACGAGCTTGCGGATGATCTCGCGGCTGTCCGCCGTCTCGCCCTTCTTCAGCGAAAAGGTCATCGCCGAATAGGTTTCGACCGAGCCGATGCCATAGATGCAGGACACCGAGGCGACGATGATGACATCGTCGCGCTCCAGCAGCGACCTTGTGGCGGAATGGCGCATCCGGTCGATGGCCTCGTTCACGCTCGATTCCTTTTCGATATAGGTATCGCTGCGCGGCACATAGGCTTCGGGCTGGTAATAGTCGTAATAGCTGACGAAATATTCGACGGCGTTGTTGGGAAAGAAGCTCTTCATTTCCCCGTACAATTGCGCCGCCAGGATCTTGTTGGGGGCGAGGATCAGCGCCGGGCGCTGCACCGATTCGATGACCTTGGCCACCGTGAAGGTCTTGCCGCTGCCGGTGACGCCCAGCAGCACCTGATCGCGTTCGCCCTGGTTGGCCTCGCGCACCAGTTCGGCAATCGCGACGGGCTGGTCACCGGCCGGCACATAGTCCGACACCACTTCGAAACGCCGGCCGCCTTCGGATTTCTCCGGCCGCGCCGGGCGGTGCGGCACGAAATTTTCCGCCGTCTCCGGCTCGGCAAGGCTGGTGCGAATCGTGATGGCCATGGCGGCAATATGGGGCGTGTTTGTGCTTTGTTCCAGCCCCAGGGCGATGGACCTTCAAGGTTGAAGCGGCCTCCGGCGGCTGGGGCCGTGGGCCCCAGACCCCATTTCGCTTCGATCTGGCCTGGAAAGCCACTCGTGGTGCCATGCGGCAGCTCGCAAATGGGGTCTGGGGCCTACGGCCCCAGCCGCCGGAGGCTCTACTTTCCTTGCGATCAGCGTTCAGTACGGCTGAAATGTTGCGATCTACGCGGCCATGCGGCGTATCGCCTTGACGGCGCCGGCCAGATGCCCGGCGAACAGCAGCGCCAGCAGCAGCGGCAGCGCGCCATGGTGCAACGAGGCGGCGAGCGGCGCCGGCGGCAGCGACAGGCCGAGCACCGGCGCGGGCGCCAGCGCCAGCCCGGTCAGCACCATGGCGATCAGCAGCGCATAGAGCAGGCCATGCGCCAGCCGCACCGGCCGCGGATTGGCGGGGGCCGGGCGGGCCAGCCGTTCGCCGAGGCGCAGCGCAACCAGCGCGGCGATGGCCAGCCCGAGCAGCATGTGCGTCGCGAGGAAGTCCGCCCTGTCGGCCCGCCCCGGCGCCAGCACGGTGACGAACTGCCCCATGGTGAAGGCCGGGATGATCAGCGCCGCTGCCGCCCAGTGCAGCCCGCGGGCGAGGCGACCATAGGCGCCTGTGTCGCTGCGCAGGGGCAGGGGCCCCGCCGGCCGCCGCAGCACCGCCGGGATGCTGGCGAGCAGCAGCAGCGCGCCCAGCCCGATGAGGCCGCCTTCGATATTCAGCAGCAGCGGCGTCGCATCGGCGGCGGCGACGCGGGCGAAGGTGCCGTCCTGGTTGGCCAGCACGATCGACCAGGCGAGGAACCCCATCGCCACCGCCGCCAGCAGCCGCGCCAGTGCGCGCAACCAGCTGCTGCCGGCGTTGGCGGTGAATGCCAGCAGCAGCGCCAGCCCCAGATAAAAGCTTGTCATCGCCGCCCATGCAGCCGAAACGGGGCAGGGGCGCAAGCGGGCAGAGTGCAGCAGGAGACGGCCATGGCGGAAAAATTCGAGCGCCACAAACAGGCCTGGACCAGCGAGGAAATCGCCAAGCTGCACACGCTCGCCAAAAAGGGCATGCCGCTGCGCGCCATCGCCAAGGCACTGACCCGCAGCGAGGAATCGGTGAAGGCGCGGGCCAAGGACGACAAATTGGGCATCGCCAGCCTGCGCTGAGGGCTGATCGAAAAAGATTGCAAAAACAGCGATTTCAGCGGAAATCCACGATACGTCCGTGGCCTTGGCGCTGAACCAGCCTCAGGCGATGGCGATGATCTCCACCTCCTGCCCGGCCAGCACCGCCATGTCCCCGATGCTCTTGCCCATCAGGGCGCGGGCCAGCGGCGACACATAGGACACGCTGCCCGTCGCCGGGTCGGCCTCGTCATCGCCGACGATACGCCAGACCTGGCTACGGCCATCGGCGCGCTCGATGGTGACGCTGTGGCCGAAGGTGATGGTCGCGTCGGCGGGGCCGGGTTCGACCAGCCGGGCGCTCGCCCGCCGCGCCGACCAATAGCGCAGGTCGCGCGTCGCCCGCGCCATGGCGCTGCGGTCGGCGCTGATCGCGTCGGCGGCGCGGGCGGCGTCATAGGCGGCGCGGGCGCTGGCGAGATCGGTTTCGATCTGGGCGAGGCCCGCGGCGGTGACCAGATTGGCATGCGCCGGGATCGGCCGATCGGGCAGATCGGCGGCCACCGCTTCGGCGTCGGATTCCTTGGTGAAGGCAACACTCATGGGGTGGATATGGCGGTGGTCGGGCCAAGGTGCAATGCGCCGGTGCAATGGCGGCGCCTTGCTGTTAGCGTGGCCGCCATGCTCCGCCTGTTGCTCGCGCTCCTCCTCGCCGCCCCCGTCGCGGCCGCTCCGCTCGCCGATCTCGTCGCCGGGCGCACCGCGGCGACGCCGGGGCTAGCCGGGCTGGTGGTGGTGGTCGCCGACCGCCAGGGCGTGCTGCGTGCCGAAGCGCTGGGGCAGGCGAGCATAGTGCCGCCGCGCGCGCTGATGCCGGACACGCCCTTGCGCGTCGCCTCCATTTCCAAGGCGGTGGTCGCCATCGCCGTCATGCGGCTGGTCGAGCAGCGCCGGCTCGATCTCGACAGCGATGTCTCGCGCTCGCTGGGCTGGCGCTTGCGCAACCCGGCGGCGCCCGACGTGCCGCTGACGCTGCGGCAATTGCTGTCGCACACCTCAGGCATCGTCGACGGGCCGGGCTATAATTTCCCGCTCGGCGTGGCTTTGCGCGACGAACTGCCGACGCGCTGGGCGGCGGCGCCGGGGGCGCGCTTCGAATATGCCAACCTCAATTACGGCATCATCGCCACCGTCATGGAGGCAGCGACCGGCGAACGTTTCGACAGGCTGATGACCCGGCTGGTGCTGGCACCGCTGCGCCTCGATGCCGGTTACAATTGGAGCGGGGCGAGCGATGCCGCCATCGCCGGCGCCGCCACGCTCTACCGCACCGGCCGCGACGAGAGCGACTGGCATCCCGACGGCGCCTGGGTGGCGCAGGTCGATGATCTGGCCGGCGTGCGGCCCTGCCCGGTGCGCAGCGCGCCCGATTGCGACCTGTCGGCCTATGTCCCCGGCACGAACGGCACCCTGTTCAGCCCGCAGGGCGGCCTGCGCATATCGGCGCTGGGGCTGGCGACGATCGGCCGGATGCTGCTGGGCGATGGCAAGGTCGATGGCGTACGGCTGTTGTCGCCGGTATCGGTGCGCGTGCTGATGACGCCGGTGTGGCAGGCCAGCGGCCGCGCGCAGGACAATGACTATCACGGCCAGATGCGCTGCTATGGCCCCGGCCTGCACTGCCTGACCGGCGGGCCGGACTCCCCGGTGGCGGGCGCGCGCTGGTGGGGGCATCTGGGGGAGGCCTATGGCCTGCTCGCCGGGCTGTGGGTGGACCGGGCAAAGGGCCGCGTGCTGGTCTATGCGCTGACCGGCACGCGTGATGATCCGTTCAAGCCGGCGCATGTCTCGGCGTTCAGCGCGGTCGAGGAAAATATCCTCGGGCAACTGGCGGCGACGCCGCCGCGGCGGTAAGAACACGCCATCCAGCAGGGAGAGTCACCATGATCGGCTATGCACTTTTCGGCAGCAACGACCTGCCGCGCAGCTTTGCCTTTTACGACGCGGTGTTTGCCAGCGTCGGCATCGGCCGGCTGATGGAATTCCCGACCGGCGCCGTCTGCTGGGGCACCGGCTGGCAGGCGCCGATGCTCGGCGTCGGCCCGGCCTATGATGGCCAGGCGGCGACGGCAGGCAATGGCACGATGATCGCCATCGTGCTCGACAGCCGCGCCAAGGTCGATGCGCTGCACGCCGCCGCCATCGCCGCCGGCGGTGCCGATGAAGGCGCACCGGGCGTGCGTGGCGAGGAAGGCCCGCAGGCGTTCTACGGCGCCTATTTCCGCGATCCGGATGGCAACAAGCTGTGCGGCTTCCGGGTCGGCCCTGCCTGAGCGACGCGCACACTCTCGTCGCCGCGGAGGTGCGGACGCGCCACCGCGATATCTATCTGGCGGTGCATTATGCGCCGGCCGACGTGCGCCCGGCGCTGATGGCGCTGTTCGGGCTGGATCTGGAGCTGGCGGCGGTCGTTGCCGGCACGACGGAGGCGATGATCGGCGAAATCCGCCTGGCCTGGTGGCGGGAGGCGCTGCAAGGTCTCGATGCGGGCCGTGTGCCGGCGCAACCGCTGTTGCAGGCGCTGGCCGGTGCCGTGCTGCCACGCGGCATCAGCGGCGTGGCGCTGGCGGGGCTGGAGGATCGCTGGCTCGGCCTGATCGGCAGCGCGGAGGTGCCGGCGGCGCATGTCGCGGGCGGCGGCACGCTGTTCGCGCTGGCGGCGCAATTGCTTGGCGGCGATGGCGCGCAGGCGCAGCGGCTGGGCGCGGCCTGGGCCGGGATGACGCCGTTTGCGGAGCGGGTCGCCACGCCGTTGCGCCCCCTGCTCGGCCTGCATCGGCTGGCGTTGCGGCCGGCGGATGAACCCAGGGGCAGCGCCGGGCGCCAGCTGCGCCTGCTGGCGGCGGTTGCGTTCGGCCGCTGACCGCGCCAGACTGTCGCCAGGGTCGCATCGTTGGCAATACAAGGGTTTTCGCCCATGCGGCGCTGGCTGGCGCTTTCGGTTGCGCTGATCGCCCTGGTGGCGGCGGGGTTCCTGTGGACCCGCGACCGTCCGGTGGCCTTTGCCGCGCCACCGCCGGCGGCGGAGGCCGATCCTGAGGATGAGCCGGACACCGGCCTGATCGCGCCGCGCAGCCCGGTGACCGATGCCGATCGCGAGGCGCGGCGCTTCGGCCGTTATGACCGCGACGATGATGCCCGGATCAGCCGCGACGAATATCTCGCCAACCGGAAAAAGGCGTTTGCCAAGCTGGATGCCAATGGCGATGGCCGGCTGGGCTTCGATGAATATGCCGCGGCGACGGTGAAGAAGTTCGGCAAGGCCGATCGCAATGGCGATGGCACGCTGGCGGCGGCGGAGTTCGCGACGACGGCGGTGAAGCGGAAAGCCAAGGTGGCGCCGCCGTGTGTGCCGGAGTGACACGTCAGCTCTCCCATTGAGGGAGAGGTGTCAGGGCTTCGCCTTTTCCCTTGCGATGAACGCCCGCATTTCCGTCTCCATCACCGGCAGCGGCACCGAACCCATCGCCAGCAGCGTGTCATGGAACGGCCGCTGGTCGAATTTGGCGCCCAGCGCCGCCTCGGCCTCGGCGCGCAGTGCGCGAATCCGCATTTCGCCCAGCTTGTAGGCCAGCGCCTGCGCCGGCCAGGCGATGTAGCGATCGACCTCGATGGCGATGTCGCGGGCGGATAGCGCCGTGTGCTGGCTCAGATAATCGATGGCCTGTTGCCGGCTCCAGCCCCGGGTGTGCAGGCCGGTGTCGATGACCAGCCGGGCGGCGCGCCACATCTCGAAGGTCTCGCGGCCGAACTCCTCATAGGGGGTTTCGTACATGCCGAGTTTCGTCCCCAGCCATTCGGTGTACAGGCCCCAGCCTTCGCCATAGCCGGAAAAATAGGTTTCGCGGCGGAAGGCCGGGCGGGCGGGCGCCTCCAGCGCCAGCGCCGCCTGGAAGCTGTGGCCGGGCTCGCATTCGTGCAGCGTCAGCGCGGTCAGCGCATAAAGCGGCCGCGCCGGCAGGTCGTACGTGTTCATCAAACAGGCCTGCAACCCGCCGCGGCCGGAGGTGTAGATCGGCGCAATGGCATCGGGCACCGGCAGGATGGTGAAACGATAGCGGGGCAGAGTGCCGAAGACATCCTTCAACTTGCCGTCCATGCGTTTCGTCACATAGGCCGAGAATCCCAGCAGTTCGCGGGGAGTCTTCGCATAGAATTGCGGGTCGCGGCGCAGGAAGGCGAGGAATTCGGCAAAGCTGCCGGAAAAGCCCGCCGCCTTCATCGTCGCCTGCATGTCGGCATCTATGCGCGCCACTTCCGCCAGTCCGATGGCGTGGATCGCGTCGGCGGTCAGGTCCAGCGTCGTATATTCGCGGATCTGCGCCTGGTAAAAGGCCTTGCCGTCGGGCAGGTCATAGGCCGCCGTCGTCGTGCGCGTCTTCGGCATATACTCCTGCCGCATGAAGGCGAGCAGGCGCTGATAGGCCGGCGCCACCGTGTCGGCGATCACCCGGCGCGCTTCCGCCTGCAAGGCGGCGCGCTCGGCCGCCGGGATGCTGTCGGGCATGGTCTGGAACACGGCGAACAGCGGGTTGGCGTCGCCGGTGGCGGTGAAGGGCACGATGGTGTCGTCGCGGCCGGTCAGCGTGACGCGCGGCACCGAATAGCCGCGTTTCAGCCCGGCGCGCATATTGGCGATATTTTCATCAAACCAGCGTGGAACGTCGCGCAAGCGACTGATATAGCGGCGATATTGATCGGCGGTCGAATAGCCGGCATAGGGTTTCACCTCGCCCCAGAAGAAGGTGTCGCTGTTGAGCGGCGCCTCATAGGTCCGGAAGCGGATGTTGCTGATCTCGGCGGCGATGCTGGTGCGGAACACGGCGCGGTTGATGCGGTCCTCGCTGTCGGTCGCCGGCGGCAACGCGTCGAGCCGGGCCAGCGTGTCGGTCCAATAGGCCAGCCGCCGCGCCCAGGCCGCCGGCGTCACGCTCGGCAGATGGTCGCCGGGCTCGCTGCGCAGGCCTTCCGGCACCTGCGCGAACTCGGCCTGCCGCCAGGCCCATTCGGCGCTGTAGAGGGCGTCCGGGGCGTCGGCGGCGCGCACCGGGCCGGTGGTGGCGAGCAACAGGGCAGCGACGGCAAACAGCGGCAGTTTCGGCATTCTGGGGCTCCGGCAGGGCAAGGCTGTATCCCAACGGCTTGCGCCGTGGCGGTCAAGCCCGCGCAACGCTTGCAAGGCCCGGTTACCAAAGCGTAAGGCGTTTTGTGTCAATCCGAACAGGGGTGTTGCGATGCGGGTTTCGGCCGTTCTTCCGGGTGTTCTTGCCGCCGTCTTGCTGGTGGCGCCGGCGCAGTCCGCGCAGCTGCTGACCGATGGCAGCGGCTATGCCGGGCCGGTGATCGACATCGGCTTCGTGCCGTCGCCGGGCTATTATTTCAGCGACCAGCCGCAGACCTTCGGCAACGCCACGGTTACCGGCACCTGGGTGGCGACGGTGTTCGGCCAGCCCTATTATGGTTTCGGCAGCAACGGCGTGTCATCGAACAGCCTCATCATCGCCACCGGCTATTCCCAGGCGTCGGTGACCATCGATTTTGCCACGCCGCTGGCGGCGTTCGGCGGCAATTTCAACTATGCCCCCGATCCCGGCCTCGGTTTTCCCTTTGTCTATGATGCGCCGACGCTGGCGGCCTATGACAGCGTCGGTGATCTGATCGCCAGCTATGATCTGGCGGCGCTGGCCCCGATCGATGCCGCCGGCCAGAATGACCATTTCGCCTTTCGCGGCATCGATGGCGAGGGGCGCGCGATCAGCCGCTTCGTCTTTTCGGGCTCCTATATCGCCATGCAGGTGCAGGGGACGGCCGATCTGACGCCGCCGCCGCCCGGCCCGGTGCCGGAGCCGGCGAGCTGGGCGCTGCTGATCCTGGGTTTCGGCCTGACCGGCGCGGTGTTGCGGCAGCGGCGCACCCGCACTGCCTGACGCGCGGCCGCGCGGTCGGCCGGCACGCGGCGATGCCGTTTTGCCCGTGAATTTTTTGCGTCAGCGCGCCGCGCCGCCTTGACGCTGCGCGCCCCCCCGCCCATATGCGCCCCCACTGTTGGCACTCGCATTGGTTGAGTGCCAACAGCTGCTATTCCAAAACCAAGCGAGGGCTAAAATGACATTCCGTCCGCTCCACGACCGGGTGCTCGTGCGCCGCGTCGAAGCCGAAGAAAAGACCGCCGGCGGGATCATCATCCCCGATACCGCCAAGGAAAAGCCGCAGGAAGGCGAAGTCGTCGCTGTCGGCACCGGCGCGCGCGGCGATGACGGCACCGTCCACCCGCTGGAAGTCAAGGCCGGCGACAAGATCCTGTTCGGCAAATGGTCGGGCACCGAGGTCAAGGTCGGTGGCGAAGACCTGATCATCATGAAGGAAAGCGACATCCTCGGCATCCTGGGCTGAGCCCGGCGCATCCGAAGACGCATCGATTCAGGCGTCGCGTTAGCGTCGCTTTATCAACAATAGCTGAAGGAATTCAACATGGCAGCCAAAGACGTAAAGTTCGGCCGCGACGCGCGTGAGCGCATCCTGCGCGGCGTCGACATCCTCGCCGACGCGGTCAAGGTGACGCTGGGTCCCAAGGGCCGCAACGTCGTCATCGAAAAGTCGTTCGGTGCCCCGCGCATCACCAAGGACGGCGTCACCGTCGCCAAGGAAATCGAACTGAAGGACAAGTTCGAGAACCTTGGCGCCCAGATGGTCCGCGAAGTCGCGTCGAAGACCAACGACATCGCCGGTGACGGCACCACCACCGCCACCGTGCTGGCCCAGGCCATCGTGCGCGAAGGCATGAAGTCGGTCGCCGCCGGCATGAACCCGATGGACCTGAAGCGCGGCATCGATCTCGCTGTCGGCAAGGTCGTTGCAGACCTCAAGGCGCGCTCGAAGCCGGTCGCCGGCACCTCGGAAATCGCTCAGGTCGGCACCATCTCGGCCAATGGCGAGACCGAAATCGGTGACATGATCGCCAAGGCCATGGAAAAGGTCGGCAAGGAAGGCGTCATCACCGTTGAAGAAGCCAAGGGCATGGACAGCGAACTCGACGTCGTCGAGGGCATGCAGTTCGACCGCGGCTACCTGTCGCCCTATTTCATCACCAACCCGGAAAAGATGCAGGTCGAATTGGATTCGCCCTACATCCTGATCCACGAAAAGAAGCTGTCGAACCTGCAGGCGCTGCTGCCGGTGCTCGAAGCGGTGGTCCAGTCGGGCCGCCCGCTGCTGATCATCGCCGAAGACGTCGAAGGCGAAGCGCTGGCGACCCTGGTCGTCAACAAGCTGCGCGGCGGCCTGAAGGTCGCCGCCGTCAAGGCGCCGGGCTTCGGTGATCGCCGCAAGGCCATGCTGGAAGACATCGCCGTCCTGACCAAGGGCGAGATGATTTCGGAAGACCTGGGCATCAAGCTGGAAAACGTCACCCTGCCGATGCTCGGCCAGGCCAAGCGCGTCACCATCGACAAGGACAACACCACCATTGTCGATGGCGCCGGCGACGCCGACAGCATCAAGGGTCGTGTCGAACAGATCCGCGCCCAGATCGAAATCACCACCAGCGACTATGACAAGGAAAAGCTCCAGGAGCGTCTTGCCAAGCTCGCCGGCGGCGTTGCGGTCATCAAGGTCGGCGGTTCGACCGAAGTCGAAGTCAAGGAGCGCAAGGATCGCGTTGACGATGCCCTGCACGCCACCCGCGCGGCCGTTGAAGAAGGCATCGTCCCGGGCGGTGGTACCGCGCTGCTGTACGCCACCAAGGCGCTCGAAGGCCTGAAGGGTGCCAACGACGACCAGACCCGCGGTGTCGACATCATCCGTCGCGCCCTGTTCGCCCCGGTCCGCCAGATCGCGAGCAATGCCGGTCACGATGGTGCTGTTGTCTCGGGCAAGCTGCTCGACGGCAATGACGACAAGATCGGCTTCAATGCCCAGACCGACGTCTATGAAAACCTCGTCGTCGCTGGCGTCATCGATCCGACCAAGGTCGTCCGCACCGCGCTGCAGGATGCCGCTTCGGTCGCATCGCTGCTGATCACGACGGAAGCCGCGATCACCGAAATGCCCGCCGACGACAAGGGCGGTGCCGGTGGCATGCCCGGTGGCGGCATGGGCGGCATGGGCGGCATGGACTTCTAAGTCCCGCTGTCCCGCACAGGATCAGGGGCCGCAGCGCAAGCTGCGGCCCCTTTTTCGTGTCAGCAATTCGCCGGGGCGAACCCCGGCGGACGCAAGGATCAGAAGCGATAGCCGGCGGTCAGGCCCGCGCGGCGGCCTTCACCCAGATAGATTTCCGGGATGACGAAGGCGAAGGGGATGCCGGCGCGCGGCTGGTTGATCGAGTTCTGCGAATAGGTGACGTTGAACAGGTTGTTGGCCCAGATGGCGATGCTGAAATTGCCATTCTCGATGCCGATGCGGCCGTTGGTCAGCGTCCGCTTGCCAAAGCTCATCGTGTTGATGAGGTTGTTGTAGGCGGGGCCGGTATAGTTGACGTCGACACGGCCGTTCAGCTTCCAGTCGCCCGACAGCGGGATATTGGCATTGGCGTGCAGGTTCCATTGCGTCTGCACCGAACGCTGCGGCCGCAGCCCTTCCAGCGACGGCACGGCGCGCACCGCGCCGCTGGCGGTGGTGACCACGATGACCGGCGGGCAGCCGGGTGCCGCCGTGGCGGTGGTGCCGGTGCCGACGACGCACTGGCCAACGGTGCCGCCGTCATAGACGCCGGCCTCGAACTTGGGATTCGACCAGGTCAGGCTGCCGCCCAGCCCGAACATGTCGGAGATCTGCACTTCCGACTGCACTTCGAAACCGGTGGCCTTGATGTTGCCGATGTTGCGGACGATGCGGCTGGGGTTCACCGCCGTCGGGTTTTCGGTGAAGCCCGACACCTGCGCGTCCTTCCAGTCGGTGTGGAACACCGAGGCGTTCAGCGTCAGGCGGTTGTCGAACCAGCGGCTCTTGATGCCGCCTTCATAGGTCCAGTTGCTTTCTTCGCCATAGGAGACTTCGCTGGCCAGGATGCCGGTGGCGCTGACCGCGTTGGCGGTGTTGAAGCCACCGGAGCGCACGCCCTTGGCGGCCGAGGCATAGACGAACAGCGAGTCGGTCGCCTGCCAATCAAGGGTGAAGCGCGGCGTGAAGCTGGTGAACTTGCGCTCGAACACCGGGCCGGTGACGGGGAAGGTGCCGTCGGCCGGGACATTGGTGTCATTGATCGCCTGGTTGATGCCGGGCTGGCTGAGCGGATTGCTGACCGAAAAGACCTGGGCGCGCTTGACGTCGATGTTGTAGCGGCCTTCGGCGTTCACCCGGACCGGGCCGAATTTATAGCCCAGCGCGCCGAAGATCGACTTGGTCTTGGTATAGGACCGTGACCAGCTGCTGAACAGTTGCGCGGTGTTGCTGTTGCCGACCTGGAACGGGTTGGCGGTGAATTCATAGGCGCCGACGCCGGTTGTCGGCGGCGCGGCGATCTGGGTCAAGGCGACATAGCGTTCGTTGCTGGCGAGGCCCGACGCGTCGGTACCGATGCCCCCGGCGGCAAGCGGAATCTGCGAATTGAAATAATTGAGGCCGACCAGCCAGCTCAGCTTGGCATTGTCGGCCGATTGCAGGCGGAATTCCTGGCTGAAGGTTTCGACCCGCTCGACACTGGTGCTGACGAAATTGGCGCGGGCGAGGCGACTGTAGCTCGGCACGCCGACGCAGGCAGTGCCGCCGGTGCAGACGCCGAGCAGCACGCCGGCGCTGGTGCCGTCATAATCGTTGAAGGCACGGTTGGTGGCGCCGGTCCAGCCGGTGATGCTGACGAACTTCGCCACACCCAGATCCCAGTTCACATCGAGCGAGACCTGGTGTGTCTTGGCAATCGTGTCGGGCAGGGCCGGGCTGATGTCGCTGGTCTTGCTGGCGCTCAATTCACCGCAATAGAGCTGGCGCAGGCCGGCGGTGACCGCGGCTGCACTGGTGGTGCCGCAGTTGAACTGGCTGATCGGCATAACCGTGACCGGCGTCATTTCGGTTTCGGAATGCGTGAAGAACCCCGACAGGCGCGCGGTGAAATTGTCGGTCGGGGTGAACTCCAGCGACGCGCTCGCGGCATATTTCTCGGTGCCGCCCAGATTGTCATCGGGGGCGGCGCTGTTCTTGCCCCAGCCGTCATAGCTGAGGTAACCGGCAGCGACGCGGGCCGACAGCCAGTCGGTGATCGGCCCGGCGATGGTGGCGCGGGCGCGGTAATCGGAATTGACGCCGACGGTGGCGGTGACATTGCCTTCCAGCTCCTTCGACGGCCGCTTGGTGGCGATGGCGAGGGCGCCGGCAAAGGTCGAACGGCCATAGAGCGCCGACTGCGGACCCTTGGCGATTTCGATCTGGCCGACATCGAGGACCGAGATGAAGTCGAGCGTGTTGCGGCTGGTCTGGTAGATGCCGTCGACGAACACGCCGACATTGGCCTCGACGTTCAGGTCATTGGCGGTGTTGGCGGGGGCAAGACCGCGCAGATAGATGCTCTGGACAGTACCGCCGGCGATCGAGGTGATGGCGACGCCCGGCGTGCTGTTGCCCAGATCGGCAAAGTTGGCGATGTTGCGCTGCGCCAGTTCCTTTTCGGTATAGGCAACGATCGAGACCGGCACGGTCTGGATGTCTTCCTTGCGCAGACGGGCGGTGACGATGATTTCCTCGGCCGGGGTTGCGGCGGCCGCATCGGCGGCGGCATCGGCCGCCAGCGCCGCGCCCGGTGTCATGGCGATCATGCTGGCCATCCAGACCGCAGTGCTGTGGAGCAGGGCTGTGCGCTTCATTGTTGGTCCCCCGAATGTTCGCCGCAAGCGGCGGTTGCAAATTCTCGCACGGTTCCGCCGAAAAACGGAACGGTTGCTGTTTACAGGATTGCAACATTCGGATGAACGACCGGCACAGGAATTTGGTTTGACCGGCAGGCGGCGATTTGTCGCGCTGCGACAAATCGTGCGAACGTTCCCTCAGGCCAGGGTGATCATCACCTTGCCGAAATGATCGCCGGACTTCAGCCAGGCATAGGCCGCCGTTGCCTCGTCAAAGCCAAATGTGCGGTTGATGACCGGGTGCACGGCATTGGCGGCGATGGCGCGGACCAGGTCCGCCAGCATCGCCCGGCTGCCGGCGGCGATGCCGTGCAGCGTCAGATTCTTGCCGATGATGCTGCCATAATTGGGCAGGCCCTCGCCCGCCGCGCCGGCCAGGGCGCCGATGATGGCGATGCGGCCGTTGACGGCGGCCGCAGTGATCGACTGGGCCAATGTGCCAAAGCCGCCGGTTTCGATGATGATGTCGGCGCCGGCGCCGCCGGTTTCGGCCAGCAGCGCTGCCGCCCAATCGGGAGTGCTGCGGTAATTGATGGTGATGTCCGCGCCCAGCTCGCGCGCCATGGCGAGTTTGGCATCGGAGGAGGAGGTGACGGCAACCGAGGCGCCCAGCATGCGGGCAATCTGCAGGGCGAGGATCGAAACGCCGCCGGTGCCGAGCACCAGCACGCGGTCGCCGGCCTTGATGCGGCCGAACACCACCAGCGCGTTCCAGGCGGTCAGCCCGGCGGCGGCCAGCGGCGCGACCTGGGCATCGCTAAGGCTGTCCGGCACCTTGACCAGCGTCGTCGCCGGCACCAGCAATTGTTCCGCCAGCCAGCCATCGCGGGTGATGCCGAGATCGGCGGCAAAGGCCGAGGGCGAAAAGGCGCCATCGGTCCAGGTGATGAAATGCGGCGTCGTCACCCGGTCTCCGACAGCAAGGCCGGTGACCCCGGCGCCGAGCGCCAGCACCTCGCCGATGCCATCCGACATCGGGATGCGATCATGCGGCCGACGCGGACCATAGGCGCCGGCCAGCACGTTGAGATCGCGGTGGTTGAGGCAGATGGCGCGCACCTTCACCACCACTTCGCCGGGGCCCGGCACCGGATCGGGGCGGGTGGTCGTGGTCAGGCTGGCGAGGCCGGTCTGGTCACCGATTTCATAGGCACGCATGGCAGGGGACTTTCGAAGGGGTCGTCAGACGCGGTCGAGGATTTCAAAGGCGGCGACTTCGCCGGTTTCCATCGCCGATTCCATGCCGGCTTCCAGCTTGCGCAGATGCTCGCCGGCGAAATGGATGCGCCCGGCGGGCTTGCCCATGTCGGCTGCGAAACTGCGGATCTGGCCGGCGCCAAAGACATGCTTGTTACCGCCGACGAAGGGATTGCGCTCCCAGCTATAGCCGAAGACATAGTCCAGCGCGTCGGCCATGGCCGGGCGCAGCTTGACCATTTCGGCGATCACATAGTCCTTCTGCACCTCCAGCGGCATGCCATCCAGCCTGGTGGCGCCATCCCCGTTCATCCACACTGTCAGCGTGCCATGCGGCCCGGCGCCGGCAGCGTTGACAAAGGCCCGCTCGAAACGGGCATCGGTGTAGAGCGAGCCGTTGAGGCCGTCGCTTTCCCAATAGGGTTTCTTGATGCGGAAATGGAATTGCGTCGTCGCTGAATAGAGCGCGCCCTGGATGGCATTGTCCTGTACCGGCGGCAGGCCGGGCAGGAAGCGGATGCGCCGCACCGCACTGAACGGTGCCGCCATGACAAGGAAGCGGCTGCGCAGCCGCGTGCCATCGGCCAGCCGGGTTTCCACCTCGCGATCCGTCTGTTCGATGGCGACCACCGGCGCGTTCAGCCGCACCGGCTGCTTCAGCGTTGCCGCCATGGCGCGCGGCAGCATGTCCGACCCGCCCTTGATATAGGCGCGGGTCAGGCTGGCATTGGCCCCATATTGCGGCTTGGTCGGATCGGTGAAGCCTTCGACCTTGATGCGAACGAGATCGCGGAAAATGCTGAGCGCCGAGACGGCGGCCATGTTGGGCGCGTTGACATCGATATCGCAAAGCCGGATCGCCGCTTCCGACACGCCCTGCGCGCGCAGATATTCGGCGGCCGAGACATCATATTGCAGGTTGGCCGCCGCCAGCCAGTCGCCGGGATCGGTGAACGGCACGCGATCGAAGAACAGCCGGTTCTGGATCAGATAGGGCGCAATGCCGCGTTCCGCGCCATGGGTCATGTTGTGCGGGGAACTGGCCCAGGCGTCCGGCTGCAACAGCTCGCCATTGAAGCCCAGGGCAAAGGGCAGGGTCTTGCCGCCATTTGTGTGCAGGCCGACACCCAGCCGCTCGACCATGTCGCGGATACGGCCATAGCCGGGGCCGACCTCGCTGCCGCCCAGTTCCGCCTGATAGTCACCTTGCCGCCCGGTGCGCAGCCGGCCACCGACGCGGTCCGAAGCTTCGACGACCTGCACCTTCAGACCCTGCGCCTCCAGCAGCATCGCGGCATTGAGGCCGGCAAGGCCGCCACCGACGACGACGACATCCCAGAGCCTGGGCTCGCCGCCAAATGCCCGGGTCGAAAACAGGCTGGCAGCGGCGAGGGCGCCCTGCAACACTTGTCGGCGATTGCTGTCGATGGCCATGTGTCAGTTCCTCGGCGGGCTGGTGTCGGTCCAGCTGCGCCAGTCGCGGCTGACGCGCTTTTCATCGATCAGGGTGCGCATATGGCATTTGTCGCCCCGGAACCATTGCCATACTCGGGCGCGGTCGATGCCGTTCGACGCGTGCTGGATCATTTCATAAAGATAGAGGTCGGGCTCGCCGCGCCGGGTCCAGTTGAGGCAGGTCGAGCGATGATAGTCGTCGGGCTGCATCGGTGCCGCCCAGCCGGTGATCAGGTCATTGTCCCACCAGATGCGGCCATCGGCATAGCGCGCCGGAAACTCGCGGAAATCGGTGCGGCCATCGTCCCAGAAATACTGATTGGTCTGGTAATAGGGGTATTCGGCATCCTCGCCCATGATGCGGCAGATGAGGCGCGAGCGGTGCTGATCGACGAGCGCGCCGGTTTCGGCGTCATAATAGCGATACCAGCCTTCCCAGACGCCCTCGCTTTCCATCAACTGCGGCATCCGGGCCCGGAAATCGGCCCATTCCGCAGCAGTCAGGCGTGTGGTCATCTCGGCCCTCCCGATCAGGCCCTGTCGGGGGCCAGATTGACAATCACCTTGCCCATCGACTGCCCCGACAACAGCCGGTCGATGGCATCATGGACCGCGGCCAGCCCCTCAAACCGCATCGCATCGAATGTGACCGCCAAGCGGCCAGCGGCATGCAGGGCAAAAAGCTTCTCGCGCGCCGCCGGCCAGTGCGGCGTCAGCAGCCCGTTCATGAAGCCGCGCACCGAGGCGGACTTGTAATAGAGTTTGTGGACGATCCGCGGCCCGGTGACGATTTCCGGCCGCCCCTCCAGATCCTGCGCCGCGCCGCCGACGACGAGCCGGCCATGTGGGGCGATATTGTCGAGAAAGGCATCGAAGATCGCGCCGCTGACCGTGTCGATGGCGACATCGAGCTGGTTGGGAAACTCCGCGGCCAGCACCTCGGCGACGCTTTCCGCCTTGTAGTCGATGACGCGATCGGCCCCCAGGCTGCGCACGAACGCGGCCTTTGCCGGCCCGCCGCACACCGCCACCACCCGGCAGCCGCGCAGCTTGGCCAGTTGCACCAGCAGATGGCCGAGGCCGCCGGCCGCTGCCGAAATCGCCACGGTTTCGCCATCCTGGACCTGGCCGATCTGTTCGAGCGCGACCAGTGCCGAGACGCCGGTCGAGGCCAGCGCCAGCCATTCCGGCGTGGCGGCGGGAATGGCGGCAAACTGGCTGGCCGGGCCGACATTGCCCTCGCGATAGCCACCGGTGAAGCGCACGGTCGCCACGGCATCGCCGACGCGGAAATCGCTGACACCGGGACCGACGGAGGTGACCACGCCGGCCGCCTCGACGCCGGTCAGGATCGGCGGCTTGATCGCCACATAATCGACGGCGTTGCGGGCGATCTGGGAATCGAAGATGCCATTGACGCCGCACCAATGGTTGCGGACGGCAATTTCGCCCGGACCCGGTACCGTCAGCGGCAGGTCTACAATCTCCGTTGCCGCGCGGAATGTGGGCGCAAACCGTTCCAGCCGGATCGCGCGATAGGTGCCCCTCATGCGTTGCTGCCGAAGCCGAGTCCGCCCGGGTTGAAGCGGCCCTGCGGATCGATCTCGCGCTTGATGGCGTCGAGCAGTGCCTTGGAGGCCGTGTCGCGGCTGGCGCGATAGGGGTAGGAGCGGCCGATCTGGAAATGCGCGCCGCCCAGGCTTTCGCAGATTTCGACGACCCGGCGGCGGGCGTCGCCGACGATGGCGGTGGCCGCCGGATTGGCCGGCAGCTTCGGCAGCCGCGCCAGATGCGGCGCTTCCACGGCCGAGGCATGGATGGGCCGATAGCCGTGCGGCCAGTAGAACACAGGCTCGATGGTGATGGCGTTGGTGCTGACCGTGGTGAACAGGAAGCCAGTGTAGATGCCATGCGCATCGAACACCGGCTGCATCTCGGCGAAATAGGCCGAGACTTCGGCAAAGAATCGCGGCGCCTGGGACAGCGCCACCATGCCATGCACCGGCGCCCAGGCTTCGCCCTCCGGCCCCAGCATGGAATTCAGCGGCGGGAAGGGCATCGAGCGGATCATGCGGGCGATGGTGTTCTCGATCTCGTGTCCGCCATTGGCGACGGCGATGCGCCTGGCCTCGGCAATGTCGGCGGCGACAGCGGCGGCGGAACGGCCTTCGGCGATAACATGCAGCGGATAATCGCCGGCCTCGACGAAGTTGCGGCCGCCGAGCGCCACCTTGGCCGCGGCCATCAGACCCTTGCCCAGCGATTTCTCATGGGCAATGACCGAGCTCAGCGCCTTCACGTCGGTGGCCAGCGAGGCGCGCTTCAGCCGGACTTTCGTCAGCCCCGGATCAAAGGCGCAGGTTTCGCAGGCGATGCCGCTGCGCGCCACTTCCGCCATCGCCGCCAGTAGCGAGGCGCCATCGGGGAAGGAGAAGCTGACATAATCCTCATGCGCCGGCAGCCGCATCAGGCGCAGGGTGATTTCGGCCTTGATGCCGAACACGCCGGAATCGCCGCAGAACAATGCGGCGAGATCGGGTCCGTAGTGGCGATAGAAGGGGCTGTCGCCGTCCGGCCCGCGCGCACCGGTCTTGAGCAAGCTGCCATCGGCGAGCACCATGGTCAGCGCGATCAGGCTTTCGCTTGTCGTGCCATGCTGGCCGGCGCCGAACATGGCGTTGAGCTGCGACAGGCCACCGCCGATGGTGGAGGTGAGGCCGGACATCGGCCCCCAGAAGGGCGTGCGCAGGCCTTCCGCTTTCAAGGCCGCATTGAGCGCCGCCCAGGTGACGCCCGGCTCCACCGTCACCGTCATGTCGGCGGCGTTGATGGCGAGGATGCGGTTCATCCGCGCCATGTCGAGCGCCACCGTGCCGGCTTCGGCCGGCAGATAGCTGCCGGTATAGCCCATGCCGGCGCCGCGCGGCGCGATGGCGGCTCCGGCGCCGGTGGCGGCGCGCACCACGGCCTGGATTTCGGCGACGCTGCCCGGCGCCACGATCAGCGCGACGCGGTGCTCGGCGACCGACCAGATGTCTTCACTGAACAGGGCCAGCGCATCGGCATCGTCGCGGACATGCGCGCTGCCGACGATGGCGGCCATGGCGGCCTTCAAATCGGTGGTGCCGTGGTCCTTGGCAAGCGTGGCCATGCGAATCATCCTTTGCGAGCGTCAGGTGGCGCATAGCATCCTGCCACGGCGGGCCGGGTCGCAATCCTGCGCTATTCGACTGGCGGAGGTCGATGTGTGGACCCCGTTGCACTTGCCGGCAAATTCGGGTCATCTGGCGCCGGTGGCCGGAGCGGCCGATCTGAAGGGGAGTCGAGACATGGCAAATGCACGGTTTTTGATGGCAGGCGCGATCGTCGTTGCGCTGGCAGCGCCGGTGCTGGCGCAGAATCTGGGCGTCATCAAGCAGCGCCAGACCATCATGGAAGGCAATGGCAAGGCCGCCAAGGCACTGGTCGGCTATGCCAAGGGCGAAACGCCCTATGATGCCGCCGCCGTGGCCGGCCTCTTTGCCGAAATGAGCAGCGGCGCTGCCAAGTTCGGGACACTGTTCCCGGCCGATTCCAAGACCGGCGGCAAGACCGAGGCGTCGCCGGCGATCTGGGACAAGAAGGGCGACTGGGCCGATGCCGTGGCCAAGTTTCAGGCCGACACCAAGGCTGCCGCCGCTGCCAAGCCGGCAACGGTCGAGGCATTTCGCGCCGAATTCGGCAAGGTCATGGGCAATTGCAAGAGCTGCCACGAAAGCTTCCGGGTGAAGCTGCAATAGGCTGCCGGGCGTTGGGTGGATTGCTGCACCCGTTGAAGGATAGCCTGTGCTGAGAAAAGTGACTGTCGGGCTGGCGCTGCTGCTGTTGCTCGCCGCCGTCGGCTTCTATCTGCTGACGATTCCGCAGCGGCTGGATGCGACGGCGATTGCTGCGCCCGGCAGCGGCGTTGCAGCGCGGGGTGAGCGTATCTTCTGGGCGGGGGGCTGTGCCTCCTGCCACGCCGCCGCCGGCGCCAAGGGCGCGGATCGGCTGTGGCTCGGCGGGCGGGTGCTCGAAACGCCCTTCGGGGCCTTTCAGGCTCCCAATATCTCCCCCGACAAGGCGCAGGGCATCGGCGGCTGGAGCTTGGGCGACTTCGCCAACGCCATGCAGCGCGGCGTCGATCCGGACGGGCAGCATCTTTATCCGGCCTTCCCCTATACGTCGTATATCAAGATGACGAAGGGCGATGTCGCCGACCTGCATGCCTATCTGCTGACGCTGCCGCCGGTGGCGACGGCCTCGCCGGAGACGCAACTGGCGTTCCCGCTCAACATCCGCCGCGGCATCGGGCTGTGGAAGCTGTTCTATCGGGGCGATGACCGGCCGGTGGTGACGGCAAAGCCCGGCGAAAGCGCTGCCGTTGCCGCCGGCCGCTACCTGGTCGAAGGACCCGGCCATTGTGCGCAATGCCATACGGCACGCGGCCTGAACGGACTGGGTGGACTCGACACGACGGCGTGGCTGGCCGGCGCGCCCAATCCCGAAGGCAAGGGGCGGGTGCCCAACATCACGCCGCACGCCAGCGGCATCGCCGACTGGTCGGCCAAGGACATCGCCGAATATCTGAAGACCGGCTTCACCCCGGATTTCGACAGTGTCGGCGGCGCCATGGTCGAGGTGCAGGAAAATATGGCCAGGCTGTCGGATGATGACCGCGCCGCCATTGCCGCCTATCTGAAGGCCATTCCGGCGGTGCCGACCGCGACCCTTGGGGAGACTGACAAATGACCGACGCCATCGAACTGCACGTCCGCCGCGACGACCTGGCGGCGGTCGCCGCCGTGCCGCAGGTGCTGGCCGCCGGGCCGGGGCAGGCGTTGCTGCGCGTCGATCTGTTCGCGTTGACCGCCAATAACGTCACCTATGCGGCGCATGGCGTCGACATGGCCTATTGGGGGTTCTTCCCGGCGCCGGAAGGGTTCGGCATCGTGCCGGTCTGGGGTTTTGCGACGGTCATGGACTCGCAGGTCGACGGGATCGCCGTCGGTCAGCGCTTCTATGGCTATTGGCCGATGGCCAGCCATGCGCTGGTGACGCCGGTGAAGGTAAGCCCACGCGGTTTCACCGATGGCGCCGCGCATCGCCAGAAGCTGCCGCCGGTCTACAACAATTATGTCGTCGCCAGCGATGCCTATGGCTCGGAAGCCGTGCAGGCGCTGTTCCGGCCGCTTTACACCACGTCGTTCGTACTCGATGCCATGCTGTCGGCGAGCCCGGCGGAAACGCTGGTGCTGACCTCGGCGTCCTCCAAGACCGCGCTCGGCCTCGCCCAGGCGGCGAAGGGCCGGCAGCGGGTGATCGGGCTGACCTCGGCGGGCAATCGCACCTTCACCGAAGCGACCGGCTATTATGATGCGGTGCTGACCTATGACGATCCGGCCGGCCTCGCCGGCAGCGGTCCGGTGGCACTGATCGATTTTTCCGGCAATGGCGGCGTGCGCCGTGCCGTCCACACCGCGCTCGGCGATCGGCTGATCGAAAGCCATGTCGTCGGCGACACGCATTGGGATACTGCCAACAGCAATGTTCTGCCCGGCGTGACGCCGCGGCTGTTCTTTGCACCCAGCGTCATCGTCGAGCGGATGGCGGAATGGGGTGCGGCGGGTTTCGAGGAACGGCTGTCCGCCGCCTGGCGCGGCTTCATCGCTTCGACCCTCTGGCTGAATGTCGTCGATGTCACCGGTGCCGAGGGGGCTGCGACGCAGTGGCAGGCATTGGCGGCGGGCAAGATCGATCCTGCCGCCGGCATCGTGGTGCGCGTCTAGCGCTGGCCGGGTCGGGCGGCATAAGGCTGGCATCGCGCCCAACCCCGCGCTAACAGCATCAAAAGCATTTCGGGGGGACGATTTTGGCTGAATCCAACGCAGGCGCATTGCGGCCCGGTGATCCGGGGCTGGACCCGGCGCGGGATCGGCTGGTCATCGCCGCCTCGTCGCTGGGCACCGTCTTCGAATGGTATGATTTCTTCGTCTACGGCATCCTCGCCGCGCTGCTCGGCAAGCTGTTCTTCACCACCGGCAATCCAACCACCGAATTGCTGTTCTCGCTGTTCGCCTTTGGCATCGGCTTCTTCTTCCGGCCGATGGGCGCCGTGCTGTTCGGCTATTTCGGGGACAAGATCGGGCGGAAATACACCTTCCTGGTCACCATCACGCTGATGGGCGGCGCCACGGCCGCCATCGGCATCCTGCCGACGTTCGAGAGCGCCGGCGTCTGGGCGCCGATCCTGCTGCTGCTGCTGCGCACCCTGCAGGGGCTGGCACTGGGCGGCGAATATGGCGGCGCGGCGATCTACGTGGCGGAGCATGCCCCGCCGGGCAAGCGCGGTCAGTACACCAGCTGGATCCAGGCGTCGGTTGCCGGAGGATTCCTGCTCAGCCTGATCGTCGTGCTCGGCACCCGCCATGCGATGACGCCGGAAGCGTTCAACGCCTGGGGCTGGCGGCTGCCGTTCATCATGTCGCTGGTGATGCTGGCGATCTCGATCTTCATGCGGCTGAAGCTGGCGGAAAGCCCGGTCTTTCAGGCGATGAAATCCGCCGGCACCACCTCGAAAAATCCGATCGCCGACAGTTTTCGGCACAAGGGCAATTTCAAGACGATCATGGTGTCGCTGTTCGGCGTCGCTGCCGGCCTGACGGTGATCTATTACACCTCGCAGTTCGGCACGCTGTATTTCCTGCAAGGCACGGCGCGGGTGCCCGAGGAACGGGCGCTGCTCTACATGGCCTGTGGCGCACTGCTTGCCGCGCCGCTCTATGTCGCCTTCGGCTGGCTGTCAGACCGGCTGGGGCGCAAGCGGCTGCTGCTCGCCGGCTATGCGCTGACCATGGTGCTGGTTTTCCCGCTGTTTCACCTGATGGCCGATGGCGCCAATCCGGCGCTGGAGCAGGCGACCCGCCAGTCGCCTGTGACGATCGAGCTGCCGGCTTGCGAGTATAGCGTCTTTTCCAAGCCGACGAGCGATTGCGGCAAGGCGCTGGATTTTCTCACCAAGCGCGGCATCAGCTATAGCAAGACCCCGGCCGATGCGCTCGCCGTCACTGTTGGTGCCGAGCGGCTGACGACCTTTGACAAGGAGGCCTGGACTGCGGCGCTCGTCGCTGCCGGCTATCCCGACAAGGCTGATCCGGCGCTGATGACCGACTGGAAGATCATCCTGGCTGTCGCCGTCATGGTCGGCCTGTCGGCGATGACCTATGGCCAGGTCGCGGCGATCATGGTGGAGCTGTTCCCGGCCCGCATCCGCTACACCTCGATGTCGATCCCCTATCATATCGGCACCGGCTATTTCGGCGGCTTCCTGCCGGTGATTTCGCAATATATCGTCGTCCAGACCGGCAACAGCTATTCGGGGCTGTGGTACACGGTCGGCGTGGTGGCAATGGCGTTCATCGTCAGCCTGATCTGGCTTCCCGAGACCAAGAATCGTGATATAACGCTCTGACATCCGGTCGGGGGATCGGGGGAGACGTGCCGCATGTTTACCGGCCATTATGCCGCCAGCCTCGCCGCGCGCGCTGCCGGGCCGCGCGCGCCGCTCTGGGTCTATGTCGGCGCCAGCCAGTTGCTCGATTTCGGCTGGGCCGGGCTGGTGCTGGCTGGGGTGGAAAAGGTCGGCTTTGACGAGAAACTCCCCGGTAGCCCACTCGATCTCTATTTCATGCCCTATACGCACAGCCTGACGGCCGCTATCGGCTGGTCGCTGGCGGCAATGCTGGTGGCGCGGCGGTTCTGGCCGGGGTGGGAGGCACTGCTGATCGGGCTGACGGTGTTTTCGCACTGGCTGCTCGATGCGCTGGTGCACCGGCCGGACCTGTTGCTTTATTGGCCGTTCAGCCCCGATGATCGCAAGCTGGGGCTGGGCCTGTGGAACCTGCCGGTGCCGGAAATGGCGCTGGAAATGGGGTTGCTCGGGCTCGCCGCTGCCATGCTGACGGCGCAGCGGGTGCGTGAACGGCGCAGCGCCTGGCCGATCCTGCTGTTCTTTGCGGCGCTCGTCGCCCTGCAGATCTATGCGCTGCTCGCACCGCCGGCGACCGACGCGGCCGGTTTCGCCATTACCGCCCTCGGCGCCTATTCGGCGATGGTCGTGCTCGCGGCGCTGGTCGATACCGGCAAGCGCGGCAAGGCCTCCCGCTGAAGCTCGATCAGGAACGCAAGCCCGGCAGCGCTACCGCCAGCCGTTCGATCGCTGCATCGAGCACGCTGTCCTGCTTGGCAAAGCACAGCCGCAGCGTGCTGGTGACCGGCGCTTCGGCATAGAAGGCCGACACCGGAATGGTTGCCACCCCGGCAGCGAGGAGCCTGTCGGCGACGGTGACATCATCGAGCGAAATGCCCGATGCGGCGAGATCGATCGAGACGAAATAGGTGCCGTCGCTGGGCAGCATCGCATAGCCGGCGGCGGTCAGCCCCGCCACCAGCCGGTCGCGCGAGCGCTGGAACTGGCCGCGCATGGCAGAGAACCAGTCCAGCGGCTTGCTAAGGCCATGGGCGATGCCGGCCTGGAGGTTGGGCGGTGTCGTGAAGGTGAGGAACTGGTGCGACCGCGCCAGCACTTGCGACAGCGGCGAGGCGGCGCACAGCCAGCCGATCTTCCAGCCGGTCAGCGCGAAGATTTTGCCGCCGGAGCCGATCTTGACGCTGCGATCGCGCAACGCCGGCACCGCCAGCACGCTGGTGTGGCGGCGGTCGTCGAAAACGACATGCTCCCAGACCTCGTCGCTGAGTACGACGGCGTCGAAGCGTTCGGCGTAGGTGGCGAGCAGTTCCAGCGCGGTGCGGCCGAAGCAGGAGGCACTGGGGTTGAGCGGGTTGTTGAGGATGACCAGCCGGGTCCGGGGCGAAAACACTGCGTCGAGATCGGCCGCGCTGAACTGCCAGTGCGGCGGTGCCAGCCGGACCAGCCGCGGCACGCCGCCGGCGCGGCGGACGAGCGGCAGATAGGCGTCGTAGAGCGGCTGGAACAGCACGACCTCATCGCCTTCTTCGACCAGCGCGAAGATGGCAGCGGCCAGCGCCTCGGTGGCGCCGGAGGTGATGGTGATCTCTCGCATGGGATCGAGCGTCACGCCCTGGTGTGCTGCATAATGTGCCGCCACCGCCTCACGCAGATCGGGCAGCCCCAGGGATGACGGATATTGGTTGTTGCCGGTCAGCAGCGCGGTCGCCGCCACGTCCAGCACATCCTGCGGCCAGCCGCTGTCGGGAAAGCCTTGCCCCAGATTGATGGCGCCGGTGGCGCGCGCCCGCGCCGACATGGTTTCGAAAATCGTCGTCGGCATCTGGGTATAGAGCGGGTGCATCACCGCATAGGGCCGCGCCGCCCGCGCGCTGTCAATGTTCCCAAGGCCGGGTCACGATGCTATCCCGGCGCCATGGCCGAACCGACCCTGTCTCCCACTGAAGCCGCCGCCGAGCTGGCGCGTCTGGCTGCCGAAATCGCCGAGCACAACCGCCGCTATCATGAGCAGGATGCGCCGACGATCAGCGATGCGGATTATGACGCGCTGATGCGGCGCAATGCGGCGCTGGAAGCGGCATTTCCCGAACTGGTCCGTGCCGACAGCCCGGGCCGCAAGGTCGGCAGCGCGCCGGCAGCGGGCTTTGGCAAGGTCGTGCACAGCCGGCCGATGCTCAGCCTCGACAATGTGTTTTCTGACGACGAGGCGCGCGAGTTCGTCGGCCGGGTGCGGCGCTTTTTGGGGCTGGGCGCCGATGAACCGGTGGCGTTGCTCGCCGAAGCCAAGATCGACGGCCTGTCCGCCAGCCTGCGTTATGAGCAGCGGCGGCTGGTGACGGGTGCGACGCGCGGCGATGGCACGACCGGCGAAAATGTCACCGCCAACATCCGCCATGTCATCGGCCTGCCGATGGTGCTGCCCTCCGATGCGCCGAACATCGCCGAGGTGCGCGGCGAGGTTTACATGCTGAAGGCGGAATTCGCGGCGTTGAATGCGCGGCAGGCGGAGGCGGGGGACAAGGTCTTCGCCAATCCGCGCAACGCCGCCGCCGGTTCGCTGCGCCAGCTCGACGCCAGCATCACCGCGGCGCGCCCGCTGGGCTTTCTCGCCCATGGCTGGGGTGAAATGAGCGCGGTGCCGGGGGCGACGCAATCGGAGGTGATGGCGGCCATCGGCGACTGGGGTTTCGACATCGGTGCCTTGCGCGCCTGCTGCGCCGATATCGAGGAGGCACTGGCCTTTACCCGCGATATCGAGGCCCGGCGGGCCGATCTGCCCTTCGATATCGACGGGGTCGTCTACAAGGTCGAACGGCTCGACTGGCAGGGACGGCTGGGACAGGTGGCGCGTTCGCCACGCTGGGCGGTGGCACACAAATTCGCCGCCGAACAGGCCGAGACCATTTTGCTCGCCATCGATATCCAGGTCGGCCGCACCGGCGCGCTGACGCCGGTGGCGCGGCTGCAACCGGTGACGGTCGGCGGCGTCGTCGTCACCAATGCGACGCTGCACAATGAAGACGAAATCGCCCGGCTGGATGTCCGCCCCGGTGACCGGGTGAAGGTGCAGCGTGCCGGCGACGTCATCCCGCAGATCCTGGGCGTGGTGGCGAGTGGAGAGGCGCGCGGGCCGGCGTTCGACTATCCGCAGCTCTGCCCGGTCTGTGGCTCGCACGCGGTGCGCGAGGCCGATGAGGTGGTGCGGCGCTGCACTGGCGGGTTGACCTGCGCTGCGCAGCGCAATGAGCGGCTGCGGCATTTCGTGTCGCGACAGGCCTTCGATATCGAAGGATTGGGCAGCGAGCGCATCGAACAGTTCGCGGCGCTGGGCCTGATCGCGCGGCCGGCGGATATCTTCCGGCTGACCCGCGAGACGCTGCTGGCACTGCCGGGGTTCAAGGACAGATCGGCCGACAATCTGATCGCGGCGATTGCCGCCCGACAAAGCGTCGGGCTCGATCGCTTCCTGTTTGCGCTCGGTATCCGCCATGTCGGGGAGGTGACGGCGCGTGACCTGGCGCGGGCGTTCGGGTCGGCCGAGGCGCTGCGCGATGCGGCAGTGGCGGCGGCGACAGATGCGGAGGCGCGGGCGCGACTGACCGATATCAACGGCATCGGCGTCGTTGTGGCGGAAGCGCTGATCGATTTCTTCGGCGAACCGCACAATCTCGATACGCTGGCCGATCTGCTCGGTTTCGTGACACCGGCGCCGTTGCCAGCGGTGAAGCAGACGGCGCTGACCGGGCAGACGGTGGTGTTTACCGGCAGCCTGACCGAACTGACCCGCGACGAAGCCCGGGCGCAAGCCGAAGCACTAGGCGCCAAGGTCGCCGGCTCGGTATCGGCACGGACCAACCTGGTCGTTGCCGGTGCCGATGCCGGATCGAAGCGCGCCAAGGCCGAGGCACTGGGCGTGGCGGTGATCGACGAAACGGCCTGGCTGGCCATGGTTGCGGATGCGGCCAAAGGAAGCAGTTGAAATCATGTACTATGCGATGAATGCATAGCTGCTTTCATCTTTTGTGCACTGCACAATAAGCCGGATCTGCCGTATCTCCCACTTCATCGCTGGGAATTAGCCCAACGTGCCAAGAAGAGGAGAAAAGCCATGAAGGTCATCCTTCAGGACTATGAACCCCGGCCGCTGCCGACCGATCAGATCGCCCAGCACAAGCCCCAGGTTCGCAAACCCCGCCTGCGCCTGATGCCGGCGGTTACCGAAACCCGTCTGTTCCACGCGCTGTAAGGCGCTCAACTCCCTCCCCCTTGCGGGGAGGGCGACTCGGCGCCAGCCGAGCGGGGTGGGGTTTCTACCCTGAGTGATCGGGTCACCGCGCCCGCGTCAGCACCAGCGTCGGCCATTCGCCACGCCGCTGCCGGCCCGGCGGCCGATCGTTCAGATCCATCACCGGTACCAGCCCGTGCTTGCGGTACGCCGCCAGTACGCGCTGTTTCTGTGACCGCAGCAACCCTGCCAGTACCAGCACGCCGCCCGGCGCCAGCGCGGCGCTGACCGGGCGGCTGATCGCCACCAGCGGCGGCGCCAATATGTTGGCAATGATCAGATCATAGGGGGCCCGCGCCGCCAGGCGCTGGTGCTGCATGCCGGCCGCCACGACCAGTTCGATGCGGCCCGGCGAGCGGCCGGCCAGGGCGCGATTGTCGCGCAGGTTTTCGGCCGTCACGGCGATTGAGATTGGATCGATATCGGTGGCGATGCTCGCCGCCCGCCGCCAGCGCCGCGCCGCCGCCAGCGCCAGCACACCGGTGCCGGTGCCAAGATCGGCAATGCGCCGGAAGGTTCGTCGCCGCGCCAGCCGGTCGAGCGCCAGCAGGCAGCCATGCGTCGTCGCATGCTGGCCGGTGCCGAACGCCAGCCCGGCTTCGATGGCCAGCCCGATGTCGCCGATGCGAACGGCATCCGCATGCGCCGCCGTATGCACCACGAAGCGGCCGGCGCGCACCGGCTCCAGCCCGCGTTGCGACAGCGTCGTCCAGTCAGCGTCGGGCAGGGGGGCGAGCACGACATCCGCAGCACTGGGGAACAACGCCGTGATGCGGTCGACGAGATCCGCTGCCGGTTGTTCGCTGAAATAGGCAGTCATGACCCAGGCGTCGGGCTGGTCCGGATCGGGCTCCTCGACATTCAGCGTCGGCGGATCGAGCAGGTCCGGGAAGACATCGCCGATCTCCGGCATGGCTTCGGCATCGCGTCGATTGCAGGCAAGGGTCAGTGCCCAGCCCTTATCGGACATAGGAGGCACCGTTGATGTCGAGCGTCGCACCGGTCAGCGAAGCCGGGGCCTCGCTCGCCAGCCAACGGATGGCCTCGGCGACTTCTTCCGGATCGGCGACCTTGCCCAGCGGGATGTCGGCCAGCAATTTGTCACCACCGCGGCTGGCGAGATAATCTTCCGCCATGCCGGTCATCGTGAAGCCGGGCGTGATGGCAAAGGCGAGGATGCCATCGCGGGCATAACCGCGGGCGATGGTCTTGGTCAGCGCCAGCATGCCGCCCTTTGCCGCCGCATAATGCCAGTGCGCCGGGCTGTCACCGCGATGGCCGGCGCGGCTGGCGATGTTGATGATGCGGCCCGGCCCGGTTGCCTGGAAATGCAGCACGGCGTGGCGGCACAGATCGGCGGCGGACTGCAGGTTGATGGCAAGGCTGCGGGTCCAGGCGGTGTCGAAGGCCGCGGCGTCGGCAAGGTCGGCGCCTTCGAACACACCGGCATTGTTGACCAGCACATCGATGCGGCCACCGGCGCGGTCGCGCGCTGCGGCCCACAGCGCGTCCGCCGCATGTGGCTGCGCGAAATCGGCGGCGATCAGGCCATCGCCACCGGCAGTGGATTGCCCGATGACATGATGTCCGGCGGCGGTAAGCGCATGGAGCGCGGCGGCGCCGATGCCACGCGAGGCACCGGTGAGGAGGATATTGGCCATGGGGCCAGCTTTGGCGTGCCAGACGCTATCTTGCAACTGTTCGAAATCGGCAGTCGCGATGCGGATTTGGGACTAGAATACAGTCTTGTCGCTGGTTAGGATTGGGCAGCGGCGAATGGGGGAAAGTTTGATGCGTACCGTGATGCTTGTCGCCGTGATGGCCATGACCGCAACCTTTGCTGCGCCGGCGAGCGCGCAGCGCGCCGATGACAAATTCTACGCAAAGGGCGGCCTGTTCTTCAGCAATCTCGACTCGTCCATCCGCATCGACGGCAGTGCCGCCGGCACCCCGATCGACCTTGAAAAGGATTTCGGCCTGGGCAGCCAGAAAACGGCCGGCTTCGGCCTGGCGGGTTGGCGGTTCAGCGAGAAATGGCGGGTTGAACTTGAATATTTCCGTCTCTCGCGCTCCGGCAGCACCAAGATCGATCGCAATGTCACCGTCGGCAACACCGTTTACCCCGTGAACGGCACTATCACCTCGGGCCTGTCGACCAGCATCTATCGGCTGGCTGTCGGCTATTCCTTCGTCAAGGGTGATGGCTATGAGCTCGGCGCCGATCTGGGGGCGCATCTTTCGGATTTCAGTGTTTTTGTCGAAGGGACCGGCAGCCTGAATGGTGCACCGGCCACCGCCCGCCGCGAAACCCGCAGCCAGCTGGTGCCGCTGCCGACGCTCGGGCTTTATGGCCGCTATGATCTGAACGACACCTTCGCACTTGTTGCCCGTGCCGACTATTTCCAGCTGAAGATCGACAAGTACAAGGGCTCGCTGGTCGATCTGTCGGCCGGTGTCACCGCGCGGGTGACGAAGAATGTCGGGATCGGTGCCGACATGCGCTATGTCGACTATGGCTTGCGCGCCAGTGCCGCCGATTTCACCGGCAAGATCGATTACAAATTCTACGGGCCGTTCGTCTATCTCGATATCGGCTTCTGATCGGCCAGCATCGCGTCGATCGCTGCAATGGCGGTGGCGCGGCGCTGCGCGCGGTCGCCCTCGATGATGACCGGCATGATACGTCGTATGGCCAGCTCTTCCTTTACCACCGTGTGAAAGCGCGTCCGCATGTCGCCGCCGAACATGCGGGTGCCGTCATCGATCCAGGGAATATCGGGCCGGAACAACAGGTACAGATCGCCGCTCGCCGGGATCGCGCTGAGTATCGGGTCGCGCTTGCCATGCAGCATGATCGCCCAGGCCGATGTCATGACAATATCGGTGTCTTCGATGATCAGCGCCGGCTGCGTTGCTTCCAGCGCCGCGCGCATGGCGAGGTGGCCGTCGGCAATCGCCCGCAGTGCGGCCATGGTGAAGTCGGTTCCGCGGGTTTCCGCCCAGGTGCGTCCATATTCGGGAAGCACGGCGCCACCGAAATGCGCCGCGAGTTCTTTCGACAGCGTCGTTTTTCCGGTGGTCTCGACACCGGTCAGGACAATGCGGACTGACCTTGTCATTTCGAAGCCCTTCGCCACTGGTCCCATCCCCAGGCGGCTACACAGAGGAATAGGGCATAAAGGCCGGCCGTGACAAGCAGACCCTGCCCAGCATACAGCCACACCGAAAGCAGATTGACCGCAATCCATAGCGGCCAGCTTTCGGCGTGACGTCGATCGGTCAGGATCTGGGCGACCATCGACCAGGCCGCATTGCCGGCATCCCACCATGGTGCCGCCGCATCGGTGAAGCGAACCATCAACAAACCAAGCAGCAGTGTGCCGAGCATGCCGGCACTGATGGCAAGCTTCAGCCCGCCGGTCGATAGTGGTGCCACCGGCACAGGTCCGTCGCCCGTTGCCGAGTGGCGCCAATACCACCAGCCGTAAAGCTGCGCCGCCAGAAAGAAAATCTGCAGACCGGCGGCACTGTAGAGCCGCGCCTGAAAAAACACGATGGCATAGAGACAGACCATGACAACGCCGAACGGATAGTTCCAGGCACTGCGCCGGGCGATCAGGATGATGTTGACCAGGCCAAAGCCGGCAGCAAGCCATTCAAGCGGAGACATGCGCCGGCAACCAATTCAGACAGACGGATTCAGGGCAAAAAAATCCCCCCGTGCCGGAAGGGCACGGGGGGGCAATGCGATCAGAAGCGATAACGGACCAGACCGCCATAGGTGCGCGGCTGGCTGGGATAGCCCTGCAGCGAGCCGGACTGGGCAACACCCGGGAACAGGGTGGTGATATACTGCGAGTCGGCGAGGTTACGACCCCAGATCGACACTTCCAGACCCTGCGTCACGGCCAGCGTGATCGAGGCGTTGAGCGACTGTTCCTCACGCTTGTAGTTGAGGCCCTGGGCGATCAGCACCGGGCTGGACCCGAAGTAATCGACGTGGAAGGTCGCCTTCATCGTGTCGTTCAGCTTGGCCGAATAGGTAGCACCCAGAGTGTAGGAGAATTCCGGGATACCCGCCGGACGCTGGCCGGTCAGGTTGGTCGGAACCGTGGCGAAGCTGCCGGGTTGCAGCGCCGTACCGCCGGTGAACGAATCGAACTTCGGATTGAGGTAGGTGAAGTTCGTCGTGATGGTCAGGTTCTTGATCGGCGACATCAGCGCGTCGAGTTCGATACCCGTCGTCGACTGCTTTTCAGCGTTGCCGAGCACGAAGCCGGTGCCGGTGAAGATGTTGCCCTGGAAGCCCTTCAGCGACTGCTTGAACAAGGCGAGGTTGAAGCTGAAGCCGTCGAACTGACCCTTCATGCCGACTTCATAGACGGTGGCATTTTCCGGATCGGCAAAGCGGGTGCCGGTGGTCAGGTTGGTGACGGCAAGGCCCGCGGAGCGGATCGCCGACGGCGCCGGTGCCGGCACCTGCGCCGGCGAACCGGGGATGAAGTTCGCCGAGGTCGGACGGCTGTCGCGCGACAGGTTGAACGACGAGGCCTTGAAGCCCGTGGCGTAGGTCGCATAGGTGCTCAGGCTGTCGCTGAACTTGTACGCGGCGCGCAGCGTATAGGTGAACTTGCTGTCGTTGGTCTTGCCGTCTTCCACCGAGTTCGGGAAGTTGAGGAACGGCGGCAGGAACTGCAAGCCGCGCAGGCCGAGGAACGGATTGGCCGAGGTGTTGGCCACCGTTGCCGGCACACCGGCGCGGACGCCGGCCAGCACCAGATCGAGGCCGGAGAAGACGTCGGTGGACACGACATTGGCGGTAACCGCCTTCTTGTCATGCGTGTAGTTACCACCGGCGGTCAGGGTCAGGCCCTCGACCGGTTCGAAATCGACCTGGCCGAAGATCGAATAGGCTTCGTTCTTGTAGTTGTACTTTTCGAACACGCCCTGGCCCTGGGCGCCGAACGTGCCGGCCGGCGTGCCGGGCAGCAGGGCGCGCAGCGTCGGTTCCAGCGACGAATAGGCGCCGCCGCTCAGTGCATTGGCGTAATTCTTGAAATCCTTCCCGAAGGTCAGGTTGGAATCGATGTCGATCTTTTCGTTGAAGTAGAAGCCACCGAGCAGGAAGTTGACCGGGCCATCAAAGGTCGAGGCCAGGCGCAGTTCCTGGGTGAACGTCTTGATGTTGGTGTGGTTTTCATTGTTGCCGATCAGATCGGCGCTGGTGAAATCCGAATCCTGGTTGGTGTCGGAATCGACACGGCGATAGGCGGTGATGCTGGTCAGCGCCAGCGTGTCCGACAGGTTCCAGTCGATCTGGCCCGAGATGCCGTAGTTGGCGATCTTGTTGCTCGACGGAATGTTGCTGGCCGAAACATAGGCGAAGGGCTGGTTGCTGATGACGCGGCCACCGACGGCGCGCACGGCGTTGCCGGTCGGACCATCGACGATGTTGGCGGTGAGGCAGCAATTCTCGTCGATCTTGTCATAGTCGGCGATCAGGCGGACCTTGAAGTCTTCCGATGCCTTGAACAGCAGCGAGCCGCGCACGCCCCAGCGATTGCGTTCGTTGACCTTCTGGTTGAGGCCGACGTCGAAGCCATAGCCGTCGCGCTTGTTGTAATTGCCATCGAGGCTGACGGCGATCTTGTCGGTCAGGCCGCCGGTGACGCCGCCCTTGACGATGATGGCGTTGTAGTTGCCGTAGCTGACTTCGGCATTGCCACCGAAATCGAATTTCGGTTCCGAGGTGACGATCGAGATGATGCCGGCCGAAGCGTTCTTGCCGAACAGGGTCGACTGCGGGCCGCGCAGCACTTCGACGCGCTCAAGGTTGGGCAGATCGCCGATCTGGGCCGCGGAGCGCGAGCGATAGACGCCATCGATGAACACGCCGACCGACGGTTCGATACCAGCATTGTTGGCGCCGTTGCCGAAGCCGCGGATGATGAAATTGGTATTGGCCGAGCTTTGCAGCTGGTTGACGCGCAGCGAGGGGACCAGGGTCTGCAGATCCTTGAGGTCGCGAATCTGCGATTCCTCGATCTGGGCGCGACCGGTCACGGCCACCGAAATCGGCGTATCCTGCAATGTGGCCGACCGCTTGGAGGCGGTGATGATGATGATGTTGCTTTCATCATTTTCGTCGGTGCTGGCCGCAGCGGCGGCAGCCGTCTGGGCGAAAGCGGCCATCGGGGTGACGAGGCCTGCACAGGCGATAGAAGCAAGCAGCGCCGCCTTGAAGGCGGAGGTGTCGGTCGTCATTGCTGGAAATCCTTCCCAAGTCTGAGGTCTGATCGGGTCGCAGTGCACTGCGATCGGTTGTGGGATGCGGATATTGCACAAAGCGTCAACACCGCAACACCGCCAGCACTCGCACGCTTTCGTGCGCCAGACAATATTGTAGAAACAATTTGCAGCGGTCTTGCCGACACTGCGACTTGGATGTCACAGTTGCCGTGCCGCTGGGGCAGGCCGATAGGCGGGGCATGGACTGGATTCTGACAACCCCCCGCCTGGTCGTGCGCCCGATGCGGTTGGCCGATGCCGATGCCTATCACGGCGTGCGCGGCCAGATGCCCTTCGATCCGCAGAGCCGCAGCCTCGACGAGAGCCGGGCGCTGGTTGCGGCCATGGTGACACGCAGCACCGTCGATGCGGAAGGCTGGGGCCAGTTTGCCATCCTGCGCCGCAGCGACGAACGGTTCATCGGCGATCTGGGTGTCAATTTCGATACGCCGCGTGCGCGCCAGGCCGAGCTCGGATTCGCGCTCGATCCGGTGTTTCGGCAGCAGGGCCTGGCCAGCGAAGCTGCCGGCGCCATGGTGGCAGCGTTGTTCGCCAGCGGTCGCACCCGGGTGACGGCGCTGACCGATGCGCGCAACATCGCAGCGCAGCGGCTGCTCGCCACCCTCGGATTTCGGCTAGAGGGCCGCTTTGTCAAAAGCTGGCAGGATGGTGATCAATGGTTCGACGAACTCGCCTATGCCCGGCTTGCCGATGAATGATGCCATAGCCGCGGTGCTGGCGCGCGCCGGCCATGTCGCCCGTGTCGGCGCGGTGACCGCGCTGTCGGGCGGCGCGGCGTCCGCTACCTACGCCGTCGATGCTGTGCGTGATGGCGAGGCCTGGCCGCTGATCCTGCAATGCGCCGCCGCCGGCACGGTGACGGCCGGCGCCTTGCCCAAGGGTGATCAGGCGGCGCTCCAGATGCTGGCTGGGCGGCATGGTATTCCGGTGGCGGCGGTGGTGGCAGTGCTGGCACCGGGCGATGGCCTGGGCGAAGGCTTCATCATGGCGCGCATTGCCGGTGAGGCGCTGGCGCCGAAATGGCTGAAGCAGCCGCAATATGAGGCCGCGCGCGCAGCGATGACCGGGCAATGCGCGGCGGTGCTGGCGCGGTTGCACGCGATTCCGCTTGCCGATGTCGCCGGGCTGGCGCTGCCCTCGGGCCGCACCGATGCGGCGCTGGCGCGGATGTTCGATCATTATCGCAGCTTCGGCGTCAATGTGCCGGTGTTCGACCTGGCCTTTGCCTGGGCGGCGGAGCGTTGTGGCGACGCCGCGCCGGCGGCCATCGTCCATGGCGATTTTCGCAGCGGCAATTTCATCGTCGATGAACACGGCCTGGCCGCCGTGCTCGATTGGGAATTGGCGCATCTGGGGGAGGGGGCGGAGGACCTCGGCTGGCTGTGCGCCAACGCCTGGCGCTTCGGAGTCTGGCAAAAACCGGTCGGCGGCTTCGGCGAGCGCGAGGCGCTGTACGATGCCTATGCCGCTGCCGGTGGTGCCCGCATCGATCGCCACCGCGCCCATCTCTGGGAGGTGTGGGGCACGCTGCGCTGGGGCCTGTCATGCCTGCAACTGGGCCATGACCATGTCAGCGGCCGGGTGAAATCGGTGGAGCGCGCCGCCATCGGCCGCCGGGTGACGGAGGTCGAGGCCGATCTTCTCCACCTCATCCGTTTCGGAGACATTTGATGAGCGAACAGATCAGCGCCCAGGCGCTCGTCGAGGCGGTGGCCGGCTTTATCGGCGAGATCGAAGGGCAGCTGTCCGGCCGCCAGGCCTTTCATGCCAAGGTTGCCGCCAATGCGCTGGCCATTGTCGCGCGCGAACTGGCGCAGCAGCCGGCGGTGGCCGAACGCGCGGCGCTGGGCGACTTTCTCGGCCACGCGGCCGGCGTCGATGGCCTGCGTGCCGAACTCTGCGGGCGGCTGCGCACCGGGCAGCTGACGCCGGAAACCCCGGGGCTGCTCGAAGCGCTGACGGCGGCGACGCTGGCGCGGCTGGCGGTCGACAATCCCCGTTACCCGACCTTCCAGCGCCTGACGGCGGCATGATGAGCCGGCGCGCCGCCGTGGCAGGTCTGGCCGGGCTGGCGACGGCGCCAGCGCTGGCCCGGGTCGGCGAAGTGTTGCCGGGCGTTTTCATCAAGCCCGATCGCGAATTGATGGTGCGGGTGCCCGGCGGTCGTGCCTATGTCCGCATCAACGGCGACCTCGCCGGGCCGCGGCCACCGCTGGTTCTGTTGCATGGCGGGCCGGGCAGTGCGCATTGGTATTTCCTCAACGCCACCGCCATGGCCGGGGAGCGCGCCATCATCCTTTATGACCAGCTCGATTCCGGCCGGTCCGATACGCCCGATGATCCGGCGAACTGGCAGGTGCCGCGCTTTGTCGAGGAGCTGGAGGCCATCCGCGCCGCGCTCGCCATTCCGCGCTGGCATGTGCTTGGCGCCAGCTGGGGCGGCACGGTCGCGCTCGAATATGCTGCGCGGCAGCCGGCAGCACTCGCCGGGCTGGTGCTGCAGTCACCGCTGGTGGCGACGCAGATCTGGTTGCAGGACGCCCGGGCGCTGAAGGATGCGATGCCGCCGGAGATCCGCGACCGGCTTGATCGCTGCGACACGCCGGGCGTGGTGCCCCAGGCGGAATGCGATGCCGCGACCGAAGCCTTTTACGCCCGGCACGTCCGCATGGCGGACGTACCGCCCGCGATCGCCGCCTATCGCGCCGCGCTGCCGCGCAGCCATAGCGACGCGATCTACAATGCGATGTGGGGCCGCGCCGAATTCACCGCGTCCGGCACGCTGCGGGATTATGATGGGCGACCACTGCTGGCGAAGCTTGATCCCCGGCGCACATTGCTTGTCGCCGGCGCACATGACGAGGCACGACCGGCAACGGTCGCCGGTTTCGCACGCACCGTACCGGGTGGCGCCGATTTCGCGATGATCCCCGATGCCGCCCATTCGGTGTTCAACGACAATCCGGCGGGTTTTCTCGCCGTGCTCCGGCCCTGGCTGGCGGCGCGGGACTGACAGGCAGCGAGGCCGGACATGATCGATGACAGCAACATCGTCCTGCATGTCCGCGCCGAACGCTTCGTGACGGTCGGGCGGCCAGCGGCCTATCGACTGGCGAGTTCCTTTCTGCGCCAGCATGATGCCTATGGTCGCCACCTCGGGCTGCGCGCCAACAAATTGCTGGTGTTTCTGGTGATCATCGTTGCCACCATCCAGCGTCTGGTGCGCAGCGGACTGCCGCCGCACTGGTTGGGCACTGCACCCCTCGATCGCAGCGCCATCGGCTTCATTTCGCGGCGCGGCATCGCGCGGACGCTGGACCTGCCGCCCGAATCCGTACGCCGCATCGTTGCTGAACTGGATGCGAATGACTGGCTCAGCATGGGCCCACGCGGCATGATCGCCAACAAGCCCGGCATGATGGAACGCCCCGAAACCATGGCGCTGCTGGCGGAACTCGCCCATGACGTTGCCGCGTCCGCAGAGTTGATGATCCGGCTGGGCCTAATCGAGATCGAGCGCGCCGGGACCGGCGCCGACTGAAGCCGCCGCCGTCAGCGCGGCTTCGGCACATAGCCGGTGGCAAGGCTCCAATATTGGTCGATGTCCGGGTAATGGCATTGATCGTCGTCGGGCCGGTCGGTGCCGATGGCGAGAAACGTCGCGGGCGCGGTCGAGCGGTTCTGCAAATGATGGCCATCGGGCACAGCGGCGGCAAAGGTGGCGATATCGCCGGGTCCCAGAACCGTCTCGCCGGCGTCCTCGACCAATACCAGTTCGCCCGACAGCATCACCACCAGCTCGTCCTCGGCGCTGTGCCAATGGCGCTGGCTGCTCCAGGCGCCGGGTGCCAGGGTGACGAGATTGGCGCCGAACTGGCTGAGACCGCCGGCGGTACCGATCGCCACCCAGCTGCGCCCGGCCACCGCCGCCTGATAGGGCGGCAGGTAGGTGGTATGTGACAGCAGGGGATGCTGGGCAGGATCGATCTTCGGCATCGCGCCCTTTTGCCAGCCGGCCGGGCCTGCGACAAGAAAGGGCTGGCGGCGGCGCCGTTCAGCTGTTCAAGTACCACTCAAATGGCCTCCACTCCCGCCAGTCCGCTGCTGACAGCGCCGATCCTGCCGACGCTGTTGCGGCTGGCCCTGCCCAATATGGGTGCGATGCTGGCCGGCTCGGTCGCAGCGATTGCCGAAACCGCCTATGTCGGACGATTGGGGGTGCCGGCGCTGGCCGGCATGGCGGTGATCTTCCCTATCATCATGCTGCAGGGCATGCTGTCTGCCGGCGCCATAGGCAGCGGCGTGTCGGCGGCGATCGCCCGGGCGCTGGGGGCCGGGGATCGTGCCAAAGCCGACGCGCTTGCCGTGCACGCCTTCTGGATTGCCGTCGGCGCCGGGGCGATATCGTCGCTGCTCATGGAAACATTCGGCCCGGCATTGCTGGCGGCGCTTGGTGGCAAGGGGGCCGCGCTCGCTGAAGCGATTGCCTTTGCCCGGGTGGCCTTTCTCGGCTCGATCAGCGTCTGGCTGCTCAATGTGCTGGCGGCGGTGCTGCGCGGCGCGGGCAACATGAAGCTGCCGTCGCTGGTGCTGCTCGGCACCGCCATCACCCAGGTCTTGGTCGGCGGCGCGCTGGGGCTGGGCCTTGGCCCGTTTCCGCAACTGGGGATGCCGGGCGTCGCGGCCGGGCAACTGGTGGCGGCAAGTGTCGGCGCGCTGTTGCTGTTTGCCGGGCTGGTGCGCGGGCAGGCGGGCGTGACGCTGGGGCTGGCGACAACACCGCTAGCGCGTGCGCGGTTCGCGGACATCCTGCGGGTCGGGGCGCCGGCGTGCCTGTCGCCGCTGCAGACGATCGCGACCGTTCTGATCCTGACGCGGCTGGTCGCCGAATTCGGCCCGGATGCCCTGGCCGGCTATGGCATCGGCACCCGGCTGGAGTTCCTGATGGTGCCGATCGCTTTTGCCGTTGGCGTGGCCTCGGTGCCGATGGTCGGTACGGCACTGGGCGGCCAGGCGGTGGCGCGCGCCCGCCGCGTCGCCTGGACTGCCGGGGCGGTGGCGGCGCTGCTGCTCGGCAGTGTCGGCCTGGTGCTCGCTGTCGGGCCGGATCTGTGGACGCGGCTGTTCACCCATGCCCCGGCAGTACGGGATGCGGCGACGCTGTACTTCCGTTGGGTCGGGCCGACCTATGCGCTCTATGGTGTTGGTCTCTGCCTCTATTTCGCGTCTTTGGGGGCGGGGCAGGTGCGCGGCGTGCTGCTGGCCGGCACGCTGCGGCTGGTGGTCGTGGCGCTCGGCGGGCTGGTGCTGGTCAGGACGGCAGCACCGGAATTTGCGGTGTTCGCGCTGATCGCCATCGGCATGATCGCCTATGGCGCTGCCACGGCATGGGCGGTATGGCGCGCGGACTGGAGCACGCCCTCCCGCTGACCGACCATCATGCTCGGAGCTGTGTTGCATCGATGCAACATGTGTGGGCAGACTGTTCTGGCCCGATTGACGATGCCCAAGAAAGGCTTTCTTGAAGCGCCCAAGGCCACAGCCCGATAGAGCCGTGTGTCATCGCCGCAATCAGCGGCATCGATCCTTGGGGAGACGCTATGATCCGGACCACCTTGCTCGGCACTGCCGCGCTGTTCGTTGTTGCCGCTGCCGCACCGGCCTTTGCCCAGAGCGCCGCGCCGGCCACCACCACTGCCGCTGCCGATGAATCGCTGGAAATCGTCGTTACCGCGCAGAAGCGTTCGGAAAAGCTGCAGGACGTGCCGGTGGCCGTCACCGTCGTGACCGGCGAAACCCTGGCCCGCCAGGGCGCGGTGACGCTGGAAGGCGCGCAGTATCTCGTTCCCGCCCTCAACTTCCGCAAGTCGGGCACCACGCTGAACCAGACCCTCTATCTGCGCGGCGTCGGCACTGCCACCTTCTCGATCGCCGGCGAACCGTCGGTGTCGACCGTGCTCGATGGCGTCGTGCTCAGCCGCTCGGGCGAAGCCTTCACCGATCTGGTCGATATCGCCCAGCTGGAAGTGCTGCGCGGCCCGCAGGGCACGCTCTTCGGCAAGAACTCCTCGGCCGGTGTCATCAGCATCACCTCGAAGCGTCCCGGCGACACCTTCGGCGGCTTTGTCGATGCCGGCTTCTACTTCGACAATGGCAAGGAATATCGCGTCCGCGGCGGTGTCGACCTGCCGATCAACGATGTCGTGAAGTCGCGCTTCACTGGTTTCTACGGCAAGTATGACGGCAACATCTTCAACGATGCGCCGGGTGTCAATCGCCGCGTCAACGGCTATGAGCATTATGGCGTGCGCGGCATCGTCGAGGCCACCCCAAGCGACAAGCTGAAGCTGACGCTGATCGGTGACTGGCGCAAGGGCAAGGATGATTGCTGCGCCGAAGTCATCGGCACGGCGCCGACCGGTGTCGGTGCGCTGGCGCTGGCCGGCATCAAGTTCGAAGGCGACAAGACCCGCACCATCCGCCAGAACCTGATCACCCAGACCAATGAAGAAGCCTGGGGCCTGTCGCTGCAGGCCGATCTGGAACTGGGCTCGACGACGCTGACCTCGATCACCGCCTATCGCGACTGGAAGAACACCGAAATCCGCGATGGCGACTGGGTTGCCGGCGCCTATGTCGGCCTCAACCAGCTGCACGACAATGGTCCGCAGATCGGCCACACCTTCACCCAGGAACTGCGCCTCGCTTCGGCGGCCGACCAGTTCTTCAGCTATGTCGTCGGTGCCTTCTATTCGAACGCCTATTCGGAACGCACCTTCACTCGCACCGATGTTGTCTGCGGCACCGCCGCCCCGGTGCCGCTGGCGCTGATCTCCTGCGGTTCGGCCGGCGCGCCGGCGACCGTGACCCCGTCGGGCACTGCCAATTTCGGCTCGCGCTTCCAGAACATCGCGGTGTTCGGCCAGGGCACGCTGAACTTCACGGATCGTTTCCGCGGCATCGTCGGCCTGCGCTACACCTATGACATTCTCGATGTCTTCCATCGTCGCACCAGCACCGTCACCCCGGCGGTTGCACCCGGCATCCAGCCGAACTTCGACCAGGGCGTGCAGGATTCGGCCACGGCGACCGCCATCAACGGCAACCCGCTGGCATCGAACGGCGTGCCGTTCCGTACCGGCACCTCGGGCGCCGACCTGTCGGGCAAGGCTGGCCTGCAGTTCGATGTGAACAACGATGTCATGGCCTATGCGACCTATTCGCGTGGCTACAAGGGCCCAGCCTACAACATCTTCTTCAACCTCAACCCCAACGGCACCAACGTCATCGCCGCGGAAACCGCCAACAGCTATGAAATCGGCCTGAAGAACAGCCTGTTCGATGGCAAGCTGATCCTCAACCTCGCCGCCTATTACGCCAAGTACAAGAACTTCCAGGCCAACAACCCGGATATCGTGGCCGGCGTCGTCGTCACCCGTTTCACCAACGCCGGTGACGTGTCGACTCGCGGCGGTGAGCTCGACTTCCTGTTCCGTCCGATGCGTGACCTCAACATCTCGGGCGGTGTTGCCTACACCGATGCGCGCGTCGATGCCTTCAAGGCACCCCCGGGCGCCACGGTCATCCCGGCCGGCACCCCGCTCGGTTATGCGCCGAAGTGGAAGGGCTCGCTGGGCGTCGACTATCGCGTCCGCACCGGTGGCTTTGCCGACATCACGCTCGCCGTGCAGGGCAGCACCCAGTCGAGCCAGCTTTCGCTGTTCGATCCCAGCCCGGTCATCCGCGCGGCCGGCACCATCGGCGCCTATTCGATCGTCGATCTGAACATCGGCCTTATTGAAAAGGACGACCGGTTCCGCTTGAACTTCGTCGTCAAGAACCTGTTCGACCAGAGCTTTGCCGCCGCCATCACCAACGGCGGCCCGGGCGGCAGCTATCGCTATCTGATCCCGCGCGAAGCCGATCGCTACTTCGGCGTGACCGGCCGGGTGAACTTCTGATCACCCGCGGCAACGCGAACTGACAGGGCGGCGCCGGGGGCAACCCCGGCGCCGCTTTCTTTTACGCTCTTTCTATCCCCTCGCCCGCTTGCGGGAGAGGTCGACTCGCGATCTTCGCGCGAGCGGGTGAGGGTGTTCTTCTTGTTTCCGAGCGCGGGCACACCCTCACCCGGGGCGCTGGCGCGCCTCTCGCCTCTCTTGGCTGCGGGAGAGGGGGCTTCCTTTATCATCGGCGGCCCTCAATCATGCGCCGGGCGGATCACCGGCAGCATCAGCTGGATGAAACCCAGCGCCAGCAGGTAAGCCACCGCGCAGATGGCGAACATCGGCCAATAGCCATGGCCATGGTCGATCGACCAGCCGGTCAGTTCCAGCATGGCGCTGCCCGACAGATTGCCGGCGATGGCGCCGAGCGCGATGACGCGGGCGACGCGGCCAGTGGGGATGACATCGGCGGCGAGGCCGAAGATGTTGGTGGAAAAGCCCTGATGGGCGAACAGCGCCAGGCCGATGAGCAGGGCGGCGACATAGGGGTTGCCGGCTTGCAGGGCGAGCGGCATGGGCAGGATCAGCACGGCATAGCAGAGCATCGACAGCTTGCGGCTGCGATCGATGCTGAAGCCGCGGTCGAGCAGGCGCGGGAACAGCGCGCCGGAGGACAGTGCGCCACAGGCGGCGAGCACATAGATGATGACGATGGGATAGCCGAGCGTGCCCTGGGTCATGCCGAACACGCGGGCGAAGAAATCCGGCATCCAGAACAGCACGAACCACCAGACCAGATCGGTGATGGCCTTGGCGCCCACTATGGTCCAGCTGCGCCGGTCGCTGAGCAGCGTGCCCCAATCGGTGCCGGCCGCGGTGGTGGCGGTCGGCGCCTCGACCGGCACGAGCTTGCGCGTGCCGAAAATCCAGAACACCAGCCAGACGAAGCCGAGCCCGCCGGTGACGATGAAGGCGGCGCGCCAGCCAAAGGCCAGCGCCAGTGGCGGGATGAGCAGCGGCGTCAGGATCGCGCCGATATTGGGCGCGGTGTTGGCAAGGCCCAGGGCGAAGGAGCGTTCCTTCAGCGGCAGATAGACCGCTGCCGTCTTCACCGCCGCCGGCGTGCCGACGCTTTCCGCCGCCGCCAGGGCGACGCGGGCGATGACGAACTGCTGCACGCTTGACGCAAAGGCATGTGCCATGCCGGCAAGGCTCCACAGCGCGACGCCAAGGCCGAGCGCGATGCGCACACCCACCCGGTCCACAAACCAGCCGACGAACAGCAGCGCACTGGCGGCGCCGATCTGGAAGACCGAGCCCAGATGCGCGAACTCCGACGAGGTCCAGCCGAATTCCTTTTCCAGCGTCGGCTTCAGCAACGCCAGCACCTGGCGGTCGACATAGTTGAGCGCGATGGCGACGAACAACAGCCCGATCAGCAGCCGCCGGTTGGCGACGGACATGGTGGTGGTGTTCACAGTCTCTCCCCGGCTTTGTTGTGGCCGACAGTGGCGCAATGGCCGGGCTTGTCAAACCTGTAACCGCCGCCCCCTCACAATTTTACCCCGCGACAGCGCGCGCCATTTGTGATGACATGGCGCCATGCCATCAGGGCAGCGCTGCAACGTCAGCAATCGGGGGAGGATGCCATGGAATTGACCCGCAGACAGGGTTTGGCCGCTTTGGGCGCGCTGGCCGCAACCAGCCTTGCCGGCCGCGCGGCCGCAGCGGTAACGCCAAAGCTCGGCAGCAAGTCGAAGACGATGTATTGGGCGGCGACGGTGACGCCCTGTAACAAGGCCGGCCAGTTCGATCCCGGCGCCATGGCCGCCATCATGCAGTGGCACAAGAGCTGCGGCGCCGATGGCGTCGTCGTGCTCGGCACGTCGGGCGAATTTCCGTCCTTTTCAGTGGCCGAGCGCAAGACCATCACCGAAACCGCGATCAAGCATCGCAACGGCCTCAACATCATCGTCGGGCCGGGCACGGCGAACATCGTCGAAACCACCGATCTCGCCCGCCATGCCGAGGCCAATGGCGCCGATGGCCTGCTGGTCATCCCGCCGTTCTATTTCAACCAGCCGCCGACTGAAGGGCTGACCGATTATTACAAGCGGCTGATGGATGTCTGTGGCCTGCCGACCAACCTTTACCACATCCCCGGCACCAGCGAGGTGGCGATCACCATCGAATTGCTGCAGAATCTGTCAGGCTATGCCCAGCTGGCCGGCATCAAGGATTCGAGCGGCAGCGTCGAGGGCTATGACGCCTTTGTGAAGGCGATGCCGGCGCTCAACATGCGCTGCGGCACCAATAACAATCTCGAAGTGGCGCTGAACAACGGCATGGGCACCATCCTGGCCGATGGCAACAATTTCAGCGCCAAATGCGCCAACATCTTCAAGGCCTATCGCGCCGGTGGCGACTGGAACGCCGAAATCGCCAAGCTGCGCGCCGCCCAGAAGATCATGCGCGAAGCCAATATGGGCGCCAACACCTATGCCGCCATGAAATATGTGCTGTCGCAGGAAATGGGCGGCCCGGAGATGTATGCGCGCACGCCCTATCCGCAGCTGACCGAGGCACAGCGTGACAGCATCCGCGCCGGGCTGGCCAGGGTCAAGGCGCTGGGTTGAAATCGAAATTGGGGTGCAGAGACGATGACACACGCCAGGATTTTGGGCGCAGCGCTGCTGCTCGCCTCCACCGCGGTCGGGGCGCAGCAGCCGGGCACTGTCGCGACACGCAAGGCCGAAGCCGGCACGGTCAACTGGACCAGCTATAATTCTGACGTGAAGGGCAGCCGCTATCTGCCGCTCGACCAGATCAACGCCGGCAATTTCAAGGATCTGGAAATCGCCTGGCGCTTCAAGACCGACATGTTCGGCAGCCGGCCGGAGTACAAGCTCGAAGGCACGCCGCTCGCCGTCGATGGCGTCATCTACACCACCGCCGGCACGCGCCGCGCCGTGGTGGCGCTGAACGCCGTCACCGGCGAACTGCTCTGGTCGTTCAGCCTGCACGAGGGAACGCGCAGCGCCGTCTCGCCGCGGGCGCTATCGGGCCGCGGCCTCAGCTATTGGAGCGACGGCACCAAGCGCCGGATCCTTTACACCACCATCGGCTATCGCCTGATCAGTCTCGACGCCGACACCGGCCAGCCCGATCCCGACTTTGGTGACAAGGGCATCGTCGACCTGAAAAAGGACTGGGACCAGCAGATCGACGATCTGACCACCGCCGAGGCCGGCGCCCATTCGGCCCCGGCGATTTCGGGCAACACCGTCATCATCGGCGCCGCCTTCCGCGAAGGCTTTACCCCCATCAGCCGCAACAACACCAAGGGCTATGTCCGCGCCTTTGACGTGCGCACCGGCAAGCGGCTGTGGACGTTCCATACCATCCCCAAGAAGGGCGAATATGGTTACGAGACCTGGTACAACAACAGCGCCGACACCACCGGCAATGCCGGCGTGTGGACGCAGGTGTCGATCGATGCCGATCTGGGCCTCGCCTATCTGAACGTCGAATCGCCGACGTCCGATTTCTTCGGTGGCCATCGCCCCGGCCCGGGCCTGTTCGGCAACAGCCTGGTGGCCGTCGATCTGAAGACCGGTGAGCGGCGCTGGCATTACCAGCTGATCCACCATGAAATCTGGGATCTCGACAACAGTTCGGCACCGCTGCTGATGGACGTGACCGTCGATGGCAAGCCGCGCAAGGTCGTCGGCGTGCCGTCGAAGCAGGGCCTGTTCTATGTCTTCGATCGCGCCACCGGCAAGCCGGTGTGGCCGATCAAGGAGACCAAGGTGGCGAAGGGCAATGTCCCCGGTGAATGGTATTCGCCGACGCAGCCGATCCCGACAAAGCCCGCCGCCTATGGCCGCAACGGCTATCTGGAGAGCGACCTCATCGACTTCACCCCGGAACTGAAGGCCAAGGCACTGGAAACGGTCAGCCGCTACCAGCTCGGGCCCGTCTACACCCCGCCGATCCTGTCGACCAAGGACAAGCTGGGTGTCATAAACAATTGGGCGCAAGGGGGAACCAACTGGCCGGGCGGCAGCTTCGACCCCGAAACCGGCATCGCCTATGTCTATGCCTGCGGCACCTGCATCTCGGCGACCGGCCTGCTGCCGGGTCCCGACGGCATGACCGACATCGATTTCGTCGTCGGTGTCGATGGCCAGCCGGTCAGCATGATCAAGGGGCCGGGCGAAGGGGCAGGGGCCGACAGCCCGGCACCGCCACCGGCACCTGCAGGCGCCGGCGCGCCACGTCTCGCCGTCAACGGCCTGCCGCTGATGAAGCCGCCCTATGGCACGATCAGCGCCATCGATGTGAACAAGGGCGCCATATTGTGGCAGGTCGCCCATGGCGAAACCCCGGATTTCGTGCGCAACCATCCGGCGCTGAAGGGCCTGACCATTCCGCGCACCGGGCAGTCGACGTACCAGATCGGCACGCTGGTGACGAAGGCGCTGGTCATCGCTGGCGAAAACCAGGTGACGACCACGCCGGATCACCCGCGCGGCGCCATGCTGCGCGCCTATGACAAGGCCAGCGGCAAGGAGGTCGGCGCGGTCTACATGCCGGCGCCGCAGAGCGGCTCGCCGATGACCTATATGGTCAATGGCAAGCAGTATATCATCGTTGCGACCAGCGGCGGCACCAGCAGCGGCGAATATATCGCCTATACGCTGCCCGGGAAGCAATGATGGCGGCACGGGCGGTCTTGCTGGCGACGGGGCTGGTGCTGGCCGGGGCGGCGCTGGCGCAGGCGGCGCCGCGCTCGGTGTGGCAGGGCATCTACTCCGAGGAGCAGGCGCAGCGTGGTGCTCAGGTCTATAACCAGCGCTGCGCCGCCTGCCATGGCGCGGCATTGAACGGTACCGGCGAGGCCCCCGGCCTGACCGGCGGCGAGTTCGTGTCGCATTATGACCAGCTGAGCGTCGGTGACCTGTTCGAGCGGGTGCGCACATCGATGCCGCAGAACGCCCCGGCGACGCTGAGCCGCGACGAATATGCCGATGTGGTGGCGTTTCTGTTGAAGGCCAATGAGTTTCCGGCCGGGCCGAACCCGCTCGACCGCCGCACTGAAGTGCTGGCGAGCATCGCCTTCACGGCGCAGAAACCGGCAAATGGGGCAGGGGAATGATGCTGCGGACACTGTTTCTCGCCACCGCCTTGCTGGCGGCACCGGCGCTGGCCCAGCAGACCCTCTACACGCTGGAACAGCTGCCGCCGCCCGGGCCGCTGGTGCCGGACCCCAATGCCTATCCCAATCCCTATGTCGTCGAGAATGGCTTCCTGAAAATGCCGGCCGGGCGGACCATGGGGTCGAGCAGCGGCGTCGCCATCGACAGCAAGGGCCATATCTGGGTCGCCGATCGCTGCAGCGCCAACAGTTGCGCCGACAGCGCGCTCGATCCCATTCTGGAATTCGATGCAAAGGGCAATTTCATCAAGAGCTTCGGCGGCGGCAAATTGCTGTTCCCGCATGGCTTTTATGTGGATGCCGCCGACAATGTCTGGATCACCGATGCGCGCATCGCCAATGGCCGCGGCGGCCAGGTCTTCAAATTCGCGCCCGATGGCACGCTGCTGCTGACATTGGGCAAGGCCGGTGTCGCCGGTGACGGCCCCGATGTGTTCACCGAACCCAATGCGGTGATCGTTGCGAAGGACGGCAGCATCTTCGTCGCCGATGGCCATACCCCTTACAAGGGCAATGCCCGGGTGGTGAAGTTCGACGCGAGCGGCAAGTTCCTGATGCAATTCGGCAGCCATGGCCAGGGGCCGGGGCAGCTGGAGGTGCCGCACGCCCTGGCGCTCGACAGCAAGGGTCGGCTGTTCGTTGCCGACCGCTGGAACAACCGCGTCTCGATCTTCACGCAGGCCGGCACGTTCATCACCAGCTGGACGCAGTTCGGCCGGCCGAGCGGGGTGTTCGTCGACGGCAACGACCAGCTCTATGTCGCCGATTCCGAAAGTCGGCGGCCGGTGGGCTATGGCTATAACCCCGGCTGGCGGCGCGGCATCCGCATCGGCAGCGCTCGCAATGGCCAGGTCAGCGCCTTCATCCCCGATCCCGAACCGGACCCCGACAAGGGCGCCACCAGCGGGCCGGAGGGCATGTGGGTCGACAAGGCCGGGGTCGTCTATGGGGCCCAGGTCAAGGAACGCCAGGTCAGTCGGTTCCGCCGGGCCAAATAGCCGCGTCGGGTTGCCCGAATCTGCCGGGGCTTTTAGAGGGAGCCGATTGCTCCTCCGCAAGGCCCGCCGCCGCCCATGACGACCATCGCTCTTGCCTCCGATCATGCCGGCTTCGCGCTGAAGGCGCAGCTGGTGGCGGAGCTGCGCGCCGCCGGCCATGATGTGCAGGATCTGGGGCCCGACAGCGAAGCTTCGGTCGATTATCCGGATTATGGTGCGAAGCTTGCCGCCGCCATCGCCGCCGGCACCGCCACCCATGGCATCGCTGTCTGCGGTTCCGGCATCGGCATTTCGATCGCCTGCAACCGCAACCCGGCGGTGCGCGCTGCGCTGTGCACATCGGGCCTGATGGCGCGGCTGTCGCGGCAGCACAATGATGCCAATGTGCTGGCGCTGGGCAGCCGCATCATCGGGATCGAGGTGGCGCGCGACTGCGTGCAGGAATTTCTGACCACTCCCTTCGAAGGCGGGCGCCATGCGGCGCGCGTCGCCAAACTCGGCCAGCCCCAGGAGCATCGCCAATGAGCAGCCAGCCCGCCGCCGTCACCGACACATTGCCGACCGGATTTTTCGACACGCCGCTGGCCAGTGCCGACAGTGCCGTTGCCGCCGCGGTGGCTGCCGAGCTCGATCGCCAGCAGCACCAGATCGAGCTGATCGCGTCGGAAAACATCGTCAGCCGCGCCGTGCTGGAGGCGCAGGGCTCGGTGTTCACCAACAAATATGCCGAGGGCTATCCCGGCAAGCGCTATTATCAGGGTTGCGCGCCGTCCGACGCCGTCGAGACGCTGGCCATCGACCGCGCCAGGGCGCTCTTCGATTGCGCCTATGCCAATGTCCAGCCGCATTCCGGCGCCCAGGCCAATGGCGCCGTCATGCTGGCGCTGGTCAAGCCCGGCGAGACCATCCTCGGCATGAGCCTCGACGCCGGTGGCCACCTCACCCATGGCGCCGCCCCGGCGATGTCGGGCAAATGGTTCAACGCCGTGCAATATGGCGTGCGCCGCGAGGACCATCTGATCGATTATGACGAGGTCGAGCGCCTCGCGATCGAGCACAAGCCGCGGCTGATCATCGCCGGCGGTTCCGCCTATCCGCGCATCATCGATTTCGCCCGTTTCCGCGCCATTGCCGACAAGGTCGGCGCGCTGCTGCATGTCGACATGGCGCATTTCGCCGGGCTGGTTGCCGCCGGCATCCATCCATCGCCGCTGCCGCACGCCCATGTCGTGACGACGACGACGCACAAGACCCTCCGTGGTCCGCGTGGCGGCATGATCCTCAGCAATGATGAGGCACTGGGCAAGAAGTTCAACAGCGCGGTGTTCCCCGGCATGCAGGGCGGCCCGCTGATGCATGTCATCGCCGCCAAGGCCGTGGCCTTTGGCGAGGCGCTGGAGCCGGCGTTCAAGGATTATGCCGTGCGCATCGTCGCCAATGCCCAGACGCTGGCGGCCAGGCTGAAGGACCGCGGCTGCGCCGTCGTTGCCGGTGGCACCGACACGCATCTGGCGCTGATCGACCTGACGCCCAAGGGCCTGACCGGCCGCGATGCCGATGAGGCGCTGGAGCGCGCCGGCATCACCTGCAACAAGAATGGCGTGCCCTTCGATCCGCTGCCGCCGACCAAGACCAGCGGCATCCGCGTCGGCTCGCCCGCCGGCACCACCCGCGGTTTCGGCCAGGCCGAATTCGCCGCCATCGGTGACATGATCGCCGACGTGCTTGACGGGCTGGCCGCCAATGGCGAGCATGGTAACGCCGAGGTGGAAAAGGCCGTCAACGTCCGCGTGCGGGCGCTGTGCGCGCGTTTCCCCATCTATCCGGCAGGCTGAAGGGAGGACGAGCGATGAGCGACGGCAAACCCGAAGATCTGGCCGCCAAGGTCGACCGGCTGGCGGCAGAAGCTGCCGAGGCCGGCAAGAAGTTCCTCGAAACCGACACCGGCAAGAAGGTGGCGGAACTGACCGACACCGCCTTTGCCACCGCCGGCGAGATGGGCAAGAAGCTCGCCGATAGCGAGCTCGGCCAGAAGGCGCTGAACAGTGACCTGGGCAAGCAGGCCGCCGAGCTGGCGCGCAATGCCGATGACCAGGCCAAGGCCAAGATCACCAACCCGCTGGCGCGCAACATGGCCATTGGTGCCGCCGCCGGTGCCGTGGTGGCGATCCCGATCCCCATCATCGGGCCGGTCATCGGCGCGCTGATCGGCGGTGGTCTCGGCTATCTCCGGACGTTGACGAAAAAGCCCTGATGCGCTGCCCGTTCTGCGGAAACGACGACAGCCAGGTCAAGGACAGCCGGCCCACCGAAGATGGCAGCGCCATCCGGCGGCGGCGGCAATGCCCGGCGTGCGGCGGCCGCTTCACCACCTTCGAACGCATCCAGCTGCGCGAGCTGAGCATCGTCAAGAAAAGCGGCAAGCGCGAGGTGTTCGAGCGTGACAAGCTGGCGCGCAGCATCGAGATCGCCTGTCGCAAGCGCCCGATCGCGCCGGAGCGTATCGAGCGGCTGGTCAACGGCGTCGTCCGCCGGCTGGAATCGCTGGGCGAAAGCGAAATCGATGCCGGGATCGTCGGCGAGATGGTGATGGAGGGGCTGCAGGCGCTCGACCCCGTTGCCTATATCCGCTTTGCCAGCGTTTACCGTGACTTCCGCGAGGCGCGCGATTTCGAAACCTTCGTGGGCGGCCTGTCCGGCGTGACACTGCCGCCCGGCGACGCCGCGTGAGCGGCCCGGCACCGGCGGTCATTCTCGTTCGGCCGCAACTGGGGGTGAACATCGGCGCCTGTGCGCGCGCCATGCTCAACTTCGGCCTGACCGATCTGCGCATCGTCGCGCCGCGCGATGGCTGGCCCAATCCCGACGCCGGCCCGGCCGCCAGTGGCGCCGACAGCGTGCTGGCCAATGCGCGGGTGTTCGAGACGACGGCGGACGCCTGCGCCGGGCTTTCGCTGATCTTTGCGACGACGATGCGCGAACGCGACCTGACCCGGCGGGTGGTGACGCCCTTGCAGGCGGCAACCGAATTCCATGGCCTCGCGACACAGGGCGGCCTGATGTTCGGCCCGGAACGCACCGGGCTGCTGACCGAAGATCTCGCCGTCGCCCATGCCATCCTGACCATTCCGGTCAATCCCGACTTCGGCTCGCTGAACCTCGCCCAGGCTGTCGTCGTCACCGCCTATGAATGGTATCGCCAGTCGCTGGCCATCACCGATGATGTGCTGGTCAATCATGACGGCCCGGCGCCGCATGAGGAGCTGGAGGGGCTGATCGGCGCGGTGGATGCGCAACTTGCGGCGAATGGCTATTACAACCCCGTGCAGGGCCGGGCCGATGCGGCGCGGCTGATCATGCGCAACCTGTTGACCCGGCCGGAATTTACGGCGGGGGAGGTGCGGACGCTGCGCGGGATCGTGCGCGGGTTGAGCCGGAAGCGGCACGAGTAGAGCCACCTCTCCCCCTGGGGGAGAGGTTCAGAACGTCACCCTGCCAACGCAGCCGCAAATTCCTCTGCCGTGAACGGCCGCAGGTCGTCCATGCCTTCGCCCACGCCGATGGCGTGGATCGGCAGCTGGAACTGTTCTGCCGCCGCCACCAGCATGCCGCCGCGCGCCGAGCCGTCGAGCTTGGTCATCACCAGCCCGGTGATCTTGGCCACGTCGCGGAATACGCTGATCTGGCTCAGCGCGTTCTGGCCAGTGGTGGCGTCGAGCACCAGCACCGTGTCGTGCGGCGCCGCAGGGCTCAGCTTCTGGATCACCCGTCGCATCTTGGCGAGTTCGTCCATCAGCCCGGCCTTGTTCTGCAGGCGGCCGGCGGTGTCGATGATCAGCACGTCGCTGCCGGCGGCGCGCGCCTGTTGCAGGGCATCGAACGCCAGGCTGGCCGCGTCGCCGCCCTGTTCGCCGCTGACCACCGGCACGCCGATGCGGCCGGCCCAGATTTTCAGCTGGGCGATGGCGGCGGCGCGGAAGGTGTCACCGGCCGCCAGCATCACCGTATAGTCGAGCTCGGTGAAGCGCCGCGCCAGCTTGGCGATTGTTGTCGTCTTGCCGCTGCCGTTGACGCCGACGACGAGAATGACGTGCGGGCGCGGGAAGGCGGTGATGGCCAGGGGCTTGGCCACCGGCGCCAGCACCGCGGTGATTTCGGCGGCGACCGCGTCGCGCAGGCCATCGGCGTCGATGCCCTTGGCGAATTTGGCATCGCCCAGGCGGGTGCGGATGCGTGCTGCAACGGCGGGGCCGAGGTCGGCGGCGATCAGCGCTTCCTCGATGGCGTCGAGCCGCTCTTCATCCAGCGGCATGGTGCCGGTGGCGAGACCGGCGAGGCTGTCGCCGAGCTTGGCGGTCGAGCGCGTGAGGCCGGATTTCAGCCGGTCGAACCAGCTCATTGGTATTGCTCCAGATTGACAGTGCCGCGCCAGGCGATGACCGCCGGGCCGGCCATGTGCAGATGGCCGTCATCGGCGCGGGTGATGACCAGATCGCCGCCGGGCAGGGTGACGGTGACGCGCGCGTCGGCCAGCCCGCGCCGCTGCGCATTGGCGACCGCGGCGACCGCGCCGGTGCCGCAGGCGCGCGTCAGCCCGGCGCCGCGTTCCCAGACGCGCAGCACCATGCGGTCGCGGCCCTGCATCAGCGCGACGCCGACATTGACCCGCTCCGGAAACACCGCGTCATGCTCGATCAGCGGCCCCAGGCGTTCGAGATCGACGCTCCATGGGTCGGTGCCGAAGAAGGTGACATGCGGGTTGCCGACGCTGCACGCCGCCGGCTCGGCCAAATCCTCCCAGGCCAGCGGCAGTCGGGCGGTGTCCATGGCGAAGGCCAGCGGCACCGCGTCCCAATCGAAACGCGGCAGCCCCATGTCGACGGTCGCGCCGCCGGTGAGGGCATTGGCGGCCAACAGCCCGCCCGCCGTTTCGATGCTGAGCGCCCCGCCGACCAGCGCCGCCACGGCGCGGCTGCCATTGCCACAGGCGGCAACCGCCTCGCCATCGCAGTTCCAGAAGCGCGCCCGCACGTCCGCCGCATCGCCCGGCTCGACGACGATCAGCTGGTCGCAACCGATGCCGGTGCGACGGTCGGCGAGCGCCCGCACAAGCGCCGGCGTCATCATGACCGGCGTGTCCCGTGCATCGAACACAATGAAATCATTGCCGAGTCCGTGCATCTTGAGGAAAGGCGTCTCCCCCTCAGACAAGGCTGAACTCCCCGGTGATGACGGTGCGGCATGTGCCGCTGAGGATGGCGCGGTCGCCGTCCAGCCGGCAGCCGACATGGCCGCCGCGCTTGCTCGCCTGCCAGGCGGTGAAGCTCGCCCGCCCCAGCCGCTCCGCCCAATAGGGCGTGATGATGGCATGGGCGGAACCGGTGACGCTGTCCTCGTCCACCCCGGCTTCCGGCACGAACACCCGGCTGACGACATCGCTCTCGCCATCGCCAGGCGCCGTCGCGATCACCATGATGTCGTCGCCGCGCTGCAGATCGATGATGGCGCGGAAATCGGGGTCGAGCGCCCTGACCTCCGCCGCGCTGGCGAACACCGCCATGTAATAGTCCGTCCCGCGCGCCAGGATCGCCTGCGGTACCGCCCGCAACGCCGCCGCAAAGCCATCGAAGCGCGCCCCGGTCACCGGATCGGTCGCCGCCCAGGCCGGCAGCGACAGCGCATAGCCGTCGCCAGCCCGCGTCACCACCAGCACCCCGGCCTTGACGGTGGAAAAGCGCACCCGCTCCATCGTCGGCACCGCGCTCAAGATCAGGTGCCCGCTCGCCAGCGTGGCATGGCCGCACAGCGCCACCTCCACCCCCGGCGTGAACCAGCGCAGATCGAAGTCCGCGGTTTCCGGATCGGGGCAGGGGACGAGGAATGCCGTTTCCGCGAGGTTGTTCTCCTCGGCAATCGCCTGCAGCACTGCATCTGGCAGCCAGGCGCCGAGTGGCATCACCGCCGCCGGATTGCCGCTGAACGGCGCATCGGCAAAGGCATCGATCTGCACGAAGGGTATCTTCATGGGTAGAGCATCCCCTGTGACCAGCCATCGCCGGCCCGCGTGAACACATGGCGTTCGTGCAGGCGATTGTCGCGATCCTGCCAGAATTCGATCGCCGACGGCACGATGCGCCAGCCCGACCAGCGCGGCGGCCGCGGCACATCCTGGCCGGCAAAGCGCGCTGCCACCTCCGCAAAACCGGCGTCGAACGTCGCCCGATCCGCCAGCGGCCGCGACTGTTGCGAGGCCCAGGCGCCCAGCTGCGAATCGCGCGGGCGGGTGGCGAAATAGGCGTCGGCCTCCGCCGCGCTCACCAGTTCCGCCACGCCATCGATGCGCACCTGGCGGCGCAGCGATTTCCAGTGGAAATCCATATGCACTCGCGGGTTGGCCGCCAGCTCGGTGCCCTTGCGGCTGTCGAGGTTGGTGTAGAACACGAAACCGCGTTCATCCCACGCCTTCAGCAGCACGATGCGCACCGCCGGCCGGCCATCCGCTGTCGCCGTGGCCAGCGCAAAGGCGTTGGGATCATTGGGCTCGCTGGCCCCCGCTTCGGCAAACCAGGCGGCGAATTGGGCAAAGGGATCGGTCATCCCCCTCCCATATGCCGCCGCCGCCGGCTTGTCATGCGGGCAAAGCAGCGCCAGCCCCGCGCCGGCGTCGCATCGCCGCCCCGGTCAGGCCAAAGCCCGCGATCAGCATCGCCCAGCTCGCCGGTTCCGGCACGCCACCGCCACCACCACCGCCGCCGCCCAGCCGATAGATCGTCTGGTCGTTGCTATTGTGGAAATAGACCGTGTCCGTGAACATGTCATAGGCGGTGGTGCTCAGGTAGACATTCTCCCCACCCTTGTCGTTGCCGGCAAAGCCGACCAGGTTGATATCGGCCGCGTTCATCTGGCCGCTGGCGAAATCGAACACCTTGTTGATGCTGGCGGAATAGAAATAGTCCCCCAGATACAGCTGTCCCTTCCTCATGAAGCCCCAGCCCAACGTCTCCGCCTCGAACTTGCGGCCATCGAGCACCGACAGGTCGGCATCCAGCTTCAGCACGATCCAGGTGCTGCCGCCGGCATTGCCCAGCACATAGCGGCCGGTCTGGTCCTCCATCATGTTGAGCGCGGAAAACCCGCCCCAATTGAAGCTGTTGGCGCCATTCTCACCCTTCATATCGGGTATTTCGGCCTTGCCGGTCATCGCCCCGCTGTCCACGTCCCAGCGCCCCAGCACATTGCCATTCGGCCAACCATATTCACCGGTTGGATCATAGCTGCGGGCGTATAGCTGCCCGCCCGTCACGGTCATGTAGGTGCCGGCGGTGCCGCGCCCTTCCAGCTTGGTTTCGCTGCTGACCTTGCCGGCTTCGAACGCCGCGCCGTCCTTGTACATCTGCACGGTCTGGCCGTCGTCGCCATAGCCATTGCGGGTGTAGAAGGCGCCGGTCTTGGAATCGACGCCGATCCCCTGGAACGACATGCCGCTGCCGCGCACCGCCTCCACCTTCCAGTCCTCGGCGCGCGCCGCGCTCAGCACCATGGGTGACAGCAGGGCTGTCATCGTCGCGAACATGATCATCTTCATCGGTCATACCCCTATGCACGGTGGCCGCCCGCTGGGGGCGGCGCAGAAAAACGCATCACGCCGGTCTGGCGTTGCGTTTTGGGCAATGCAAAGGCTGTGCCAGTTTCATAAGTGTGAAAATCCTCGCCTTTTGGCAGGATATTCGCCATATGGTGTTGCATATTGCGTAGATTTATACAGGATTGCGATAGTCAGATTTGCAAATTGCAGTATCTCCGCAAACTGCACCCCGCCCGTTCACCCCGGCCGTGGCGGGGTGTTGCGGGCGATTTCGGGGTGTTTCGGGGGTGTTTCGGGGCGATTTCAGTCCCAGGTGCGGGAAACGCGGGGGCCATCGCGGCGCCGATCCGCCCCGTCCTCGCGCTGCGTTCCGCCCGGAAGGTCACGCGCTGCGGCCCGTTCCCTGTACTTCCGCCAGTCGAACTCATCGAGCGATTCCGCCAGCGCCGCCCGGGCTTCGGCGGCCTCCGCCGCCGCCGGGTCGACCGGCGGCGCCGCCCCAGCCGGCGCCTCCACCGCCGCCACCCGCACCGGCCGCAACCGCGGCGCCCGCCCGCCGAGCCGGATCCGCCCGTTCGCCGGCGCCAGCACAACCGCCGGCACCACCGGCGGCGGCGCGCTGTCGACCGTCTCCGCCGTCACCTCCGGCGCATCCCAGCCGACGGCATCGGGCAGCGACGCCATGCGCCCGTGCAGCGCCAGCAACGCCTCCGTCTCCAGCGCCTCCGGCGTCGGCGGCGGTTCGCGGCGACTCCAGCCCTGCGCCCGTTCGGATTCCGCCGCCGCCAGCGCCAGCTCGGCCCGCCGCAACTGCTGGCGCAGCATGGCGAGCAGGAAGCTGTCGGAACAGGGCTTCGCCCGCCGCATCACCTCCTCGCCATTGCGCACCAGCGTTTCGACCGTGCCGTTCATCATGCGATCGAGCGCCGTCTGCTCGGCGCGCTGCCACACTCCGGCCAATTGCTCGTCCCAGCAGCGCCGGAAGTCCGCAGCCAGCGGGTGCCGGCGCAACCGATAGGCCGCCGCCACGCTCATCCCCACCCGCCGCGCCGCCTCGCTCACCGACGCGCAATCGCCGAGCGCTTCGAGGAACGCGCGCTGTCGCGGCTCGGTCCAGCCATCCTGGCGCGGGCGGAGGGGGACGGGAGCGGGGAGGGGAGTCATGCGGCGGAATATAACCGATATGGTGAATTTATGCAATAATACCTCCCCCCGGCGGGGGGAGGTAGCCGGCAACATCTCCCCCACCCACGCCCACCTCTCCCCTTGAGGGAGAGGTAGAAGGGAACAGGGTGACATCCCCTCGAAAATCCCCAACACTCCGCCCATGCTCACCCGCCGCCACCTCCTCGCCGCGCCGCTCGCGCTCCCCGCCGCCCGCGCCTTCGCCGCAGACAGCGCCCGCACCCGGCTCATCCTGCTCGGCACCGCCGGCGGGCCGACGCCGAAGCCCAATCGCGCCGCGCCGGCGCAGGTCATCCTGGTCGGCGGCGCGGCGTATGTGATCGATGCCGGCAATGGCGTGGCGCGGCAGCTGGTGCTGGCCGGCGTGCCGCTGCGCGCGCTGCGGGCGATCTTCATCACCCATATGCACAGCGATCACGTCGCCGATCTCGGCAATCTGCAATGGCTGGCGTGGAGCGACAATCTGACGACGCCGGTGGACAGTTACGGGCCGCCACCGTTGCAGCAGATGCAGCGGCAGTTCCTGGCGATGAACCGCGTCGATATCGAAACCCGCATCCGCGATGAAGGCCGGCCGCCGCTGGCGCCGCTGCTGCGCGGGCATGATCTGGCAAAGCCCGGCCTGGTGATGGCCGATGATCGCGTGCGCGTCACCGCCGCGCTGGTCAACCACCCGCCGGTGGTGCCCAGCTTCGCCTATCGCTTCGACACCGCCGATCGCAGCATCGTCATTTCGGGCGATACCAGCGCCTCACCCGCGCTCGTCACGCTGGCCAGGGGCGCCGATGTGCTGGTCCATGAAATCATGCTGCCCAGCGCCATCGAGCCGCTGATCCGCAACGCCCCCGACGCCAAGACCCTCCGCCAGCACCTCCTCGCCAGCCACAGCACCCCGGAACAGGTCGGCCGCGCCGCCACCGCAGCCGGGGTGAAAACGCTGGTCCTCTCCCACTTCGTGCCGGGTGGCGTGCCGGCGGTGGCGGACGAGGTGTGGCGGGAGGCGGTGCGGCCGTGGTTTGCGGGGGAGGTGATTGTGGGACGGGATTTGATGGAGTTAGTATTCTAAATTACCGAGTCAATATGATTTAGACTGACGTGCAAATCCAATAATGTCAAATATTCATCCGAACAGTCCAAACTATTCTGTTCGATCTAGTCAGAATCGCTTATACTTTTTGTATAACAGTATACTTCTGCATCGATCTTTGCATCGACTAAAGCATGTCTTACTTTACTCAACGATCTTTTTGCATTCTCAATAGGCAATGGAATTATAAGGGTTCTGCTATTTATAATGCTCGAGACAAAGCCCGTGCGTTCAAGTAAGATAGATTCTACTTCACCAATATTATTGTTAATATTGGACAATTCAACGCATATTCCGTCAGTGCCTCTTTTAAATGTTGGCGTTCTAATGGTATCGGTAGTCGGGAATGCTCTTTGCTTCATATCTATGTAGTCAAGACGTTCCATAATACGATCTAAACGCGTTTCCATTAATTGTTCAAAAGGTACCGCTTTTCCTTTTGGTTCAAGAAACTCAAAATCAACATCTTTCAGAAAAGGCTGATAGGCCCCCGAAACAAACGACTGATGACGCTGTTTTAAATAGTCAGTAAGTTGATCTAAAAAGATTTCCATATCGATAATATTTAGACCGGCAGGATAAATAACGGCTTCAAAATCCTTAATATCAAAAGGTATAACGCTACCTTTTTCGGCAACTATAATGGTAGGCTTTTTAGATGTAAGTCTCATTCCTAACTCAAGCATCACATTTGGGTTAAGATCAGTAATATCGCATACTGCGATTGGGACTGCAAAAAGATTATTTAATATCCGTGGAGTAATGCGATCTACAGCCGTGTCACTCCAAACGTTTTTTGGAATCATTCCGGCAGCTTTAATTGCCCTGTGTATTAATACTTGTACCTGTGTCCAATGCGAAGAATCATGTGAACTAGTAGCGGAAATCGGCATAACTACACCGCATTCTATGCTGGCAACCGCAGAGTCTTCGGCAGATTGATCGCTATTTGAGATGGTTGATTTCATCGCCAATTCCGTATCTTTCAGAAACTGAAATATTTATAGCGCTTTTATAGCGCCCATAGCCAATAAAAATAGCATGAGTTAGTGGTCTTTTTGATAGAGATCTGTCCAGTTTGGCGGCCATACCGCATTTTTCCGCGATTACTGGGCTTGAGTCGCCTTAGAACCGACAGCGTTCTTTTGACCATGCGGCCAATAAATTGCGTTGTCATCCGGGGTGTTGTCGGCCTCCAACTCACGCGGGAGAGAGAAGCAAATCGTGTCTGGGGGCTTAGGCCCCAGTCGCCGGAGGCATTCTAATCCGTTACACTGTTGTATTTAATTGCCGGCTTCGCACGCAAAAATGCTCAGTCGTAATCAGCTTGAGCGCGACGTATAATCAGACCAGATTATGCTGCCGAGCAATGATAGGGAGACGGCATGGTCACGTGGCGCGATGCGGTTTGGTCTGCCATCCAGCGCATGGATAGCGCGGGTGCTGCCTTCACGCGCCAACAGTTGATGCAACAGGAACTGGCAGCAATTGTGCAGGCTGTGGGCTCGACCGGCGCCACACCTGCACAAACACTAAGCCGTGTGTTGCAGGAACTCCGGGATGACGGCGTTCTGATTTTCGACGGGCAAGGCAGTTATCGTGTCGCTGCTGGTGTCATTACACAGACAGTTGAAGAAGCGGTGGCAACCGAAGCCTGGCGCTTGCAAAAGGCGCGAGTGGGGCAGGGGCCGTTTCGCGCGGCGTTGCTCGATCGCTGGGGCGGTCGATGCCCGTTGACCGGCATTAGCGAGCCCGCCTTGCTGCGGGCGTCCCACATCGTGCCGTGGAACCGCTGCGAAACCGATGCCGAGCGATTGAACCCTGAGAATGGGTTGTTGCTATCGGCTCTGTGGGATGCGGCCTTCGACCGTGGTCTGGTGACGTTCGCCGATGATGGCGCGGCTGTGCCGTTGCCGGGATTGGCGGCGTCATCCTTTTCCGTCGTTGTCGCGAGCGGCAAGGACCGGTTGAGAGAACTATCCGACGGCAATCGGGAACGATTGCGCTGGCATCGCCGGCAATGGCAATCGAATGACTCCATAACCCATTGATTATGATCGTAATTCGATCAATTCTAATGCGTGAATGATGCAAGGCCTGTTCTCAATCTCGCGCAATTGCCGGGGGATGTTGCCGGTTCGACGGACATTTTGCTCAATTCCGACACATGGGTGATCGGCATTCCGCGCACGGCAGCGGCGACGCGCTGGTGGGGACAGCAATCCGGTTGGTGCACGGCGTCGGACCTCGGCGCTTACTGGTATTACAAAGACCGGGGACCGCTGCTGGTGTTCTTGCGTCGCGAGGACGGCAAGCGTTGGCAATTGCACCCGACGACGGGCGAGTTTCGCGACGAATGGAACCGGCGCGCGAGTTGGCGGGGGTTCATAAGTCGAAATCCGTCGGTCTTGGCTGCGATTATGGAGGTGTTCGCGGTCGTTGGGCCAGTGGCGGTCGTGGACGCGGCAAGCGCTGCCGGTTGAGGCTTGCGTGGGTTGGCACGGGCTTTCCCCCTCTCCCGGCTCGGCTGCGCCGAGTCCGACCTCTCCCTCGAGGGGAGAGGTTTTTTGGAGGAGGGGTTTGAGGTAGTGGCCGGTCCAGCTGCCTTCGGTCGCCGCGATCACTTCCGGTGTCCCCACCGCGACGATGGTGCCGCCCTTGTCGCCGCCGTCCGGCCCCAGGTCGATCACCCAGTCGGCGGTCTTGATGACGTCGAGATTGTGTTCGATGACGACGACGGTGTTGCCTTGTTCGACGAGGGCGTGGAGCACTTCCAGGAGTTTGCGGACGTCTTCGAAGTGGAGGCCGGTCGTCGGTTCGTCGAGGATGTAGAGGGTCTGGCCGGTGGCGCGGCGGGCGAGTTCCTTGGCCAGCTTGACGCGTTGCGCCTCGCCGCCCGACAGGGTTGTCGCCTGCTGGCCGATCTTGACATAGCCGAGGCCGACTTCGTGCAGCATGGCGAGCTTGTCGCGGATGGGGGGCACGGCCTTGAAGAATTCCACCCCGTCTTCCACCGTCATGTCGAGCACATCGGCGATGCTGCGGCCCTTGAACTTCACCTCCAGCGTTTCGCGGTTGTAGCGGGCGCCGTGGCAGACGTCGCAGGTGACATAGACATCGGGCAGGAAGTGCATTTCGATCTTGATGACGCCATCGCCCTGGCAGGCCTCGCAGCGGCCGCCCTTGACGTTGAAGCTGAAGCGGCCGGGCTTGTAGCCGCGCGCCTGCGCCTCGGGCAGCCCGGCGAACCAGTCGCGGATGTTGGTGAAGGCGCCGGTGTAGGTGGCGGGGTTGCTGCGCGGCGTGCGGCCGATGGGGGACTGGTCGATGTCGATGACCTTGTCGAGGTGGTTGAGCCCTTCGACCTTGTCATGCGGCGCCATCACCAGCCGGGCGCCATTGAGCTCGCGCGCCGCGGCGGCGTAGAGCGTGTCGATGGTGAAGGTGGATTTGCCGCTGCCCGACACGCCGGTGATGCAGGTGAAGGTGCCGAGCGGGATCGAGGCGGTGACGCCCTGCAGGTTGTTGCCGCGGGCGTTCCTGACCGTCAGCTTCTTGCCATTGCCCTTGCGGCGGGTGGCCGGCACCGCGACGCTGCGGCGGCCGGCGAGATAATCGCCGGTGACGCTGCCGGGCGTGGCGAGAATGTCGGCAAGGCTGCCGCGCGCCACCACGGCGCCGCCATGCACGCCGGCGCCCGGCCCCATGTCGACGATATAGTCCGCGGTGCGGATGGCATCCTCGTCATGCTCCACGACGAGCACGGTGTTGCCGAGATCGCGCAGGCGGCGCAGCGTGACGAGCAGCCGGTCATTGTCGCGCTGGTGGAGGCCGATGCTGGGCTCGTCGAGCACATAGAGCACGCCCGACAGGCCGGAGCCGATCTGGGAGGCGAGGCGGATGCGCTGGCTTTCGCCGCCCGACAGCGTGCCGGACTTGCGATCGAGATTGAGGTAATCGAGGCCGACATTGTCGAGAAAGCCGAGCCGCTCGATGATTTCCTTGAGGATGCGCTCGCCGATGGCGCGCTGCTTGGGGGTGAGTTTCTCGGCAAGGCCCTTGGCCCAGGCGAAGGCTTGGCTGACCGGCCGGCGCACGGCATCGGCGATGGTTTCGCCGGCGATCTTCACCGCCAGCGCCTCGGGCTTCAGCCGGTCGCCGTGGCAGACTTCGCAGGGCGCGGCGGATTGGTAGCGGGAGAGTTCCTCGCGCATCCAGGCGCTTTCGGTGGCGCGCAGCCGCTTTTCGAGGTTGGCGACGACGCCTTCGAAGGGCTTCACCACCTCATAGGCCTTGCGGCCATCCTCGAAGCGCAGCGGAATGGCCTTGCCGCCGGTGCCGTGGAGGACGGCGTGCTGCGCCGCCGCCGGCAGATCGGCCCAGGGCGTCTTCAGGCTGAAATTCAGCGCGCGGGCGACGCTGCCCAGCACCTGCATGTAATAGGGGCTGGGCGGGTTGGACTTGGCCCAGGGCATGACCGCGCCCTTTTCGATGCTGAGCGCATGGTTGGGCACCATCAAATCATCATCGAACAGCAGCTTTTCGCCGAGGCCGTCGCAGGCCGGGCAGGCGCCCTGCGGGGCGTTGAAGGAGAACAGCCGCGGCTCGATCTCGGCGATGGTGAAGCCGGAGACCGGGCAGGCGAATTTTTCGGAGAAGGTGATCCTGCTCCCCTCCCGCTTGCGGGAGGGGTCGGGGTTGGGCGAGTCGGGCGCCGACGTTGCGCCTTCCCCACCCCCAGCCCCTCCCGCAAGCGGGAGGGGAGCCGCGTCCAGGAGCTCCGCGATGGCCAACCCTTCCGCCAGCTTCAGCGCCGTTTCGAAGCTTTCGGCGAGGCGGCTTTCGAGGCCGGGCTTCACGACGATGCGGTCGACCACCACGTCGATGTCGTGCTTGTACTTCTTGTCGAGCGCCGGCGCCGCGTCGATGTCGTGAAACGCGCCGTCGATCTTCACCCGGGTGAAGCCGTCCTTCTGCAGCTGGGCCAGCTCCTTCCTGTACTCGCCCTTGCGGCCACGCACGATGGGGGCGAGCAGGAACAGCCGCGTGCCTTCCGGCAGGGCCATGACGCGGTCGACCATCTGGCTGACCGTCTGCGCGGTGATCGGCAGGCCGGTGGCGGGGCTGTAGGGCACGCCGACACGCGCCCACAGGAGCCGCATGTAATCATAGATCTCGGTCACCGTGGCCACCGTCGAGCGCGGGTTCTTCGACGTCGTCTTCTGCTCGATGCTGATGGCCGGGCTCAGCCCCTCGATATGGTCGACATCGGGCTTCGACATCAGTTCGAGGAACTGGCGGGCATAGGCCGACAGGGATTCGACGTAACGGCGCTGCCCCTCGGCATAGATGGTATCAAAGGCGAGGGAGGATTTGCCGGAGCCGCTGAGGCCGGTGATGACGGTCAGGCTGTTCTTGGGCAGGTCGACATCGACGCCCTTGAGGTTGTGCTCGCGGGCACCCCGCACCTGGATGTGAGTCAGCATGGGGGGATTTGTTCCATATTTGTTCTGAATGCGCAAGGCTGCGCGGTCAGCACCAATCTAGGAACGTGAAGGGCGCCGTGCAACACGCACGGCGCCGCAGGGGGGCGGAAACGGCGAAACGGGGCGGCGGGTGGTCCACCGCCCCGCCGGGCCAGCGCGATGCAGCAGCGCCTCAGCGCTGGCGGGCGCGCGGCCTGTGGCGACCTTCCAGCCAGGTGCCGACGCCCAGGGCGATCATCACCGGATAGGACCAGAAGGCGAGAGCGACGAAATAGGCAAAGGCGAATTTGCCGGTTTCGGCCATGCTGGCGAAATGGAACATGGTGCCGACCAGCTGGAACGCCGCGGCCCACATCGGCCAGAAGCGATCGCTGCGCAGGGCAAGGGCGAGCAGGCCGAAGAACAGCACGACATCGACCAGCAGCACGCCGTTTTCCACATGCGCAAAGCCGCTGGCAGCGGCGATATTGCTGATCAGGGTCGCGGCCAGAAAGGCGCCGGCGGCCAGCCGTTCATCGGTACCGCCCCAGCGCCAGGCCATCAGGCAACTGCCGAGCAGTGCCGCCAATCCCAGAAATTGTCCAAACATCGCTTTGCCCCCTCGATGTCATTGCCAGGTTGCCGGACCGGTGGCCGGCGGTGCAGTTGCCGCCGATGGCGACCCGTGCGGGGCCGCCATCGGGGCGCGGATCAGGCGGCGACGGCCGCCAGCTGGGCGCTGGTATCAAAGGTGCCGCGCTGCGGTTCCGGCGGGCACAGCGGCAGGAAGGCGACATGATCGAGGCCGACATCGCTCTGCGCGATGCGCAGCGCCTTGTGGGTGCGGATGATGTTGGTGCGGGCCTTGACCAGCGTCTGGCAGGTTTCGGCGCTGTGCATCATGGCTTCATGGCCGACATGCAGGGGGACACCGGCCTGCTGGGCGGCGGCCGGCATGACGGCGGTCAGGCTGGCGACGGCGGCGATGGCAGCGTCGATGGCGGCTTCGGCAGCGGCCAGCTTTTCGGCCACGTCATTGGCGGCCAGGCGGGTGGCACCGGCGGTGGGCAGGGCGGCAACGGCCGGCGTGATGCTCATGATCATCGGATAATCCTTTCGGTTCACGCCCCGGAACAAGAGGCGTGGGTGGGGTGTCCCGCAGGACGACCACCGTCCGGCAGGACCTAGAAAAGTGACTTGAGCGCAGCCATCGCGGACAGGATTGCTCCGAAGGCCAGCGACGAGCCAATGGCAATCAGCAGGATCCAGGTGAGACGCGCACCGACGGCCAGGTCGTTGCGCGCCCCCCACGGTTTTGACAGCCCTTTGACCGGATCCATTGGGCGGATGCCGGCTCCAGGGTCAAAAGAGCCGGCATCCGCCGTTATGGACTGGAGCCGTGTCGATGACACGGCTTCAGCTGTCATCGATGCGATTGTCAGACGGGGAGGGCCGTTGACGAGCGGATCGACGACCGGGCTGTCCTGGGGCGCTGGCTGCAAAAGCTGCGAATCGCTGGCGTCTGCAACCGGACCGTCAGTCGAACCCGGTGACGCCAATTTCGTCGTTTCCACCGGCCGAACAAGCTCCGGTGCCTGATATATCAAGGGCTGATACACGTCCGGCGCCGTCACGCCACCGGCTTCATCCTGGGCCAGCAGGCGGGCGGCGTCGATGCGGCTATCAACGTTCAGTGTCTTCATCGCCGTGCGCAGGCGCATGTCAACGGTATGCGGCGACACGCCGAGCACCCGGGCGATGTCCTTTGATGTCATATGGTTGTAGACAAGGCGCAGGCATTCGCGCTGCCCTTCGGTCAGCTGGGCCACCCGGGGGTTGGGCAGCGGCGCGGCGGGTTCCGACTGTATTGTCACAGCAACACGGCTAGGGCGGCGTGGCGCATTGTCAAGCCCATATCCGGCACTGCCGGCGGGGTGTTCCAAAAAATCAACACGCATAACCCTGTGCTCCCTTCGAGACTGGCCTTCTCGAACGATGGACATAGTGTCGCTCAAAACGCCTTGTTAAGCAATGTTTGCCGAACACATTGTCCGGGCAGACTGTCGCATGCGCTTGACACTCTATCCGAGGACAGGGGCAGCGCAGGCGGAGTCGGGCGCCGCTGCGGGTTATCAATCGCTGGTAACGGCTGGTATTTGCGAGGGTGGCGTTCAGGGCACCAGACGCTAAGCTGCCGCCATGAGCTGGCAACCCGAACTCGATGAACTGGCGCGGCGCAAGGCCGCGGCGCTGCTGATGGGCGGCGCTGCCAAGCTGGAAAAGCACGCCGCCATGGGCCGCATGAACGCCCGCCAGCGCCTGGCCGCGGTCGCCGATGAAGGCAGTTTCCGCGAGATCGGCGCGCTCGCCGGCTTTGCCGCCTATGCCGATGATGGCGAACTGACCGCCTTCCAGCCGGCCAACTTCCTTTATGGTCGCGCCACCGTCGATGGCCGGCCGGTGGTGCTGACCGCCGATGATTTCACCGTGCGCGGCGGTGCGGCCGACGCCAGCCTGCACCGGAAGCTCACCGATGCCGAGCGGCTGGCCAGCGAATATCGCCTGCCGCTCATCCGCATGATCGAGGGCACCGGCGGTGGCGGCTCGGTGCGCACGCTCGAAACCATGGGGCACACCTATATCCCGGAGATCCCGGGCTGGGAGTTCATCGTCGACAATCTGTCGCGCGTGCCGGTGGTGGCGCTTGGCCTCGGCCCGGTCGCCGGGCTGGGCGCCGGGCGGCAGGTGATGGCGCATTATTCGCTGCTGGTGGAGGGCGTGGCGCAGATGTTCGTCGCCGGCCCGCCGGTGGTGGCGGCGGCGGGCGAGATCCGCACCAAGGAGGAACTGGGCGGCGCCCATATCCACGCCCGCAACGGCGCGGTGGATGACCGGGTGGAGAGCGAGGCGGAGGCCTTCGCCCGGCTGCGCAAGTTCCTCTCCTATCTGCCGAGCCATGTCGACGAATTGCCGGCGCGTGGACCCGTCAAGGACAAGCGCCGCAAGGGCGAGGACTGGCTGGTCAGCGCCGTGCCGCGCGATGGCCGCCGGCTCTATCCCATCCGCCCGATCGTGGAGGCCATCGTCGATCGCGACAGCTGGTTCGAAATCGGCCGCGAATGGGGGCTGGGCGTTGTCACCGGCTTTGCCCGCATCGATGGCTGGCCGGTGGCCGTGGTGGCGTCGAACCCGGAAGCGCTGGGCGGGCTGTGGACCGCAGCGACGGCGCGCAAGGTCGAACGCCATGTCGATCTGGCCGATACCTTCCACCTGCCGATCGTGCATCTGGTCGACAACCCCGGTTTCCTGATTGGCCGCCGCGCCGAGGACGAGGCGACGATCCGCTGGGGGTCCAGAGCGTTGGCAGCGATTTATCAGGCCTCCGTGCCCTGGGCGTCGGTCATCCTGCGCAAGGCCTATGGCATGGCCGGCAGCGGCCATGCGCCGGCCGACCGCTTCCGCTGGCGCATGGCCTGGCCATCGGGCGACTGGGGGTCCTTGCCGATTTCCGGCGGGCTGGAGGCTGCCTATCGCGCCGAGCTGGAAGGCTGCGAAGACCCTGTGACCCGGCTCGCCGAGATCAAGGCGCGGCTGGAGCGCGTCCGCTCGCCGTTCCGCACCGCCGAACATTATGGCGTCGAAGCCATCATCGACCCGCGCGATACCCGCGCCGAACTGTGCGAATTCGTGAATTTCGCGCAGCGGGCGCTGACGCCGGGGCGCAAGGGGCGCGGGTTCCGGCCTTAGGACAATTGAGCAGACGCCCACTCCCTCCCCCCTGCGGGGAGGGCGACTCGGCTTCAGCCGAGCGGGGTGGGGGTTACACGCGTTGCCACATGAGCAACCCCCACCCCGCTCACTTCCGGTGAGTCGCCCTCCCCGCAGGGGGGAGGGAGGCGCGGCTCAGTTCGCGCCGGCGCGGGCGAAGGCGCGGGTCAGGGCGGCCTTGATCAGTTCGAGGATGCCGATGGCGCCATTGGCGTTGGCGTCGACGAGCGTGAAGGCTTCGGTCTTGGCGCCGGCGGCGCTCCATTCGTCGCTGCTGAGGCTGCGGCTGTTGTCGGTGTCGGCGGCCTGGAAGCGGGTGACGGCCTGCACGACGACGGCGCGGACGGCCGGACGCCGGGCAGCGAGCGCGGGCGTGATGGCGGTGGTGAGCAGGGCGAGGCCCAGGCTGGCGGTGACGAAAATGCGCATGTCGATCTTCCCCTCTTTGGCGCCGGCGATGGCCGGTGCAGGGGGCATACGCGGCGGGGGCGCTTATCCCCCGCCGCGTCGTCCCGTGGTTCAGCCGGCGCGGGCGGCGGCGGCGGCCTTCAGCTCGTCCTTGGTGACGAAGCCGTCCTTGTTGGTATCGACCTTGTCGAACCCGATCGGGCGGCGGCCGGCGGCCTTCCATTCCGCCTTGTCCCATTTGCCGTCCTTGTTGGCGTCGGCGGCGGCCATCTTGGCCATCGCCTCTTCGGCCTTGGCCTTTTGTTCCGGCGTCGGTGCCGTCTGCGCCAGGGCGGCGGTGGCGGCGAAGGCGATGATGGCGGTCGTGATGATGATACGCATGATTGATATCTCCCCCGTTGGTTGTAACCTTGGTCAGGTTATGGGCGTATCCCTGTGGCGGCAACTGGCTATTTCACGCATGCCGGGTGATTTTATGATGGCGGGATGGACATGCTGATGGACCGGATTGCGGCGGCACAGGCTTCGCTGATGGCGCTGGGGGAATCCTATGGCGTCAATCCGGTGATCTTTGCCGTCATCTATGTCGGCGCCATCCCCTTCTTCGCGTTGTTCACCGGGCTGGCCATCAAGCGGGTGCGCGCCGGGCAGAACGCCGTGCTGCCGATCCTGGCCGCCGGCCTGTGCTTTGTTTCGGCCTATCTGTACCTTGCCATTGTCGGGCACGGCATTCCGCTGTGGGTGTGGGCGTTCCTGGGCTTGCTGGTCGCCTATGGCGCGTGGAGCGCGGTGAAGAGTTTCCGCGCGAAGGTGAAGCAATAACCTCGCTCCTTGGGGGAGAGGTCGGACTCGGCGCCTTCGCCGAGCCGGGAGAGGGGCGACTCCCGTGCCGACATGAGCAACCCCTCTCCCGGCTCGCTTCGCGAGTCCGACCTCCCCCCGGCGGGGGGAGGTATAAGGTCACTCCCGCCGCAACGCGCTGACCGGCTCTCCCGTCACCGGATAGTCGCAGCCTTCGGGGATCACCAGCCAGGTCTGGCCGTCACGCTCCACGAATTCGGGCTGGACATAGGGCGGGGTGCGCGCCGCCGCGGCCGCCATGATCGCGGCGACGCTGTCGTACTGCGCCAGGCGCTGGAGGTTGCACTTGGTCGGGAACACCAGCGCCGCTTCGCCGCGGGCTTCGCGCTCCAGCACGGCGGCGGCGGTCGACCAGTGGATGGCGACGGCTTCATGGCCATCGGGGGAGATGGCGGCGCTGGCGGTGTTGCCGGCGTCGGCCAGATAGAAATGCGTGTCGAAGCGGCGCTTGATCGGCGCGGCGGCCGGCGGTTCCCAGCGGGCGAAGGGGATGAAGCGATCGGCAGCGACGCGGTGGCCGAGCGCCGCCAGCATGGCGGCAAAGCTGCACGCTTCGTCGGCATCCGGCCCTTCCGACAGCCGGGCGCGGGCGGCGGCGAGCGCCACCGGGTCGGGCGCGGCGCCGCTGGTCAGCAGCACGCCGGTTTCCTCCAGCGCCTCGCGGCAGCAGGCGATGCGCGCCGCGGCGTCGATGTCGGTGAGGGCGTCGAAGCCCGTGGCCAGTTCGGGATTGCGCGCCGTGGCGATATCGGCGGCATCGATGCGCCCGCCCGGAAACACCAGCGCCCCGCCGGCAAAGGCGAGATTGTCGCCACGCTGCACCATCAGGATTTCGGGCGTGCCGTCGTGGCGGCTGCGCAACAGGATGACGGTGGCGGCGGGGATTGAGGTCATGGCGTGAGCCTAGCCGCGCCCGGCCGGCAATGCACCCCTGCAACTATCGGCAGCGCGGCTTTGCCGCTTTGCCGCGCCGGACTGAATGGCTATAGAGCGGCAAGAAATTCAGGAGCCGTTTCGCATGTCCGTTCGCCCATGGCGTGATATCGCCCGCCGCCAGAGCCGCCAGATCATGGTCGGCAAGGTGCCGGTGGGCGGCGATGCGCCGATCGCCGTGCAGTCGATGACCAACACGCTGACCAGCGACGCCCAGGCGACGATCGCGCAGATCCGCGCCTGTGAAGACGTCGGCGCCGATATCATGCGCGTGTCCTGCCCCGATGTGGAATCGACCGCGGCGCTGAAGACCATCGTGCGCAACGTGAAGGTGCCGATCGTCGCCGACATCCATTTCCACTACAAGCGCGGGCTCGAAGCCGCCGACGCCGGCGCCGCCTGCCTGCGCATCAACCCCGGCAATATCGGATCGCAGGCGCGGGTGCGCGAGGTCGTCAACGCCGCCAAGGCCAATGGCTGCGCCATCCGCATCGGCGTCAACGCCGGTAGCCTCGAGAAGCACCTGCTCGAAAAATACGGCGAGCCCTGCCCGGAGGCGCTGGTCGAAAGCGCGCTGGAGCATATGAAGATGCTGCAGGACGAGGATTTCCACAATTTCAAGATTTCGGTGAAGGCGTCGGACGTGTTCCTCGCCGTCGCCGCCTATAATGGTCTCGCCGAAGTCTGCGATTATCCGCTGCACCTGGGCATCACCGAAGCCGGCGGCCTGCAGGGCGGCACGGTGAAATCCTCCATCGGCCTCGGCATGCTGCTCTGGGCCGGCATCGGCGACACCATCCGCGTCTCGCTCTCCGCCGATCCGGTGGAGGAAATCAAGGTCGGCTATCATATCCTGAAGTCGCTCGGCATCCGCGCCCGTGGCGTCCGCGTCGTCAGCTGCCCCAGCTGCGCGCGCCAGGGCTTTGACGTGGTCAAGACCGTCGAAACGCTGGAAACCCGGCTGGCGCACATCACCACGCCGCTGTCGCTGTCGGTGCTCGGCTGCGTCGTCAACGGCCCCGGCGAAGCCCGCGAAACCGATATCGGGCTCACCGGCGGCGGCAATGGCCGCCACATGGTGTTCCTCAGCGGTATCACCGACCATGTCATCGAAAGCGAAAAGATGGTCGATCACATCGTGATGCTGGTGGAGAAAAAGGCGGCCGAGCTGGAAGCGGCGAAGGCGGCGGCGGAAGCGATTGCGGCGGAATAGGCTTGTTGCTCTGCGGGGATTGAGCCGTTGAACTATCAACCGCTAAAGAAAATAGCGACGTTAGTGCTTACGTTCACGTTGCCCGGATCGATCATTCTGTTTTCATTGCGTATTTATAAGTCGGGGGCAAAGCCTGGTAGCGAAATTTTTGATGCAGCTGTTTCTGACGGCCTTGTCGGCTTTTCATGCATCTCTGTTGCGCTGATTGCACTGTTTTCATTGCTGGGTTTTTTGCAACGACGATAGCCAAATTCGCCACTGAGTTTTTCTCAGGGTGCTGTTGTCTTTATTGTTGGACGCAATTGCGCAGATGGATTTTTGATTCCCAAAAGTTGAATCGTGAGGACGCGCTGGCGGATGGCACATGAGGCGGAAGCGATTGCTGCGGAATAACGCCGCCCGGCTGGTCCATGCCCTGCTCTGGGGGCTGGTCGGCATCGCCAAGACCATGGCGCTGGTGGTGCTGTTCACCGATGCCGACGCGCTGTGGCGCGACGCATTGGCCTGGCTGCTGCTGGCGTTCGGGCTGGTTGCGATGGCGGTGCAATGGCGAACGCGAATGGGGCGCTAGGATTGATCGCGTTCAAGTGGAATCGTCATGCTGAACTGGTTTCAGCATCCACTGCGCCGACGGTGCACATGGTCCCGCAGCGCGATGGATGCTGAGCCGAAGGCCGGCGGAGCTGAACACGTTCAGAATGACGATTCAACGGAAGACAATCAAACCTTGCGGTGAAACGTGATGCTTGGTGCCGTGATAATTCCGGTCGGCTTTCGCCCACTAGCGGTCGTTCCAATCGTCCTCTTGCACAGAGATCGATAGCTCCAACGATGTCTCGCTATCGGCGAAGAAGCGCGAGCCATCTTCGAACTCGATCAGCACTTCGCCCTCTCGGTGGCGAACAACGCGCTTCACCATCTTCCCGCGCAACATCTCGGTTGCCCGTGCTGTTTCCTCGTCCAAGGTCATGCTTACTCGATACCGACTAATGTGACCGCTTTCCACCAATTCCTGCCATTCATGGAAGCATCAACACGAGTATCCAGCGGCAAAGTCCATCCACTCGCGCGCAAACCCCAGCGCAGTCAGCAGTGCGGTTTCGCTTCTCGCCATGTCCGCTGCCGACAGCTGGCCGATGATCCCGTTTCGGTTGTCGTGACCAGCGCAAGACCGATATCGGGCTCACCGTCGGTGGCAATGGCCGCCCGTTCCGAACTGTCATCCCGGGCTTGACCCGGGACCCCGTTTTTCGGCGACGCTTGCCAAGACAACTGGGTCCCGGGTCAAGCCCGGGATGACAGGGTGGGTCTGTGATGACCCCTAGGCGTGCAAACCCCGCCGGCGCCGGCGCGTTGCGATCCCGATGGCGGCAAAGCCGGTCATCAGCAGCGTCCAGCTTGCCGGCTCCGGCGCGGCGCTCAGCGCGGCGGTATAAAGATTGTCGATGCCGGTGTTCACGATGCCGCCGCCCTGCGAAACGAAGACGAAGCTGGTGATGGCGGCATCGCTGCGGATGCCGACGAAGCTGATGTTCGGCGTCGACACGTCGAACAGCACGGTGGCCATCAGGCCGGTCGCCCCATAGAAGCGGATGCCGGCCGTGCCGATATCGTTGAGCAGCAGGGTCATGCCCAGGCTGCCCTGCGGCGCCGCGAATTGCAGGATGCCGCTGAAATTCTCGTCGCCATTCGAGGTGAGGACATGGCTGGCGGTCGGGCTGACCCCGGCGGCGAAGTTCATGTAACCGGCCGAGGCGACGACGAGATCGGCGGAATCGGGCAGGAAGCGGAAATTGCCGAGATCGAGCGACAACAGGCCGGTGTCGCGCTGCCCCGCCGACACGCCTTCGAAATCTTCGGCCAGCGTCGCGCCGGTGGCGATGAAATCGGCCTGGTCGGTATAGACGGTCAGCACCGCCTGCGCCGGCACCGAAAGCCCGGCCAATATCACTGCTGCTGCCAAACCTGCCCTGATCATCATCTGCCCCCCTTTGCTGTTGAACCCCTTGCATGGTCGCCGCCCGAGGTATTGGCAATGTGCGTGCACAATAATCTCTGGTAACATGTGTGAACGCTCTCGGCGCGGCGAACCGGGCTTGCGAAGCCCGACCGGGAATGGTGTGGTGCGGCATGACCCGCATCCGCCCCGCCACCCCCGCCGATATCCCGACCATCCGCGCCCTGATCGTCGCGCTCGCCGTGTATGAAAGGGAACCGGATGCGGTGAAGGCGAGCGAGGCCGATCTGCACGCCGCGCTGTTCGGGGAACGCCCGCTGGCCGAGGCGGTGCTGGCGGAAAGCGATGGCGTGGCGGTGGGGCTGGCACTCTATTTCACCAATTTTTCGACCTGGGCGGGACGCGGCGGGCTGTATCTCGAAGATCTGTTCGTGCTGCCGGAGGCGCGGGGGCAGGGCGTCGGCAAGGCGCTGCTGGTGCATCTGGCGCAGATCGCCGTGGCGCGCGGCTATGCCCGCTTCGAATGGTCGGTGCTGGACTGGAACACGCCGGCGATCGGCTTCTACACGGCGCTGGGGGCGAAGCCGCAGGACGAATGGACGGTGATGCGCGTCGAAGGCGCGGCACTGGCGGCACTGGCGCAGGGGTAGGGGCAATGGAAACGATCGAAACCGATTATCTGCTCATCGGCGCCGGCGCGATGGGGCTGGCCTTTGCCGATACGCTGCTGACCGAACTGCCCGACGCGAGGCTGACCATCGTCGATCGCCATGGCAAGCCCGGCGGCCATTGGAACGACGCCTATCCCTTTGTCGCGCTGCACCAGCCTTCGACCTTTTACGGCGTCGCATCGCTGCCGCTCGGCGCCGGGCGCATCGACACGCATGGGCTGAACCAGGGCTTTCACGAACTCGCCTCGGGGCCGGAGGTCAGCGGCTATTTCGATGCCGTCATGCGCCGTCAGCTGCTGCCGACCGGTCGGGTGCGCTATTTGCCGATGAGTGATTATCGCGGGGGTGGCCGCATCGTGTCCTTGCTGTCGGGCCGGGAAACGCAGGTCAATATCGCCCGCAAGACCATCGATTCCACCTATCTCGCCACCAGCGTGCCGGCGACGCACACCCGCAAGTTCGCGGTGGCGGAGGGCGTGCGGATCATGCCGCCCAATGGCCTGCCCGATCTGTGGCGCGCGCCCGACTCCATGCCGCGGCATTTCACCGTGCTCGGCGCCGGCAAGACGGCGATGGACACGATCCTCTGGCTGCTGGGCGCCGGCGCGACGCCCGACATGATCAGCTGGGTGGCGCCGCGCGCATCCTGGTTCTTCAACCGCCGCTGCGTGCAGCCGGGGCGGGAGTTTTTCGAGGACAGTGTCGGCGGCCAGTTGGGGCTCATGCAGGCGCTGGCCACCGCCACCGATGCCGAGGACCTGTTCCTGCGGCTGGAGGCCTGCGGGTTCATGCTGCGCATCGACCGCAGCATCATGCCCGGGATGTTCCATTATGCCATCGCCGCGGAGGCGGAAATCGCCATCCTGCAGCGCATCACCGATGTCATCCGGCTGGGCCGGGTGCTGGCGCTGGAAGAGGACCGGATGGTGCTGGCGCAGGGGGAGCGCGCCACGCCGCCCGGCACGCTGTTCATCGACTGCACCGCGTCGGCCGTCGAGCGCCGGCCGCCGGTGCCGGTGTTCCAGCCCGGCCTGATCGTGCCGCAGATGGTGCGGGTGCCGCAGCCGGCGTTCAGCGCCGCGCTGATCGCCTGGGTGGAGGCCAATGTCGAGGGCGAGGCGGCGCAGAACGCGCTGACCATGGCGGTGCCACTGCCCGACAGCATCGCCGACTATCCGCGCGCCAGCCTCGTCAATCTGTTCAACCAGGGGCTGTGGGGCCAGCACAAGCCGCTGTCACAATGGATTCACGACTGCCGGCTGGATGGTTTTTCAAAGACGATCAGTGCGGTGCGGCCGGAGGAAACGGCGCGCATCGCGATGCTGCAGCAGTTCCGGCCGGCGGCGATGGCCGCGATGGCGAATTTGCAAAGGATGATCGGGTAACGCTCTCCCTCCCTGCAAGGGAGGGGGCTGGGGGGAGGGTTCTCCCCGCATGTGCCGATTTCAGCGGGGAAGGGCGGCGCCTGTACCACCGACCCTCCCCCCGACCCCCTCCCTTGCAGGGCGGGGGAGAAGGGCCGCGGCAAAGCCGCGGCTGACGTCAGACCGGTTCGGCAAAGCTGCGGCTTTGCCACCCGGCTGGCCGGGCTTGCGCGAGTCTGCGCGCAAGCTGCGCTTGCTCTCAGCCGCGCGGCGCCCCCGGGTGTTCGCGCAGGGCCTTAACTTCAACGCCCTTGGCCGCCATGTCATAGCGCTCGATCGATTCCACGATCAGTTTCTCGGCGACTTCGCGGCTCTGCCAGCCCTGGAACTTCACCCATTTGCCGGGCTCCAGATCCTTGTAGTGCGAGAAGAAATGCTCGATCTGGTTGAGAAGAATGTCGGGCAAATCGGTGTATTCATTCACATCGCTGTAATAGGGATGCACCTTGTTGACGCTGACGCAGAGCAGCTTGGCATCGCCGCCGGCATCGTCTTCCATCATCATCACGCCGACGGGGCGGACGCGGCTGATGCAGCCCGGCACGAACGGCGTGCGCGCCACGACGAGCGCGTCGATGGGGTCACCATCATCGGCCAGGGTGTGCGGGATGAAGCCGTAATTGGTCGGATAGCGCATGGCGGTGTGCAGGATGCGATCGACGAACAGCGCGCCCGATGCCTTGTCGAGCTCATACTTCACCGGTTCCCCACCCAGCGGGCATTCGATGACGACGTTGACATCGTGCGGCGGGTTCACGCCGATGGGGATTTGATCGATCCGCATGCTATTCTCCTGTTTGCAGGATGCGACCTAATGGCCGCTCCGCGATTCGTCCATGGAAGGATTGCCGCAATGGCCAACCTGCTGCCCTGGGGCGCGCTGATCCTCGGCGGCCTGTTCGAAGTCGGCTTCACCACCTCGCTGCGCTTCGTCGACGGGTTTCGCAATTGGCCCTGGACTTTGGCGTTCCTGGTGTCGGTGGGGCTGAGCATGAGCCTGCTCGAATATGCCGGGCGCAGCGTGCCGCTGGGCACGGCCTATGCGGTATGGGCCGGCATCGGCGCGGTCGGCACCGTGGCAGTGGGCATGCTGTGGTTCGGGGAGCCGGCGGGGCTGCTGCGGCTGGCGCTGATTGCCGGGTTGCTGGGGTGCATACTCGGGTTGAAGCTGGTGGAGGGGTGAGCATTCACCTCCCCCCGCCGGGGGGAGGTCGGACTCGCCGCAGGCGAGCCGGGAGAGGGGTTCTCACGCGGCCACATGCGCCGCCCCTCTCCCGGCTCGGGCAAGCCCGAGTCCGACCTCTCCCCGGCAGGGAGAGGTATTTTTAAGGCCGCGCCACCAGCAGCCTGTCCAGCGCGCCCTCCGGCCCGCTCTTCTCGAACCGCGGATAGCGCAGCCCGCCGGTCCACAGCAGCTCCACCTGGCGCAGCCGGTCCTCGGTCTTGACGATCAGGCGCAGCGGCGTGGTGCCGCCTTTTGCTGCGGTGATTTCCGCCTTGATCAGCTCGTCCGAATAGGGCCGGTCGTTGACCGAGACGATCTGGTCACCCACCGTGATGCCGGCGGCATAGGCAGCGCTGTCCCAGATCACCTGTTCGACGCGCGCCTCCTTGCCGATCACCAGCCCGCCCGAATAGCTCAAATTGTTCACCGTCACGCCGCGGCGGGGGGCGTTGAAGGCGGTGGTCGGCTTGTCGGTATAGATCAGCTTGTAGCCCGACAGGGTGAAGCCGTTGAGCGGCGCACCAGCGGCCTTTTCGGTCAACCGCTGGGTGAGGAAACCCGCCCAGTCATAGGGCTGCACGCCGTTCAAAGTCTTGACCAGCGTATTGAAATCATAGGTGTTGATGCCCCAGTCGCCATCATTCACGCCAAAGAACGCCCGGGCGAAATCGTCCATGCCCTTGGCGCCCTTGCTCTCGCGGCGGATGATGGCATCGGCCTCCAGCCAGATCAGCATGCCTTCATTGTAATAATCCTCGCTCCGCTGCTGGCTCAGCCAGCCCTTGGGCTGGCGCGAGGAGATCACCGGGTCGTTGGTGGTGTCATCGAGCGAGCGCCAGGCCCGCGCCGGGCGATTGTCCTGCACTGCGGCGATGGCGGCGAGGCTGTCGAGCGTGTCCTGCTTCGTCGCCAGCCCGGCGCGCGCGCCGAGCACATAGCCCCAGAATTGCGTCTGGCCTTCATAGACCCAGAGCAAAGAATTGCGCATCGGCATGCGGTAATCCGGGGTGAACAGATCGGCGCCGCGGCGGTATTTGCCGTTCCAGCTGTGGGTGAATTCGTGCGGCAGCAAATTGCGGTCGCCCGGCCCCTTGCTCCAGTCACCGAAATAGCCGGTCGGCACGCCATTTTCGCTGCTGCGATGATGCTCCAGCCCGATGCCGCCCATGGTGTCGGACAGCGACAGCAGGAAGTCATAATGATCGAAATGCCGGGCGCCGAACAGCTTCACCGCCTGATCGACCAGCCGCTTGTGGGCGTCGATCTGTTCGGGCGTCGCCGCCAGCGCGCGGTCGAAATCGGCGGCGACGTTCAGCGTGACATTCTGGCCCAGATCCCATTTGCGGAACCAGCGGCCGGCGAGGAACGGGCTGTCGACCAGAGTCTCGTAATCGGTGGTTTCATAGGTGATGGCATCGCCATTGCGCGCCGTTTCGCGCAGCGCGCCGGCGGCGGTCCAGCCCTTGGGCCAGGTCACCGTCGTCGTCACCGGAATGCGGCGGGTGAACCAGCCGGCCGGATAGAGCGAGGCATTGTTGGGTTGCAGGCTCAGCATGTCGGCGGTGGCGACGATGCGGCCCTGGTTGCCGGCGGTGGCGCTGGCGAAGCTGAAGCGCGCATCGACATGGTGCACACCGGCGGGCACATCGATGTGGAAGGCGAACATGTCGATGGGGTCGCGCTTCCAGCTCAGCACCTTGCCGCTGGCGGTGAAGGTCAGGCCGACGATCTTGTCCAGCTCGCCGCGCGGGGCATGGTTGCCGGGCAGCCATTTCGGCAGCAGCAGCGTGAACGGCCCGGCGGCGGGGACGGGGATGCGCTGCTCGACCTTCCAGATGCCGCGTGTCACGTCGGTCGCATCGATATTGAGCGTCATCGTGCCCGGAAAGGCCACATCCTTCGCCGCCGGGATGGTGTCGATAATCGGCAGCGGCTGCGGCAGGCTGCGGATCGGCGCCGCCATTGCGGTCGTGGCGAGCAGGCCGAGCGCGAGCGTCGGAAACAATTTCAGCATCGATATTACCCCTTTGCGGCGGTGATAGGCGGGGGTGCGGCGGCCTGTAAAGACAGGCGAAGGATGACAAATCCGCGCTGCTCGCCTATCGCGGGCGCCGATGAGCAAGATACAGCGCCCGCGCGGCACCCAGGACATGTTCGGCGAGACAGCGGCCCGGTTCGACCATGTCGTCGAAACCTTCAACCGCGTGCGCAAACTCTATGGCTTCGGCCGGGTCGATGTGCCGATTTTCGAAAGCACCGCGGTGTTCGCCCGCTCGCTGGGCGAAACCACCGATGTCGTCTCGAAGGAAATGTATTCGTTCGAGGATCGCGGCGGGGATTCGCTGACCCTGCGCCCGGAATTCACCGCCGGCATCGCCCGCGCCTATATCGAGAATGGCTGGCAGCAGCATGCGCCGCTGAAGGTCGCCGCCTGGGGGCCGCTGTTCCGCTATGAACGCCCGCAAAAGGGCCGCTTCCGCCAGTTCCATCAGCTCGACGCCGAAGTGATCGGCGCGGCGGAGCCGGCGGCGGACGTGGAGGTGATCGCGCTCGGCCAGCAGGTGCTGAACGAGCTGGGCGTGGCCGGCGATGTGACGCTGCAGCTGAACACACTGGGCGATGCGGAAACGCGCGCCGCCTGGCGGGCGGCGCTGGTGGCGCATTTTTCGGCGCACATGGACGTGCTGAGCGCCGAGAGCCGCGAGCGGCTGGCGAAGAACCCGCTGCGGATTCTGGATTCCAAGGCGGAGGGCGACCGCGCGCTGGTGGCGGATGCGCCGCGCATCGATGCGTTTATGACCAGCGAAGCCGGCGCGTTTTTCGACAGCGTGCAAAAGGGGTTGCAGGCGTCGGGTGTGGCGTTCGTGCGGGCGGAATCGCTGGTGCGGGGCTTCGACTATTACCGGCATACAGCGTTCGAATTCGTGACCGACGCGCTGGGGGCGCAGGGCACGGTGATCGGCGGCGGGCGCTATGACGGGCTGATCGGCAGCATGGGCGGGCCGGACACGCCGGCGGTCGGCTGGGCCGGCGGGATCGAGCGGTTGGCGATGCTGGTGGCGGCGCCGGCGGTGGGGCACGTCATCGCCGTGGTGCCGGACGCGCCCGAAATGACCGAGGCCGCGGCGGCACTGCTGCTGGCGCTGCGCCGTGCTGGGCTGGCGGCCGAAATGGCCTATCGCGGCAATGCCAAACGCCAGGTGGAGATCGCGCGCAAGCGGGATACGGCGGCGATCGTCTTCGTGCGCGCCGATGGCAGCCGGCATGTGCAGCATCTGACCGGCGATGACGCGGAACGCGCTGCGCTGGCCGCCGCGATTGCCGGGGTGGTGGCATGAAGGGCGCACGCGCGGCCCCGCGCCCGGCGCGGCGTTGCCGAGTCCGACCTCTCCCCGGCGGGGAGAGGTGGGCAGGGGCGTCGGCGCGAGAACCCCTCACCCGGCTCGGCTGCGCCGAGTCCGACCTCTCCCTCAAGGGGAGAGGTGGGTTTGGCATGATCATCTCCCCCGAACGCATCGCGCAGATCGAGCGGCGCCACGCCGATCTCGCCGCGCAGATGGGCAATCCCGCGCTCGCCGCCGACCGGTTCGTGCAGCTGTCCAAGGATTATGCCGAGCTCACCCCCGTCGTCGAAGCCGCCGCCACGCTGCGCGCCCTGCGCGATGAAGCCGCGAGCCTTGCCGCCATCCCGGCCGATGACGAGATGTATGAGATGGCGCAGGACGAACTGCGCGACCTGACCGCCCAACTCCCCGCCGCCGAGCGCGCGCTGGCGCTGAAGCTGCTGCCCACCGACAAGGCCGATGCCAAGCCGGCCATGCTCGAAATCCGCGCCGGCACCGGCGGTGACGAGGCGGCGCTGTTCGCCGGCGACCTTTACCGCATGTACGAACGCTATGCCGCCACCCGCGGCTGGCGCGTCGAGGCGATCAGCATGTCGCCGGGCGAAATGGGCGGCTTCAAGGAGATCATCGCCAGCGTCACCGGCGACAGCGTCTTTGCCCGGCTGAAGTTCGAATCCGGCGTCCACCGCGTGCAGCGTGTGCCGGCCACCGAAACCCAAGGGCGCATCCACACCAGCGCCGCCACCGTCGCCGTGCTGCCGGAGGCGGAAGAGGTCGATGTGCAGATCGACGACAAGGACCTGCGCATCGATGTGTTCCGCTCGTCCGGCCCCGGCGGCCAGTCGGTCAACACCACCGATTCCGCCGTGCGCATCACGCACCTGCCCTCGGGCCTCGTCGTCCAGCAGCAGGATGAAAAATCCCAGCACAAGAACAAGGCCAAGGCGCTGAAGGTGCTGCGCTCGCGCCTCTATGACCTCGAACGCTCCAAAGTCGATCAGGCGCGCTCGGCCGATCGCAAGGCCATGGTCGGCTCCGGCGACCGCTCCGAACGCATCCGCACCTATAATTTCCCGCAAGGCCGCGTCACCGACCACCGCATCAACCTGACCCTGCACCGCCTGCCCGAAATCGTCGAAGGCCCGGGGCTGGAAGAACTGGTCTCCGCGCTGATCGCCGAGGATGAAGCGGCGCGGCTGGCGGCGATCGACGGGTAGGGGGCGACTCCCTCCCCCCTGCGCGAGCGGGGTGGGGGTCCTCGTGCGGCCACAGGCGTAACCCCCACCCCGCTCGGGCTGTGCCCGAGTCGCCCTCCCCGCAGGGGGGAGGGAGGTTACGCCGCTCGCCGTCCACCCCTTGCCGTCGCCGCCCCGCCATGGTCAAACCACCCCATGAACGCCGCCGCCGCCCTGCTCGCCGCCAGCCGTCGCATCGATCGCTTCGATGCGGAGGTGTTGCTGGCGCATCTGGTCGGTACCGATCGGCTGGCGCTGCTGGCCGGGCCGGCGGACCTGGCCATTGACGAGGCGGAGTTCGAGACGCTGGTGGCACGGCGCGAGGCCGGCGAGCCGGTCGCCTATATCACCGGCGCGCGCGAATTCTGGTCACTCGACCTTGATGTGACGCCCGATGTGCTGATCCCGCGGCCGGATTCGGAAACGCTGGTGGAGGCGGCGCTGGCGGCGTTTGCGGCGCACCCGCCGGCGACGATCCTCGATCTGGGGACGGGGTCGGGCGCGTTGCTGCTTGCCTGCCTGTCGGAATTTCCGCGCGCCCGCGGGCTGGGCGTCGACAAGTCGGAGCGGGCGCTGGCGGTGGCGACCGGCAATGCCCGGCGGCTGGGCTTTGCCGAACGCTGCGTGTTCCGCCAGGGCGATTGGGGGCAGGGGCTGCGCCAGCGCTTCGACCTGATCTTGAGCAATCCGCCCTATGTCGAAGATTCGGCGGACCTTTCTTCAGATGTGCGCGACCATGAACCGGGCACGGCGCTGTTTGCCGGGCCGGAGGGGCTGGACGATTATCGCCGGCTGGTGCCGCAGCTGCCCGGCCTGCTCAACCCCGATGGCGTCGCGGTGCTGGAGATCGGCGCGACGCAAGCAGCGGCGGTGGCGGCACTGGCGATGGCGGCGGGGTTTGCCGTGGCGGTGAAGCGCGATCTGGCCGGGCGGGATCGCGCGCTGGTGCTGAAAAAGAACCCACCTCTCCCCGCCGGGGAGAGGTCGGACTCGCGCAGCGAGCCGGGAGAGGGGCAACGCCGGTTGCCACGCGTGTAACCCCTCTCCCGGCTCGGGCAAGCCCGAGTCCGACCTCCCCCCGGCGGGGGGAGGTAAAGTTATTGCCCCCCGAACGCCGCCAGCGCGGCGGTCGCGATCTCCTCGCCCCATTCCTGCACGAAATGCCCACCTGTCGGGATGATCAGCGGCTCCGGGCAGCCGCGGATCCCGGCGCGCAGATCGGCCATCACCTCCAGCCCGAACACCGGGTCGGCGGCGCCCCAGGCCATGAACGTCTCGCCCTGCCAGTCATTCGCCCAGAACGCTTTGGCGGCCAGCGAGGTCGCCACGCCCGGCATGTCGGGCGCCGTCATCACCAGCGGCGGAAAGGCGCGCACCCCGGCCTTGAAGCGGGCATCGGGGAAGGGCGCATCATAGGCGGCGGTCTCTTCTTGCGTCAGGTGCGGCGCCGAGCGGTGGAGCAGCGCGCCGATGTCGAGATCCGGCCGGGCGCCGGCATAGTCGCGCCAGGCGAGGAAACCATCGCTCGGCGGCGTGCCGGTGGCGATGCAGGTGTTCATGACGATCAGCCGGTCGATGCGCGCGGCCATGCCCGGCGCCACCGGCAGCGTCAGCCCGATCAGCCCGCCCCAATCCTGCACCACCAGCGTGACGCGGCGCAGATCGAGGCGTTCGATCAGCGCGATCAGCATGTTGCGGTGGAAATCGAAACTATAGTCTGCAGTTTCGACCGGCTTGTCGGAGCGGCCGAAGCCGAACAGATCGGGCGCCACCACCCGGCCGCCGGCGGCCAGAAACACCGGGATCATGCGACGATAGAGATAGCTCCAGGTCGGTTGCCCGTGCAGGCAGAGGAACACCGGCGCGTCCGCCGGGCCTTCATCGATGCGCGCGGCGCGCAGGCCCGCATAGCCGGGCAGATCATCGATGTAATGCGCTGGCCAGGGAAAACCGGGCAGGGCGGTGAAGCGGTCGGCGGGGGTGCGCAGGGCCTCCATCGTTCACGCCCGCTGTTTCAGCGCGCCGCTGCCGGCGAGCCCCAGCAGATACATGCCGGCCAATGCCAGATTGGGCACCACGTTGAGACCGAAGCCGGTCAGCACCGACAGGGTGGAATCGATGACGAACCAGCTGACCATGCCGGCGGTAATGGCGTTCCAGAACGGCCGGCCCCGGGCGCCCAGCGCAATCGTCGCCGGGATCATCGCCAGCAGATTGACGCCCCAGCCGATGGAGACGGCGCCCATCACGGCGAGCGCGAAGCGCAGTTCCGGCGTGAAGACGAAATCCGCATTGCCGCCCTCGAACCCGAGGATGAGCCGCACCGCGCCGGATGTGGCCTCAAAGGCGCCGCCGCACAGCACCACGCCGAAGAGGATGAGCGAAAGGCAGAAGAGATTGAACCAGTTGCGCCAGAATGATGACATGCGAGCCTCCTGTTGACGGGTCCAGTCTGGCAGAGCCGCGCGGTCGGTCAATTACCTCTGGCGTCATTGAACGGCGGCGCCGGCTGTGGGACGCTGCGCGCCTGGAGGATGCCGACCATGGCCATGACGATCCCGCGCCCCGATGCCGACAGTGGCTTCCCGCGGCTGCTGCGCGAATGGCGACAGCGCAGCCGGCTGTCGCAGCTCGATCTGGCGCTGAACTGTGGTGTCTCGCAACGGCATCTGAGCTTTCTCGAATCCGGCCGCGCCAACCCCAGCCGCAACATGATTCTGCAACTGAGCGAAACGCTGCAAGTGCCCTTACGTGAACGCAATCTCTGGCTGACCGCGGCCGGCTATGCGCCGCTGTTCCGCAGCCGCGCGCTCGATGATCCGCAGATGGGGCAGGTGATGGCGGCGGTGCAGATGATGCTGAGCGCGCATGCGCCCTTCCCGGCGGTGGCCATCGACCGGGCCTGGAATGTCCGCATGGCCAATGCGCCATTCGACCGGCTGGGCGCCATGTTGGGCGCGGACATCTGGGATCGCGTCGGCGGCGGCGAACGCAATCTGATGCGTCTGTTCTTCCATCCCGCCGGCATCCGGCCCTTCGTCACCAACTGGGCGACCGTCGGCCCCCTGGTGTGGCAGCGAGCGCGGCGCGAGGCGGAAACGCTGGCCGGCGAAGAGATGCAGGCCGTGCTCGATGAACTGGCGCCGCTGCAGGACGATGCCGTGCTGTGGTCGGCCGCCGATACGGCGCTGCTGCCGGTGCTGCCCTTCATCCTGCAACTGGGCGATCTGCAAGTGTCGATGTTCACCGTCATCGCCACCTTTGGCACCGCCCAGGATGTGACGGCGGAGGAATTGCGCATCGAAACCATGTTCCCGGCCGATGCGGCGACCGAAGCGCTGTTCCGCGCTGCCGGCTGATGACCTGACGGGTAATTGCAGCGCCGCCGCCGATGCCGGATGCTGCCGCCATCAATCGCAAGGAGCCCATGATGACCGACCCGATGCAGACCTGCCTGGCCTTCATGAAGGCGATGGAGCCGCTGGATTATGATCGCGCCATGACGCTGGTGTCGCCGACCTGCGTCTATATCAACCCGCCCCCGTTCGGCGCCGTCAACGGCCCCGCCGGCATCCGCGCCGTGCTGGAGCCCTTCTTCGCGCCGACGCTGGAAAATGAATTCGGCGTGCTGCGCTCGGCGGTCAACGGCCCGGTGGTGGTGCTGGAACGGCTCGATCGCCACCGCCTCGCCGACAAATGGGTGGAACTGCCGGTCACCGGCGTGTTCGAGGTGCACAACGGCCTCATCACCTATTGGCGCGACTATTTCGACGTGATGACCATCATGGCGGAATGGCCGCAGCCCTGATGGCGACCCAGGCGCAGCACAAATTCTGGCTGAAGGTGACGGCGCTGGTCGTCGGCAGCTTCGGCCCGGTGTTCTTCCTCGGCACCATGGCCGCCACGCGGGAGCCGGCGCGGCTGACGATGGACCTGCTCAGCTGGCCCATCGACGGCGCGCAACGCTGGCTCGACGCTGACACGCACTTCCTGTCGGCGCTCACCGGCGGCTTTCTGCTCGGCTGGGGGGTGATGATCTGGTGCCTGTCGGCCTTTGTCCACGACCTCGCCCCGGAACCGGTGCGCAAATGCGTGCTCTATGGCGTGCTGGCCTGGTTCACCCTCGACAGCGCCGGCTCGATCGCGTCGGGCCATGCGTCGAACGCACTGTTCAACGTGCTGGTGCTGCTGGTGGCAGTGGGTCCGCTGTGGCGGCCGGCGCGGGGGTAAGGATTGCCTCCGGCGGCTGGGGCCGTGGGCCCCAGACCCCATTTCGATTAGAAAGCAGCGCTACTGCTTTGTTTGGCCGACACAAACGAAAGGGGTCTGGGGCCTGAGGCCCCAGCCGCCGGAGGCCCTTTCCTGCAATCCTCAGCTCGTCTGCTGAATCAGCTCCCGCGCGCTGACGAAGCGCTGGTCGAACTTCGGCAGGGGTTTCTCGCCGAACAGCATCTCCGGCGGCGCGGTCTCGAGGCCGGGTTCGCCGGGGCCGTTGGGGGTGGAGAAGAAACCGAGCGTATAGCCGCCCTTGCTATAGCCGATCAGCGCACGCAGTTCCGGGCTGAAGTCGCGGGCGATTTCGGGCGGGCAGGAGAGATACTGATTCTCCTCCTGCCGCAGCCAGCCCAGCGTATAGTGCAGCAGCACGCCGGTGCGGAACGCATTGGTTTCGTTGGGGCCGCCGCCGTGGAGGACGGAGCCGGTATAGAGCAGCACCGAGCCCGCGGTCATTTCGGCAGCGGCGATTTCATGCGGTTCCGCCTCGCGGCCGGCGGCCCAGCGCTGCGAGCCCGGCACGACACGGGTGGCGCCATTGGCGGCGGTGAAATCGGTGACGGCCCAGATCGTGCTGAACTGGGTTTCGATCTTGCGGCTGATATGGCCACCCCAGACGCCGCGGTCGCGGTGCAGCATCTGCGGGGTTTCGCCGGCGCCGATGCTGGTCGCCTGGGTGAAGTGCAGCTGATAGCCGTCGCAATAGGGCCCCAGCCAGGCGGCGCAGGCGGCGTTGACCAGCGGATCGAGCGCCAGATCGCGACATGCGGCGGAGCGGGCCATCAGCGCGCCGATGCGGCGGGTGCGAAAGCCGCTGAATTCGTCGCGGCCAGCATTGCCCTGGGCGATGAACGGCGCCAGCTCGGCGCGCAGCTGGGCGAGCAGCGCCGGCGTCATGACATCATCGATGATGACGGCGCCATCGCGATCGAGCAGCGCCTGGATGGCGGCGATGTCGCTATCGGCGGGCAGGTGGGCGAGCTGGGCCATTGCGATTCCCTTTTTCCAGTCGGGCCATGGTGGCAGGTTGCGGCGCGGCGGCAATTACGTCGCGGGTAAGCCGGCCTCAGCCATCACGGCGTTCGAGCAATCGTCCTGAAAAATCGGCGACTTGCGGGCGCCCGTTCACGGTGCCCATCAAGGTGATGCGTTCCGGCAGCCAGTCGATCTCGGCCAGTCGCCAGACATCGTCGCCGATTTCGGTGATGGCGTCGGTGCCTTCCAGCAGCAACTGGTCACCGCGGGCGACGAGGGTGGCGCCGCCGATCCAGGGGTCGTCGCTCTGGTAGCGACCGGCGCGGGCGGCGAGGCGGGGTGGGGTGGGCGGCAGCGGCGCGCGCATGCCGTCGCGGACGTAGCGGTGCGGGCCATGGTCGATGGCGATGACGCGGTCCTTGTCGCGCACCACCACCCCGGCGAAATCGGCGAGCGCCGGGTGGGCGGTGACGAACTGATCGGGGCTGCGCAGTTCGAGCGGGGCGGTGGTCCCCGCCATGGTCGCCACCAGCCCGGCGGGGGTGGCGGCGATCATGAGCGGACCATAGCTGCCGGCGATGGTGGCCAATGCCGCGGCGGGTGGCGGCGGCGGTGCCAGCGCCGGTGGTGCGGGCGGCGCCTTGCCTTCGGCGGCCAGCCGCATTGCCTGCACGGCATAGGCGGTGAGCAGGCGCGGGCGATAGCCGGTGCCGCCGATGGCGCAGCTGGCAAAGGCACCGGTGCCGGCGGCGGCATCGACATGGAAGGATGAGGAAAAGCTGACCATGCCGCCGGTGTGATGCAACAGCGCACGGCCGTCGCTCTGGCGGTGCATGAGGCCGAGGCCATAGGTTTCCGCCGGATTCGCCGCATCCTGCACCACCGGCTTCGCCAGCCATTCGGCGGCGCGCGCCGCGCTTAGGATGCCGCCGCCCTGGCCCCGGCCGATGCCGATCAGGAAACGCAGATAGCGCGCCATGTCGGTGAGCGTCGACGCCACCGATCCGGCGCCCAGCGAGGCATCGACCCAGGGCGCCGGCGCCAGCGCATTCTGGCGCAGCACCGGCCGGTCGGGGCGCAGCGTCGCGTAGCTGGCGGGGTAGCGGCTGCGGTCGCGCCAGTTGATGGCGCCGCGCGTCATCGTCATGCCCAGCGGGCGGGCGATGCGCACCTCGATACTGTCCGCCAGCGGGCGACCGTCGATGCGGGCGATGGCATGGCCGAGCAGATCGTAACCGGTGTTGGAATAGCTCCAGTGGCTGCCGGCCTTGAAACCGGTCCACAGCCGATACCCCGCCGGGCCGAAGCTTGGCGCGAAATCGGGCAGGCCGGTGCTGTGATCGAGGAGGGCGCGGATGGTGAAGGGCGCATCGGGCAACGGTGCCTCCGGCAGCACGGTGCGGATATCGGCGTCGAGATCGAGTTTCTTTTCATCGGCGAGTTGCAGGCAGATGGCGGCGATGAAGGATTTGCTGATGGAGCCAATCTGCCACAGCTCGTCGCCGGCCAGCGGCGCCCGGCCTTCGTAATCGCGATTGCCGGAATTGATCATGTACTGGCGGCCGCCGGCGACGACGACAATCGCCATGGCGGGCAGGGCGAACCAGCGGCGATGCGCCTCCAGATAATCGGCGATGGCGGCCAGCGCCTTCGCCTCGGCCGGGCTGGTGTCGGCGCCCGCCACGGCGGCGCGGGCGAGGCCGGGCGCGGCGAGCGCGGCGGTGCCGCCGAGGAACAGGCGGCGATCGATGGTCATGAACTTCCCCCCGAATACGAATACGCCGGCAGTTTGCGGCAATGCCAAGGCTTCGACAAGCCGGGCGCGGCGCGTTAAGAGGCGGCGACAGCCAAGGGGGCGCAACACGCATGACTCGCAGATATTTCGGCACCGATGGCATCCGCGGGCTGACCAACGCCGCGCCGATGACCGCCGCCATCGCCATGAAGGTCGGCCAGGCCGCCGGCACGCATTTCCTGCGCGGCAAACACAAGCATCAGGTGGTCATCGCCAAGGATACCCGCCTGTCGGGCTACATGATGGAATCGGCGCTGACGGCGGGCTTCACCAGCGTCGGCATGGATGTCATCCAGGCCGGGCCGATCCCGACGCCGGCAGTGGCGATGCTGACCCGCTCGCTGCGCGCCGATCTGGGCGTGATGATCTCCGCCAGCCACAATCCCTATCAGGACAATGGCATCAAGCTGTTCGGCCCAGATGGCTACAAGCTGTCCGACGCGGATGAAGCGACCATCGAGGCGATGATCGACGCCGATGTGGCGCTGGCCGAGCCCAAGGCCATCGGCCGGGCGCGGCGCATCGAGGATGCCCGCGGCCGCTATATCCATTTCGCCAAATCGACCTTTCCGGAGCAGCTGCGGCTCGACGGCATGAAGATCGTCGTCGATTGCGCCCATGGCGCCGGCTATGCCGTGGCGCCGGCGGCGCTGTGGGAGCTGGGGGCGGAGGTCGATGCTATCGGCGTGGCGCCCAACGGCTTCAACATCAACGATCACATCGGCTCGACGCACCCCAAGGCGCTGCAGCTGCGCGTGCTGGAAACCGGCGCCGATATCGGGATCGCGCTGGATGGCGATGCCGACCGGCTGATCGTCGTCGATGAAAAGGGCCAGGTCGTCGATGGCGACCAGATCATGGCGCTGGTGACGGGGCTGGCGCAGGACATGGGCACGCTGAAGGGCGGCGGGCTGGTGGCGACCGTGATGTCGAACCTGGGCCTCGAACGCTGGCTGGCGGGGCGCGGCCTGGCGCTGCACCGCGCCGGGGTGGGTGACCGCTATGTGCTGGAAATGATGCGCGCCGGCGGCTTCAACATCGGCGGCGAGCAATCTGGGCATCTGATCCTCGCCGACCATTCGACGACCGGCGACGGGCTGGTGGCGGCCCTGCAGGTGCTGGCGGCGCTGGTGGTGGCCGGCAAGCCGGCCAGCGAAGTGCTGCACATCTTCGACCCGGTGCCGCAGCTGCTGAAGAGCGTGCGCTTCACCGGCACCCCGCTGGAGACTGAGCGGGTGAAGGCGGTGATCGCCGATGGCGAGGCGCGACTGAACGGCAATGGGCGCTTGCTGATCCGCAAATCGGGCACGGAGCCGGTGATCCGCGTGATGGCGGAAGGCGATGACAAGGCGCTGGTGAAGGCGGTGGTCGAGGAGATTTGCGCGGCGGTGGTGGCGGGGTGAGTTTGCGGGCGCCGCCATCTTCCTCTCCCGCAGCCAAGAGAGGCGACTCGCGCGCCAGCGCGGCGGGTGAGGGTGTACCCGCGCGTCGCTGCAGAAGAACACCCTCACCCGCTCGGCGAAGACGCCGAGTCGACCTCTCCCGCAAGCGGGAGAGGGGGGGTATGACCACTCGAGGCCCCCATCATGCCTGACCCCGCCCGCATCCTCATCATCGCCGGTTCCGATTCCGGCGGCGGCGCCGGCATCCAGGCCGACATCAAGACCGTCACCTGCCTTGGCGGCTATGCGATGACGGCGGTGACGGCGGTGACGGTGCAGAACACGCTGGGTGTGTCGGCCATCCATGCCATTCCGCCCGAAATCGTCGCGGCGCAGATCCGCGCCTGCATCGATGATATCGGCGTCGATGCCATCAAGATCGGCATGCTGGGCAGCGCCGCCATCGTGCAGGCGGTGGCGGCGGCGCTGGACGGCGTCGGCGCGCCGATCATCCTCGATCCGGTGATGGTCGCCAAGGGCGGCGCCAGCCTGATCGATGACGAGGCCGCCGGCGCGCTGGTGCAGCTGCTGCTGCCGCGCGCCGCCATCGTCACGCCCAATACGCCGGAACTGGCGGTGCTCGCCGAAACCGAAATCGAGGACAGTGCCGATGCGCTGCTGGCGGCGCAGGAGCTGCTGCTTTCGGGCTGCGGCGCCGTGCTGGCCAAGGGCGGGCATCTGCCCGGCGACACGCTGACCGACTGGCTGGTGACGCGCGGCGGGCATAGCGCCTTTCAGGGCGAGCGTATCGCCAGCCGCCACACCCATGGCACCGGCTGCACGCTGGCCTCGGCACTGGCGACCGCGCTGGGGCAGGGGCTGGCACTGCCGGCGGCGGTCGAACGGGCGCGGGCGTTCGTGGCGCAGGGCATCGCGCGGGCGCCGGGCTTCGGCGCTGGCCATGGGCCGCTGGGGTTTTACCCGCTGCCGTGACCGATTTCCGGTTCGAGGATCAGCACCGAGGGATCGTGGCCGGGGTCGATGAGGCCGGGCGCGGGCCCTGGGCCGGGCCGGTGGTGGCGGCGGCCGTTGTCCTCGACCGGCAGAATGTCCCCGCTGGCCTCAATGACAGCAAACAGCTGAGCGAGGCGGCGCGCGAACGGCTGTTCGAGGCGATCATCGCCACTGCGCGGCACGGCATCGGCATGGCCAGCGTGGCGGAGATCGACACGCTCAACATTCACTGGGCGACGATGCTGGCGATGGAGCGGGCGGTGACGGCTTTGGGATTGCCGCCCGATCATGTGCTGGTCGATGGCAATCGCCTGCCGCGCTGGCCGCACGCCGCCACCGCCATCGTCAAGGGTGACGCAAGGAGCTGCTCCATCGCCGCGGCGTCGATCCTTGCCAAGGTGACGCGGGATCGGCTGATGGCGGTGCTGGACGCCGAATGCCCCGGCTATGGCTGGGCGGCGAACAAGGGCTATGGCACGGCGGCGCATGCGCGCGGGCTGGCGACGCTGGGGGTGACGCTGCACCATCGGCGCAGTTTTGCGCCGGTGAAGGCACGGCTTAACCTCTCCCCTTGAGGGAGAGGTAATCCTGCGATTGAGTCTTTTCGGCAACACGCCATCCCTTGGGGGTTGCCGCGCGGGCGGACTCAACATGCAGCGTTTCGAGTCATTCCGCAGCGAATCACCCCAAATCCATGATTCAACAGTGATTCCCGCGACTCTTGACGGCGATTCGGCAATGACTCATGGGCGATTCGGACAGTTTTTGCGAACGGACCCGAAGCCCCATGAAGACCGATTTCATCATCCGCGGCGATTGCATCGAGGCGATGAACGCGCTGCCGGCCGGCAGTGTAGACCTGATCTTCGCCGATCCGCCCTATAATCTCCAGCTGGCGCACAATCTGCACCGCCCGGAAGGCGGCAAGGTCGCCGCCGTCGATGACGAATGGGACAAGTTCACCTCCTATCAAAGCTATGACGAATTCACCGTCGCCTGGCTGACCGCGGCGCGCCGGCTGCTTAAGCCCGATGGCGCGATCTGGACGATCGGCAGCTATCACAACATCTTCCGCGTCGGCGCCGCCCTGCAGGATGCCGGCTTCTGGATCCTCAACGACATCGTCTGGCGCAAGGCCAATCCGATGCCGAACTTCAAGGGCACCCGCTTCACCAACGCCCATGAAACATTGATCTGGGCGTCGAAGTCGGAAAATTCCAAATACAAGTTCAACTATCACGCCATGAAGGCGATGAACGACGAGCTGCAGATGCGCTCCGACTGGCTGATCCCCATTTGCACCGGCGGCGAGCGGCTGAAGACCGATGGCGTCAAGGCGCATCCGACGCAAAAGCCCGAGGCGCTGCTCTATCGCGTGCTGCTCGCCTGCACCGAGCCCGGCGATGTCGTGCTCGATCCGTTTTTCGGGACCGGCACCACCGGCGCGGTGGCCAAGCTGCTCGGCCGCCGCTGGATCGGCATCGAACGCGAGGACAAATACATCGCCGTCGCCGAAAAGCGCATCGCCGGACTGTTGCCGCTGTCGGGCGGCGACATGGCGGTGTCGCAGGGCAAGCGCGCCGAAACCCGCATCCCGTTCGGCAGCCTCGTCGAATCCGGCCTGGTCCGCCCCGGCACCCGCCTCATCGATCCGCAGCGCCGCCACAGCGCCGAAGTGCGCGCCGACGGCTCGCTGAGCATGGGCAGCAAGACCGGCTCCATCCACCAATTGGGCGCCGCGGCACAGGGCCTGCCCAGCTGCAACGGCTGGACCTTCTGGCACACCGAGGAGGCCGGCAAGCTCGTCCCCCTCGATGCCAAGCGCACCGCCTATCGCGCCAGCGTCGGCACGGTGTGAACCGCGCTACGCTTTTGTCGCAGCAATAGGGCTTTACCGGCCCCGTGTTAATTCGCTAATACGCCCCATTCGTGCATTTTTGGGGAGTGATCATGTCTCGTTCGTTGTTTCTCGGCGCCACCGCAATGGCGCTGCTGGTGATGGCTGCGCCGGCGGCGGCCAAGGGGGCGGCGCCGGCCAAGGGCCCGGAAATCGGCAAGTTCGGCTTTGACGTTGCCGGCATGGACCCGGCGGTGAAGGCCGGTGACGATTTCGTCGCCTATACCAGCGGCAACTATCTGAAGACGCTGGAAATCCCGGCCGACAAGACCAGCTTTGGCATGTTCACCAAGCTGCGCGACCTGAGCCAGGAGCGCACCCGCACCATCATCGAAAAGGCCGCGGCCACCGGCGGCGCGCCGGGCACCGAAGCCCAGAAGGTCGGCGATTTCTACGCCAGCTTCATGGATGAAGCCGGTATCGAGGCCAAGGGCATCACCCCGATCAAGGCCGAGCTGGACGCCATCGCCGCCGTGTCGAACAAGACGCAGCTCGCCGCCATGTTCGGCCGCTTCAGCCGCATCAGCGTCAGCACGCCGCTCGGCGTCGGCGTCGGCCCCGATCGCAAGAATCCCGATGCCTATCAGGTCGGTGTCGGCCAGGGCGGGCTGGGCCTGCCCGATCGCGACTATTATCTCGACACGACGAACCCGAAGTTCGCCGAAGCCCGCACCAAATATCAGGCCTATATCGTCACGCTGCTGAAGCTGTCCGGCTTCGACAATGCCGAAGCCCGCGGCAAGGCCATCTTCGATCTGGAAACCAAGATCGCCGCCACGCACTGGACGCGGGTCGAGCGCCGCCAGGCCGAAAAGACCTACAACCCCGTCGCCCGCGCCGATCTCGCCGCGGCCTATCCCGGCATCGACTGGGGCCAGCTGCTGACCGCTGCCGGCCTGGAAGGCCAGCCGGTCATCAACATGTCGACGCCATCGTCGCTGCAGGCCGCCGCCAAGCTGGTCGACAGCGAGCCGCTGGACCTGTGGAAGGATTATCTGTCGTACCAGCTGATCCGCGACGTCGCGCCGTTCCTGCCCAAGGCCTATGTCGATGCCGATTTCGACATGTACAGCAAGACGCTGGGCGGCCAGCCCGAACAGCAGCCGCGCTGGAAGCGGGGCGTGGACACCACCACCGCCGTGCTCGGTGAGGCGCTGGGCAAGCTCTATGTCGCCGATTATTTCCCGCCGGAAGCCAAGGCCAAGGCCGATGAGCTGGTGAAGAACATCATTGCCGCCATGGACAAGCGCCTCGCCAATCTCGCCTGGATGGACCCGGCGACCCGGGCCCAGGCGCGCGAGAAGCTGGCGGCGTTCAAGCCCAAGATCGGCTATCCCGACAAGTGGAAGGATTATTCGGCACTGGAAATCCGGAAGGGTGACGCCGTCGGCAATGTCGCTCGCGCCACCGAGTTCGAATATGCCCGCCAGGTCGCCAAGCTCGGCAAGCCGGTCGATCGCAGCGAATGGTATATGACGCCGATGACGGTCAACGCCTATGCCAATCCGGTGTGGAACGAGATCGTCTTCCCGGCCGCCATCCTGCAGCCGCCGTTCTTTGACGCCAAGGCCGATCCGGCCGTCAACTATGGCGGAATCGGCGCGGTCATCGGCCATGAAATCACCCATCACTTCGACGATCAGGGCCGCAAGTTCGACAAGACCGGCAAGCTCGCCGACTGGTGGACGCCGCAGGACGTGACGCGCTTCAAGGCGCTGACCGACAAGGTCGTGGCGCAATATGCCGCCTATGAACCGCTGCCCGGCAAGCACATCAATGGCGAACTGACGCTGGGCGAGAACATGGCCGATCTGGCCGGCATCAACATCGCCTTCGACGCCTGGAAGCTGTCGCTGGGCGGCAAGAAGGCCAAGGTGATCGAAGGCTGGACCGGCGAGCAGCGCTTCTTCCTCGGCTTCAGCCAGGTCTGGCGCCAGAAATATCGTGATCCGCTGTTGCTGCAGCTGCTGACCACCGATCCGCACTCGCCGGGCAATTTCCGCCCCTATGTCGTGCGCAACCTCGACGTCTGGTACGACAGCTTCGGCGTGAAGCCGGGCGAGAAATTCTACCTGGCGCCGGCTGATCGCCTGAAGGTCTGGTAATCCCTTACCACAGGCCAACCGGGTTCGGGGTCGGGCTGCCGCTTGCCGGTGGCCCGTTCCTGTTTTCGCAGGTGGCCATCGGCCACCGCGACGGGCCGACCGAAGTGGTGCCGGTGGCGGATGTGGCACCGGCGGTGCGCGAGCGGCTGACCCGGCCGCGGCCGTTGCTGGCGCGGCTGTTCCCGGCGCTGGCGGGCCGCACCGCGGTGATGGGCATCCTCAACGTCACCCCCGACAGTTTTTCGGATGGTGGCCGTCATGCCGCACCCGAGGCGGCAAGAGCGGCGGCGCAGGCCATGGCGGCCGCCGGCGCCGACCTGATCGATATCGGCGCGGAATCGACGCGGCCCGGCGCGGCGCCCGTCGATCTTGCCACCGAGCGCGCCCGGCTGGCGGCGGTGCTGCCCGGCCTCGCCGGCCTTGCCTGGAGCATCGACACGCGCAAGGCGGCGGTGATGGGCGATGCGCTGGCCGCCGGGGCGATGCTGGTCAACGATGTCTCGGCGCTGGGCCATGATCCGGCGGCGCTGGCGCTGGTCGCGGCCTCGAACGCACCCGTTGTGCTGATGCACGCGCAGGGCGACCCGCAGACGATGCAGCAGGCGCCGCATTATGAGGATGCGCTGTTCGACGTGTTCGACTGGCTGGCGGTGCGCATCGCCATTTGCGAAGCCGCCGGCATTGCGCGGGATCGCATCATCGTCGATCCCGGCATCGGCTTCGGCAAGACGCTCGATCACAATCTCGCCCTGCTGCGCGGGCTGGCGCTGTTCCATGATCTGGGCGTGCCGGTGCTGCTGGGGGCGAGCCGCAAGCAGTTGATTTCACGCATGGCCGGTGAGGTGCCGCCCGATGAACGCCTGCCCGGCAGCCTGGCACTGGCCCTGCACGCGGCCGCCAATGCGGTTCAAATCGTGCGCGTCCATGATGTCGCAGCCACGGTGCAGGCACTTTCGGTCTGGCATTCGGCAACAGCATTGCGCTAACGCCTTTTTGATGGGGCCGGGGCTGACTCCGTTCCCGCAAGATGCACAGGCTTCACAGCCGTTGCGCATCTGCTATTGGGGGGCAGGGCGCGTCCGCGCGCATTGGGCATTTGATATGGGAACCGATATGTCGACGAACGGCAACGAGCCGAACCTGGGTGCGCATCGCGAGACCTATGAAAGCTTTTTGGGCATGACGAAGTGGGGCATCATCTTCGTTGTCGCCGTGCTGATCCTGCTGGCGCTGTTCTTCGTCCGCTAAGCCACATCGCATTGACAGACCTGGAAAAGGGCAGACCATGAAAATCGCCGTGCTGCGCGAAACGGCCGATGCGGAACACCGCGTCGCCGCCACGCCCGAAACCGTCAAGAAACTGCTCGGCCTGGGCGTTGCCGCCATCGCCGTCGAAAGCGGCGCCGGCGCCGGTGCCAGCATTTCCGATGCGGCCTATTCCGACGCCGGCGCCACCACCGGCGACCGCGCCAGCGTGCTGGCCGATGCCGATCTGATCCTGGGTGTGCAAGGCCCGGCTGCGGCCGACCTGCCGGGTGCCAAGTCCGGCGCCATGCTCGCCGCCATCCTGGCGCCCTTCGCCGATCGCGCCCGCATCGATGGCTATGCCGGGGCCGGCCTCACCGCGCTCGCCATGGAATTCATGCCGCGCATCACCCGCGCCCAGTCGATGGACGTGCTGTCGTCGCAGTCGAACCTCGCCGGCTACAAGTCGGTGATCGACGCCGCCGAAGCCTATGGCCGCGCCTTTCCGATGATGATGACCGCCGCCGGCACGATTTCGGCGGCGCGCGTGTTCATCATGGGTGTCGGCGTCGCCGGCCTGCAGGCCATCGCCACCGCCCGCCGCCTCGGCGCGCTGGTCTCGGCCACCGACGTCCGCTCCGCCACCAAGGAACAGATTGAATCGCTGGGTGCCAAGGCGATCTTCGTCGAGAACGTCAAGGGCATCGAGGGCGAAGGCAGCGGCGGCTATGCCACCGAAATGTCGGACGAATACAAGGCGGCGCAGGCCGCTTTGGTCTCCAGCCACATCGCCAAGCAGGACATCGTCATCACCACCGCGCTGATCCCGGGTCGCCCGGCACCGCGGCTGATTTCGGACGCGCAGATCGCCAGCATGCGGCCGGGCAGCGTCATCGTCGATCTGGCGGTCGAAAGCGGCGGCAATGTCGAAGGTTCGAAGGTCGGCGAAGTCGTCAGCGTCCATGGCGTCAAGATCATCGGCCACAAGAATATCGCCGGTCGCATGGCGGCGGATTCGTCGGCGCTCTATGCCCGCAACCTGTTCAACATGATCAACGCCTTTTGGGACAAGGACGCCAAGACCGTCGTGTTCCCCGCCGATGACGAGATCGGCAAGGGCATCACGCTGACGCAGGGCGGCAAGGTCGTCCATGAACGCCTGACGGCCTGAGGGGGAAAGACCATGGAATTTCTGTCGATTTTCTCCATCTTCGTGATGGCCTGTTTCGTCGGCTATTATGTCGTCTGGTCGGTGACGCCGGCGCTGCACACGCCGCTGATGGCGGTGACCAACGCGATTTCGAGCGTGATCATCGTCGGCGCGCTGATCGCGTCGTCGGCCGCCGCCGGCGGGTCCGATGTGTCGAAATGGTTGGGGCTGCTCGCCGTGGTGCTGGCCAGCGTCAACATCTTCGGCGGCTTCGCCGTGACGCGGCGCATGCTCGCCATGTACAAGAAAAAAGACAAGAAGCCGGCAGCGGCGAAGTAAGGGGCAACAACCATGGAACACGCTGCCACGCCCGAATGGGCCATGCTCGCCTACCTGATCGCAGGCGTCCTTTTCATCCTGTCGCTGCGCGGCCTGTCCTCGCCCGAAACATCGCAGGCGGGTAACCGCTATGGCATGATCGGCATGGGCATCGCCGTCGGCACGACGCTGCTGCTCCACCCTGTCGGCCTGCCGTTCATCATCGGCGCCATCATCATCGGCGGCGGCATCGGCTATTACATCGCCCAGAACATCAAGATGACGGCGATGCCGGAACTGGTCGCCGGCTTCCACAGCCTCGTCGGCATGGCCGCGGTGCTGGTCGGTTGCGCTGCCTATCTCAACCCGGCGGCGTTCAACATCCTCGATGCCGTCACCAACGAGATCCACAGCGCCAGCCGCATCGAAATGGGCTTGGGCGTCGCCATCGGGGCGATCACCTTCTCGGGCTCGATCATCGCCTTTCTGAAGCTGTCGGGGCGGATGAGCGGCAATCCGATCATGCTGCCCGGCCGCCACATCATCAACCTCGGCATCCTCGCCGGCATCCTCGGCCTCATCGGCTATTTCGTCACCGATCAGAGCGCCTGGGTGTTCTGGACGATCACCGCCTTGAGCTTCGCCATCGGGTTCCTGCTGATCATCCCGATCGGCGGCGCCGACATGCCGGTCGTCATCTCGATGCTGAACAGCTATTCGGGCTGGGCCGCTGCGGCGATGGGCTTCACGCTCGGCAACACCGCGATGATCATCACCGGCGCGCTGGTCGGCTCGTCCGGCGCCATCCTGTCGTACATCATGTGCAAGGCGATGAACCGCAGCTTCATCAGCGTTATCGCCGGCGGCTTCGGCGATGCCGGTGGCCCGGCGGTGGCCGGCGCGGCGATCGCCAAGGCCTACAAGGCGGGCAGCGCCGAAGACGCCGCCTTCATCATGAAGAACGCCGAAAGCGTCATCATCGTGCCGGGCTATGGCATGGCCGTGTCGCAGGCGCAGCACGCTCTGCGCGAAATGGGCGACCTGCTGAAGGCCGAAGGCGTCAGCGTCAAATACGCCATTCACCCGGTCGCCGGCCGCATGCCCGGCCACATGAACGTGCTGCTCGCCGAAGCCAATGTGTCGTATGATGAAGTCTTCGAGCTGGAAGACATCAACAGCGATTTCTCGCAGTGCGATGTTGCCTTCGTCATCGGCGCCAATGACGTGACCAACCCGCTCGCCAAGACCGACAAGACCAGCCCGATCTATGGCATGCCGGTCCTCGACGTCGAAAAGGCCAAGACGGTGCTGTTCGTGAAGCGCTCGATGGGCGGGGTCGGCTATGCCGGCGTCGACAATCCGGTGTTCTATATGGACAACACCATGATGCTGCTGGCCGATGCGAAGAAGATGGTGGAAACCATCGTCAAGAATTTGGGGCACTAAGCGCAAGATTACCTCTCCCGCTTGCGGGAGAGGCGAGAGACGGCGAAGCCGGCCCGGGTGAGGGTGTATTCACGCGTCGAAGTCTGCGTACACCCTCACCCGCCGCGCTGGCGCGCGAGTCGCCTCTCCCGCAGGCGGGAGAGGAAAGTCGGAGTGTCTCGATGACCCTGAAACCCGCACTGCTGGCCCTGCTGCTCGCCGCGCCCGCCGTCGCCGGCCCGACCGTCCATCTGACGTCGCCGGAATCCATCGCCCTCAACCGGCCGTTCTCCGACGCGACCGAAGTGAGCGGTATCCTCTACATCTCCGGCCAGATCGGTGCGGTGCCGGGGCAGGACCATGTCGTGCCCGGCGGGCTGGCCGCCGAAACCCGCCAGGTCATGGCCAATATCGGCGCGGTGCTGGCCCGGCGCGGCCTGACCCATGACGCGCTGTTCAAATGCACGGTGATGCTCGCCGACATGAAACAATGGGACGAATTCAACGCAATCTACGTCACCTATTTCAAGCCCGGCCGCTTCCCGGCGCGCAGCGCGATGGGCGTCAACGGCCTCGCCCGCGGTGCGGCGGTCGAGCTGGAATGCTGGGCGAATACCGCCAAATGATGCCACTGCTGGCGCTGCTGCTCACGGGCGCCGCACCGCTGCCATCGCCGCTGGAGGCAGGCTGGCAGGGCCGCAAGGTCTGCGAACTGATCACCGACAATGACCGGGTGCGCGTCGCGCGCTGTACGTTTCCGCCGGGCGTTGGCCATGAACGCCATTATCACGCACCGCATTGGGGCTATATCCTGCAAGGGTCGACGATGCGCATCACCAGCGCCAGCGGCACGGTCACCCGCGACTTGCAGGTCGGCAGCAGCTGGTGGAGCGATGGCATCGACTGGCACGAGGCGGTCAATATCGGCACGACGACGGGCGTCTACATCATCGTCGAACCGAAGCGCTGAGCGGCGGCGCTCGGACCGCCCCGCTCAGCCCGCCGGCTTGTCGCTCCACAGCGCCGGGAAGCGTTCCTTCAGCCCCGCCACCTTGGGCAGATCGTTGTAGACGATATAGGGCTGGTCGGGGTTCAGGCGCAGATAGTTCTGGTGATAGCCCTCGGCGGGGTAGAAGGCCTTGCCGGGTTCCAGTGTGGTGACGATCTTGCCCGGCCAGGTCTTCGCTGCGGTCAGCTGGGCGATATAGGCCTGGGCGAGCTTTGCCTGTTCCGGCGACTGTGGGAAGATGGCGCTGCGATACTGGCTGCCGCTGTCCGGCCCCTGGCGGTTCAGCTGGGTCGGATCATGCGCCACCGAGAACAGGATGCGCAGCAGCGTGCCATAGCTGACCTTCGCCGGGTCATAGCGCACTTCCACCGCCTCGGCATGGCCGGTGAGGCCGGTGCCGACGACATCATAGATTGCTGCCGCCTTGGGCCCGCCGGCATAGCCGGAGCGCACCGAGACAACGCCCTTCACCCGCTCGAACACGCCTTCGACGCCCCAGAAGCAGCCGCCGGCGAAGACGGCCGTCTGCAGCGGTCCGGCCTTCAGCGGGGAATCGGTGGTGGCAACCGGGGCGGTCACCATGCGCTCGGCGGCGATGGCGCCCGAACAGGCGGCGGTGGCGAGCAGGGCGGAAAGGGCGAGGGTACGCAACAGCGACATGGGATCAGGCCTTGGTGGGGGTGAAGGTCAGCGACGCGCCGTTCATGCAATAGCGCAGGCCGGTCGGCGGCGGGCCATCGTCGAAGACATGGCCGAGATGGCCGCCGCAGCGCCGGCAATGCACTTCGGTGCGGGTGAAGCCCAATGTGGAATCGGTCGACGTGCCGACGGCGTTGGCGAGCGGGCGGAAGAAGCTGGGCCAGCCGGTGCCGCTGTCGAATTTGGTGCTGCTGGCGAACAGCGGCAGCGCGCAACCCTTGCAGGCAAAGGTGCCGGCGCGATGTTCGTCGTTGAGCGGCGAGGTGAAGGGCCGCTCGGTGGCCTCGTGGCGCAGCACCTCATAGCTCAGCGCCGGCAGCTTCGCCCGCCATTGCGCGTCGGTGAGCGTGTAGCTGAATTTGGTGGTGCCGGCGGCGATGGCGGGCTGATCGAGCAGGCGCAGCAGGGGGACGGCCGTGGCGGCGCCGATGCTGGCGAGGAGGAGCGTGCGGCGGTTGGTCATGCTGTCTTATACGTTGTCGGCAGGGTGATGGTTACATGGGGCGCGACGCCGCAGTGCGGTCACCTCTCCCCATACCAGACACCTCTCCCTCAAGGGGAGAGGTGAAGGAAGAGGGGGAGAGGTAAGGCTTTACCGCCCCTTCTTCTCCCAGGCTTGCCCCTGCGCCTCCGCCAGCGCCACCAGGTCGCCGAGCACGGCGTTGACGTCGATCAGGTGCAGGCCCCAGCTTTCCACCACTTGCCCGGCGAACATCACATCGCCGCCGAGCGTGTCGGTGCGGGCATCGGCGGGGTCGGCGTCGGTGCGGATGGCGAGGCGCTGGGCGCCGCCGTCATCGACACATGCGCCGCTGAGCAGGCCGGGCAGGGCGACGAACGGTGTGGTGACCACTGCCCCCTTGGCCCAGGGCGATTGGCCGCTGGCATTGTCGACGATGTTGGTGGCGGTGGGCAGCAGCATGCGCAAGGGCGCCCGGCCCCCGCCCAGCGCCGCCGGATTGGTGCAGGCGACCGCCAGGCCCGGCGTCGGGCTGCGGCCGAAGCGGGCATCGGCGGGCGGAACCTTGCCATCGCGATAGCTGACCCAGGCCAGCACGCAGCCGGTGTCGGCGGCGCTGTGGCAGAGCGGCGTGGATTTCAGATCGCCGCCGACATCCTTGCCGGCCGGCACCAGCACATTGTTGCCGGGGATATAGGCAGCGATGATCTGGCGGGCGACGGGCTTGCCCTCGATCTCGTTCTGCAACAGCGCCTTCAGCACACCGCTGCCCTGGCTATGGCCGATCAGCAGCACACCGCGGCCCTGATTGTCGCGCGCCAGATAGTCGTTCCAGGCGGCGACGACATCACGATAGGCCATGATGCGATCGGCATTGCTCGCCTGGCCCAGCAATATGTCGCGCAGCGCCTTCAGCGTCACCTGCCGGTACATCGGCGCAAAGGTGCGGCAGACGCTGCGGAACGGCGCGAACTGGATGCGGGCGACATTGGTTTCGGCGGTGTCGATGCTCAAATCGCTGTTGCCGGTCTGGTCGGTCGACACGGTCGGATAGACGTAGAAACAGTCGATCTTCGGTGCCTTGGCGGTGGGCAGGGCGACGACGCTGGTCTTGCCATCGCCGGCCACCGCCGTGGCGGCCAGCTCACCGCCACAGGCATCGGCGCGGCCGGGCCGACACAGCCAGTTGGCATCCTGGGTGTAATCGGGCGCGGCATAGGTGGGGGAAGCGGCAGGCGCTTGCGCGGCGGCGGGCGCCGTGAACAGCAGCGCGGCGAGGGCGAGACCACGCATGCTCAGAACCCTGCCTTCAGGCGCGGCGACACATCCATGCCCATCCGCTCCAGCGCCGCGGCGATGGTCTCGCGGCCGGCGTCATGTTCGGCCCAGAACATCGGGCCGCCGCGATACACCGGCCAGCCATAGCCGTTGATCCAGACGATATCGATGTCGCTGGCGCGCTGCGCCATGCCTTCGTCGAGGATCTTGGCGCCTTCATTGACCATCGGGTAGAGGCAGCGCTCCAGGATCTCCTGATCGTCGATCTCGCGGCGGTTGATGCCCTTTTCAGCGGCATAATCGAGGATGATCTGCTCGGCGACCGGGGAGGGGGTGCGGTTGCGGTCCGCGTCGTAATCGTAAAAACCCTTGCCGTTCTTCTGGCCCCGGAGCCCGGCCTCGCACAGCCGGTCGCGCACGGTCTCGCCCTTCGACGTGTCCGCCGACCAGCCGATGTCGAGCCCGGCGAGGTCGCTCATCTGGAACGGGCCCATCGGGAAGCCGAATTCGACGAGCACGCGGTCGACATCGGCGGGGCGGGCGCCCTCAAGGATCAGCTTGTTGGCCTGTTCCTGGCGCTTGCCGAGCATGCGATTGCCGATGAAGCCATGGCAGACGCCGGAGACGACGCCGATCTTGCCGATCTGCTTGCCCACCGCCATCGCCGTCGCCAGCGCCTGCTTCGAAGTCCTGGCGCCGTTGACCACCTCCAGCAGCCGCATGACATTGGCCGGCGAGAAGAAATGCATGCCGAGCACGCTTTCCGGCCGCGCCGTTGCCGAGGCGATTTCATCGACGTTGAGATAGGAGGTGTTGGAGGCAAGAATGGCGCCGGGCTTGGCGATCCGGTCGAGCTTGCCGAAAATCTCCTTCTTGATCGCCATATTCTCGAACACCGCCTCGATGACCAGATCGACGCTGTGGAGGTCATCAAGGCTGAGCGACGGCGTCAGCCGGGCCATGCGCGCCTCGACCTCCTCCATGCTGAAGCGGCCCTTTTTGGCGCTGTTCTCGTAATTCCGGCGGATGACGGCGATGCCGCGGTCGAGCGCCTCCTGCTTCGTTTCGACGATCGTCACCGGGATGCCGACGCTCAAAAAATTCATGGCGATGCCGCCGCCCATGGTGCCGGCGCCGATGATGCCGACGCTGGCGATGGGCAGGGGCTGGGTGTCGGCGGGCAGGCCGTCGATCTTGGCGGCCTGGCGCTCGGCGAAAAACACATGGCGCTGCGCGGCGGACTGCAGCCCGGTCATCAACTTCATGAACTCGCTGCGCTCGACCTTCAGGCCCTCGTCGAAGGGCAGGGCGACCGCGGCCTCGATGCATTTGATATTGGCTTCAGGGGCGTCGAAGCCCTTGAAGGCGCGGGCGTTGGCGGCGCGGAATTCGGCGAACATCGGCGCCAGGCTCGCGGCATCGCCGCCCAGCTTGCTGGCATCGTCGCGGATGCGCTTCAGCGGCCGGCCTTCGGCAACCACCTTCCGCGCAAAGGCGACGGCGCCGGCGGTCAGGTCGCCCTCGACGATTTCCTCGATCAGCCCGGCGGCCAGGGCCGCCTTGGCGCCGATCGGCGTGCCACTGGTCACCATCGCCAGCGCCTGTTTGGCGCCGACGACGCGCGGCAGCCGCTGGGTGCCGCCGGCGCCGGGCAACAGGCCCAGCTTGACCTCCGGCAGGCCGAACTTCGCCCTGGCGTCGCTGACGCGGTAGTGCGCGGTCAGCGCGACTTCGAGGCCACCGCCCAGCGCCGTGCCATGGATGGCGGCGATCACCGGCACCGGTGCGCCCTCGATGGCATCCTGCACGGCGGGCAGGCTGGCACCGCGCGGCGGCTTGCCGAATTCCGAAATGTCGGCGCCGGCGATGAAGGTGCGGCCGGCGCAGGCCAGCACGACCGCCTTGACGCTGCTGTCGCCGGCGATGGCGGCAAAGGCGCCGGCCAGGCCATCGCGGACGTCGGCGCTCAACGCGTTGACCGGCGGCGAATTGACGGTGACGATGGCAATCTCGCCATCACGGCCCAGATCGACAACAGAGTTGATGGCGGTCATGTGATTTCCCCAAGGACAAGTGTTTTGCCCGTCATAGCAGGCGTGGCCGGCCTTGCCACTGTCTGCAATCAGGGGTCGTTGCGGCGCGTGGCGCTTTTGCGATATGCTGGCGCCATGGAGCTTCGCAATCGTCTCGCCCCCTATATCGGCCGCGCGCTGGTGCCGATGGTCTGCCTGGTGCTGATCGTGTTTTTCGTGGCGCGCACGCTGACCGGGCCGACCGGCGTGTTCGCCTGGGGTGACTATCGCCGCGAGCGGCTGGCGCTGGAGCAGCAAAAGGCCGCCAATGGTGAATTGCGCGTGGCCCTGCAGAAACGCATCGACCTGCTCGATCCCAAGGGCGTCGACCGCGACATGGCCGATGAACTGGTGCGCAAGAACATGAAATTCATCCGCAAGGATGAAGTGATCGTGCCTCTGCCGGATACCAAGCCTAACCAATAAGGTTTTGTGTTTGCGCAGGCTTGAGCCGGTTGCGGCATCGGCCTATAGCTGCGTCGGAACATCGCAGGGGCCTGACGCATGGCGCGCACCGCTACACCGAAGACAGCCGCCGGCAAGGGGCCGGCCGCCATACCCTCCAATCCCGTGCCGATTCACGATTGGCCGCGACCTGACGAACCAAAACGGTACGCCGCGAGCCGGCAGGAGCTGCTCGACTGGTATCGCCAGATGCTGCTCATCCGCCGCTTCGAGGAACGTGCCGGGCAATTGTACGGCATGGGCCTGATCGGCGGCTTCTGCCACCTCTACATCGGCCAGGAAGCCGTGGTGGTCGGCATCCAGGCCGCGCTCGAAAAAACCGATTCGGTTATCACCGGCTATCGTGACCATGGCCATATGCTCGCTGCCGGCATTCCGGCCACGGCGGTGATGGCGGAACTGACCGGTCGCGCCGCCGGCATTTCCAAGGGCAAGGGCGGTTCGATGCACATGTTCAGCGTCGAACATGGCTTTTACGGCGGCCATGGCATCGTCGCGGCGCAGGTGCCGCTGGGCACCGGCCTCGCCTTTGCGCACAAGTACAAGAATGACGGCGGCCTTGCCGTCACCTATTTCGGCGATGGCGCATCGAACCAGGGCCAGGTGTACGAGAGCTTCAACATGGCCGAGCTGTGGAAGCTGCCGGTGATCTTCGTCATCGAGAACAACCAGTACGCCATGGGCACCAGCGTCAACCGCGCCTCGTCGGAGGATCTGCTCTACCGCCGCGGTGAAAGCTTCCGCGTGCCGGGCCTGCAGGTCGACGGCATGGACGTGCTCGCCGTGCGCGGCGCGGCGCAGACGGCGGTGGACTGGGTGCGCGCCGGCAAGGGGCCGCTGCTGCTGGAACTGAAGACCTATCGCTATCGCGGCCATTCCATGTCCGATCCGGCGAAGTATCGCAGCCGCGAGGAAGTGCAGGCGATGCGCGACAAGAGCGACCCGATCGAGCACGCCAAGCGCGAGATCATCGAAGCGGGCTATGCCGATGAGGCGGCGCTGAAGGCCATCGACAAGGAGGTGCGCGAGATCGTCACCGCCGCCGCCGATTTCGCCGAGGACGCGCCGGAGCCGGCCGCGACCGAACTCTACACCGATGTGCTGGTGGGAACCTACTGATGCCGGAAATCAAGCTGCCCGCCATGTCGCCGACCATGGAGGAAGGCACGCTGGCCAAATGGCTGGTCAAGGTCGGCGATGTCGTGAAGCCCGGCGATGTGCTCGCCGAGATCGAGACCGACAAGGCGACGATGGAGCTGGAAGCCGATGACGGCGGCACGGTGGTGGCGCTGCCGGTGGCGGCGGGGTCGGAAGGCGTCAAGGTCGGCACGGTCATCGCGGTGATTGCGGGGGAGGATGAGGAAGCTTCTTCTCCCCTCCCGCTTGCGGGAGGGGCCGGGGGTGGGCAAACCCCAATGGCCGTACCGCCCGTCGTCATCGAAACGCCAAAGCCGGTTCCCGTGGCGGTCGAGCCCCAGTCCCTCCCGCAAGCGGGAGGGGCGTTCAAACGCCAGACCGTCCGCGAAGCCCTGCGCGATGCCATGGCCGAGGAAATGCGCACCACGCCCGAAGTCTTCGTGATGGGCGAGGAGGTCGCCGAATATCAGGGCGCCTACAAGGTCACGCAGGGCCTGCTCGAAGAGTTTGGCGCCCAACGCGTCGTCGACACTCCGATCACCGAGTACGGCTTTGCCGGCCTCGGCACCGGCGCGGCGATGGGCGGGCTGAAGCCGATCATCGAGTTCATGACCTTCAATTTCGCCATGCAGGCCATCGACCACATCATCAATTCGGCGGCGAAGACCAATTACATGTCGGGCGGCCAGATGCGTTGCCCGATCGTGTTCCGCGGGCCGAACGGCGCCGCCAGCCGCGTGGCGGCGCAGCACAGCCAGAATTATGCGCCCTGGTATGCCAGCGTGCCCGGCCTGATCGTCATCGCGCCGTACAGCGCCGCCGATGCCAAGGGGCTGTTGAAGAGCGCGATCCGCTCGCCCGACCCGGTGGTGTTCCTCGAAAACGAGCTGCTCTATGGCCAGAGCTTCGACGTGCCCGAGGGCGCTGATGTCACCGTGCCCATCGGCAAGGCGCGGATCGTGCGCGAGGGCAGGGATGTGACGCTGGTCAGCTATTCGATCGGCGTCGGCGTCGCGCTCGATGCGGCGAAGACGCTGGCCGAGCAGGGCATCGAGGCGGAGATCATCGACCTGCGCACGCTGCGGCCGCTCGACACCGCGACGGTGCTGGCGAGCCTCAAGAAGACCAATCGCATGGTGGTGGTGGAGGAAGGCTGGCCGACCTGCTCGATCGCCAGCGAGATCATCGCCGTGGCCATGGAGCAGGGCTTCGATGATCTCGACGCGCCGGTGCTGCGTGTCACCAATGTCGATGTGCCGCTGCCCTATGCCGCGAACCTGGAGAAACTGGCGCTGCTGAAGGCCGAGGATGTGGTCACGGCGGCGAAGAAGGTCTGCTACAAATGATCGATATCACCATGCCCGCGCTGTCGCCGACGATGGAGACGGGGACGCTGTCGAAATGGCTCGTCAAGATCGGCGATGCGGTGAAATCCGGCGATGTACTGGCCGAAATCGAGACCGACAAGGCGACGATGGAGGTGGAGAGCATCGACGAAGGCGTGGTCGCCGAACTGGTCGTCGCCGCGGGCACCGAAGGCGTGCCGGTGGGGCAGGTGATCCTGCGTCTGGGCGCCGAGGGCGAGGCGGTGGTGGCGAAGGCCGCGCCGGCGCTGGCACTGGTGGCGCCGGTGGTGGCTGAGGTGCCGGTTGCCCCGGTGGTCAATGCCAGCCCCTCTCCCGGCTCGGCTGCGCCGAGTCCGACCTCCCCCCCGCGGGGGGAGGTGGATGGGGCGCGTGTTGTCGCTTCGCCGCTGGCCAGGCGGATTGCGCAGTTGCAGGGCGTCGATCTGACGACGCTCAGCGGCAGCGGCCCCAACGGCCGCATTGTCCGTGCCGATGTCGAAGCCGCCCTTACCTCTCCCCGCCGGGGAGAGGTCGGACTCGGCAAAGCCGAGCCGGGAGAGGGGCCGGCCAAGCCCGCCGCTCCGGCACCGGCACCGGCAGCCCCGGCCCCCGCCGCCCCCTTCACCACCGACATCCCGCACACCGCCGAAAAGCTCGGCAATGTCAGGAAGGTCATCGCCCGCCGCCTCACCGAGGCCAAGCAGACGGTGCCGCATTTCTACCTGACCAATGATGTCCGCATCGATGCACTGCTGAAATTGCGCGGCGAGCTCAACGCCGCGCTGGAGCCGCGCAAGATCAAGCTGTCGGTCAACGACATGGTCATCAAGGCGCTGGCGCTGGCGCTGCGGCAATGCCCCAAGGCCAATGTCAGCTTCGCCGGCGACCAGCTGATCAGCTATACCCGCGCCGATATCTCGGTGGCGGTGGCGGCGCCCAATGGCCTGATCACGCCGATCATCGTCGGCGCGGACGCCAAGCCGCTGTCGGTGATCGCCAGCGAAATGCAGGCGCTGGCGACCAAGGCGCGCGAGGGCAAGCTGCAACCGCATGAATATCAGGGCGGCACTGCGTCCGTCAGCAACCTCGGCATGTATGGCATCAAGCAGTTCGACGCGGTCATCAACCCGCCGCAGGGCATGATCCTGGCGGTCGGCGCCGGCGAGAAGCGCCCCTATGTGGTGGGTGACGCGCTGGCGATCGCGACGGTGATGACGGTGACCGGCAGTTTCGACCATCGCGCCATCGATGGCGCCGATGGCGCGGAATTGATGGCGGCGTTCAAGGCGCTGATCGAGGCGCCGCTGGGGCTGGTGGCGTGATGGCTCCCTCTCCCCACACACACTCTCCCTCTCCCCTTGAGGGAGAGGGCGACTCGACGCCCTTGCGTCGAGCGGGGAGAGGGGGCTCTTACCCACCCGTTACCCTCGACCGCGCCAAATCCATGCGCAGCGCCATGACCGAAGCCGAAACCCGGCTCTGGCACCTGCTCCGCGCCAAGCGTCTCGAACGCTTCAAATTCCGTCGCCAGCAGCCCATCGGGCCGTTCATCGCGGATTTCGTCTGCCAGGCGCAGCGACTGATCGTCGAGGCCGACGGTTCGCAACATGCCGAAAGCACCGCCGATGCCGATCGCACCGCCTGGCTGACCGGCCGCGGCTATCGCGTGCTGCGCTTCTGGAACGCCGATATCCTGGATCGCCCCGATGATGTGATGGCGACGATCTACGCCGCACGCGTCGAACCCCTCTCCCCGCTCGCCTTCGGCGAGTCGCCCTCTCCCTCAAGGGGAGAGGGAAAGGTTGTATCATGACCCCCGAATCCTTCGATCTCGTCATCCTCGGCTCCGGCCCCGGCGGTTACGTCTCCGCCATCCGCGCCGCGCAGCTCGGCCTCAAGGTCGCCATTGTCGAGCGCGAGCGCCTCGGCGGCATCTGCCTCAACTGGGGCTGCATCCCGACCAAGGCGCTGCTGCGCACCTCGGAAGTCTATCACTACATGACCCATGCCGATGCCTATGGCCTGTCGGCGACCGGCGTGTCGTTCGATCTCGCCAAGATCACCGAGCGCAGCCGCAAGGTGGCGGCGCAGCTGAATGGCGGCGTCAAGGGGCTGATGAAGAAGAACAAGGTGACGGTGGTCGAAGGGCAGGGGGCGCTGACCGGCGCCACCGAAGTGACCGTGACCACCGGCGACCAGACCCGCGTGCTGCAAGCCAAGAACGTCATTATCGCCACCGGCGCCCGCGCCCGCGACCTGCCCGGCGTGCCGGCCGATGGCGAGCGGGTGTGGACCTATCGCCACGCCATGGTGCCGCCGGCCATGCCGACGAAATTGCTGGTCATCGGCTCCGGCGCCATCGGCATCGAATTCGCCAGCTTCTACAATGACATGGGCGCCGATGTGACGGTGGTCGAAATGCTCGATCGCATCCTGCCGGTGGAGGATGAGGAGGTCAGCGCCTTCATGGCGAAGACGCTGACGAAGCAGGGCATGCGCATCCTGTCCGCAACGAAAGTCAGCGATGTGACGCCGGGGGCGGACGCGGTGACGGCAACGATCACTACCGCCGATGGCAAGGCCGCGGTCGAGACGTTCAGCCATGTCATCGTCGCCATCGGCATCGTGCCGAACACCGAGACTATCGGGCTGGAGGCGCTGGGCGTCGCAACCAACCGCGGCCATATTGTCGTCAATGGCTATGGCCAGACCAATGTCGCCGGCCTGCACGCCATCGGTGATGTCACCGGCCCACCCTGGCTGGCGCACAAGGCCAGCCATGAAGGCATAGTCTGCGTCGAAAACATCGCCGGGCTGCACCCGCATGCCTTCACCAATTGGAACATCCCCGGCTGCACCTATTCGCGCCCGCAGGTGGCCAGCGTCGGGCTGACCGAGGCCAAGGCGAAAGCCGCCGGGCACACTGTCAAGGTCGGCAAATTCCCGTTCATCGGCAATGGCAAGGCCATCGCGCTGGGCGAGGCGGAAGGCTTCATCAAGACGGTGTTCGATGCGACGACCGGCGAGCTGCTCGGTGCGCACATGGTCGGCGCCGAGGTGACCGAGCTGATCCAGGGCTATGTCATCGCCCGCGGGCTGGAAACCACCGAGGCGGAGCTGATGCACACGGTGTTCGCGCACCCGACGCTGTCGGAAATGATGCATGAAAGCGTGCTGGACGCCTATGGCCGGGCGTTGCATTATTAGCGCCTGGTAAGCGTGGAGTGGCGGCGTGCGGGCGAGGCTGGTGTCGATACTGCTGCTCGCCGGCCCGGCCGCGGCCGAACCGATCCCGCCGATCCTGAGCGCGCTCTGCCCCAAGGCGAAACCGGGCGAGATTGTCGTCTGCGCCGACAAGGACCCGCCGAAATCGCCGTTTCGCCTGCCGCTGCCGACCCCGCCCGATCGCGGCAGCCGCAACAGCGTCAGCGTCTCGCGCGAACGCAACGCGCTGTTCGATTATGATTCAGGCAGCATCGGCAGCTGCAGCACGGTCGGCGCCGCCGGCAGCTATTTCTGCGGGTTCCGGGCGCACAAGCAATGGGTCGAGCAACGCGCCGGCGCCCGTTCCGGCGGCGGTTATCTGTTCGACGAACCGCCGCGCTGACGGCACGCGCGACCCTGCGACAAAATTGCTACCATTTTTGTCGCATTTTTTTTGTTCGGGTCTTGAACTTTATTACAGAATGGTTAGATTGCCTCAGCGGTCACCCAATGGTGTCGCAGCGACTGCCCTCGCTGTCACATCAGATCGTATTGGTCGCGTCCGGTGCAGCCCCCCTGTTTGTATCGGACGCGACCTTTCGGGTTTCATCGCGTTGAAAATGCGCGCTGTCGGCAACGCCGCAGCAGGGTTCAGTGCTGGCTGTCGCTGGCCAGGTCCCAATCCATCCCGACCGGCACAAACCGGCCGCTCGCCTTGTCGAGCACGCGCAGCACCCCATCAGCGATATCGAACAGCGCCCCCTGCAATTGCAGCGTGCCGGCGGCTTCGGCGGCGGCGATGAAGGGAAAGCTGCGCAGATTGGCCAGGCTGATGCGGATCGCCTCCAGCTCCAGCGCGGCATGGGCATCGATATCGGGCGAGATTTCGGCGGCGGCGCGAATGCGGTCCCGCGCCGGGGCGATCATCGACATCCAGTGACCGATGAAGCCGCCGGCGCCATGTTCGGCGCCATCGAACTGGCCGGAAAAGGACGCGGCAATGCCGCCGCAGCGGGCATGGCCGAGCACGACGATATGGTGCACCTCCAGCTGCGTCACCGCATATTCGACCGCGGCCGAAACGCCATGCAGGCCATCATCGGGCACATAGGGCGGCACCAGATTGGCGACGTTGCGCAGCACGAACATCTGGCCGGGTTCGGTATCGAACACCCGCGTCGGATCGACCCGGCTGTCCGAACAGGCGATGACCATGACCTTGGGGCTCTGCCCCTTGTTGGCGAGGGCATCGTAGCGCTGGCGCTGCTCGATGTAATCGGAGGAGCGGAAGCGGCGGTAACCTTCGATGAGGGAACGAAATTCGGGCATGGGCGGGCACCTGGGCAGCGTCGCGCACGACGGGGGCCTTGCGTAGCAGGCGAGAGGGCGGCGCCGCAACGCCGATATGCCCGTGCGGCATGATTGCCCTGCGGCGCGGGCGCATTGGCAAGGCGCGGCACAGCGGCTATTCCGGCAGCATGAGCGAAGCCAGCCCCATCCTCGATGTCCCCCGCGTCCGCAAGCCGGACTGGCTGCGCGTGCGGGCGCCGACCTCCGTCGCCTTTGCCGAAACCCGCGCGCTGATGCGGCGGCTGAACCTCAACACCGTCTGCGAGGAAGCGGCCTGCCCCAATATCGGCGAATGCTGGAGCCAGAAGCACGCCACGGTGATGATCCTGGGCGATACCTGCACCCGCGCCTGCGCCTTTTGCAACGTCAAGACCGGCATGCCGGGCAAGGTCGACCCGCTGGAGCCGGCGCATGTCGCCGAAGCCGCCGGCGCGCTCGGGCTTGAACATATCGTCATCACCTCGGTCGACCGTGATGACCTGCCCGACGGCGGCGCCGGCCATTTCGTCAAGGTGATCGAGGAACTGCGCAAGCATGCGCCGAACACGACGATCGAGATCCTGACGCCGGATTTCCGCAACAAGGCGAAGCGCGCGGTCGAAACCATCGTCGCCGCCGGGCCGGACGTCTATAATCACAATCTCGAAACCGTGCCGCGGCTCTATCCGACCATCCGCCCCGGCGCGCGCTATTACCATTCGCTGCGCCTGCTCGATCAGGTCAAATCGCTGAACGATCAGGTGTTCACCAAATCGGGCGTCATGGTCGGGCTGGGCGAAACCGCGCAGGAACTGCACCAGGTGTGGGACGACATGCGCTCCGCCGGTGTCGATTTTCTCACCGTCGGCCAATATCTGCAACCGACGCCGCGCCACGCCAAGGTGCAGGAATTCGTGACGCCGGCGACCTTCGCCGCCTATGCCGCCGTGGCGCGGTCGAAGGGCTTTCTGCAGGTCGCCGCCTCGCCGCTGACGCGGTCTTCCTATCATGCCGGTGCCGATTTTGCGGAAATGCAGGCGAAGCGGCGGGCGCGCGCGGGATAATGCCGCGCCACGCCGAAACGCGGGAGCTGCCCTATACGCCCGAACAGATGTTCGATCTGGTGGCGGACATCGGCCGCTATGCCGAATTCCTGCCCTGGGTGCAGGCGATGCGCATCCGCTCCAACGACGGCACCATCGTGGTGGCGGACATGGTCGTCGGCTTCAAGTCGCTGCGCGAACGCTTCACCAGCCGGGTGACGCTGGACCGGCCGCTGAGCGTCCATGTCGATTATGTCGACGGGCCGCTGAAATATCTCAAGAACGACTGGGCGTTCCGCGCCGCGCCCGGCGGCTGCGCCGTGGATTTCAGCGTCGATTTCGAATTCAAGAACAAGATGTTCGAAGCCCTGGCCGGGATGGTGTTCCACGAGGCGTTCCGGCGCATGGTAGGCGCGTTCGAGGAGCGCGCGGCGGCGATTTACGGGCGGGGCGAAAAACACCTCTCCCCTTGAGGGAGAGGTCGGACTCGCGCTCTTGCGCGAGCCGGGTGAGGGGTCTCTCTCGTACCCACATGAGCAACCCCTCTCCCGGCTCGCTTCGCGAGTCCGACCTCCCGCCGGCGGGGGGAGGTAGGCGTCAGCGCGCCATCAGCGCGCCATCAGCGCGGCCAGTTCCTTGACCAGCTTCGCCGCCACGCACGCCGTCATGGCATTGATATCCCGGTCGGGATTATATTCGACGATATCCGCCCCCACCACCGGCGCATCGATGCCGTGCAGCACATCCAGCAGCTGCCGCACGCTCAGCCCGCCCGGTTCATGGTGCGACACGCCGGGCGCAAAGGCCGGGTCCAGCCCATCGAGATCGATCGAGACATAGACCGGCCCCGTCAGGCGCGGCACCGCCGCCGGCGTGAAATCGCGCATCGGCACCACCTCGATGCCGTAGCGCCGGGCCTGATCGCGCAGATGCGCCGTCTGGGTGCGGATGCCGATCTGCACCAGCCGGCTGGCATGGCCGGCCTCCAGAATCCGCGCAAAGGGCGAGGCATGGCTGCGTGGATTGCCTTCGAAATCTTCATAGCAATCGCTGTGCGCATCGACATGCAGGATGGTGACCGGGCCCCGCAGCGCCGCGACGCCGGCCAGGATCGGCGCCGTCACCCAATGATCGCCGCCCAGCAGCAGCGGCGCCGCGCCATCTGCCAGCGCCTGCCGCACCGCCGCGCTGATCAGCGCATCATCGGCCGCGGTCTCGCCGAGCGCCAGATCGCCGGCATCCTCCAGCAACACGTCCCGCCCGATCTCCGCGCCAGTCTCCGCCGCCATATTGCCATGCGGGGAAAACAGCTGGGCGCGGATCAGTGGCGGTGCCTTGGCCGCCCCGCGCAGAAAGCTGGAATTGCTGTCGGTCGGCAGGCCGATCAGGCGGACGGGACGGGGCATGAGGACCTCCAAGGTTTTTTGCCTCCGGCAACAACAGCGCCAGCGCCACAAGTGCCGCCTGCCGCCGGATCTCGGTGCGGCCCAGATCGCCGAAGTGGCGGGTGTCGGCAACGACGATATCCGGATCGCCGTCGCGGGTGGCGCGGGCGAAGACAACGGTGCCGACGGGTTTCTTGTCGCTGCCGCCGCCGGGGCCGGCGATGCCGGTGATGGCGACGGCGGTATCGGCATGGCTGTGCTTGAGCGCGCCCTGCGCCATGGCCCAGGCGACGGCGACGGAGACGGCGCCGAAGGTTTCGAGGATGTCGCGGTTGACGCCGATGGCTTCCATCTTGGCTTCGTTGGAATAGGTGACATAGCCGCGTTCGAAAACGTCCGACGCGCCGGCGATTTCGGTGAGCGCGGCGGCGACCAGGCCGCCGGTGCAGCTTTCGGCGGTGACGATGCAGCGGCCGGCGGCGCGATTGGCGGCGAGCACGTCTTCGGCCAGGGCCAGCAGTTCGGGGTCCATCGTCAGTCCTTCAGGGGCAGGCGGACGCTGGCCATCGCCTGCGCCGCCAGCCCTTCGCTGCGGCCGGTGAAGCCGAGCATTTCGGTAGTGGTGGCCTTGACCGAGACCTGGGGCAGGGCGAGGCCGAGGATGGCGGCGATGCGCTGGCGCATGGCCGCGCGGTGCGGGCCGATCTTGGGGCGTTCGCAGATCAGCGTGACATCGACATGATCGATGATGCCGCCAGCGGCGCGCACCAGCGTGGCGGCATGGGCGAGAAACTGGTCGGAGGCGGCGCCGCGCCATCTGGCGTCGGACGGCGGGAAATGGTCGCCGATATCGCCGGCGCTGATGGTACCGAGCAGCGCGTCGGTGAGCGCGTGCAGCCCGGCATCGGCATCGCTGTGGCCGATGAGGCCGTGCGTGTGCGGGATCTGGACGCCGCACAGCCAGACATGGTCGCCGGGGCCGAAGCGGTGGACATCGAAACCGCTGGCGGCGCGGCTGGCGTAGGCGGTGGGCGAATCGGCGCTGAGCATGGCCTCTGCCTTGGCGAAGTCCTGCGGCTCTGTCACCTTGAAGGCGCGTTCGTCGCCGGGAGTGACGGCAACATTGAGCCCGGCGGCCATGGCGATGGCCAGTTCGTCGGTGGCGCCATCGGCGGCGGCACGGTGGGCGGCGAGCAGGGCGGCGTAGCGGAAGGCCTGGGGCGTCTGCACGCGGAACAGGCCATCGCGGTCGACGGCGGCGCGGTAATGCGTGTCGCCGCGCCTGAGGCTGTCGACCACCGTCAGCGCCGGCACCGCGCCATCATTGTCGGCGAGCGCCGCCAGCAGCGCATCGAGCATGGCATCGGGCACAAAGGCGCGCGCCGCATCATGGACCAGCACCAGATCGGGCGGGGATGCGGCCAGCGCCTCCAGCCCGTGCCGCACCGATTGCTGGCGGGTGGCACCGCCGGCAACAGGCTCGCCCAGGCCGAGGCCGGCAACGGCTGCGTCATACAGCGCGCGGTCGGCCGGGTTGATGACGACGCTGATGGCGTCGATACCGCCATGCGCCTGCAACCGCATCACCGCATGGCGCAGCAGCGGCGCGCCGCCGACGCGGCGATATTGCTTAGGCAGGCCGCCACCGGCGCGCAGGCCGGCGCCGGCGGCGACGATGATGGCATGAACTGATGGCGGCTTCACGCCCGCCCTCTATCGCGCCCGTCGCTTGCCGAACAGGGGGAAAGCCGATAGGGGCTGTTGCCTGATTTTTGGGCAGACGTGTGTGAGCCTTATCCACCCCATTCCGATCGGGCCGTTGACGCTCGCCATGCCGGTCATCCTGGCGCCGATGACCGGCGTCACCGACCGGCCGTTCCGCACGCTCGTCAAGCGCTTCGGCGCCGGGCTGACGGTGACGGAGATGATCGCCAGCGAAGCGATGATCCGCGAAACCCGGCAATCGCTGCAAAAGGCCGCCTGGGACCCGAGCGAGGAGCCGGTGAGCATGCAGCTGGCCGGTTGCGAGCCGCAGCGCATGGCGGAGGCCGCCAAGCTGAACGAGGGCATGGGCGCCGCGATCATCGACATCAACATGGGCTGCCCGGTGAAAAAGGTCGTCAACGGCCACGCCGGTTCGGCGCTGATGCGCGAGCCCGACCTCGCCCGCCGCATCATCGAGGCGACGGTCAAGGCGGTGAAGGTGCCGGTGACGCTGAAGATGCGCATGGGCTGGGACCATGCCAGCCTCAACGCGCCGGAACTGGCGCGGGTGGCGGAAGATCTCGGCATCCAGCTGATCACCGTGCATGGCCGCACGCGCTGCCAGCTCTATTCCGGCACCGCCGACTGGGCCTTCATTCGTCGTGTGAAGGACGCCGTGAAAGTGCCTGTCATTGCTAATGGTGATATCTGCTCGATCGAGGATGCCAAGGCGGCGCTGGAACAGTCTGGCGCCGATGGCGTGATGATCGGGCGCGGCGCCTATGGCCGGCCCTGGCTGATCGCCCAGGTGATGGCGGCGCTGACCGGCCGCCCGGTGCCCGGTGATCCGACGCTGGCCGAACAGCATGCGCTGGTGCGCGAACATTATGCGATGATGCTGGATCTCTATTCGCGCGACATCGGCGTCAATCTGGCGCGGAAACACCTTGGCTGGTACACCAAGGGGCTGCACGACAGCGGCGCTTTCCGCAACGCCGTCAACCAGTTGCACGATCCCGTTGCGGTGGTGGACATGATCGACCGCTTTTACGAGCAGCAGGGCAGCGTTCGCGCCCTGGCGGCATGATGGACCGGGCGGGGCCGGCGGAACTGCTCTCCGGGCTGGCGGTGCCGGCGGTGCTGGTGCGGCCGGATGGCATGCCGGTCATCGCCAATATCGCTGCCGAAACCTTTCTCAACGCCAGCCAGATGGCGCTCGCCGAGCGCGGCTGGGCGGCAGCGTTCGGGCGCGGCGCCATCGTCGAGCGGCTGGTGCAGCGCGCCTTTGACGAAGGCGGCAGCTGTGCCGCCTATGATGTGGCGCTGCAATTCCCCGGCGGGCGCATCGCCCGCGCCGATGTGCTGGTGGCGCCGGTGGGGGACCGGCCGGACTGGCTGACCGTCGCCTTTCAGACCCGATCGGTGGCGACGATGGTCGAGCGCCAGGTGCAGCAGCAGGGCGCGGCGCGCTCCGCGGTCGGCGTGGCGGCGATGCTGGCGCACGAGATCAAGAACCCGCTGTCGGGCATTCGCGGCGCCGCGCAATTGCTGGCCAGCGGCAGTGATGCCGACGGCCGCGAACTGACCGACCTCATTGTCGCCGAGGTCGACCGCATCGCCAAGCTGGTCGACCGCATGGAAAGCTTCACCGACACGCGGCCGATGGCGCTCAAGCCGGAGAATATCCATGAAGTGCTGGGCCATGTCAGGAAGCTGGCAGAGCAGGGCTTCGCGCAGGGGCTGAGCATCAAGGAACGCTATGATCCATCGCTGCCGCCGGTCGCTGCCAACCGTGACGCGCTGGTGCAGGTGTTCCTGAACCTGTTGAAGAATGCCGCCGAAGCCACTGGCCAAAAGGGACGAATCCAGATGACCACCGCCTTTCGCACCGGCCTGAAGGTGCGCCCGGAAGGCGGCGGCGCGCCGGTGTCGCTGCCTATCGAGGTGCGTATCATCGACAATGGCCCGGGCGTGCCGGCCGGCATTGCCGACCATGTCTTCGAACCCTTCATCACCTCGAAGCGCGGTGGCTCCGGCCTTGGCCTCGCGCTCGTCGCCAAGATCGTCGCCGATCATGGCGGAGTCATCGAATATGAACGCAGCGGCGACCCCGAACAGACGATCTTTCGCGTGCTGCTGCCGGTGGCCGGCGCATGACCGCCACCGTCCTCGTCGCCGATGATGATGCCGCCATCCGCACGGTGGTGCGCCAGGCGCTGATTCGCGCCGGCTACAAGGTCGTGCTCACCGAAACTGCCGAAGGGCTGGTGGCGCAGGTCGCCGCCGGCGTCGGCGATGTCGTCATCAGCGATGTCATCCTGCCCGATGGCAATGGCCTCGACACCATTCCGCGCCTGCTGGCGCTGCGACCGGGCCTGCGCATCATCGTGATGAGCGCGCAGAACACGCTGTCAACGGCGGTGCGCGCCACCGAGCAGGGCGCCTTTGACTATCTGCCGAAACCCTTCGATCTCAACGAACTGGTGGCCTCGGTTGCCGCCGCACTTGAGGATCGTGATCCGGCCGAGCCGGGTGAACTCGGCGGCGACGATACCGCGCTGGTCGGCCGCTCGGCGGCGATGCAGGAGGTCTATCGCGTCATTGCCCGTGTCGTGCCCAACGACCTGACGGTGATGATCCTCGGCGAAAGCGGCACCGGCAAGGAACTGGTGGCGCGCGCCATCCACGACATGGGGCCGCGCAGCAGCAAGCCGTTCATCGCGCTCAACATGGCGGCCATCCCGCGCGAGCTTATCGAAAGCGAGCTGTTCGGCCATGAACGCGGCGCCTTCACCGGCGCCCAGGCCCGTGCGTCCGGCAAGTTCGAACAGGCGCAGGGTGGCACGCTGTTCCTCGATGAAATCGGCGACATGCCGATCGAGGCGCAGACGCGGCTGCTGCGCGTCTTGCAGACCGGCGAGTTCACCACGGTCGGCGGCACCCGCGCCCAGCGTGCCGATGTGCGTATCGTGTCGGCGACCAACCAGGATCTGATGACGCTGACCGAGGCCGGGCGTTTCCGCGAGGACCTTTACTACCGCCTCAATGTCGTGCCGCTTTCGCTGCCGCCGTTGCGCGCCCGCAGCGAGGATATCGCCGCGCTGGCCCGGCATTTCCTCGATCGCGCCGCTGCCGAGGGCCTGCCCAGAAAGGCGCTCGACGCCGCCGCCATCTCGGCGCTGCAGGAGCATAGCTGGCCGGGCAATGTCCGCGAGCTGGAAAATCTGATGCGGCGGCTCGCCGTGCTGGAACGCGCCGATGTCATCGGCGCAGCCGCGGTGCAGGCCGGGCTGGGGCAGGCGGCACGGCCGGTGGCGCGGGCGCCCGCCGGTGCCGCGACGCTGGCCGATGCCGCCGCCGATCACATCGCCCGCTATTTCGCCGGCTTTCCCAATGGCTTGCCGCCCGAAGGCGTCTATGACCGGCTGCTTGCCGAGGTCGAACGGCCGCTGATCACCGCCTGCCTGAATGCCACCGGTGGCAACCAGTTGCAGGCCGCCCGGCTGCTCGGCATCAACCGCAACACGCTGAGGAAGAAGCTGACCGACCTCGGCCTCGATCCGATCGCCGTGCGTCGCGCGTGATTTCCCACCCCTTGTCGCAAAACTGACACGGACTGTGTTTCATTTACAACGGTATGGCGCTAGCATGGCGGGCAGATGAGCGAGTCTGCCAAATCTCCCCGCTGGCTGCGTCTGCGCCGCCGCATCGGCCGCTGGATGGCGCGGTCGGAGATTTATCCGCGCCTCGAAATCGCCGCCGCCATCGCCACCATCGTCATGGGCTGGTCGAGCTATGCACTGCTGACCGGGCGGGCTGCCCCGGTCAATGGCGTGTCGCCGCCACTGGTGACGCTGCTGGTCGTCGCCAATCTGCTGCCCTTGATGGTGCTGGTGGTGCTGATCGCCCGCCGCATCGCCATTCTGCTCGCCAATCGCCGCGCCGGGCTGGCGGGGGCGCAGCTGCACATCCGCATGGTGGCGCTGTTTGCCGGCATCGCCGCGGTGCCGACCATCCTTGTCGTCATCTTCGCCTCGCTGCTCTTCCAGTTCGGCGTGCAATTCTGGTTTTCGGATCGGGTGAAGACCATCCTCGACGGCTCGAACCAGATCGCCCAGGCCTATGTCGAGGAAAACCGCCAGCGCGTCGCCGACGATATCGTCGCCATGTCGACCGACATCAATGATTATGCGGCAAAATTCGGCGTCGGCAGCAGCGATTTCGCCCAGGGGCTGCAATTGCAGGTTGCCGGCCGCAACCTGTCCGAGGCCGCGGTCTTCACTCGCACCCGTGACGGCCGACTGACGCCGGTGGCGCTGGCCGGGATGAGCGAGGCGACCGTCCGGCAGCGGCTGGCGGGCATCGATCTCAGCGCCGCCCGCGCCGGCATCGGCATCGCGGTGGCCAAGGGCACCGACCGTATCGAAGCGATCGTCGCCACCGATCCCGCCGCCGACCGCTTCATCTATGTCACCCGCAAGGTCGATCCGGCCGTGATCGCCCGCGCGGCGCGGGCGGCGAGCGCGCTCGACGAATATCGCCAGCTGATCGAGCGTTCGCGCGTCATGCAGCTGCGCTTTCACATCCTGCTCATTGCCGTGTCGCTGCTCACACTGGCGGTGGCGATCTGGTTCGCGCTCTGGCTGGCCAATCGGCTGGTGGCGCCGATTGCCCGGCTGGCGCTGGCGGCGGAGCGGGTGGGCGCCGGTGACCTTGATGCCCAGGTGCCGCTGCGCGGGGCGCCCGATGAAATCGGCACGCTGGCCCGGGCCTTCAACCGCATGACGACGCAGCTGAAATCGCAGCAGCGCGCGCTGATCGGCGCCAACCACCAGCTCGACGAGCGCCGCCAGTTTACCGAGGCGGTGCTCTCCGGCGTGTCGGCGGGGGTGATGTCGCTGTCGGCCACCGGCGTCATCCGCGTTGCCAACCGATCGGCAACGGCGCTGCTGCAATTGCCGGAAGACCGGCTGATGGGCCGGATGCTCGGCGATATCGAACCGGCGCTCGGCACGCTGCTCGATGAAGCGCGCGAAGCCGGCGCCGCCGCCGGCCAGGTGCGCATCCTGCGCGGCACCGAAACCCAGACGCTGTCGGTGCGCTTCGTCATGGAAGCATCGGACGAGACCGATCTGGCTGGTTTCGTGCTGACCTTCGACGATATCACCGCCCAGCTCGCCGACCAGCGCCGCGCCGCCTGGGCCGATGTTGCCCGCCGCATCGCGCACGAGATCAAGAACCCGCTGACGCCCATCCAGCTCGCCGCCGAGCGCCTGCAGCGCAAGTTCGGCCGCCAGATCCATGAGGACAGCGAAACCTATGGCGTGCTGACGGCAACCATCGTGCGCCAGGTCGGCGACCTGAGGCGCATGGTCGATGAATTTTCGGATTTCGCCCGGCTGCCGCGCCCGGTGTTCGCGCCCGAAACGCTGGAAACCATCGCCGGCCAGGCGCTGGTCCTGCAGGAAGTGGCGTTTCCCGCCATCCGCTTTGCGCTCGCCGGCGCCACCACCGCGCCGCTGGTCTGTGACCGCGACCAGGTGGCGCGGGCGCTGACCAACATGATCAAGAACGCCGCCGAATCGGTGCAGAGCCGCTTGGACCGCCAGCGCAGCGATGGCCTGGAGCCGCTGCCCGGCCAGATTCACATCGATATCGGCGATGATGGCAGCCTGGTCTCGGTCACCGTCACCGACAATGGCATCGGCCTGCCCGCCGAAAGCCGCGAGCGGTTGACCGAACCCTATGTGACGACCAGGGCGCGCGGCACCGGGCTCGGCCTCGCCATCGTCAAGAAGATCGTCGAGGATCATGGCGGCTCGCTCACTCTGGCCGATGCGCCCGGTGGCGGTGCCATGGTCATCGCGCGCTTCCGCCGCGGCCTTGCCGCCAGCGACACCGCGACCCCCAATGCGACCCTGAGGATGCAGGCATAAATGGCAATCGATATCCTGATCGTTGATGACGAGGCCGATATCCGCGAGGCGGTGGCCGGCGTGCTGGGCGATGAAGGCTATGGCACGCGCATGGCCAGCGACAGCGACAGCGCGCTGGCGGCGATTGCCGAGCGCCGGCCCTCGCTGATCATCCTCGATGTCTGGTTGCAGGGCTCGCGGCTCGACGGCATCGAGCTGCTCGACGAGATCAAGCAGCGCGATCCGACGCTGCCGGTCGTCGTCATTTCCGGCCATGGCAATATCGAAACCGCCGTCGCCGCCATCAAGCGCGGCGCCTATGATTTCATCGAAAAGCCGTTCCAGTCCGAACAATTGCTGCTGGTCGTGCGCCGGGCCACCGAAACCGAGCGGCTGAAGCGCGAATATGAGGCGCTGAAGGAGCGGGTCGGCTTTGACACCGAGCTGACCGGCAGCAGCGCGCTGATCAACGCCGTGCGCGCCACGCTGAAACGCGTCGCCGCCACCGGCAGCCGCGTGCTGATCACCGGCCCCGCCGGGTCGGGCAAGGAAGTGGCGGCGCGGTTGCTGCACCAGTGGAGCCCGCGCGAGGCCTCACCCTTCGTCGTCGTCAGCGCGGCGCGGATGACACCCGATACCGTCGAGGAAGCGCTGTTCGGGGTGGAGGAGGGCGGCCATCTGGTGCGCGCCGGCCTGTTCGAACAGGCGCATGGCGGCACGCTGTTCCTCGATGATGTCGCCGACATGCCGATGCCGACCCAGGCCAAGATTCTGCGCGTGCTGACCGAACAGATTTTCCAGCGCGTCGGCGGCGCCCGCTGGGTGCGCGTCGATGTGCGGGTGATCAGCGCCACCTCGCGCGATCTGGTCGCCGAAATCGCCGCCGGGCGCTTCCGCGAGGATCTCTATTACCGCCTCAACGTCGTGCCGGTGCGGCTGCCGGCGCTGTCGGAACGCCGCGAGGATGTCGCCGAACTGGTGCAATATTTCCTCACCCGCTACGCCGCCGAACGCCGGGTTTCGACTCCGGTGCTCAGCGACGATGCCGTGGCGGCGCTGCAGACCTATGACTGGCCGGGCAATGTCCGCCAGTTGCGCAATGTCGTCGAACGCACGCTGATCCTGGCGCCGGCGGAGCGCATCGGCTGTATCGAGATCGACATGCTGCCGTCGGAAGTGACCGCCGAGCCGTCGCGGCTGGTGCCGGGGCAGGCGGTGCGATCGATCATGGGCACGCCGCTGCGCGAGGCGCGCGAAGCCTTTGAGCGCGAATATCTGCGCGCCCAGATCCGGCGCTTTTCCGGGAACATTTCGCGCACCGCAGCGTTCATCGGCATGGAGCGTTCGGCGCTGCATCGCAAGCTGAAGGCGCTGGGGCTGTCCGACGAGCCGGAGGATGCGGTGGACGCCTGAGATCATTGTGCACGGCAACCCCTTGAGAAGCGGGCGGCGGCGCATTACGCTGCACTGCGGTGGCCCGGGCAGGACCACCAGCTGGCGCCGGGCAACGTGGCGCTCGCAACGGGCAAGGCTCCCGCTGCCAATAAGATTGGAAAGGTGCTTCAACCATGGCCGACAAGTCCAACAATTTGCAGGATGTGTTCCTGAATGCCGTGCGTCGTACCAAGACGCCGGTGACGATGTTTCTGGTCAATGGCGTCAAGCTGCAGGGCGTCATCACCTGGTTCGACAATTTTTCCGTGCTGCTGCGCCGCGATGGCCATTCGCAGCTGGTCTACAAGCACGCCATTTCGACCGTAATGCCGGCCGCCCCCGTGCAGCTGTTCGACGCCGAAAAGATCGATGAAGGCGATGACGATTGAATGATGTGACACCCGCCGCAGGGCAGGGGTGGGACGATGGCCGCGGCGTGCGTTTCGGCGCGCCCGCGGTTGTCGTGCTGCCGCTGCGCGACCCTGGCCAGCGCGGCCACGCCGCCGGGCCGCCGCCGATGCGGTCTCCCGATGCCCGTCTGGCCGAGGCGGCGGGGCTGGCGCGCGCCATCGCGCTCGATGTCGTCCATGCCGAGGTCATCAAGCTGCGCAGCGCCACCGCCTCGACGCTGTTCGGCAAGGGGCAGATCGAGCGGCTGGCGGCGGCGGTGGCGGCGAACGCGGCCGAACTCGTCGTCATCGATGGTCCGGTCTCGCCGATCCAGCAGCGCAACCTTGAAAAGCATCTGAAGGCCAAGGTCATCGACCGCACCGGGCTGATCCTCGAAATCTTCGGGGAACGCGCCTCGACCCGCGAAGGCACGCTGCAGGTCGAGCTCGCGCATCTGCAATATCAGGCGAGCCGGCTGGTGCGGTCCTGGACCCACCTCGAGCGGCAGCGCGGTGGTTTCGGCTTCATGGGCGGCCCGGGCGAAAGCCAGATCGAAACCGATCGCCGGCTGATCCGCGACCGCATCGTGCGGTTGAAGGCGGAACTGGAGGATGTGCGCCGCACCCGCGGCCTGCACCGCCGGCAACGGCAGAAGGCGCCCTATCCGGTCGTCGCGCTGGTCGGCTACACCAACGCCGGCAAATCGACGCTGTTCAACCGGCTGACCGGTGCCGAGGTGCGCGCCGAGGATCTGCTGTTCGCGACGCTCGATCCGACGATGCGCGCCATCAAGCTGCCGGGCTATGACAAGGTCGTGGTGTCCGACACGGTCGGCTTCGTTTCCGATCTGCCGACGCAGCTGGTCGCCGCCTTCCGTGCGACTCTGGAGGAGGTGATCGAGGCCGATCTGATCGTCCATGTCCGCGATATCTCGCATCCGGACAGCGACGCCCAGGCGCGCGACGTTGCCGATGTGCTGGCCGGGCTTGGCCTGTCCGACGAGCTGAACCGCGTGCCGCTGCTGACCGTCTACAACAAGATCGACGCCATGGACCCCGAGCAGCGTGACGGGCTGGCGGCCGAGGATGCCGTGCTGGTCTCGGCGCTGACCGGGGAGGGCATCGACGAATTGCGCGAGCGCATGGCGCTGCTGCTGCGCGCCGGGGCGCATGTCCATGACATCCATCTCGCTGCCGGCGACGGCCGCCGCCTGGCCTGGCTGCACGAACATGGCGAAGTCATCGACCGCCGCCATGACGAAGCCGGCGTCACCGTGCAGGTGCGATTGAGCGACGCCGATCGGGCGCGGTTCGCGGCGCTGTAGCGCAGCACAGACAGACATCAGGCGTTCAGAGCCGCCGCGATGACCAACGCGGCGGCTTTTTTGTGCGCGGCGCGATTCCCGTAATGCAAAAAAACCGCTCCTATGATTCGCCATTTGCATCGCATTATGCAACTGATGTTGGCATGGTTTCGGTCATGATCGTGGCTGAAGTGCCCGAAAACCCTAACAAAATCTAAACTGGCACGCATATTGCAAAGCGTTGGGCAATCGCGCTCTGCCGTTTCCGACGGTGGGTGTGAGCACGGTCACCATCCAGCTTTCTTTGCATTAGGGGTTTTGCATCATGAACATTCGCACGCTGGCGCTGCTCAGCGCCATGGCCAGCCTTGGCCTGCCGGCCGTCGCCCACGCCGACAGCAATTATTCGAACGAGTCCGAAGCTGCCGCCAAGGCAGCCGAAGCGGCCAAGGAAGCCGACGCGCGCGAGCAGAGTGACGAGGAACGCGCCAAGGCCCAGGAAGAGTCGAAGCGCGCCGCCGAGGAAAAGGCCGCCAAGCTCGCCGAGTGGAAGAAGGAAGTCCGCAACAATCCCGAACTGGCCAAGAAACTGGCCGAGGAGCACAAGGAAAAGCTCGCAAAGCTGGCCGAACTCGAAAAGCAAAATGGCGGCAAGAAGCCCGGCGCCACCCTGCCGTTCGACGTGCGATTCGAATCCGAAAAGCCCGGCATGCAGAACACCACCGCCACCTTCAAGGTCGGCGGCGTCGAAACCTTCGAGAAGCAGGAAACCGGCGAAGGGCGTGATTTCAAGACCGATTTCGGCACCGATGGCACCATCGTCGGCGTCTATCGCAACGTCACCCTGCTGTCCCAGGATCGATATGGCGGCGCCAATGGCGAGGGCAATTACGCCGTGACCTTCGACAGCAAGGGCTATTCGCTCGATCTGTCGACCAACTTCGAAGGCGGCGTCAACTATTTCGGCTATTGGCTGTCGGCACTCGACAGCGGCAACACCGTCACCTTCTACAGCAAGGGCGAAAAGCTGTTCACCTTCAACCCCGACGACGTCATCAACGCGCTGAAGCAGGCCAAGGAGCCGGAGCTCTACTACGGCAACCCCAATGAGAAGTTCCGCGGCGAGAACAAGGGCGAGCCCTATGTCTTCGTCAACTTCTTCAACGACAAGGGCAGCTTCGACCGCGTCGAATTCGCCGAAAATCCGATGGTCGGCGGCTATGAAAGCGACAACCACACTGTCGGCTATTTCCTCACCAAGGGCACGGGCACCCAGGTCAATCTCGGTGGCGCCGGCGGGGTGCCGGAACCGGCCAGCTGGGCCATGCTGATCGCCGGCTTCGGCCTGGTCGGCACGATGATGCGGCGGCGCGCGCGCG
>NKIQ01000040.1 GCA_002256005.1 Alphaproteobacteria bacterium PA4 | reverse complement strand
GCAAGCCCGGCAGAGCGCTCGCTCATTTGCCAGATAGCGATGCTATCTGGCTGCAATCGCTCACGCCTGCCGGGCTTGCTGACCGCGTGACGACCCCTGTAATTTATGAGTCCGGACCCTAGGCCCCAGACCCCAACCGATTTTACGTCAAAAACCCATCTGGCCGCGAATGGACCCAACCAGCGAATGGGGTCTGGGGTCTTCGACCCCAGCCGCCGGAGGCTTCTTCCTCTCGGTCCATATGACGATCACCCCGCCGCAGAGCGCAGCTCGAACCCTTCATAGCCGCGCGCCGCGATGCCGGCGCAATGTTCGCGATAGACATCGAGGCCGCCGGCATAGGGCAGGAACTGCCGCGGCTTGCCCGGCACATTGGCGCCCATGTACCAGCTGTTGGCCTGGGGCAGCAGTGTCATGGCCGCGACCTCGTTGACATGGTCGACCCAGGCGGCTTCGGCCTCGGCGCTGGCTTCGATGCTGGCCTGCTGGTGGCTGGCGATATGGGCGAGGCAGTCGCTGATCCAGTCGACATGCTGTTCGATGCTGCTCATCATGTTGGTCAGCACCGACGGGCTGCCCGGCCCGGTGATGGTGAACAGATTGGGAAAGCCGGCAACCATCAGGCCAAGATAGGTGCGCGGGCCGTGCGCCCAGCGGTCTTTCATGGCGACGCCGCCCTTGCCGCGGATGTCGATGCGGTCGAGCGCGCCGGTCATCGCGTCGAAGCCAGTGGCGAGCACCACCGCGTCAAAGGCGAAGTCTTCGCCGCTGGTGCGGATGCCGGCCGCTGTGAACGTCTCGATCGGCGTGGCGCGCAGGTCGACGAGCCGGACGTGTGAACGGTTGTAGGTGGCGTAATAGCCGGTATCGACACAGGGCCGCTTGGTGCCGAAGGGATGGTCCTTCGGCGTCAGCAGATCGGCCACCGCAGGGTCCTTGACGATTTCGCGGATCTTGCCGGCGACGAATTCGGCAACCGTGGCATTGGCGGCATTGTCCACCGGCACATCGGCAAAGGCCGACAGGATGCGGAAGCCGCCGACCTGCCAGCGCCGCTCATATTCGGCGACGCGCTCTTCGGGCGGGGTTTCCAGCGCCAGCCGCTCGCTGGCTTCGTTCCAGAAGCCGCCGGGCGTGCCGCGCGACTGGGCGCGGAAGGCCTCGCGATTGGCGCGCCAGGCGGCGACGGCGTCTTCGGGAATCGGGCCGTTGTGCGCCGGCATCGAATAATTGGGGGTGCGCTGGAACACGGTCAGCGTCGCCGCCTGTTCGGCGATGATCGGGATCGACTGTATGGCGGACGAGCCGGTGCCGATGATGCCGACATGCTGGCCGGTGAAATCGACGCCTTCATGCGGCCATTGCGAGGTGCGGTAGATCTTGCCCTGGTAATCGCCGATGCCGGCGAAATCGACGTTCGTCGGCACCGACAGGCAACCGGTGGCCATGATGCAGAAGCGGGCGCGGAAGGCGGTACCCGTGTCGGTCGTCACCCGCCAGCGCTGGTCGGCATCGTCCCAATGCGCGGCGGTGACACGGGTTTCGAACTGCATGTCGCTGCGCAGGTCGAAACGGTCGGCGACATGTTCGGCATAGCGCAGCAGTTCGGCCTGGGGCGCATAGCGTTCCGACCATTGCCATTCCTGCTCCAGCTCCGGCGAGAAGGAGAAGCTGTATTCGAGGCTCTGGATATCGACGCGGGCGCCGGGATAGCGGTTCCAGTACCAGGTGCCGCCGACGGTCTTGCCGGCCTCCAGCACCCGCGCGCTCATGCCCAGTCCGCGCAGCCGGTGCAGCATGTACATGCCGGAAAAACCGGCGCCGACGATGATGACATCAACCTCGGTTGCAGCGCTCGCCATATCTGTCCCCGTTGCTACCCTTGCCACGAAGGCTATCATGGTCGCCAGACGAACGAAGCTAGTGGTTGTGAGATGACGGGCGCGGCCCGAGCGGCCATGATGCGCAAGAAGGAGAGCCATGATGACGCGACTGGTCACCCATGATCTGGCGGTGCGACCGACCCGCAACGAGCTGGCGGCGCAGGATTTCACCTCCAGCTTGCGCGGCCATGTGCTCAACCACATGGCGGCGACGATGAAGTCGCGCTTCGAAGCCGAGATTGCGCCGCGGCTGCCGGAACCGCCCGCCGATGGCCGCGCCGTCCCTGCCGCCATCCGGCCGGACACCTATTTCCGCTTCTATTCGGCGCTGCGCATCGGCGCCCAGGAAATGGTCTGGGCCAGCGTCAATGACGCCGTGCACCGCGACGCGCCGCGGCTGGCGGCGACGGCAGCGGCGCTGGCGGCACGGGGCAGCGGCTCGCTGACGCTCGATCCCGGGCTGGAAGTGCCGCGCAGTGTTTCGGCCATCGATGTCCACCACATGCCGGGCAGCTACAGCGCCGAAAGCGGCGCGGGCGACCTGACAGCCGGCGCCACCTATGAAAACGGCCTGTCGGTGTTCTCCTTCGGCCTGATGGGCAAGAACCTCGACGATATCGGCGAATCGAGCGCCTTCTGGCTGCGCCACGCCCATCCGGACTTTGCGCCGGCTGCCATCCTCGATCTCGGCTGCTCGGTGGGCCACCAGACCCTGCCGTGGAAGCGCGCCTATCCCGAAGCTGAGGTCACCGGCATCGATGTCGCGGCGCCCTGCCTGCGCTATGCCCATGCCCGCGCCCAGTCGCAGGGTGTCGACGCGCATTTCCGCCAGGCCAATGCGACGGCACTGCCCTGGCCCGATGCCAGCTTCGACCTCGTCTATTCCTCGATGTTCCTGCACGAACTGCCGCTGAAGGACATCAAGGCGGTGTTTGCCGAAATCCGCCGCGTGCTGAAACCCGGCGGGCTGATGCTGCATTACGAGCTGCCGCCCAACAACCAGCTGTCGGCGTACGATGGTTTCTATCTGGACTGGGACTGCTGGTACAACAACGAGCCCTATTACAAGGGCTATCGCGACCAGGATCCGGCGACGCTGTGCGCCGAAGCCGGCTTTGGTGCCGACGGCTTTTTCCAGACGGTGGTGCCGTCGCTGGCCTGGTATGGCGAAGCTGCCGTGGCGGCAGCGCTGGCCGGCCCGGCGCAGATCGGCGGCAACACCGGCCGGCTGGCCGATGGCGGGCAATGGTTCGTCTATGGGAATTGGGCGTGAGCGAGGCGCGCGGGGTCAAACCCCAGGTCTTCGACGATCCGGCGATCGATGCGCTGGTCAAGATGCTGCTCGAACTGGCCAGCGAAACCTGGGTCACCCGCGCCCGGCTGGCGGCGCTGGAAGCCAAGGTCGGGTCGGTCGAAGACCTGGTGCTGCCCGCCGAGGTGGAAGCGGCACTGGCGGCCGAGCGCGACGCGTTCGTGAAGAAGATTTTCGGGGTGCTGGAGCGTTAGGGAAAGGCCGCGCCAAAGGCTTCGCCGGGCAGGCGCGCGACATTGGCGACAAAGCTGATCGTATGGTAAGTGCCGGCCAGCGCGAGGATTTCGAGCTGCTGCTCCCGCGTCCAATCGGCTTCGAACCGGGCCTGCACACCATCGTCCAGCCGGCCTGCCCGGCACAGCTGATCCAGCGCCTGCAGCAGGCCCGCCTCCGCCGGCGTCCACAGCGCTGCATCGATCGCCGCTGCGCGTGTCGCCGCAACCTGGGCCGGGGTCAGCCGCGCCGCCGCAGCAAAGATCGCGACATGGACGCCCCATTCATATTCGCAATCCTTGTTGGCGGTGATGCGCAGGATGGTGATTTCGCGGATGCGCAGCGGCAGCGGACTGGCGCGATCGAGCAGATTGGGCACGCCCTTTTTCAGGAAGCGCAGGCTGTTGGCAAAGGTGCGGAACAGCTGGAGGATATAGCCGTCCTGCGCCGGATAGAGCGCCAGGGCAGCGGCGACGTCGGCCGGCCAGGGTTCGGGCACGGGTGCCAGGCGGTTGGACATCGAAAGCCTCCTTTGCTACGCTATATGTAGCAAGTTATGCTACAGAAACTGTAGCGTCAAGCGAAAGGATGTTCATGGTGATTTCTGCCGGCAAGCCGGTGCGCGGCTCGACCAGCGGGCGGCCGATCATGGCGCTGCTCGATGTGCTCGGCCAACGCTGGACCCTGCGCATCCTGTGGGAATTGCGCGATGGTCGGCAGAGTTTCCGGGCGTTGCAGGCGCGATGCGATGCCATGTCACCGACGATCCTCAACCAGAGGTTGAAGACACTGCGCGACATGAATCTGATCGCGTTGGATGAGGCGGGCTTCGGTCTGACGGCGCGGGCGCGGCAATTGTCGGGGCTGCTGCTGGATCTCGATCGCCTGGCAAACGACTGGGCGTCGCTGCCGGACGATCAAGCATAGCCGGACGCGAGGCCCGGCCGGCGCCCTACTCCGCCGCCTGAGCCACCGGCACGCCATTCACGATCGCCGGATCGATGGCGAAATTCCTGGCGATTTCGCGGGCGGTCATCTTGGCGGACATCATCACTGATGGCGTGCCGCCGCCGGGCTGGGTGCTCTGGCCGACGAGGTAGAGGTTGGAGACATCCTCGCTGCGGTTGTGCGGGCGGAAGAAGGCGGTCTGGGTCAGCACCGGTTCGACGCCGAAGCCGTTGCCGACATAGGAGCCGAGCGTCTTTTCGAAATAATCCGGGGTGACGAAGCTCTTGTGCGCCAGGCGGGTGCGCAGGCCGGGGATATAGCCGCGGTCGTCGAGGAAGCCGATGACGGTATCGACGAGCTTGTCGCCCGCCACAGTCCAATCGATGCCGCTGTGGTTGTTGGGCACCGGGATCAGCGTATAGGCGGTGTGATGGCCGTCCGGCGCCAGGCTGGGGTCGGTCAGCGTCGGGATGTGCAGATATTGCGAAAAGTCCGGCGAGATGACCTTGGTGTCGAAAATTTCGGTCAGCAGCGCCTCGTAGCGCGGGCCGAGGATGATGTTGTGGTGGCGGAGGTCGGGATCGCCCTCGGCCTTCTTGTAGCCGAAATAGATGACGACGATCGACATCGACTGTTTGCGGAATTTCACCAGCGCGTCGCGGTTGATACGGCGGTGCTGTTTGTCGACCATGCGCAGATAGGTGGTGGCATAATCGGCGTTGGAAACGACGACATCGGCATCGAGCGTTTCGCCCGATACCAGCGTGACGCCGGTGGCGACGCGCTTGCCGCCCTGCTTGACGACATTGATGCGATCGACCTCGGCGCTGGTGCGCAGCGTGCCGCCCAGCTCCTCGAACTTGGTGATGAAACCCTTGACCAGTGCGCCGGTGCCGCCCTTGGCGAAATGGATGCCCCAGGTCTTTTCGACGAAATGGATCATCGCATAGATCGCCGGCACCTTCAGCGGGTTGCCGCCGACGAGCAGGGGTTCGAAGCTGAACACCTGGCGCATTTTGTCCGACTTGAAATATTTGGCGATCAGCGAAAACAGCGGCTGCACGGCGCCGAGCTTCAGCAGATCGGGGACGACGCCGAGCATCGAGCCGAGGCTGCCGAAATAGGTGTAGCCGAGTTCGAGGAAGCCGCGCTTGAAGATCTCGCGGGCGTGTTCGTGGAACAGCTCATAGCCTTCCAGATCTTCCGGCGCGAGCCGCGCGATCTGTTCGCGAACATGCACCGGATCGGCGTCATAGTCGAAGAAGGTGCCGTCATCGAAATAGATGCGGTAGAAGGGCAGCACCGGCACGATCTCGACATAGCGGCTGGTCGCCGGGCCGCCGCTGATGCCGCTGGTGATGCGGTTGTTCTCGTCGAGCATGTGGGCCGGGAAGTCCGGTTCGCCGAGCATGGCACGGTCGCGTTCCAGCGCGAACAATTCCTCGATGAAATGCGGCACGGTGATCACCGTCGGCCCCATGTCGAAGACAAAGCCATCGACGCGGCGGACATAGGCGCGACCGCCGACATCATCCAGTTTTTCGAGCAGCGTCGTGTCGAAGCCCAAACTCTGCAGGCGGATGGCACAGGCGATGCCGCCGATGCCGGCGCCGATGACGATGGCTTTCTGTCGTGTCATGCGAATGTGCGATCCTGAAATCCTTGGCCTAGCGGCTAGGCCTTTCGGCGCGCGAGTTCAAAGTCAAATGTGTCGCATGGGGGTAATGCGTAGCGGCAACCAACGGGGGGCCGGGGCCTCAGGCCCCAGCCGCCGGCGGCAAGCCCTAAAGCTTCACCGACCCCCAGCCGCACTGCTGCCCCTTGTTCTCTTTCTTCAGCCACGCCTGCAGCGGCGCGAAATAGGCGAGCATCGCCTTGCCGCTGATCTGGCGGGTGCCGGTGAAGGCGGCGAGCGCTTCCGGCCAGGGCTTCGACGCGCCCATCGCCAGCATGGCGTTGAGCTTCGCGCCGACCGCCTTGTCGCCATAGATCGAGCAGCGGTGCAGCGGCCCGGTCCAGCCGGCCTGCTGGCAGGCGGCCTGATAGAATTGGAATTGCAGCACGCGGGCGAGGAAATAGCGGGCGTAGGGCGTGTTGCCGGGGATGTGATATTTGGCGCCGGGGTCGAAGTCGGCTTCGCTGCGTGCCACCGGCGGCACGATGCCCTGATACTTCAGCCGCAGGTCCGTCCACGCCTTGTTATAGGCGGTCGGCGGCGTCGCCCCCGAAAAGACGCCCCAGCGCCATTTGTCGACCAGCGCCGTCCATGGCATGCCCGGCACCTTTTCCATGGCCTGGCGCAGCAGCAGGCCGATGTCCTTCGACGGATCGGGCACCTTCGCGGCATCGAGCAGCCCGATCTTCACCAGATAGTCCGGCGTCACCGACAGCGCCGCGAAATCGCCGATGGCTTCGTGGAAACCGTCGTTGGCGCTGCTCATGTAGAGCAGGGGCTGGGTGTTGTAGGCGCGCTGGTAATAATTATGCCCCAGCTCGTGATGGATGGTGACGAAGTCCGAGGAGTTGACCTTGGTGCACATCTTGATGCGCAGATCGTCCTTGTTGTCGACGTCCCAGGCGCTGGCATGGCAGACCACTTCGCGATCGGCCGGCTTGGTGATCATCGAGCGCGTCCAGAAGGTATCGGGCAACGGCGCAAAGCCCAGCGAGGAGTAGAAGGCCTCGCCGGTGCGCACCATCTTCACCGCGTCATAGCCCTTGGCCTTCAGCAGCTCGCCGACATCATAGCCGATGTCGCCGGCGCCCTTGGGGGCGACGACGTCATAGATTTCGCTCCAGTCCTGCGCCCACATGTTGCCGAGCAGATCGGCACGGATGGGCCCGGTCTTCGGCTGCACGGCATCGCCGTATTTCTCGTTGAGCTTGGTGCGGGTGTAGCAGTGCAGGTCGACGAACAGCGGGTTGACCTCGGCCAGCACCGTGTCGATCAATTTGGCGAAATCATCGGCCGGCATGTCATAGCCCGAACGCCACATCGCGCCGGTATCGGCAAAGCCGAGTTCGCGGGCGCCGGCGTTGGCGATCTCGACCATGCGGACATAGTCCGCCTTCATCGGCCGGCCGACCTTGTGCCAGCTTTCCCACATTTCGGCGGTCAACTTGGGATCGCGCGTCGTGCCCATCAGCGCTTCCAGGTCGTTGCCGCCGGTTTCCTTGCCCTGGAATGTGCCCTTGCCCTTGCCATAGGTCGACTGCAGGCGGGTGGCGATGGTGTTCAGTTCCTCGGCGGCGCCGGGGGTGGCGGGCGCCGGCAGCACGATGCCCTGCTTCAGGAAATCGAGCTTGCGGCGGGTGTCGTAGCTGAGGCCCGGCGTGGCGTTGAAGCGGGCGGCGTCCTTTGCCAGCTTGACGGTCAGCAGCGTGCCTTCGGCGCCGGCGCGGGCATTCAGCGCATCGGTATCATCGGTGATGTAGGTGGCGTTCACCCAGGCGACGCGCGACGCATATTCGATATAGGTCTGCAACGTCGTTTCGGCATCGGCGATGAAGCGATCGGCCTCGGCCGCGGTCGGCGGCGCGTCAGCGGCCTGCGCCACGACCGGCATCTGCGCCACGGCCAGCGCCAGCAGCGAAACCTTCAGCATCTTCATGGTCGAACACTCCCAAGGCGATTTTTCTGGCGGGATGCGCCCGGCTGGCGGCGGCGTCAAGCCTCGCTGCGCCCCACCCAATGCAGGGCGGCGCCATGGCGTTTCAGCCAGGTTCGCGACATCGCCTGGTTGCCGTCAAGCCGCGCCAGCAATGCGTAGAAATCGGGGCCGTGATTGGCGTGGACGAGATGCGCCACCTCATGCGCGACGATGTGGCGGCGCACGGCAGCGGGCGCCAGGATCAGCCGCCAGCTGTAGCGGATGCGGCCGCCGGCCTTGTCCTGGATGCAGCTGCCCCAGCGACCGCGCGGGTCGCCGATGCCGACCGCGGCGACGGACTTGCCGATGTCGGCGGCAATTTCATGGGTGGCGGCGGAGAGATCGGCCAGCGCCGTGGCGCCCAGCCAGCGTTGCACCCGCGCCGGCAGCGATACGAGCGGACCGCCGACGCTGAGGGCATCTTGCGTCAGCCGGGGCGTGCGCGGATGCGTCTCGGCCCAGTCGATGCGCAGCTCCGCGCCATCGAACGGAATCAGCGCGCCGGGGGCAAAGGGCCGCGGGCGCGGCCAGCGACTGACCTGTTCGGCCAGCCAGGCCTGATGGCCGGCGATCAGCGCCACCGCCTCGGCCACCCCACCGCGCGCCGGCAGGCTGATGCGCACCGCGCCCTGCACAGGATCGGCGCGCAGGCGGATGCCGCGCGCGCCGGCGCGGCGCTCGGCGATCACCGGCAGTTCGCGGCCGGCCACCCGCACCGCCGCCGGCAGCGCGGCGCGGCCGAACAGGCTCACAATTCGCCCTCGATGATGAATTGCTCCAGGTCGCCGACGTCATCCTCGCTGACCGTCTTGCCGCGCACCGAAATGCCGGCGCGGTGCACCGATTGCGGGTCGCCGCTGACCAGCGGGTGCCAATCGGCCAGGCCCTGCCCGCGGTGCACGCGGACATAGGCGCAGGACGCCGGCAGCCATTCGATGGTGTCGAGCTTGGCGGGCGTCAGCCGCACGCATTCCGGCACATGCGCCTTGCGGTTGGGATAGTCCTTGCACTGCGCGGTGCGCGGATCGAGCAGCCGGCAGGCGACATTGGTGGGGAAAACCTCGCCGGTTTCCTCGTCCTCCAGCTTGTGGACGCAGCATTTGCCGCAGCCGTCGCACAGGCTTTCCCATTGCGCCCGGCTCATGCGCGCGAGCGGCACCGTCTCCCAGAATGGCCTATCGGACATGCGTATCCAGCATCGCCGTCACCTCGGCGGCCGTGCTGCCGTGCGGCAGAAAGGCGATGGCCCGGCCATCGGGGCCGAACAGATAGATGACGGCGAAATGATCCATCAGATAGTTCTGCGGATCGCTGGTTTCGACGCGCTTGGCATAGATGCCATAGGCCTTTTTCACCGCCTCGATCGCCGTCGGGCTGCCGGTCAGCCCGATCAGCCGCGGGTGAAAGGCCGCGACAAAGCTTTTCAGCGCGGCGGGCGTGTCGCGCGCCGGATCGACCGTGATGAAGATCGGCTGCACGCGCGCCGCCCGCGCCGGCTGCTGCGCCTCATAGGCCTTCAGGCCGCGCGCGATCAGCCCGACATCGGTCGGGCAGACATCGGGGCAATAGGTATAGCCGAAGTACATCAGGCGATATCTGCCGGCAAAGTCCCTGTCGGTCACCGGCCTGCCGTCCTGGTCGATCAGCGCAAAGGCGCCGCCCAGGCTCGATCCGGCCATGTTGCCGGGCGGTGGCGCCGTGAAGCGCAGCCAGCCGAGCAAGCCGGCCAGCAGCAGCGTCAGCGCGAAGACGATCCACAAGGTCGGGCGACGACGCTGTGGCGGCACGGGAGTGCTGTTCATTGGCGGTTGTCGGGATTATGCGATGGCATCACGCTGAAATAGGATGGAGTCTGCACCTTGTCGATGATGGACAGCTCGCTGTGGCGTTCGGCCCTGCTCAGGCTCGCGCTGGCGGCAACGCCGGTGCTGCTCGTCGCACTGCCAGCACCGGCGGCGGCGCAGTTTTCGGATGCCTTCAACTTTCTGAAGGCGATCCGCGACAATGAACTGGGCAAGGCGCAGGAATTGCTCAACAAGCCCGGCAACACGCTGGTCAACACCCGCGATTCCGGCACCGGCGAAACCGCGCTGCACATCGTCGTCAAGCGCCAGGATGTGAACGGCCTCGCCTTTCTGTTGCAGAAACAGGCCAATGCCAATGTTCGCGACCGCGAGAACAACACGCCGCTGATCCTCGCTGCCGGCGCGCGCTGGACGGAAGGGGTGCGCATCCTCGGCCTCGTCAAGGCGCAGACCAATCTGCAGAACCAGCTCGGCGAAACGGCGCTGCACCTCGCCGTCGCCAATCGCGATGCCGCCACCGCCAAGCTGCTGCTCGATGCCGGCGCCAGTCCCGACATCGCCGACAGCACCGGCACCACCGCGCGCGCCGCCGCCACCAATGATCCGCGCAACGCCGCCATTGCCCGGCTGATGAAGGACATTCCGGCGCAGAAGCCGCGCCCGGCACAAGGACCCTCGCTATAAATCGCTTGCCGCTTTGTCGCATGGCAGGCGCGGGTCATCGCGCCTAAGACCATGGTGATGGAACGGCCATCGATTGCCCAGAGCGCCTTTGATCGCCCCGGCGTGCGCGTGCGCACGCTGGCGACACTGCGCTGGATCGCGATTTTCGGCCAGGCGGTGACGCTGGTCATCGTCGGCCTGGTCATGCATTATCCCTTGCAGTGGCCGTCACTGATCGCCGCCGTGCTGGCCTCGGCCGTGCTCAACTTCGGCCTGATGACCCTGCATGGCCGCAACGCCCGCATGCAGGGCAATGACCTGACCCTGCACCTGACCTTCGACCTGCTGCAGGCCGGGCTGCTGCTGTTCCTGACCGGCGGGCTGGCCAATCCCTTCGCCATCCTGCTGATCGTGCCGGTGACCATTGCCGCCACGCTGCTGCCGTCGCGCGCGATGATCATGCTCGGCGCGCTGGCCGGCGTCATGCTGGTCATCCTGTGGTTCTGGGCGGCGCCGCTGCCCTGGGAACATGGCCAGCCGCCGGTGTTTCCCGCCATCTATCGCTTCGGCGTCGCCATCTCGCTGGCGCTGGCCATCGGTTTCCTCGCCATCTACCTCTATCTTGTCTCCGCCGAGGCGCGCGACCGCGCCCGGGCGCTGGTCGCCACCGATGCGGCGCTGACGCGTGAGGCCAAGATGTCGGCGCTGGGCAGCCTTGCCGCCGCCGCCGCGCACGAACTCGGCGGGCCGCTCGGCACCATCCGCCTCATCGCCCACAGCCTCAACGAGGCGCTGGGCGACGACCCCGAATTCGGCGACGATATCCGCCTGCTCGCCTCCGAAGCCGCGCGCAGCCGCAACATCCTCGTCCGCATCGCCAAGCGCGCCGAGGCAGAAGACCCCTATGCCATGCTCGGCCTCGACGTGCTGCTCTACGAGGTTGCCAACAGCGTCGCCCCGGCACGCGTGCCGATCCGCATCGACGCGTCGGCGCCGCAACCCCAGGTGCGCCGCTCGCCGGAACTGCTGCATGGCCTGCAGAACCTCGTCGCCAATGCCGTGCGCCACGCCGGCTCCGCCGTCGACCTGCGCGCCAGCAGCAGCGGCGGCGATGTCGCGATCAGCGTGCTCGACGATGGCAGCGGCTTTCCTGCCGATGTGCTGCCGCATCTCGGCGAGCCCGATCTCGGCCCCTCGCACTCCGGGTCGGGCGGCACCGGCCTCGGCATTTTCATCGCCACCACGCTGATCGAGCGCACCGGCGGCCGACTCCAGTTCCGCAATCGCGCCGAAGGCGGCGCCCAGGTGGACGTGCGCTGGCCGCGCGCGCATATTGAAGCCATTGAAGAGGACAAATGATGGCAAGCTCGCCCGAAACCGAAGCCCCGCTGATGCCGCTGCTGCTCGTCGATGACGACGCGCCGTTCCGGCAACGCCTGCAAGTGATGCTCAGCCGCCGCGGCTTTGCCGTCACCGCCGTCGGCAGCATCGGCGAAGCCCGGGTCGAGGCCGCCCGGCTGAAACCCAGCCATGCCGTCGTCGACATGCGGCTGGAGGACGGCAACGGCCTCGACCTCGTCGCCGAAATGCGCGCCATGAACACCGATTGCCGCATCGTCATGCTGACCGGCTATGGCAATCTCGCCACCGCCGTCGCCGCGGTGAAGGCCGGCGCCGTCGATTATCTCGCCAAGCCCGCCGACCCCGAGGACATCGTCCGCGCCCTCAGCGCCGATGCCGGCGCCCGGCCGGAAGCGCCGCCGGAACCGATGTCCGCCGATCGCGTGCGCTGGGAACATATCCAGCGCGTCTATGAACTGTGCGATCGCAACGTCTCCGAACCCGCCCGCCGGCTGAAGATGCACCGGCGCACGCTGCAGCGCATCCTGGCGAAGCGCTCGCCGAAGTAGGGTTTGGAAGAGCCTCCGGCGGCTGGGGCCTCAGGCCCCGATCATTGGCTGTGCACTCTCATCAAATGCGGCGCCCCAGTAAATGGGGTCTGGGGCCCAAGGCCCCAGCCGCCGGAGGCAAAAAAAGGCGCCGGAGTCAAACCGACCCCGGCGCCTTTCCGTTGCGGCCAGCCCAAACCTTAGAAGTCGAGTTTCAGCCCCAGCGAGGCGGTGGTGCCCAGCTTGTAGAGGTTGAAATAGACGATGTTGTCGCCCGACTGCTGATATTCCTTGTACTTGGTGCCGGTGATGTTGCGGACTTCCAGCTTCAGCTCGGCCTCCTTGCCGGCCAGTTTCAGGCCCTGGCGAGCGACGAAATCGAGCTGGATGCCGGGTTCCTCGACGATATCGGGCTGGCCGGCGAGACCGCGGCTGGTGACGCGCTTGCTGGCATAGGAGAAGAGGATGGTCTGTTGCGACAGGCGATCCTGGTCTTCGAGGCCGATCTGGATGTTGACGAGATGGTCCGACTGGCCAGTCAACGGGCTGCCGTCGCGGAACAGGTCGCTGGCCTTGGTCACCGAGGAGGCGAACAGCGCCACCGTATCGTCCGGGCCGACCTTCAGCCGCGACTGCGTCCAGGTGTAATTAGCGATCAGCACGGCGCGACGCGAGGCGAAAAAGTTCGAATCCGACACGCCGCTCAGGTCGAAATATTTCTGGCCTTCCAGTTCGACGCCGTAAAGATTGGCAGAGGGCGCGTTGGCGAAGCTGGTGACCGTGTCGTTTTCGCCGAGCGCGCCGACCGAGGATTCGATCGGCTTGTTGATGCGCTTGAAGAAGCCGGCGGCGGCCAGCTTCTGGTCCTTGGCGAAATACCATTCGTAGCGCGCTTCGGCGTTGTAGAGCTGGCTGTCGACGAGCAGCGGGTTGCCGCGAAAATTGCGGTTGGCATCCGGATCATAATAGAGCTGGTAGATCAGCTCGCGGAACTGCGGGCGCGCCAGCGTCTTCGACGCGTTGAAGCGCAGCTGCATGTCGTCGCGGAATTTCCAGGTCAGCGTCGCCGCCGGCAGGAAATAATCGTTCTTCAGATTGGTGCCGGCCAGCGACGCGATCGGCGTGGTGAAGACCTGCACCGGCGTCACGATCTGCTTGGCGGTTTCGAAACGCACGCCGGTGTTGAGGCTGAGCGTGTCGGTCAGATCGGCCTGGATCTGGGCATAGCCGGCATGGGTGACCAGGCTGGCGTCGAAGACCGGGTTGGCTTCGTTGGTATCGACGAGGTTGATGCCGTAGAAATTGATCACCGACGGTTGCAGCAGATAATCCGGCCGGAACATGGCGACGCCCGACGGGAAGGTCGTCGGCGCCGAGAACTGGAATTCGCGGCGCTCGGTAAAGCGCTGGGTGTTCGAATAGGCATAGCCGATGGTGGCCGTCAGCGTCGGCAGGGCCTTCCACGACAGGTCGAGCCCGCCCGACCACAGGTCTTCGTCCAGCGTCGAATAGCTGACGGTGGCGTTGCCGCGCTGGCCGTTGTTGAGCCGGTTGATGAAATATTGGCCGTACGGGTCACCGACCAGATTGGTCTTGGTGTATTCGAAGAAGAACTCGTTCGGCGCTTCGCGGCGGGTGTTGGCATAGCCACCGCGGGCATCGAGGTGCAGGCCATCCTTCAGCTGGAATTCGCCGACCAGCTGGCTGTCGAACAGCTGGCGTTCGAACCAGGCGGTGTTCTGCTGCTGGAAATCGAAATCATTGGTGCTGGCCGGGCGCTGGCCGACGCCGATGCGCGCCTGCTTGAGCGTGTCGCGGATATAGAGGTTGGTCCAGCGCAGCTTGTTCTCGCCGAATTCCAGCGAGGCGCCGATCAGGCCGTTGACGACGATGCGACTGTCGGTCGACACGCGCTCGAAATTGCTGGCGAGCTGCGACAGATCGGCGGTGGACGGCACCTGTTGCAGGATGTCGCGGGTACGCCAGCGCGTCGAAAAGCCGAAATTGGCGATGACGCCGAGCACGGCATCGTCACCGACTTCCTGGGACTTGCCGCCGGAAATCTTGACGCCCCAGTTCGCCGGGATGTGGCGGTTGCGCTGGACGATGCTGTTGTTGAAATTGACCAGCTGGCCGGCGATGGCCTGGGAATCGACCTTGCCTTCCGACAGGCGCTGGCCGCTGGCGAGGAAGTTGGCCAGCGCCGGCGGCGTGTTGCGGCTGCCATTGTCGAAGCCGGTCCAGTCGCTGGAACTGCCGTAATAGGTATAGCCGAGCTGATCGGTTGTGACGGTGTTGCCGCCGAAATCGCCGCCGATGCTGAGGAACGCGTCACGCGGCACGGCGCGGGTGGTCAGGTTGATGACGCCGCCGCCGAATTCGCCGGGGAAGTTCACCGAATAGGATTTCTGCACCAGCGACGAGGCGATGACCTCGGTCGGGAACAGATCGAGCGGCACGACGCGCTTCAGCGGTTCCGGGCTGGGCAGCGGCGAGCCGTTGAGCATGGCGAGCGAATAACGATCGCCGAGGCCGCGGACATAGACAAAGCCGTTGCCGACGACGCTGAGGCCGGTGACGCGGCCCAGCGCGCCGGCGATATTGCCTTCACCAGTGCGGGCGATATCGGCCGAGGACAGCACGGAAACGACCTGCGCGGCGGTGCGGGTGATGTCACGCCGGGAGCGGGTGCCGGTGATGACGATCTCGCCGGGCTGGGCAGCGCCGGGAATCGAGACATCGACCGGTTCTTCGCTGGCCGGTGCAGCGTCAGCCGCCGGCGGGGCAGCGGCGGGAGCTTCCGGCGCGGGCGCGGGCGCTGCCGCCTGGGCCCGGGCCAGCGACGGCGTGACCAGAGCGGTGGACAGCAGCAGCAGGTTGGCCAGCGCGAACGATTTCGACCCCAACGACTTCGACATGGAACGTCCCTTTATCCTCTACGCAAAGGACGGGACAGCGCCGGTTGGCCCTGCCCCGTCCCGAGCCGTGCCTATGTCTCAGGTGGTCGGAAGCGAGGTGCAGAGGCCGCCGCTGCCGCCGAAGGTGGCGGTGGCCGAATTGCAGGTCCAGTTCTGATACCAGGTGTCGGCCGCATCCTTGACCGCACCGATATAGGTTGTGGTGTCGAGGAAGCTGTTGACCGTGTTGGCGTTGAAGGCCGGCACCGCCGCTTCGGTGGCGCCGTTGATGAAGCCGCCGGTCAGCGTCGGCGTATAGGCGTCATTGTTGTTGTTGCTGCCCGAACCGAAGATCGCGGTGACCTGCGCGTCCGTCACGCCATTGGCGCCCTGATATTTGGTGCCGCACTGCATCTGCACCGAACGGAACACCGGTGCGCCGACTTCATCGATTGCCGAATCGGCGGTGGTCGATGCCGTCTGGGTGCGGCTGATGCGCAGGCAGACAAGGCCCGGCGACACGATGCTGCCGTTCAGCAGCGAATAATCGGTGCCACCGCGCAGCAGCACGGCGCCGATCGAGCTGTCGGCGTTGCGGCGGATGAAGGTGAAGTTGGACACGGTGGTGTTCTGGCGCGGCAGGTTGCCGTCGAAGGCATTGTCCGAATCGGCTTCGATCATCGTGTCGCCGACGCCCGAGCGCTGGATGGCGATAACGTACTGGAAGTTCGCCTTGATGCCGGTGTCGGTATCGAGATTGTCGTCCTCTGCGCCGACCATCACCAGATATTTGGCGTTCACCCGGCCGCCGAAGAACTCCATGGCGTCATCCGAGCTGTTGAACGACATGATGTTGTTGAGCGTGGTGCCGCTGCCGGTGCCTTCCGTGGTCAGTGCCTGCAATTCGGTGTTGGCCGACAGCACATAGCCCGAGAAGCGGATCTGCACGTACCGCATCGTGCCGCTGTTGTCGGTGTTGGTGGCACCACCGAACAGCGCCGGATCGACGGCGCCTTCGGTCTGGCGTTCGCAGGCAACGGTGCCCGGCGTGGCGCCGCTGTTCTGGCAATCGGTGACCTGGGCGCGGCCCATCAGCACGACGCCGCCCCATTGGCCCGACGAATTGTCGGTGTTGAGACCAAGGATATTGTCACGGCTGGTGAAGATGATCGGCGACGTGGCGGTGCCGACGGCGTTGATGCGGTTGCCGCGGTTGACGGCCAGCCACGATACGCCGGTGCCGCCATAGACGATGACGCCGGGTTCGATGGTCAGCGTGACATTGGTGTCGGCCGACGACGCGGTCGGGCCGCCATCGGTGCCGACATCGACACGGCCGGGCAGCTGGTAAACCAGGCCGCGGATCTTGGGCAGGGTGATGCTGCGGTTGATGCGGGCCGGCAGGCTGCAGATGCGCCAGGTGCCGGTGGGGCCGGCGATGGTGCCGTCATCGCGCAGGCCCTGCGGATCGGCGATGGTCGGGCAGCCGCTGGCCGGGGTGACCAGCGTCGGTGTCGGGGTGGGAGTCGGCGTCGGTGTGGGCGTCGGCGCCGGATTGTTGATGGTGATGTTGCCGCCGGTGCCGGGCGACGCGATGTCATTGGCGCCGCTGCACGCCGTCAGCACGGCCATCGAGGCGCTGATCAGCAGCGCGCGATTGCGATTGGACTTGGTCATTGCCTGTCTCCCGAAAAACGCATCCGGCTTGTTGCCGGTTGTCCTACAGGCGCGTTGAATCACGCTGCGCCCCACATGCGGCGAGGTAGAGCAGGCGTGTGACAGGCGTTTGCGATTCCGGTGACACCGGGCTTACAGTCTGGTGACAGGAATGTGACAGGCCCAGCGTGGCCCCGGAAATCCGGCGCCAGGCGGTACGTTAAATCCGTTTAAGGATTGCAGCCGATCAGGCCCGCCACCGGGGTGACCAGCGCGCTGCCATCGGCAAGCATGACGGTCAGGCTGCCTTCGCGGATGACGGCGCCGCCGACACCGGCATCATTGGCGGTGATGGTCAGCGTCACCTCGATTCGGGCCGGCCCGCTGCCATAGGCGGCATGCGGCCGGAAGCCGAGCACCGGTTCGCCGTCACCGCCGGTTTGCGGCAGTGTCTGCACGCCGTCGCGCGCGATGCGCAGCGTGCCGGGTTCGGCGGTCAGCATGGCGATGCGGCGCTGGCTGGCGCGATCCCAGAGGAACATCGCGCAGCTTTTCGGCGGCAGCACCTGCGGCGGCAGTTCAGCGAGCGGCAGAATCGCTGTCGCGGCGGCGAGCAGCAGCAAGGGGGCAAGCCACATCAGAATTGTCCCGTCACGGTCAGCGCCAGCCCGTCGGGCGTCGCCTGAAAGCCACTGGCGAGCAGCCCGGCGCGCTCGGCCTCGCCGATGCCGGTCAACGCCAGCGCGGCGGTGTAATGCCCATCGGCAAGGATGCGCAGATCGAGCCTGGCGCGCGCCGAGGTCAACGGCAGCAGCAGCGCCGCGCCATCACAGCGCGGCGTGCCCGACAGCGCACCCGCCGCCTGCAAGGGCCCGGCCGGCAGCAGATTGACCTGGCCCATGGCGCGGGTGCAGGCGCCGGCGGCAAAGCCGGCGCTGACATCGGCAAGATCGACCGCCGCCACCGGCAGGCCCGCCAGTCGTCCGGGTGTCAGCCGCCCCGTCACATGCTCGATGCCGCGACCGCCGCGGCGCAGCAGCACGGCGCCGTCGATCGTGTCGCCATCGACGATGAACCGCGCCGCGCCGCTGAACAGGCCAAGCGGCGACAGGCCGACCGCGACGTCGCCGATGGGCAGGCCGGGCAGCACCGCCGCGGCCAGCCGACCCGACCACAGACTGCCCGACACGCTGCGCGCCGTGACCGGCGTCGCCGCCAGCACCCAGCGCAGCGGCAGCAGGGCGAGCAGCGCCAGCGCCAGCACGCCGACAAACAGCAGCCCGCGCCGCATCACGCCCGCCGCCCCAGCGCCAGTTCGACCGCCAGCGTATCGTCGCTGTTGCGGCTGATCTGCAGCTGCTCGACCACCATGCCGTCAACGCCTTCGGCCTGGGCCAGCCAGCGCAGGATCGCCACCGGCTTCACTGCGGCGATGCGCACGGCGACGCCGTCGCCCGCCGCCTCGACCCGCTCCGCCGTCAGCCCGGCCTCGGCGATGCGGCGGCGCACCTGTTCGATCAGCGGCGTCTGCGCCTGCGGCCGCGCCAGCGCCTCGGCCCGGCGCAACGGCTCGGCCATCGCCCGCACATCGCCCAATTCTGTTTCGGCCAGCGCCAGCCGCTCGGCCGCCGCATCGCGCGCCGCCGCCAGCGGCCGCAGCACGCCCAGCCACAGGCCGACGATCAGCAGCAACGCCGCCATGATGGCGAGCAACAGCTGCTCGCGCTGGCTGCGCTCGCGCCACCAGGGGGCCAGGGTCGCCATCATCGCGCCTTCACCGTCAGAGCGACCAGCGTCGCGCCGTCCATC
>NKIQ01000039.1 GCA_002256005.1 Alphaproteobacteria bacterium PA4 | reverse complement strand
GCAGAGCGCTCGCTCATTTGCCAGATAGCGATGCTATCTGGCTGCAATCGCTCACGCCTGCCGGGCTTGCTGACCGCGTGACGACCCCTGTAATTTATGAGTCCGGACCCTAAGGCCCCAACCGCCGGAGGCCCAACTTCAACGCCGCAGCACGAAGCGCACCTTCCGATGCCGGAAGTCCAGCGCGACGCGGCGGAAGGATTTCAAAAGGTCGGAGCCGAGGAACATCGACGGTTCCTTGTCGATACCGAACAGCGCGAACGGCGGCGCATCGGCAAAGGCGATGGTGACATTGTTGAGGGTGATGCCGCCGATGCGCACATCCGACAGGGTGGCGACATGGGCGGTCAGTGACTGGCCGGTGACGCTGATCAACTGGGTCGTCTTCAGTGTTTCGATGCTGCGGCGGCCGAGATAGCGGCGCATCAGCGCCATGTTGCCGAGCGTGACTTCGGAGCCGGTATCGATGACGGCGCTGATCCTGGTGCTGGCGACGCTGGCCTGGGTGAGGATCAGCTGGCCCTTGCGGCGGCGGGCGGTGACGACGATCTCGCCATCGACCGTCGGCAGGGCGATGCGCGAATCCTGCACGGTGATGGTCTTCTTGTCGAAATCGAGCAGCAGCCGCTGGTCGGCGAGCGCATCGATGCCGATCAGCCCTTCCGCGCCTAGGTCGCGCGCCATCAGCACCGGCGCGGTGATGCCGGCAATGGTGCTGCTGCCGATGGTCAGGCGATCGAGCACGACGGTGCGGACCCGGGCAGTGCCGGCCATGCCCTGCAGCTTGACGATGGGCCCGGCGGGCATCGGCAGACGGTCGGCAAGGCTTTGCGCGATCACCGAACGATCGGCGCCGCTGTCGACGAGGAAGCGATAGGGCCCGGTGTCGTTGATGCGGACGGCGACGAACAAGCGGCTGCGCTGCTGTTCGGCCGCGAGCGGATCGCCGCTGATTTCCAGGCTGTTGTCGATACTGGCCGGCGGAATCACGACCACGTCGGGCTTTGGCACATCGGGATTGGCCGGGGCGGCAGCCACGGCGAGCGCAACAAGCAACGGCGACATCATGGCGCTTGCGTTGCGCCAGTCGCAGCCCCCGCGCAAGCCCCTATTGCAAGCCGCCAGCGCCCGGCCTATCTGCCGGCCTGTCACCCGGGGAGTAGCCGGCCGCACCCCAGCGGCATCGCGTGTCAACATGCTTGGTCCACAGGGCCATGGCGCGCGGAACCGGATCGCTGTTGCGGTCCTGGCGGCGAGACCGATGACGCAAGGGCGCCCCCATGGCCGGGCGGTGGCCTTGCGTTGTCCGTACCGCAGCCTGGCCCTGGAGTGGATGATGACCGAATTCCTGACCGCGCTCGGCACCGCCAGCGGCGTCGTGGCGCTCGCCGAAATGGGCGACAAGACCCAGCTGCTCGCCATCGTGCTGGCGACGCGCTTTCGCCGGCCCTGGCCGGTGGTGGCGGGCATATTGGTGGCAACGCTGGCCAATCACGCGCTGGCCGCCTGGGCCGGCGTCGCGCTCGCCGGCTGGTTCGATGGCCCGGCCTTTCGCTACCTTGTCGCCGCCTCCTTCCTCGCCATGGGGCTGTGGACACTGATCCCCGACAAACCCGACGACCGCGCCGACCGGCCCAGCCGCCATGGCGCCTTCCTGACCACCGCCATCGCCTTTTTCATCGTCGAGATCGGCGACAAGACACAGATCGCTACCGTGGCGCTGGGCGCGCGCTTCCACGACGTGCTGGCCGTCACCATCGGCACCACGCTCGGCATGATGCTGGCCAATGTGCCGGCGGTGTTCCTGGGGCAGAAGCTGGTGGAGCGGGTGCCGCTGCGCACCGTGCATGTCATCGCGGCGCTGATCTTCCTCGGCCTCGGCCTGTGGCTGCTGGCCCAGACCGCGGGCTGGCTGGGCTGAGCCATCTATCCGCATGACGGTCAAATGTCGCAGCACTGGCGGGGCGGCCCCCCGTCAGTGCATGATGCCCATATGGGGACCAGCAATCATCAACTGAGCATGGGCCTGAAGGCCGCCTGGGGCGCCGGCTCCATCGGCACGGTCACCGTGCTCACCATCAATTCGCTGCTGCTGCTGTTCTTCATGACCAGTGTGCTCGGCCTCGCCCCGGCACTGGCCGGCTCGCTGCTGTTCGGCGCCAAGCTGATCGACGCGGTGGCCGCCCCCATCCTCGGCAGCATCAGCGATGGCTGGCAGGGCCGCATGGGGCGGCGCGCGCCCTTCCTGCTCGCCGGCGCCTTTGTCTCGGCGCTGGGCGTCGCGCTGGTCTTCAACCCGCCGGCGGCGTTCGATGCCATGCTGCCGGTGTGGATTTTGGGCAGCCTCATCGTCATCGCGCTCGGCTACACGCTGTTCAACGTGCCCTATATGGCGATGCCGGCGGAAATGACCGACCTGCCGACCGAGCGGACCAGCATCATGTCGTGGCGCATCGCCTTTGTCTCGATCGGCGGGCTGATCACCGGCCTGGCCCCGCAGACGGCGACGAAGCTCGGTGGCGGCCGGGTCGGGTTCGGCGGTGTCGGCCTCATCCTCGCCGGGGTCGTGCTGGCAGCCATGCTGTCGGCGTTCCTGGCGGCGCGGCGCACCCGGCAGGTCGCCGGCGGCGCCCAGGCCGTGGGGCTGAAGCGCTTTGCCGTCGTCTTCCAGAACAAGCCGTTCATGCTGATCATCTATGCCAAGATCTTCCAGCTCGTCGGCCTCGCCAGCCTGACCGCCTCCATCCTGTTCCTGATGAAGAATGTCCTCGAACAGCCGGAATCGACCGTCGGCCTCTATGTCACCTGCTCGACCATCGCCACCATCGCCTTCATGCCGGTGTGGGTGCGACTCGGCCGGCGCTTTTCGAAGCGCAACCTCTATATCGCCGCCTGCCTGTTGTTCACCTGTCTGACGTCGAGCTGGCTGCTTGCCGGCGCCGGCGAGCCGCTGCCGCTGATCCTGCTGCGCGGCTTCTGTTCGGGGATCTTCTCGGGCGGGCTGCTGCTGATGGGGCAGTCGCTGCTGCCCGATGCCATCGATGCCGATTGCCAGCGCTCCGGCGTGCGCCGCGAGGGGGTGTACGCCGGCGCCTATTCCTTTGTCGAAAAGGCCTCGATGGCGCTGGGACCGCTGCTCATCGGCCTGATCCTGCAATATTTCCATTTCCAGCCGTCGCTGGGCAAATCGGTGCCGCAGCCGGCGGAGGCGCTGACCGGCATCTATATCGGTGTCGCCGTGCTGCCCGGCCTGCTCTATGCGCTGTCGGTCATCCCGCTGTTGCTGTTCCGGCTCGACCCGGTTCCCGCTGCCACCCCTGTCCCTGCCGAATGAAGGAGCGCTGACATGCCCGCCACCATGCGCCAGACCGGACGCGCCGCCATGGATTTCATGGTGGAACTGACCATCGCCACCCGGCCGCTCGCCGCGCGCTGGAACGCCGATCTCGCCGCCGCCGGCGTGACGGCGGACAGCCTGCCCGACGATCTCGACGACCGGCATGTCGCCATGCACGAGGCGCTTTCCGGCTCCAGCGCCTTTGCCATGAACAGCCTGATCGGCGAATTCGCCAGCGTGCAGCACGGCCGCGTGGCGCGTGATGCCTATGACGAAATGGCCGATGTGCTGGCCCCGCGCTTCGCCGCGCTGGAGGCGCAGGGCCCGGCGCGGCTGACCATCCACAATGATTTCGTGGCGCCGGCCTATTACCCCGGCGTCTGGTTCCATCGCACCACCGGCGGCTGGGATGGCCATGACCAGATGGGCTATGTGCACAGCGAATTCATCCACAAGACCTATGTGGCGCGCAATTTCGGCGGTGACATCTTCGCCCAGCGCCGCGCCGTGCTCGGCCGGCTGCCGCGGCAGGATTATGCCCGCATCTGCGAAATGGGCACCAGTTCCGGGCATTTCACCGTCGCCCTGCAGGAAACCTTCCCCGCCGCGCACATCACCGGCCTCGACCTGTCGATCCCGATGCTGAAGGAGGCGCTGCGCGTCGCCAATGCCAATGGCTGGGCCTGGGACCTGCACCAGCGCACCGCCGAAGCCACCGGCCTGCCGGACGCCAGCTTCGATCTCGTCGCCAGCTATATCATCTTCCACGAAATGCCCGCCGCTGCCATCCGCGCCACCTTCCGCGAGGCGTTCCGCCTGCTGGAACCCGGCGGCCAGATGCTGATGAGCGACGTCACCCCCTATCGCACCATGGACAAATTGGGCGAATGGCGGGCCGACTGGATGGCGAAGCGCGGCGGCGAGCCCTATTGGCGCGAAGCGGCGACGCTGGACTGGAGCGCCGCCGCCCGCGACGCCGGCTTTGTCGATGTGACGGAAGGCGGGCTGAACGGCGCGCCCTACCCCTGGGTGATCACCGGAACCCGGCCGGCATGAGCGACTATGATGCCGGCGCTGCCGCCTCGCGTGCGGCGCGCCAGGGCCAGATGCTGCGGCCGCAACAGCTCGACGATCTCGGCGCCACCGTGCTGCTGCTCGCCCGCGAGCTGTGGGTGGTCAAGGATCGCCAGCGCGTGCTGGAGGCGCTGCTCGCCGACCATGGCATCATCGCCCCCGGCGCGGTTGCCGATCACCAGCCCGGCCCGGCGCTGGCGGCGGAGCTGGATGCCGAGCGCGCCCGCTATACCCGCGCCTTGATGGAAACCCTCTCGCCACCGGAGGAAAAGGGGTGAAGCTGTTCCTTGCCGCGCTGCTGCTGGCTGGCAGCGCGTCGGCGCAACCGGCGCCGCCGCCAAATCCGCCGCCCGCCGATCCCGCCACCGCCGCCATCATCGCCAGGATGACCGCCATTCCGCAAGCCCGCGCCGTCGAAAGCCCCGAGGCCTATAGCCCGGCCGAAACGGTCAGGGGCAAGCCGGGGGCGCCCTTTGCGACCGCCAGCCGCGGCGTCACCGCGGCGGCACTGGCGGCGGCCCAGGCCTATGCCGATGGCGAGACCAGCTTTGCGCTGATCGTCGCGCGCAACGGCCGCATCGTCCATGAACATTATGCACCGGGCTTCACCCCGGCCTCGCGCTTTTCGACCGCATCGATGCACAAGGCGGTGCTGGCGCTGAGCTTCGGCCCGGCGCTGAAAGCCGGCAGGATCGCGCTCGCCGACCGGCTCGACCGCTATCTGCCCGAATATCGGGGCGATCCGCGCGGGGGTATCACCATCGAACAATTGCTGCGCATGACCGGCGGGCTGGGCACGCCGCCCGGTGCCGCCCCCGGCCCCGCCTCGCCGCTGGCGCAGCTGATGTTCGCACCCGATATCCGCGCCGCGACCAGGGCCTATGCGCTGGTGACGCCGCCGGGCAGCGAATTCGCCTATGCCAATGTCTCGACCCAGCTGGCCGGCCAGGCATTGGGCGTCGCCGTCGGCCAGCGCTATGCCGACTGGCTGTCTTCGGTGCTTTGGCAGAAGATCGGCGCCGATGATGCAGCGCTGTGGCTCGACCGGCCCGACGGCAACCCGCATTATTTCTGCTGCCTGCAGGCCAGCGCCCGCGACTGGCTGCGCGTCGGCGAGCTGGTCCGCAATCAGGGCAAGGTTGCGGGCAAGCAGGTGATCGCCGCCGATTGGGTGCAGGCCATCACCGCCCCCTCGCCGCTCAACCCCAATTTCGGCATGAATTTCTGGCGCGGCAGCCCGCACGCCCCGGTGCGCGGCTATGGCCGCGGCCAGGCGCTGACCGTGCCGGCCAAGGCGCCATTCGCGCGCGACGATGTGGTCTTTATCGACGGCGCCGGCGCCCAGCGCGTCTATGTCGTACCGTCGGCCGGCCTGACCATCGTCCGCATCGGCAAGCCATCGCTGACCTGGGACGATTCCGCCCTGGTCAACATGGTGCTGGCCGGCCTGGACTGACGCCTCCCCTCCCGTTGGCCTGCGGCCGCCTTCGGCTCAGGGGAGGGGGAGCGGGCCGGTGCCGACTTCGCTTTAACGCAATCGACTCTAGGCTGTATCGACATTCAGCATTTCAGCCGTTCTGAACGCTGATTGCGAAGAAACCGGAGCCTCCGGCGGCTGGGGCCGTAGGCCCCAGACCCCATTTATTGGCTACCGCAAGGCACCAAAGGCGGCTTTTCAGGCCAGATGAAAGCGAAATGGGGTCTGGGGCCTACGGCCCCAGCCGCCGGAGGCCGCTTCAGCTTTGAATGTCGATTCAGCCTAGATGACCTTGCGCGCCTTCAGATCCGCCAGCTGCGCCGCATCCATGCCGAGCACGTCGCGATAGACCTGATCATTGTCGAACCCGATCGTCGGCGGCGCGGCGCGGCGGACGCTGCCCTGCGTCTTCGACATCTTGGGGAAGACATTCTGCATCTTCAGCGTGCCCCAGCGTTCGTGCGGGACCGAGACGATGGCATCGCGCGCCGCGAAATGCGGGTCATCGAGCATGTCCTGCGGGCGATAGAGCTTGCCCGCCGGCACGCCATGTTCGATCATCAGCGCTTCCAGTTCATCGACGGTCAGCGTGCGGGTCCAGTCGGCGATCAGTTCGTCGAGCTCGACCTGATGCTTGCCGCGCGAGACATGGTCGACATAGCGCGGGTCCTTCGCCAGCTCCGGCCGGCCCATGGCGGTGCACAGGCGGCCGAACACCGTGTCCTGATTGGCGCCGATCAGATATTCGCCATCGCTGGTCGGATAGACGTTCGACGGCGCGATGCCGGGCAGCACGGAGCCGGAGCGCTGGCGGACATAGCCCGAGGCGACATATTCCGGCACCAGGCTTTCCATCACCTGCAGCACCGCCTCATAGAGCGAGGAATCGACAACCTGGCCTTCGCCGGTCTGGTCGCGGTGGCGCAGCGCGGCAAGCGCGCCCATGCAGCCATAGGTGGCGGCCAGGCTGTCACCGATCGACACGCCCATGCGGCTGGCCGGCCGGTCGGGATCGCCGACGATGGCACGCCAGCCACCCATCGCCTCACCGATGCCGCCGAAGCCGGCGCGGTCGGAATAGGGCCCGGACTGGCCATAGCCCGACACGCGGACGATGATCAGGCGCGGGTTTTCGGCGTGCAGCGCCGCCGGCGACAGGCCCCATTTTTCCAGCGTGCCGGGGCGGAAATTCTCGATGAGGATATCGGCCTTGGCAATCAGCGCCTTGGCCAGCGCCTGACCTTCCGGCTGGCGCAGATCGGCGCTGACCGCCTTCTTGTTGCGCGCGACGACTTCCCACCACAGCGGGAAATCGCCCCGGCCCCAGACGCGCATCGGGTCGCCCTGCCCCGGCGGCTCGACCTTGATGATCTCGGCGCCCATGTCGCCCAGCAACTGCCCGCAGAAGGGGCCGGCGATCAGCTGGCCCATTTCGACGACGCGGATGCCCTTCAGCGGGCCATTGTTCTCGGCAAAGGTCATTATTCGGCGGCAATCGCTTGGGGGTGGTGCCAGACCGGCGGCCGGGGCGCCGGCAGGCCGGTTTCGGCGAGGCAGGCGGCGCGCAGCGCCTCGATATCGCCACCGAAGTTGAACAATGCGCTCTCCGGCTTCGGCGCTGCCGCCATTTCGGCGCGCAGGGCCGCGGTGGCCGCCGCATCGACACTGCCATCGGCGGCGATGACGACACCATAGGCGCGGGCGCCGGCAACGCTGACCAGACCCTGGCGGATTTCCTTGGCCACCAGCGCCGGATCACGTTGCAGCGGGTCGCCCCAGCCGCCACCGCCCCAGGTGATGAAGTGCAGCACGTCATCGGCCTCGACGCTGAGGCTGTCGAGCTTGTTGGCGACGATGGTCTGGGTGCCATCGGGCTTTTCGAGGATCTTGCGCGCGCGGGTGCCGGGGGCACCGCCGTTGACGCCCCAGGGATAGGTGAACCAGCGGTCGTCATGGATCGACACGGTGCCGGGGCTGAGGAAGCGATACGACATCAGGATGCCGTTGCCGCCGCGGTTGAGCCCGGCGCCGCCGGTATCGGCCAGCGCCTCGTACCGTTCGATGCGCAGCGGGAAATAGCGCTCCAGAAATTCATTGGGCACGTTGGTGAAGCCCGGCCACAGGCTGTGCCCGTCGGGGCCATCGCCGAATGGCTTGCCGGGGATGCCGCCGAAGCCGATCTGGAACAGCTGGAACCAGTCGCCGCCCTTGCCGGGGCGATTGTCGCGGCCGGAATACATGAGGTGCGGCGAGGAGGAGAAGCCGGCGGCGCAGAGGAATTCCGGCGTGCGCTGGCCGAGCAGGCCGCCGAGAATGTCGAAGATGCGGCCCAGCGCATGGGTGCGGCCCGACAGCGCGGCGGGATAATTGGGCTTCAAGAGCGAGCCTTGCGGGATCTTGACCTCGATCAGGTCATAGAAGCCGTCGTTGAACATGATCTGCGGATCGAAGACCATGATCATGTAGATGCCGAAGAACATCTTGAACATGTTCTCGTTGAGATAGAAATTGATCGAGGCGTCGGACTGCGGATCGGTGCCGGTGAAATCGAGCAGCACCTTGTCGCCCACCCGCTGCATCGAGCAGGTGATCTTGTAGGGGCCGAAGCCGACGCCATCGTCGCAGATATAATCCGAAAAGCTGACCGCATCGGTCGACACCGACGCGGCGATCAGCGCCTTCATGGCGCGATGGTTGCGGGCGAGCAGATCGTCCATGGCGGCAACCACGACATCGTCGCCGAAGCGCGCGCACATCTCGTCGATGCGCCGCGCCGCCACCCGGCACGAGGCGATCAGCGCGTTGAGATCGGCGGCGCACCAGTCGGGCTTGCGCGTCTGGTGCATGACCAGCTTGACCAGATCCTCATTATACTCGCCGCGGCGATAGATCTTCACCGGCGGGATGCGCACGCCCTCTTCGAAGATGGCGCGGGCGTCGATCGGCATGGAGCCGGCGACCTTGCCGCCGATGTCGCTCTGATGGCCGAACATCGCCGTCCAGGCCACCAGCCGCCCGCCGCGATAGACCGGCAGCAGCACCAGCCAGTCGTTGGAATGGCTGATGGCGCCTTCGCAGCTATAGGGATCGCTGAGGAAGATCATGTCGCCTTCCTCGATGGTGCCGTCAAAGCCCTTGAGGAAGCCGTCGATGAAGCTGCCGAACTGGCCGACGATCATCTGGCCGCGCGGATTGGCGATCAGCGGAAAGGCATCGCCCTGTTCGCGGATGCCGGGCGACATGGCGGTGCGCACCAGCGTCGCATCCATTTCGATACGGGCATTGCGCAGCGCATTCTCGACGATGTCGAGCGTGACGGGGTCGATCTTCACCGGGGCAAAGGCGGCCGGGTTGGTCTCGATGATTTGTGCGGGCATCTTCGTCCTCCCCCTCAGGCCGGATTGATCAGCAGATTGCCGAAATCATCGACAAGCGCGGTGTGGCCGAGATGGACCAGCGTGGTGGAATCCATTTCGGTGATGACGGCGGGGCCGGGCACCAGATCGCCGGCGCGCAGCTTGGCGCGGTCATAGATCACCGCCGGGCGGGCGGCGCCGTCCATCCACACTTCATGGTCGCGCAGCTTGGCCGCGGCCGGATTGCCGTCGCCCTTCGCGATGCGTTCGGCGGAGACATTCGCCGCCTTGCCCAGCGCCACGACGCGGATGTTGACCAGTTCCTGCGGCACGCCGAGGTTGAAGGTGAACAGGCGTTTGTGCTCGGCATCGAAGCGCGCCATCAGTTCGGCGATGCCGGCTTCCGGCGCGATGGTCAGCGGCACTTCAAAGGCCTGGCCGGCATAGCGCACATCGATTTCGCATTGCAGCGTCTGGTCGGCGGCGGGCACGCCTTCCGCCTCCAGCTCCGCCGTCACCTGCGCCGACAGTTCGGCGATGACGCCGGCCACTTCGGCATCGTCGGTGTGCGTCACCAGCGTGTTGAAGCTGCGCTGGGCATCGACGCGCAACCGCGTCGTCGCATCGCCATAGGCACAGAGCACGCCCGGCGACGGCGGGATGATCACCGGCCAGCTGCCCATTAGCGTGCCCATGGCATTGCCGTGCAGCGGCCCGGCGCCGCCAAAGGCCATCAGCGCGAAATCGCGCGGGTCATAGCCCTGGCTGATCGAAACCAGCCGCAGCGCGCCGTACATCGTTTCATTGACGATGGCGATGATGCCGGCCGCCGCTTCCATCAGCGACAGGCCGAGCGCATCGGCGACGGTCTGCACACTGCGCCGGGCCGCGTCGCGATCGAGCTTGAAGGTGCCGCCGAGCAGATTTTCCGGCAGATAGCCGAGGACGACATTGGCATCGGTGACGGTCGGCAGTTCGCCGCCGCGGCCATAGGCGGCTGGGCCAGGCACGGCGCCCGCCGATTGCGGGCCGACACGCAGGGCTTTGGTCAGTTCCGGCACCGAAGCGATGGAGCCGCCGCCGGCGCCGACCGTCTTCACATCGAGCGAGGAGGCGCGCACGGTCAGATGCCCGACGCTGGTTTCCCGGCGCAGGCGCGGCTGATAATCCTCGATGAGCGCGACATCGGTGGAGGTGCCGCCCATGTCGAGCGTCAGCACATTGGGATGGCCGCTGTTCTTCGCGATCCACACCGCGCCGGCAACGCCGCCAGCGGGGCCGGACATCAGCAGATTGACCGGCGCATTGCGGCTCTTTTCGGCGGACATCAGGCCACCATCGGAGCGGAGCAGGCTGAGCTTGGCCGGCGTGCCCCAATTGGTCAGTTCGCGCTCCAGATTGCCGACATAGCGCGACACGGTGGGGCGCACGGCGCTGTTGGCGACCGTGGTCAAGGTGCGTTCATATTCCTGCATTTCGGGCAGGATGTCGGCGCTGATGCTGACCGGAATGCCCGGCAGTTCTTCGGCGCAGATGGCGGCGACGCGGCGTTCATGCGCGTCGTTCATATAGGAATTGATCAGGCAGACGGTGATCGCCTCGACCTTTTCCTCGGCCAGTCGCTTCAGGTTGAGCCGCAGCTGCGCTTCGTCGAGCGGGCGGACGATGCTGCCATCGGCGCCGATCCGCTCCGGTGCCTCGATGGTGGCTTCCAGCGGCGCCATCGGCTCCGGCTTGGGCCAGACGATCCAGGCGGCGAGACCGCCCGGCACCAGGCTGCGCGCGATCTGCAGCACATGGCGATAGCCTTCGGTGACGATCAGGCCGACACGGGCGATCTTGTGCTCCAGCACGGCATTGGTGGCGACGGTGGTGCCGTGCAGGAACAGCGCCAGCTCCGACGGCGCGATGCCGGCCTTGCCGCACAGCTGGCGGGCGCCGGCGATGACGGCTTCGGACGGATCATGCGGCGTCGACGGCACCTTGTCGCGAAAGGTGCGGCCCGTGGCCTCGTCGATCACCAAAAGGTCGGTGAATGTGCCACCGACATCGACCCCCAGACGATAGCTCAAGCGCGTTTCCCCTCTATGATGAAGTCGCCGGCCTTGCCGACGCGGCTGGGCAGGGCCCGGCCCATGATGGTGGCGAACCAGCGGTTGGCCGCAACCGCCTTGTCGAGATCGATGCCGCTGGCGACACCCGACCGTTCGAACAGATACAGCAATTCCTCGGTGCCGACATTGCCGGCGGCGCCGGGCGCGAACGGGCAACCGCCGAGGCCACCGAGGGCCGAATCGAAGGTGCGGCAGCCGGCCATGTAACCGGCCCAGGCATTGGCCGGTGCCAGCCCGCGCGTGTCGTGCAGATGCAGGCGCACCGGCACGCCCCTGATCTTTTCGATGACCGCGCCGGTCAGGTCGCCGACCTGCGACGGCACGCCGACGCCGATCGTGTCGGCCAGCGCGATCTCCTCGGCCCCGGCATCGGCCATGCGCGCCGCCAGATCGACGACGCGTGCGGCCGGCACCTGGCCTTCATAGGGGCAGCCGAATGCCGCCGAAATGGTGACCTGGGCGTAGAGCCCGGCCGCCCTGGCCTTTTTCAGCATGGCGGTGTTGGCGATGATGCCGTCGGCGATGCTCTGGCCCTGGTTGATGATGCCGAACCTGTCGGTGGAGACCAGCACGCAGCCGGCTTCATCGAGACCGCGCGCCCCGCCGTCGCGGCTGGCGATGGCGCGATCGACGCCGCGTTCGTTGAGGCACAGGCCGATGTAGCGCACGCCCGGCACGTCGGGCAGGCCGGCGACGACGGCTTCGGCATCGGCCATCTGCGGCACGCGGCGCGGGTTGACGAAGCTCGCCACCTCGATGCGGCGTGCGCCCATGGCCACCAGACGGCCAATCAGTGCCAGCTTGTCGGCGGTTTCGATGAAACCCTTTTCATTCTGCAGGCCGTCGCGCGGGGAGACTTCGACGATCTGGACGGGGGCGGGGGTGGACGCTGGGGTGGACATGGCGATTTGTATACAAATTGCCGGTTGGCCTGTATAGGGGCGGGCGGCGGATTTGGTCGCAGGGTGGAGGGTTTCGATGCGGGCGGTCGAGGATCTGGGCAGCGATTATGCAGCGGCAGGGTTCGGCGGGGCGTTGCAGCCCGGCGCGCGTCCGCTGCTGCTGCTCATCGACTTTGCCCGCGCCTATTTCGACCCGGAATCGCCCCTGTACGCCGGCGTCGAGTCCGCCCGCGCCAGCGCTGCCCGGCTACACGCCGCTGCCCGCGCTGCCGGCGTGCCCTGCCTGTTCACCCGCGTCGAATACAGCCCCGATGGCCATGAAGGCGGCGTCTTCTATAAAAAGATCGCCGCGCTGAAGGCGTTCGAGACCGGCAACCCGCTCGGCGACTTCACCCCCGAGCTCGAGCCGCTGCCCGGCGACGAGGTCGTCACCAAGCATTTCCCCAGCGCCTTTTTCGGCACCGGCCTTGCCGAGGCGCTGCACGCCCGCGAGATCGACACGATCATCATCACCGGCCTCTCCACCTCCGGCTGCGTCCGTGCCTCCGCCGTCGATGCGCTCTGCCACGGCTTCGTGCCGCTGGTCGTCACCGATGCCGTCGGCGATCGCGATGCCAAGGTGCAGGCCGCCAACCTCTTCGACCTCGGCGCCAAGACCGCCGAACTGGTCAGCGAAGCCCAGGCCGCTGCCTATCTGGCCAGCCTCACCGCCTGACCGCCCTTCCCGTCCGCGGCGCTTGCCTCTAGCATCGCCGCGCAACCAACAGGAATCACCCATGAAACCCATCTTCGCCCTCAGCGTCGCCACCGTGCTCGCCGGCCTCGCCCTGCCTTTCGCTGCCAGCGCGCAGGTCCCCACCGCCGCGGCCGCCGCCAGCGAGGACGCCCGGCTCACCGCCTTTCTCGATGCCGAGTTCGCCGAATGGGTGAAGCTCAACCCGCAGCTCGCCACGCGGCTGGGCATCAAGGCCGGCGGCGACCGCTGGAACGATATCGGTGACGAGGCGGCGAAAGCCCAGGTCGCCTGGCGCCAGGCCAGCGTCGCCCGCATGAAGGCGCAGTTCGACCGCGCCAAACTCTCCGCCGAAGCCCAGGTCAATTACGACATCTGGGCGCTGGAGGCCGATCGTGCCGCCCTGTCGGAAAGCAACCGCATCTTCCGGCCGCCCTTTTACTCGCGGCTCTATTCGGTCAACAGCCAGCTGCCGGATTTCCTGATCAACACCCATAATATCGCCGACAAGACCGACCTCGCCAATTACATCGCCCGGCTGCGCGGCATGCCCGCCGTGCTCGATGCCGCCATCGCGCGCAGCAAGGTCAGCGACGCCGCCGGCATCCACGCGCCCAAATTCCAGATCGAAACGGTGATTTCGAGCAGCGAGCAGCTGACCAGCGGCGCCCCCTTCGGCCCCGGCCCGGATGCCGCGCTCTGGGCGGATATCAAGGCCAAGACCGAAGCGCTGGTGACCGCCGGCAAGCTGCCGCGCGCCGATGCCGATGCGGCGCTCGCCGAAGCCCGGGACGCCATTCTCGCCCTGAAACCCGCCTATGGCCGCGTCATCGCCTGGGCGAAATCCAACCTCGCCACCGCGCCGAGCGGACGCGTCGGCGCCGGCTCGCTGCCCGGCGGCGCGGCCTATTATGCCAATGAATTGCGGCTCAACACCACCACCGACCTGACCGCCGAGCAGATCCACGCCATCGGCCTGAAGGAAGTCGCCCGCATCGAGGCGGAGCAGGACGCGCTGGCCAAACAGGCCGGCTTCAAGGACCGCAGCGCTTACTATGCCGAGCGCGCCCGGCTGTTCCCGGCGCGGCCCTATGACGATGCCGCCCGCGCCGACTATCTGAAAACCGCCAACGCCTTTGTCGCCCACACGCGCACGCTGCTGCCCGGCTGGTTCGGCGAAGTGCCGAAATATGGCATCGAAGTGGTGCGCGAGCCGGCGTTCAGCGAAGTCGCCGGCGGCGCCGCCCATGCCTCCGCCCCCAGCCCCGATGGCGCCCGCCCGGCGCGCACCTTCGTCCACCTCGTCGGCACCGTCCCCGATCCGGCGGCGCTCTACACGCTGATGTGCCATGAATCGGTGCCCGGCCATAACACGCAAGGCGACATCCAGGTGCGGCAGAAGGGCGGGCCGAAGTTCCGCTCCGTCACCGGCTATGTCGCCTTTGGCGAAGGCTGGGGCCTTTATGCCGAGCGGCTGTGCGCCGAAATGCACGCCTTCCCCGATGTCGCCGCCGATTTCATGCGCCTCGATGCCGAACTGTTCCGCGCCGCCCGCCTGGTCGTCGACACCGGCCTGCACGCCAAGGGCTGGAGCGAGGACGAAGCGGTGGCCTATATGCACGATATCGGCCGCCAGCCGATCGAGCGCTCCCGCTCCGAAATCCGCCGCTACATCACGCTGCCCGGCCAGGCCACCGGCTACAAGATCGGCATGCTGAAGATCATGGAGGTGCGCCGCAAGGCCGAAGCCGCGCTGGGGCCGAAGTTCGACATCAAGGGCTTCCACGACCTGCTGATCGCCTCGGGCTCGCAGCCGCTGTCGATCCTCGAACGCCGGGTGGACGACTGGATCGCGGCGCGCAAGGCGGGGTGAGAGGGCGAACCGGCCGACAGCCACCCTCTCCCTTGAGGGGAGAGGCGACTCGCCGACTTCGGCGAGCGGGTGAGGGTGTCTCTTTTGTGGCCAAGCGCGGACACACCCTCACCCGCCGCGCCGGCGCGCGAGTCGCCTCTCCCCTCAAGGGAGAGGAAAACATCTGCTCCTACCCCTCCGGCGCTGCTGCCGAAAAGGCGTGGAAGGCCCGGCGGATATGGCTGGTCATCACCGCCTGCGCCCAGGCGCTGTCGCGGGCGGCCATGGCCTGGATGAGTTCGGCATGTTCATGGGCGGAGCGGCTGAGTTCGGCCTGGCCGTAGCGGGCGGCGGTGCGGCGCACCACCGGCTGTTCGACCAGCGCGGCGAGCATGGTGGCGAGGCGCGGGCTGGCGGCGGCGCTGATGATGATTTCGTGGAAACGGCGATTTTCGACCAGAAATGTCGCGACATCGGCCGGCGTCGCGGCAATCGCGGCGGCGATGCGGGCGTTGCAGGCGCGCAGGTCGTCGAGCGCGGCGGCGGTGATGCGGCTGGCGGCGCGGGCGGCGGCGTGCGCCTCCAGCATGGCGCGCAGGGTGAACATTTCGGCGAGGTCGTCGCTGTTCCAATCGGCGACGAACAGGCGCTGGCTGCCGGTGCGCACCACATACAGCTCCGCCTCCAGCCGGCGCAGCGCCTCGCGGACGGGGGTGCGGGACACGCCGCAGATATCGGCCAGCGCTTCCTCGGTCAGCGGCGATCCGGGCGGGGCATCGCCGGTCAGGATCAGGCCGCGGATTTCGGCATAGGCGCGTTCCGAAGCCTTTGACACGCCCGACCCCTCCCCTGTTGCCGAAAAAACGCAAGTCCTGCGTAAAGGCTTTTGGCCGCAGGGGGAAGGCTTGACCGCGGGAATTTGTATACAATAGGGTGTCGCAGCAGTCGGTTCACAGGCAATCGGCGGGAGATTCAGGGGGATTTATGGGACATTTCGGGGCTAAGAAATCGGCGCTGCTGGGCACGATCGGGGCGGGTTTCGGCCTGATCCTGGGTCTTGCCACCCCGGCGCTGGCCCAGACGGCCAGCACCGCCGCCACCACCGTGGATGACGGCGAAATCGTCGTCACCGCCCGTCGCGACAGCGAACGGCTGATCGACGTGCCGGCCACCGTCAATGTGCTGACCGCCGAAACGCTGGCGCGCACCGGTGTCGTCCGCGCCCAGGATTTCCTGCAGCTGACCCCCGGCGTCACCATCGTCACCGGCACTGCCGAGGCGGGTGACACCCAGATCAACATCCGCGGCCTCAACGGCGCCCGCGATGCCGAAGCCAGCGTGGCGCTGGTCGTCGATGGCATCCTGAAGACCAACACCGCCCAGCTGAACCAGAACCAGGGCACCGTCCGCCAGATCGAGGTGCTCAAAGGGCCGCAGGGCGCCATCTATGGCCGCAACGCCGCCGCCGGCGCCATCGTGATGACGACGCTGAAGCCGACCGACACGCTGTCGGGCGCCATCAAGGGCAGCTATGGCGAGCTGAACACGGCGGAGGTCAACGCCCATCTCGCCGGGCCGATCACCAGCAACATCGGCTTCGTGCTGTCGGGCAATTACCGCACCACCGACGGCTTCTGGCGCAATGAATTCCTCGGCAACAAGAAGGTCGTCGACGATCAGGAAAGCTATGGCGTCGATGGCCGTATCGTCGCCAATCTGGGCGATGCCACCACGCTCGACCTGAAGGGCCGCTATGCCAAGCTGACCGGCGCCTCGATCAACTTCAACGCCAGCTTCCACCTGCCGAACTTCGCCGGCGTGAACCCGGCGTTCTACGAGAACGTCAACGATCACCCCTTCCGTTACTATTCCAACATCCGCCCGACCAACACACAGGAAACCTATGAGTTTTCCGGCCGTATCGAGCATGAATTCGACACGGTGAAGCTGTCGGCCTGGGCGCTCTATTCCAACACCAAGCAGGCGCTGACCGCCGATGGCACTTCGGCCGATTTCGCCCGCTACACCTTCCCCGGCGCGACGCCGACCAGCGTTGCCGTCAGCAACAAATGCTTCCAGACGACGGCGCAGCTGACCGGCTATCCGCTCAACCCGCCGACCTTCATCGGCAAGGTGCCGACGCCGTTCCTGTTCGACCCGGCCAATGGTTCGACCTTCGGCGCCTATAGCCCCTCGACCTGCGACGGCACCCAGCTGCAGACCCGCGACCAGCGCGACATCTCGGCGGAAATCCGCCTGTCGTCGACCGGCAATGACGCGCTGAGCTGGTCGCTGGGCGCCTATTATCTGAACCTGAAGCGCACCACCGGCATCAGCCTCGGCGCCGATCTGGGCCTGGGTGTCTCGCCGGTGCTCTACAATGCGCCCGGCAGCAGCAACCCGACCTCGCAGCTGTTCAACGATCGCTTCAACACCAACGTCTATGCCGCCTTCGGCTCGCTGGATTACAAGCCCGACGATCGCCTCTCGGTCGGCCTCGCCCTGCGCTATGACCTCGAAGCCCGCGGTGCCGTCAATCTGGTGCCGTTCGTCAAGGACCCGATCACCGGCGGCCAGATCAACCCCGGCCAGACCACCCGCCCGATCGGCCCGAGCTCGGGCAGCTTTGCCCAGTTCCAGCCCAAGGTGACGTTGAGCTATAAATTGGCCGACGCCGCCGTGCTGTTCGCCAATTGGGGCGTCGGCTTCAAGTCCGGCGGCTTCAACAACAGCGGCTCCAAGGCGATTGTCGACCAGAGCTTCAACAACGGCGTGACGCCCGGCACCATCAACGCCGGCGTGACCATCCAGGACCGGTTCGACAAGGAAACCTCCAGCGCGTTCGAAGCCGGGCTGAAGGGCAGCCTGTTCGGGGGCAAGCTGCGCTATGACCTCGCCGGCTATTACACCAAGATCAACAACATGCAGTTCTTCGAATTCTTCGTCGGCAGCTTCGGCCTGCTGCGCGTGGTGTCGAACATCGACAAGGTCGATGTCTATGGCGGCGAACTCAACCTCAACGCCGAAGTGCTGGATGGCTGGACGATCTTCGGCTCCGGCAACATCACCGGCAGCGAGATCAAGAAGAACAGCAGCCGCCCCTATACCGTCGGCAACAAATCGCCCTACACCGCCGACTACACGCTGAACGCCGGCACCCAGCTGGTGCTGCCGGTCAACGACAGCCTGAAGGCGGTGCTGCGCGCCGATTACCGGCTGACCGGGCCGACCTGGTTCCATTCGGTGCAGAACCAGGAACGCCCGACGCTGTTCAGCGGCCTGCTGCCGATCTCGGCACTGGCCCTGCCCGGCTTCGTCGGCAACGCCAAATATGACGTGACCCAGCGCAAGGCCTTTGGCGTCGCCAATTTCCGCGCCGGCATCGAAACCGACAGCTGGACGCTGACCGCCTTTGCCAACAACGCCTTCGACAAGAAGTTCCTGAACGAAGTCATCCCGGCGATCGAGTTCGGCGGGTCGTTCATCTCGCCCGGCCAGCGCCGGATCATCGGGGTGGAAGCCGGGCTGAAGTTCTGACGGCAGACCCTGTGAGCATAGACCGATAGAAAGCGGCCTCCGGCGGCTGGGGCCGTAGGCCCCAGACCCCAATCGATTTATGCAGAAAAACAATATGGTTACGGTTTGACCGAACCAACGATCGGGGTCTGGGGCCTGCGGCCCCAGCCGCCGGAGGCTCTTCCTTCTGCCAACACATCAGTGTTGGCGTGATGTGAAACGCGCAGCGGACCAGTCAGCCCGGCTGGCCGGGCCGCCGGGCCCGCAGCGTTGGCGGCGCCGCCCGCGGGTCTTCCGGCCAGGGGTGCTTGGGGTAGCGGCCGCGCAGATCGCGGCGGACATCGGCCCAGCTGCCGGTCCAGAAGCGCGGCAGATCTCTGGTGACCTGGATGGGCCGGCCAGCGGGCGAGGTGAGCCGCAGCGTCAGCGGCTGGCGGCCGTCGGCGAGCATCGGATGCTGGGCAAGACCGAACAGCGCCTGCACGCGCACATCGACGGCGGGGCCGCCTTCCGCCGCATAATCGATGCGATGGTTGCTGCCCGCCGGTGAGGTGAATTGCACCGGGGCGAGCGCGTCGAGCCGGCGCATCCCGGCCCAGCCGATGCGCGCCGCCAGCGCCTCGGCGAGCGCGGCATCGCCGATGTCCCCCAGCCGACGCTTGCCCGCCAGCAAGGGCGCCAGCCAGTCATCGAGCGTATCGCGCAGCGCCGCATCACCCGGATCGGCGATGTCCGTAAAGCCAGCGGCGCGCACAAAGGCGCTGCGCTGGCGCAGGCCGTGGCTGGCGTCACCCCAGGGCAGCAGCTGCAGGCCGTGATCGCGCACCCCTTGCAGCAGCACGCCGGCCAGCAGCGCCGGATCGAGCCGGTCGACCGGGCGGCGGCCGAGCATGATGGCGCCAAGCCGGCGCTGGGTTTCGGCGACGACTCCGCCGGTTTCGGGATCGAAGGCCAGCACCGGCGTTTCGGTGATGCTGGTGGCGAGGCGTTGCAGCACGCTCGATTCGTCGATGGCCGCGGCGCTGAGCACCCGCGCCCCGGCGGCGCTGCCCGCGGCATCGGCGATGACCAGCCAGGGCGATTTTGCCAGCGGATCGGCGGCATCCAGCGTCACCGCCCGGCCATTGGCCATCAGCCAGCTGGCACCGCCGCCACCCCGCCGCCGCGCGACGCGATCCGGCCAGGCCAGCGCCAGCACCTGCCCGACGGCATCGCCATCAGCCGCCGCCGCCGCCGCGCCACCGACGGAACGCGCCCAGCGCGCCGCCAGCCGCCGCGCACTTTCGGCGCGGGCGCCGCGATCGCGCCGCCACAGCCGCAGCCG
>NKIQ01000038.1 GCA_002256005.1 Alphaproteobacteria bacterium PA4 | reverse complement strand
GGCCCGCTCCCCCGCCCGGCCACCCATCGGGATTATCCTTAGTGGGTGGCCGGGCGGGGGAGCGGGCCGGTGCCGGCTACACCTGACCGCAAACCGCCCGCCAACTGACGCGAGTTGCAGGTTGACGCAAGCGTCAGCCAACGCCAAGGTTCCCCGAAACAGCAACAGCTTTTTTGGGGAACCGACGCATCATGGCCAAGCCCATTCCGCTCGACGATTACAAGGCGCTCGTCGGCACCGAAGTCGGGGTTTCCGACTGGATCCTGGTCGATCAGGCCAGGATCGACGCCTTTGCCGAAGTCACCGGCGACCATCAGTTCATCCATGTCAATCCGGAACTGGCCAAGCAGACGCCGTTCGGCACCACCATCGCCCATGGCTATCTGACGCTCAGCCTCTGCTCGGTCTTTGCCTATGGCGCCATGCCGGGCATCGCCGGCGCCCGCATGGGCGTCAATTACGGGCTCAACAAGGTGCGCTTCATGGCGCCGGTGAAGTCCGGCAGCCGGGTGCGCGGCCGCTTCACGCTGGCTGACGTCACGCAGCGCCCCGATGGCGCCTGGCAGACGACCAGCAGCGTCTCCGTCGAAATCGAAGGCGAGACCAAGCCGGCGCTCGCCGCCGAATGGATCACGTTGACCTATCTGTAAGGAGCACGTGATGAGCCGCATCGGACATGTACAGAAACCCTGGCCGGAGGCGTTCGCCGCCACGGTCGAAAAGCTGGTCGCCCCGGGCAGCGAACCGCTCGGCCTGTTCACAGCGATGGGCCAGAGCCAGAAGGCGCTGGAGCGATTTCTCGCCGGCGCCGTCGCCGGCAAGGGCGCGCTGGATTTCCACACCCGCGAACTGACCATCGATCGCACCGCGGCGCAGACCGGCTGCGAATATGAATGGGGCATCCATACCAAGCTGTTCGCCGCCAAGGCCGGCCTCAGCGACGCGCAGGTGCGCTCCACCTTCGATGGCCATGCCGATGACGGCAATTGGGATGCGAAGGACGCCGCGGTCATCGCCAGCGTCGACGCTTTGCTCGCCAACAAGAAGCTGAGCGACGCCGAATTCGCCCGGTTGGCGGCGCATTTCGATACCGCCCAGATCCTGGAGATCGTCCAGCTCGTCAATTTCTACCATGGCGTCGCCCTGTTCACCGGCGCCATCGCCCTGCCGTCCGAACCCGGCATGGGCCGTTTCCCCACCGCTTGAATTCCCTCACCCTCCCATCGCCAGCGCGATGGGCCCCTCCCTCTCCCCTGAAGGGAGAGGGGCAGACAGAAGGACCATCCCCATGCGTGAAGCCGTAATCGTTTCCACCGCCCGTACCCCGATCGGCAAGGCCTATCGCGGCGCCTTCAACGCCACGCCGTCGCCGACGTTGGCCGGCCATGCCATCGCCCATGCCGTCAAGCGCGCCGGCATCGAAGGCGGCGAAGTCGATGACGTCGTCATGGGCGCGGCGCTGCAACAGGGCGTGCAGGGCGGCAACATCGCCCGCACCGCGCTGCTGCGCGCCGGCCTGCCGGTCACCGTCTCCGGCCAGTCGATGGACCGGCAGTGCTCGTCCGGCGTCATGTCGATCGCCACCGCCGCCAAGCAGATCATCGTCGATGGCATGCAGATCACCATCGGCGCCGGCGTCGATTCCATCTCGATGGTACAGAACGACAAGATGCGCGTGGAGGGCGACCCCAGCCTGGTCGCCATGCACCCCAATATCTACATGCCGATGCTGCAGACCGCCGAAGTCGTCGCCAGGCGCTACAATGTCAGCCGCGACCGCCAGGACGAATATGGCTTCCAGTCGCAGCAGCGCACCGCCGCGGCCCAGCTCGCCGGCAAGTTCGATGACGAGATCGTGCCGATGACCGCCACCATGGCGATGGTCAACAAGGAGACGAAGGAAGTCACCCGCCACGAAGTGACCCTGTCGAAGGACGAGGGCAATCGCCCGGAAACCACGCTGGAAAGCCTGAAGGGCCTGAAGCCGGTCATCGAAGGCGGCTGCATCACCGCCGGCAACGCCAGCCAGCTGTCGGACGGCGCCTCGGCCAGCGTGCTGATGGAAGCCAAGGAAGCCGCCCGCCGCGGCCTCACCCCGCTCGGCGCCTATCGCGGCATGGCCGTCGCCGGCCTGGAGCCCGATGAAATGGGCATCGGGCCGATTTACGCGGTGCCCAAGCTGCTCAAGGCCAATGGCCTGACCATGAACGACATCGGCCTGTGGGAACTGAACGAAGCCTTTGCCGTGCAGGTGCTGCACTGCGCCGATGTGCTGGGCATCGACCCCGAACTGCTCAACGTCAACGGCGGCGCCATCTCCATCGGCCACCCCTATGGCATGACAGGTGCCCGCTGCACCGGCCACGCCCTGATCGAAGGCAAGCGCCGCGGCGCGAAATACGTCGTCGTCACCATGTGCGTCGGCGGCGGCATGGGCGCTGCCGGCCTGTTCGAAGTCTATTGAGGCAAGGCAGGGGCGGGCTGCGGCTCGCCCCTGTTTGCTGTTCAAGGGCGATGGCGTGCGACTGGTGCCACTTCTCCGATGGACCAGATGAGCCAGGAACGCGAACTTGCTGACATGGCCGTCAGCCCTGACGGTCTGATGCGTTGGCAGTTGTTCCGTAGGCCTGATGGATTCTATTGGTATGACGAGGCGATGTCCTATCCGGAAGGCTGGGACAGCGACGACGCAAGCTATGGTCCGGTCACGTCCATCGATTGGATTTCGACGCGACAATCGGGTTTATTCGATACATTGGATGCTGCGATGGTCGACGCTTTGGGCGAGATCGTCTGGCTTCGCCTGCTGCGCCAAATGTAACGTGGAAATACAATTTTTGTCCCCGAAATTTTGCTATTGCCAACGAAGCTTTCGGAAAAATTCCAAACAAAGCAGTTCAGGCCGCAACGGGAAAACTCTTGTGAATGAGGATGATGGCTTTCGCATTTGGCGAAATATGCACCTAATCGTGGCAATCGGGGGAATTGTGTTCGTAATTGCCGGCTTTGTGATGGGATGGTTCAAAATCTGAGTGAAGTTTTTATCAGCAATAGCCTTGTGCTAAGAATCATATTATCTAGTTTGCTAATAAATTTGCTGGGGATTTCCGCCGAAACTATTGATTTTTACTTAGTTGGCATCCGAAGAGATTTCTCATAATTTGCAATAAAATCTGTTACGTCCATATTTCTCACAATGCGGGCTTGTCGAATGGTGAGATTCTGAGTGTAAGGCGAAAGAGGAAGGTCCGCAGGATCGATTCTACCGCAAACTGAAGCCTCCACCCCGATGCTTCGACCAAAAAAGCTTGAAAATGTTTTGTCAATCTTGTCTGAAAATTGCGGATTCTCCTCCACAGTAAAACCGATTGGTCTTATTGTTAAATTTTTGAAAAATACGAAACTCTGCTCAGGCGTTTTGTACAAATAAACATTATATTCTTGAAAACCTTGATCGCAATTTAACGCCTGCGAACAGGCGTTCAATGAAATTGCTAACATGAATCCTGCAATAATCGAATTGTTATGCATTGGTCACCATGTTTTTACTTGATTCGTTATATCGATAAATACTCTAGAATTCCGGGGACACTATACTTAACTCGTGCCATCGTGCCTGTCCCTAGGCTTCGGCCCGCGCATTGCCGGGCAGAGTTTTCGAAGCATGGCGCGTTCGGCTTCGGCGATCCGTTCGGGCGATGCCATCGGGCGACCGATGCGGGTTCGGGCTTCGATTTCGGCAACGCTTGCGGTTTCATCGCTGGCCTTCACCCCGAATTTCACCATTGGCGGTCAGTCTGACACGTGCCGGCCCAGCGCCGCAATATCGGTGAATGGAATCTAGGCAGCCCTCGCCTGCTGTCACGCCCACGTCGGATCGCGTTCGTCCGACTTTGCGCCCCCTGTCTGTCCTACAAGCGGCAATTGCGCTATGAAATGCGCATGTCGTCGCGACGCCCCAAGCCGTGCGCGAACCGGCAAGGCAACAACACCCCGCCAACCCCATGGACTTTCTGTAGACTTCCGCTGACAACGTTGTTTTATCGGCATAAAATCCGAACCGTCCAGCAACCTCCCGCTCCAACGCATGACCTGACGACACCAAAATCGGGGTCTGGGACCGCCGGCCCCAGCCGCCGGAGGCAAAAACCAATGCCACCCGCCTCCCGAAACCACCCGAAACGCCCCCGAAATCTCCCGAAATCCCCCTCAGCCTCCCGCAACACCCCAAGGCGTCCCGCCCGCGCCAGCACCGCCCGCCCAGCGCATGCCAGCCATGCTGCAACGCAACATTGGCTTTTTGCCGCAAGTTCGGGCATAGCGGCGCCATCATGTCATTTGAAACCCTGCCGCCGCTTCTTGCCGAAGCGCTTTCCGCCCGTGGTTATACCGCTCCCACCCCCGTCCAGGCCGCGGTCATCCAGCCCGAAGCGGCGGGGCGCGACCTCATCGTTTCGGCGCAGACCGGTTCGGGCAAGACCGTTGCCTTTGGCGTCGCCATGGCGGCGCAGCTGCTGGGCGAGGATGGCCGCACCGATCGTGCCGGCGCGCCGCTCGCCATCGTCATCGCGCCGACGCGCGAACTGGCCTTGCAGGTCAGCCGCGAGCTGATCTGGCTTTATGGCAAGACCGGCGCGCGCATCGCCACCTGTGTCGGCGGCATGGACGCGTCGAAGGAGCGCAAGGCGCTGAACCAGGGCGCCCATATCGTTGTCGGCACGCCGGGCCGGCTGCGCGACCATCTCGAGCGCGGCGCGCTCAACCTCGCCGCCATCCGCGTCGCCGTGCTCGATGAAGCCGATGAAATGCTCGACATGGGGTTCCGCGAGGATCTGGAGCAGATCCTCGATGCGACGCCCGAAGCGCGCCGCACCTTCATGTTCTCGGCAACCATGCCCAAGCCGATCGTGGCGCTGGCCAAACGCTATCAGAAGGATGCGCTGCGCATCTCGACGGTGGGCGAGGACCGCGGCCATGGCGACATCGCCTATCAATGCGTGACGGTGGCGCCCGCCGATATCGAGAATGCCGTGGTCAATCTGCTGCGCTTCCACGAGGCGCCGACGGCGATGCTGTTCTGCGCGACGCGCGACAATGTCCGCCACCTGCACGCCAGCCTGATCGAGCGCGGCTTCGACGCCGTCGCGCTCTCCGGCGAGCATTCGCAGAACGAGCGCAACCAGGCCTTGCAAGCCCTTCGTGACCGCCGCGCCCGCATCTGCGTCGCCACCGATGTCGCCAGCCGCGGCATCGATCTGCCCAATCTGTCGCTGGTCATCCATGTCGAGCTGCCGCGCGATGCGGAGACGCTGCAGCACCGCTCCGGTCGCACCGGCCGCGCCGGCAAGAAGGGCACCGCGGTGCTGGTGGTGCCCTATCCGGCGCGCCGCCGCGTCGATGGCATGTTGCGCGGCGCCCGCATCAACGCCGAATGGGTGAATGTCCCCGGCCCGGCCGATATCCGCCGCAACGATCACGAGCGCCTGCTCACCGCGCTGATGGCGGTGCCGGAGGAGATCGACGACGAGGACCGCGCCCTGGCCGATCGCCTGCTGCTGGAACGCAGCCCGCAGGATATCGCCGCGTCGCTGGTGCGCATGCACCGCGCCAAGATGCCGGGCGTGGAGGAACTGCTCGACAACAGCGGCCCGCCGCCGCGTGCCGACCGCGCGCAGCGGGACGTGTCGCGCGCCGGGTTCGATGACACCGTGTGGTTCCGCATGGATGTCGGCCGCCGCCTCAATGCCGATCCGCGCTGGCTGCTGCCGCTGATCTGCCGCCGCGGCCATGTCACCAAGGCCGAGATCGGCGCCATCAAGATCGGCCCCGAAGAAACCATGTTCGAAATCCCGCGCGCGCTCGCCGCCCGCTTTGCCGAGGCGCTGCACCGCACCGAAGGCGAGGATCGCAGCCCGGAAGGCGGCATCCGCATCATCCCGGCAGACGGCCCGCCGGCGCCACAGCGTTCGGGCCCGCGACCCGGCCCCGCCGGCCGCCCCAACCGCCCCGTGCTGGTCCGCCCGATGGCGCCCGGCGGCTATGACGGCCCGAAGCGCGGCCCGCGCCCGGGCGGCCCGCCGCAGCGCGGCAAGTTCCGGCAGGGCTAGGACGGTTCGACGTTCCGCATTTCAGCCGTTCTGAACGCTGAGTGCGAAGAAAATGGAGCCTCCGGCGGCTGGGGCCTTAGGCCCCAGACCCCATTTACTGGCTACTGCATGGCACCACAGGCGGCTTTTCAGGCCAGATCAAAGCGAAATCGGGTCTGGGGCCTGCGGCCCCAGCCGCCGGAGGCCTTTTGAGGCTCCAGTCTCGATACGTCCCAAACCTTGCCGGGGCTGACGCACATGCGATTGTGGAAAAAGTGGCGGAGTCGGAGGGATTCGAACCCTCGGATCCAGTTACCCAGATCGGCAGTTTAGCAAACTACTGGTTTCAGCCGCTCACCCACGACTCCGCAGAGGCGCTCCTATAGCGGCGCAGTGGCGGCCATGGCAACCACTTAACGCCGCCTCCGGAAGCGTCCCGAAAACGCGCCTCAGCGCCCCACCGACACATAGGCGATGCCGCGCCGGGCCATCTCGTCGGGGCGATAGACGTTGCGCAGGTCGACGATGGCCGGGGTCTTCATCAGGCCCTTGACGCGGTCCATGTCGAGCGCGCGGAAGGCGTCCCATTCGGTGACCAGCACGGCGATATCGGCGCCATCCAGGCATTCGTACGGCCCGGTGGCATAGTCGATGCCGGTCAGCACCATCTTCGCCTGTTCCTCGCCTTCCGGGTCATAGGCGCGGATGCTGGCGCCGCCGTCCTGCAGGGCCTGGATGATGGCGATGGCCGGCGAATCGCGCATGTCGTCGGTGTTGGGCTTGAAGGTCAGGCCGAGCACGGCGATCTGCTTGCCGCGGACATCGCCGCCGGCCAGCGCCACCACCTTTTTCGCCATGGCGCGCTTGCGCTGATCATTCACCGCCGCCACCGTTTCGACGATGCGGATCGGCGCGCCGGCATCCTGCGCGGTCTTCACCAGCGCCAGCGTGTCCTTGGGGAAACAGCTGCCGCCATAGCCGGGGCCGGCGTGCAGGAATTTCGAACCGATGCGATTGTCGAGCCCGATGCCGCGCGACACGTCCTGGACATTGGCGCCCACCGCCTCACACAGGTCGGCGATTTCGTTGATGAAGGTGATCTTGGTGGCGAGGAAGGCGTTCGCCGCATATTTGGTCAGTTCCGCGGTGCGGCGGCCCATGAACAGGATCGGCGACTGGTTGAGGAACAGCGGGCGGTACAGCTCGGTCATCACGTCGCGGGCGCGCGGGTCATCGGTGCCGACGACGATGCGGTCGGGCCGCTTGAAATCGCCGATGGCGGCGCCTTCGCGCAGGAATTCCGGGTTGGAGACAACGGCGAATTCGGCGTTCGGGTTCACTTCGCGGATGATGCGCTCCACCTCGTCACCGGTGCCGACCGGGACCGTCGATTTGGTGACGATGACGGTATAGCCGGTGATGGCGGCGGCGATCTCGCGCGCCGCGGCATAGACATAGCTCAAATCGGCATGGCCATCGCCGCGCCGCGACGGCGTGCCGACGGCGATGAAGATGGCTTCGGCCTTGGCGATGCCGCTGGTCAGGTCGGTGGTGAAGGTCAGGCGGCCGGCGGCGGCATTGCCATTGACCAGCTCGGCAAGGCCGGGCTCATAGATCGGCATGATGCCCTTGTGCAGGCGCTCGATCTTCGACGGGTCCTTGTCGACACACACCACGTCATGGCCGAAGTCGGCAAAGCAGGCCCCCGACACCAGGCCGACATAGCCCGAACCGATCATTGCCACGCGCATGAATGCTAATCCCGTCTGCTGAATTGTTCCGTTGCGAAGGCGCGGTTAGCATGAGGGTCGGCGGCTGGAAAGCAGGCAAAGCATCGGCGATGGCTCATCGACGGTTCAGACAGCACCCGGCATGACGCCGGCGTTGATTTTCGGGGAGTTGAGGATGCGAAACGCATTGGCCGCCATGCTGCTGGTCCTGGCATCGGCGCCGGCGCGGGCACAGACGGCAGCGCCCGCGCCCGCGCCTGCAACAAGCGCGACGGCACCGACGCCGCCGGCCGTCGATGCAAGGCCGGCCTATGCGCCGCCGGCAGCCCAGACCACCTATACCGAGGACGATGTGCTCGGTGCCGCCGAGGATGTGTTCGGCAAGGGCGCCCAGGGCCTCGCCGAGATCATCCGCAAGACCTTTGCCAAGAACGGCCAGCCCAATGGCTATATCGTCGGCCGCGAGGTCGGCGGCGCCTTCATCGTCGGCGTGCGCTATGGCAGCGGCACGCTGTTTCACAAGGTGGAGGGCGAGCAGAAAGTGCATTGGACCGGGCCGTCGCTCGGCGTCGATTTCGGCGGCGATGGCTCCAAGACCTTTGCGCTGGTCTATGACCTGTTCGACACCGACGACCTGTTCCACCGCTATGGCGGCGCCGAGGGCAAGGCCTATTTCGTCGGCGGCTTTTCAGCGACGGTGCTGCAGCGCGAAAAGGTCGTCATCGTGCCGATCAAGCTGGGTGTCGGCCTGCGGCTGGGCGTCAACGTCGGTTACATGAAATTCTCGAAAAAGGGGCAGGTGTCGCCCTTCTGAGGTCCGCGCCAGCCAGACTGGAGCGGGTGAAGGGAATCGAACCCTCGTATTCAGCTTGGGAAGCTGCTGCTCTACCATTGAGCTACACCCGCATCGCGCGCCGTTTGCCACGTTCGCGGCGCCGGGGTCAATGCACTGCGGTTATCTCTGGGGCATGACGAGCATGGACAGCGCCCGCGCCAGCACGACATCCGTCTTGCCCGGTTCGGCCGTCACCGCCATGTCCGGGGTCAGGCCGGTTCCCGACAGCGGGCGACCGCGTGGAGACAGCATCTCGCCGGTGACCAGTTCCATGCCGAGCCGCTCGCTGAGGTCGAACAGCGTTGCGACCCGCGCCCTGCCTGCCGTGGTCACGCCGACCAGGCGGGCGCGCCCGGACTCCTGCAGGGCCGCAGCCAATACCTCCGATGCCGCTGCGGTCATGCGGTCAACCAGCACCAGCATCGGCAAGCCCTGGGTCACGTCTTCCGGATCGGAGCGCATGGTTTCAAGCGTGGGGCTGCGGGTTTTCATGCTGGCAATCACCGCCTCGCCGATCAGCAGGTCAGCGACAGCGATGGCCGGATAATTGAGCCCGCCGGCGTTGCCGCGCAGATCGATGACATAGGCATTCGGCCTGTGGTCCGGGGTGCGCAGCGCCGCCAGCCTCGTTCTCATCTCGGTGGCGGTGGTCAAGGTAAAGCCGCTGATCCTGACGATCGCCACATCGCCTTCTTCGCGCACGGTCACCGTATCCGGCGGGCCGAGAATGGCGCGAACCAGGGAGACATCGCGGCGCTTGCCGGCTTCGCCCATGACCGACAGGGTCACCTGCGTTCCCGCCGCGCCGCGAATAAGGGCGATCGACTGGGCCTGCCGCTTGCCGGCCAGCGGCCGCCCGTCGACCGCAACGATGATTTCGCCAGGGCGCAATCGGCCGGCGGCCGCGCCCGTCGCCGCCACCGATTTCACCAGCACGCCCCGGGGATCGGCTGACATCACGGCACCGACGCCGGCGGGACCAAAACCGGCCTCTTCCGGATCCACGGCATAGCTGACGACCCGGCCGGGATGGCCGGTCGCCTCCATCATGGCAGAAACAGCCGTCGCCACCAGATTCTCGTTGGGGATCGTCCCCTGGGTGGCGATCGCCAGTCGGCGCACCTCCTGCAGCAGACCGGCCCGGTCGGTGACCGGGACCTTGGGCGCCAGCCTTGCGGGCAGGGTGGGCAGTGCGGCCAGCGCCCCGGCCCCGGCGGCGGCGAGAACATCGCTGTCGACAGCGACCAGTGCCTCGGCGGCAATGCGATCGAGCGCGTGGCCGACTTCCGCTTCCGCCTGGTCGGCCGCATCCGGCACGCCGGCGGCGAGCGCGAGGGCGATCAGCAGGCTCATTCTGCCGCCAGCGGTTCCCCGATCGGCGGCAGATTGTGGCCGAGCAGGCGCAGCAGTTCGGCGGCGCTTTCGACGATGTTGGTGCCGGGGCCGAAGATGGCGGCGGTGCCGATTTCGCGCAGGAAATCATAGTCCTGCGCCGGGATGACGCCGCCGGCGATGACGCGGATGTCGCCGCGGCCGGCGTCCTTCAGCGCGTTGATCAGTTCCGGCACCAGCGTCTTGTGGCCGGCGGCGAGCGAGGAGGCGGCAACGATGTCGACATCGAGCTGCAGTGCCAGGTCGCGCGCCTCGGCCGGGGTCTGGAACAGCGGGCCGACGGTGGCATCGAAGCCCAGGTCGGCGAGCGCGGTGCCGACAACCTTGGCGCCGCGATCATGGCCATCCTGGCCCATCTTGACGATCAGCACGCGCGGCTTGCGGCCCTTCCGCCGCTCGAACGCTTCCACGCCATCGGCGACGCGGCCATAGGCGGGGTCACCCTTATAGGCATCGGCATAGACGCCCTTGACCATCTTGACGACGGCGGTGTGGCGACCGAACACATCCTCCATCGCCGCGCTGATTTCGCCGAGCGTGGCACGGGCGCGGGCGGCATCGACGGCGAGCGCCAGCAGATTTTCACTGCCGGCGGCACCGCGGCGCAGCGCGTCCAGCGTCGCATCGACGGCGGCCTGGTCGCGGTTGGCGCGCAGCGTGTTCAGCCGCTCGATCTGGCTGGCGCGCACCGCGACATTGTCGACATCGAGGATGTCGAGCTTTTCCTCGGATGACGGCTTGTACTTGTTAACGCCGACGATGACCTCCTCGCCCCGGTCGATGCGCGCCTGCTTGGCGGCGGCGGCGGCTTCGATCTCCAGCTTGGGCATGCCCGATTCGACCGCCCTGGTCATGCCGCCCAGCGCTTCCGCCTTGGCGATCAGCGCTTCGGCGCCGCGCACCAGCTCGTCGGTCAGCGCCTCGATGTAATAGCTGCCGCCCAGTGGATCGACGACGCGGGTGATGCCGGTTTCTTCCTGCAAGACCAGCTGGGTGTTGCGGGCGATGCGCGCCGAAAAATCGGTGGGCAGGGCAATGGCCTCGTCGAGCGCATTGGTGTGCAGCGACTGGGTGCCGCCCAGCGCGGCGGCCAGCGCCTCGACGGTGGTGCGGATGACATTGTTGTAGGGGTCCTGCTCCTGCAAGCTGACGCCGGACGTCTGGCAATGGGTGCGCAGCATCAGGCTGCGCGGGTCCTTGGCGCCCAGATCGGTCATGATGCGCGCCCACAGCGTGCGGGCGGCGCGCAGCTTGGCGATTTCCATGAAGAAGTTCATGCCGATGGCGAAGAAGAAGCTCAGCCGCCCGGCAAAGGCGTCGATATCGAGCCCCTTGGCCTGCGCCGCGCGCACATATTCCATGCCGTCGGCCAGCGTGAAGGCGAGTTCCTGCAGCGCCGTCGCCCCGGCTTCGTGCATGTGATAGCCCGAAATCGAGATGCTGTTGAATTTCGGCATGTTTTTGGACGTGTATTCGATGATGTCGGCAACGATCCGCATCGATGGCGCCGGCGGGTAGATATAGGTGTTGCGGACCATGAACTCCTTCAGAACATCGTTCTGGATGGTGCCGTCGAGCTTTTCCTGCGCCACGCCGGCTTCTTCGGCGGCGACGATGAAAAAGGCGAGGCAGGGGATGACGGCGCCGTTCATCGTCATCGAAACCGACATCTGGTCGAGCGGGATGCCGCCGAACAGGATCTTCATGTCCTCGACCGAATCGATGGCGACGCCGGCCTTGCCGACATCGCCGGTGACGCGCGGATGGTCGCTGTCATAGCCGCGGTGGGTGGCGAGATCGAAGGCGACGCTGAGGCCCTTCTGCCCGGCGGCGAGGTTGCGGCGGTAAAAGGCGTTGCTGGCCTCGGCGGTGCTGAAGCCGGCATATTGGCGCACGGTCCAGGGCCGGCCGGCGTACATGCTGGCGCGCACGCCGCGGGTGAAGGGCGCAAAGCCGGGCAGGCCGGGATCGAGGCCCTCGGCATCGGCGGCGGTATAGAGCGGCTTGACGGTGATGCCTTCGGCGGTCTGCCAGTCGAGCGACTGGCCCTTGACCTCCTTCGTCGCCATTTTCTGCCAGTCGTCGCGCGTCGGCTTGGTCATCGTCGGTCTCCTGCGCTCGCGTATAAGCGTGTCGGAGCCCTCGACGTCAATCATCGCAGGCGGGAACGGTGCTGCCTGCGACGCATTGTACAGGGGAGGAGTTCAGACCCCATGCCCAACAAACCCCGGATCATTTCCACTGAAGCCGCCCGCGGCGGCATCACCCACCAGCATGTTCGCCTTGTGCTGGCGGTATCGGTGGCACTTGCCGTCATCGCCATGATCATCGTTTATGCACGGGCGCCGGTGGCCAGCCAGCACGGCGCGACGACAGCCGCAGCGCCGGTCACGTCGTAACCGACGTCATAACAAAAAAGGGCCGCGACAGCCTGGCTGTCGCGGCCCCCTTTTCGGCATCGCCGGTCGGGCGATCAGGCCTTGGTCTGGGCCTGGGTGAAGGCGAACTGACGCTCGAACAGCGGCGAGATCAGCGACAGCGAGAAGAGATGGGCATAGATCAGGCCCATCATGCCCGACTGCACCAGCTTGCGGGCCTGGTCGCCGCGCAGCGCCTGCAGCTTTTCTTCGGAAACCATGCGGAAACCGCGATAGACGGCGGGTTCGCTGAGGCCATCACGCTGGATGGTGACTTCGCCGTCCATCAGCAGGTCGAGCTTGTTCAGTTCGTCCATGAAGGCGCGAGTGCGGAACACCGCCTGTTCGAACTGTTCGCAGAAGGCCAGCACCTGCTTGGTGGTTTCGGTCGGCTCGGCACCGTTGAACAGCGGTTCACCGGCTCCGGCAACGATCTGCGGGCTGGTTTCGTCGAAGCACAGCGACAGCTCTTCCGAATCGGGCGACAGGCGGGCGAGCATGAACGGGTGGCGGCGCACAAAGGCCGGCACATAGCTGTTCACGTCCCAATTGCCGGCTTCGTCGATGTACAGGTTGTTGCCTTCCTGCAGGCCGATCAGGGCGAGCGGCGCCGGGGCATCGCCCACGCCGAACACGATCGGATAGTTGCGCTGCGCCATCACGAATTCGTCGACGGTCACCGGAATGGCATGGCTGTTGCGGGTGAATTCCAGATTGGTGCGCGGCACCAGGCCATGGGTCGGATGCAGTTGCGACGAAAGCGGCACCACCGAACCGTAAAACAGCGGCAGGCTCTGTTCGGTCGCGTTGGCAGGCGTGCTGGCCATGGAAAACAACTTTCTGTGATGGAATGATGGAAGGCCGCGTCTCTAATCGGCACAGCATGACCTTGCAAGCCGGGACGCGTTCAGACTGGTTTCAGACCAGTTTCCCCGGATTCAGGATGCCGAGCGGATCGAGCGCCGCCTTGATCGCGCGCACCGCCGCCAGCTTGGCCGGGTCGCCGAGCCGGGCCAGCGCCGTCCGCTTCAGCTGACCGATGCCATGTTCGGCCGAAATCGAGCCGCCGGCAGCGGTGACCAGATCATAGGTCAGATCGGCAATGGCCTCGTGCCGCGCGGCCAGCCAGGCGCGGGCATCCGGCCGGTCGGGCGCACGCACGTTGAAGTGCAGATTGCCATCGCCGAGATGGCCAAAGGCCAGCACGCGGGCGCCGGGAAAGGCGGCTTCCACGGCGCGCGTCGCCGATTCGCAGAAATCCGGCATGGTGGCGACGGCGACGGCAATGTCATGATGCGCCGCCGGGCCATCGCGGCGCTCCGCCTCCGGCAATTCCTCACGGATGCGCCACAGCGCGGCCGCCTGGGCTCCCGAGGCGGCGATGACGGCATCGGCGAGTTCGCCGGCCGCCGCCGCCGCCGCCAGGCCATCCGCCATGACCGTTTGCAGCCCGTCCTGCCCGGCCAGTTCGACCAGCACATGCCAGGGGTGCGCGCCGGCCAGCGGGGCGCGATGGCCGGGCAGATGCTGCAGCACCAGTTGCAGGCCGGCATCGGGGATCAGCTCGAAACTTTCGACCTGGCCGCCGCTGGCCTGGCGCAGCCGGGCGAGCAGCGCCAGCGCGGCGTGCGGCCCCGGCACGCCGGCCCAGGCCACCACTCGGCAGGCCGGCGCCGGCACCAGCCTCAGCGCCGCCGCGGTGACGATGCCGAGTGTGCCCTCGCCGCCGATCAGCAATTGCTTGATGTCATAGCCGCTATTGTCCTTGGCGAGCCCGGTCAGCTGGTTGAGCACCGACCCGTCGGGCAGCACCGCCTCCAGTCCCGCCACCAGCATGCGCATGGTGCCATGGCGCAGCACCTGCACACCGCCGGCGTTGGTGGAAATCAGGCCGCCGATGGTGGCGCTGCCCTTGGCACCCAGCGACAGCGGAAACTCGCACCCCGCGGCGGCGGCGGCGGCATGAACATTCTGCAGGATGGCGCCGGCCTCCACCGTCATCGTCAGCCCGGCGGCATCGACCGCGCGGATGGCATCCATGCGATTGGTGGCGATCAGCACGGCACTGCCATCTGCCGGCGCGATGCCGCCGCCGACAAGACCGGTGTTGCCGCCCTGCGGTACCAGCGCCACGCGATGCGCCGCCGCCGCCCGCACGATCGCCACCACCTGATCGCGGTGGCGCGGCAGCAGCAGCAGGGGCGCAGCGCCGTGGAAATGCCCGCGCCAATCGGTCAGTCGCGGCGCGAGCACATCGGGAGCCTCGCTCCAATTGCCGTCACCGGCAGCGACCTTCAGGGCGGCGATGGCTGTGGGGCAGGGTGCAGGCATGCCGGCTGCATACCGAAGATGCGCGGCGTCCGATAGCGGGGGGGCGACAGCGGGGGGCGGGTTGCGCTGCCGCATTGACCGGGGCGCGCCGCGCTCGCAATGGTTCAGGGAGGGTTCAATCGGGCAGGGACACAGCTCGCGGCGATGGCAGGTCGGGCACATGAGGTGGAGGCAGGGCAGGGTCGTCGCGGCGCCGCGCGGTTGCGCCGGCTGCTGGCGCCGCTGCTGGTTTCGCTCCTCGTCGCAGCGGCGCCCCGCCCGCCCGAGCCGGCACCGGCACCGGCGCCCTGGGCCCATATGCCGATCGAGCGCGGGCAAACGGTGACGACACGGCCGTTTCCGCCGCGTGCCGGCCGCAACCGCTGCATCCGGGTGCAGGGCATGGCCGCGGCGCAATTGTTCGGCGACAGCGCCATCGAGGTGCAGATGAACAATGGCCGGCGCTACCGGCTGTTCTTTGCGCGCGAATGCCCGGCGCTCAGCTTCTACCAGGGCTTTTACTATCGCCGCCAGCGCGCCGGCCAATTGTGCGCCGGGCGCGATGTGATCGGGGCGCGATCGGGCGGGGAATGCGCGATCGCCAGCATCATCGCGGTGCGGGCGCCAGGGCGTTGACTGCCCGGCCTTGCGCAGCATTTGGGCAACACCGTTGCAGCAATTGATGACATCCTGACGAATGAAATAGGCTGTCAATTCCGCGCTAGAGCCAGGGATTTTCTGTGATTTGCTAAGAAAAACAGATAGATACCGCATGTCGGCGACAAAGTCGGTGATACTGGACAAAATCGCGGCAACGCCCTCAAACTAGCTTCGAACATGGCCATCATCCGATGACCATGGTGGCGTCATTCCCCGGCACAAGGGGAAGGCGCGATTAGGGCAATATGGGGAGGACATGATGCGGAAGACCACTGCTTTGCGCGCCGGATTCGTCGGCGGCGTTTCGATGCTGGGCCTGTTGGCGGCGCCACTCTGGGCCCAGGCCGCAGCGCCGGCCACCGCCCAGGTCGACACCGGGATCGAAGAAATCGTCGTGACCGCGCAGCGGTCGGCACAGAGCCTGCAGGACGTGCCGATCGCTGTGTCGGCGTTCAGCGCCGAAGCGCTGCAGCGCCAGCAGATCCAGAACAGCTCCGACCTGCAGCTGACCCTGCCGAACATCACCTTCTCCAAGGGCAATTTCACCGGGTCGAGCTTCACCATCCGCGGCATCGGTGACCTTTGCGTCGGCGTGACCTGCGATTCGGCCACCGCCATTCACGTCAACGGCAGCCCGCTGATCGCCACCCGCCTGTTCGAAGCCGAATTCTTCGACATGGAGCGCATCGAAGTGCTGCGCGGTCCGCAGGGCACGCTGTTCGGCCGCAACGCCACCTCGGGCGTCATCAACTTCATCACCGCCAAGCCCAACCTCAACAAGTTCGGTGCCGCCGGCGAAGTCGATTACGGCAATTTCAATTCGATCCGCGTGCGTGGCATGGTCAACGTGCCGGTCACCGAAACCCTGGGTGTCCGCCTTGCCGGTTTCTACCTGAAGCGCGACGGCTTCACCACCAACCTCTATGACAACAGCAAGATCGATGGCCGCGACATGTTCGGCATCCGCGGCTCGATCCGCTGGCAGCCGACCGACAACACCACGATCGACCTGATGGGCTATTATTTCCGCGAGGACGACAATCGCTCGCGCATCCAGAAGCAGCTCTGCCAGCGCGACCCGACCGGCGTGCTCGGCTGCTTGCCCGGCAAGCTCGACTTCGGCAAGCTGAACAGCAACTCGACCTTTGTCGGCGTGCTGACCAGCCGCGAATTCCTGCGCATCCAGGGCGGCGCCGCGCTGGGTGGCCCGCTGTCGGCCGCCGGTCTCGGCAGCCTTTATGGCCCGGACTCGCTGTCGAACTTCAAGGAGCCGACCGACGTCCGCACCGTCAACACCTCGTTCAACCCGGAATATTTCACCGACGAAATCCAGGCCCAGGGCCGCATCGAGCATGATTTCGGCCCGGCGAAAATCCAGGTCACCGGCCTCTATCAGCGCACCAAGGTCGACTCCCGCGTCGACTACAACCTTGGTGTCCATGATCCCAACATCCTGAAGCCCGGCCTGACGGCGCTGGCCGGCCTCGCCGCGGCGTTCCCCCAGTTCAACCGGATCGCGCCGGCGCTCTATCCGTCGGGCGTCAACGGCCCCTATTGCTCGTCGGAAACCGAAGAAACCGGCACCGGCGCCTATGGCAATGGCGGCAAGATCTGCGGCGCCGTGCCGCTCTACTATGACCGCTCCAACGAAGAGCGTCGCACCTGGTCGGTGGAAGGCATCTTCTCCACCCAGTTCGACGGGCCGATCAACTTCCTCGTCGGCGGCATCTATCTCGACACCAAGCTGCCGGAAAACAGCTATTATGTGAACGGCTTCGGCATCGACTATGTTGCCGGTGTGCTCGGCGCCGCCACCGCACTCGGCAACGGCCTGCCCGCCGGCTATCTCGGCACGCCGTTCTTCCGCAACAACACCGACATCACCACGCTGAAATCCTATGGCATCTTCGGCGAAGCCTATTGGGACATCAGCGACAAGCTGAAGCTGACCGCCGGCATCCGCTACAACAACGACAAGAAATATGTCCGCGCCCGTTCGACGCTGGCCAGCTTCTTCGTGCCGTTCGGGACCGCCAACGCCTTTGACTCGCCCTTTGTCGGTGCCTTCGATGCCGATCCGGGCCGCACCGGCAACCAGCTCTATCAGGAACGCAACGTCAACTTCGGGGAGTTCACCGGCCGCGTCGTGCTCGATTACAAGATCACCGACGACAATCTGGTCTATGCGTCCTACTCGCGCGGCTACAAGTCGGGCGGTATCAACCCGCCGCTGCAGCCGATCTTCGCGGTGCCGGAAGGCTTCTCGCCGGAGTTCATCGACTCCTTCGAAGTCGGCACCAAGAACACCTTCCTCGATGGCACGCTGCGCGCCAACCTCACCGCCTTCTACTACAAATACACCGATCTGCAGCTCAGCCGCATCGTCGCCCGCACCTCGGTCAACGATAACGTCTCGGCGGAAGTCTATGGTCTGGAAGGCGAATTCATCATCCAGCCGACCCGCGCCCTGGCCATCAACATCGGCGCCAGCTATCTGCACACCAAGGTCAGCCAGGACAAGTTCCTGTCCAACCCGCGTGATCCGTCGGGTGGCCGCAGCGATGCCGTGATCATCAAGGACATCACCAACGGCTCCAACTGCGCCCTGGTGCCGACGGTGGCCGGCAATGCCGCCGGCGCCAATGGCTATGTCGCCGCGGTCAACGCCAATCTGGGCCTGCGCGCCCCGACGGCGTTCCCGACCGACAGCGGTCTCAACGGTGCCACCGGTGCCTTCAGCATCTGCTCGGTGCTGGCCGGCAATGCCGCGGCAGCCGGGATGCAGGTTCTCAACGCCGGTGTCGAAGTCAACATCAAGGGCAATGAACTGCCCCAGGCACCGAACTTCAAATTCTCGACCGGCATCCAGTACACGTTCGAAACCAGCAACGGCATGACGATCGTGCCGCGCGCCGACCTCGCCTTCACCGGGGAAAGCTATGGCAACATCTTCAACGGGTCGATCAACCGCATCTCCAGCTATTCGGTGATCAACGCCCAGGTGCAGGTGAACGGCAAGGACGACAGATGGTACCTGCGCGCCTATGTGCAGAACCTGACCGACAACAACGCCACCACCGGCCTGTACGTCACCGACCAATCGTCGGGCCTGTTCACCAATATCTTTACCCTGGAGCCGCGCCGGTTCGGTGCAGCTGTCGGCTTCCGCTTCTGATCGGCGGAAGGATCGCAACCAGGGCACTGGGCGGCGCTGATGCGCCGCCCTTTTTTTGCGTGCGCGCGAAATCGGCGGCGCGTGCGCCGCGCTGGTAAAAGATTGACTTTTGCCGCTGTTGCGGCGCATGGCGAAGGCGACGCAGGCCTCCCGACGTTCGGCAGCCGCGTGCAAGGAACTGCATGAGCTTTGTTGAGCTGGGCCTGTCGGAGGAATTGCTCCGCGCGGTCGCCGATAGCGGCTATAATGACCCGACGCCGATCCAGCGCCAGGCCATCCCCTCCGTGCTGATGGGGCGCGACATCATCGGTGTCGCCCAGACCGGTACCGGCAAGACCGCGTCGTTCGTGCTGCCGATGATCGACATATTGGCGGAAGGCCGCAGCCGCGCCCGCATGCCGCGCTCGCTGATCCTGGAGCCGACGCGCGAACTTGCCCAGCAGGTCAGCGAGAATTTCGACAAATATGGCAAATATCACAAGCTGAGCATGGCGCTGCTGATCGGCGGCGTGTCGATGGGCGACCAGTTGGCGACGCTGGAAAAGGGCGTCGATGTGCTGATCGCCACGCCCGGCCGGCTGATGGACCTGTTCAACCGCGGCAAGATCATGCTCAACCAGTGCAGCCTGCTCGTCATCGACGAAGCCGACCGCATGCTCGACATGGGCTTCATTCCGGATATCGAGGAAATTTGCACGCGGTTGCCGTCGCCGCGGCAGACCCTGCTGTTTTCGGCAACCATGCCGCCGCCGATCAAGAAGCTGGCCGACAAGTTCATGGATTCGCCGCGGCTGATCGAGGTGGCGCGGCCGGCGTCGACCAACACGTCGATCACCCAATATGTTGTCGAAACCGCGCCGCGCAGCAAGCGCGAGGTGCTGCGCAGCCTGCTTGGCGACCCCCAGGTCAAGAATGCCATCGTGTTCTGCAACAGGAAGCGCGACATCAAGGAACTGGTCGACAGCCTGAAGCGCCACCGCTTCCCGGTCAGCCAGATCCATGGCGACATGGAACAGTCGGATCGCATCCGCGAGCTCGACAAGTTCAAATCGGGCGAAATCACCATTCTTGTCGCCTCCGATGTCGCGGCGCGCGGGCTCGACATTCCGGGCGTCAGCCATGTCGTCAATTATGATGTGCCGCACCATGCCGAGGACTATGTCCACCGCATCGGTCGCACCGGCCGCGCCGGGCGGACCGGCATCGCCTATACGCTGGCGACACCGGCGGAAGCCGAAAATCTCGCCGAAGTCGAAAAGCTGATCGCGCAGACGATTCCGCGCTACACCGGCGCACAGGCGCCCGAGGCCGAGCCGGTCGTGCTGGCGCCGGTCGATCCGGTGCTGCCGGCAGAGGTTGCTGCCATCACGACGCAAAGTCATGAGGCGGCGGAGGCTGCTGCGGGTGAGCGGCCGCGCAAGCGCCGGCGCGGTGGCCGCAATCGCAAGGGTGAGGCGGGTGATGCCGATACGCCGGTCATTGCCGCAGCCGCCCCGGCGCCCGTTGCCCGCAGCGAAGCCGCCCCGCGTCCGGCGCCGACCCCGCGCGAGCCTGAATCGCGCCGCCCCGAACCACGGGCCGCACGGCCGGTGCGTGATCCGATTCGTGACTATCGTGGTGGCCGCCGCGATGAGGGCCGCCGCGACGATCGACGCGACCGCGATGACGGTGACACGTTCATCGGTTTCGGGCCCGAAGGCATCCCGGCCTTTCTGACGCACAAGGCAACGATCACCCGCTAGGCCTTATCGATAGTCAGCCATTCAGCCGTTCTGAACGCTGATTGCGAAGAAACCAGAGCCTCCGGCGGCTGGGGCCGTAGGCCCCAGACCCCATTTACTGGCTGCCGCAAGGCACCACAGGCGGCTTTTCAGGCCAGATGAAAGCGAAATGGGGTCTGGGGCCTGCGG
>NKIQ01000037.1 GCA_002256005.1 Alphaproteobacteria bacterium PA4 | reverse complement strand
CAAAGGATTTTTGTCCCTATTGCTATCGCGCCACGATGCTGCTGCGTCGCCATGGCGCGGCCTTTGTCGAATATAGCGTGAGCGAACGACCGGAGCTGTTCGATGCCATGGTCGAACGTGCCCAAGGCCGGTCGACCGTGCCGCAGATCTTCATAGACGGTGTGCCCATCGGCGGCTCCGACGAACTGGCGCTGCTCGACAGGTGTGGCCAGCTGGAAGCCATGCTGGGGACTGGTGGAAATCTGTCGGCTTGAACCGGCTTCGGCCGCGCAGATTTGCCGTTGGCGCCGGCCTGTTTCGCAATGCGCCGTCGAGCGGTTACCGTTGACCGGGCCGGTTTGCGCAACCCCGCGGGCACATCCTCGCATTACCGCTTGAGCGTCAGCGCGACTCCGCCAAGCACAATGACTCCTGCCACCGCCAATCGCGCCGCGATCGGCTCGGCCAGCAAAAGCGCCGCCGCCGAACCGGCGACAATGGGGGTCGCCAGCTGAACCGCGGTGAGGGAGGCAAGGCCGAGCCGGGGGGCAACCTTGTACCACAACACATAAACGAGCGCCGAAGTCACGACGCCCGCGAGCACCGCCAGCACCGCGCCCGTCAGGCTCGTCAGCCCCGAGCCCAGCGCCATCGCCGGCAAGGCGAGCGGCGCCGGTGCACCGCCCGCGGGCAGGAGCAGCCACAATATTCCGGCGATCGCAACGAGCAGGCCGTTGGCAGCGCGCGCCGATAGCGTCTGACCTTGCGCGATTCCGCCCAGAACGACCGTCATCTGGACGCTTGCGAACAGGATCAGTGCGCCCGTCGCGGTCGGAATGTCGCGACAGGCGATCGAAAAGCCGACCATATAGATCAGCAGGGCAAGGCCGCCGGTCAGATTGGAAACCCGTGGCCAGCGCCCGAGCAGCGGCAGCAGCACCAGCGCACCCGCCAGCGGCCTTATCGCCGAAAACGCACCTGGGTCGATCAGCCCCTGCCCCAGCGCGGCACGCGCGATCAGCGAATTGCCGGCAAAGGCCGCGACCGCGGCGCTCGCCAGCAGCGCGTTCCGGCCGGTCATCCGACGGCCATGGTCCAGCGCTCGGTCATCGCGCCAAGGTGGCCCGTCTTGACGAAGATCAGGCAACCTTCGCTGCTGAACGGCGTGTGTTCCGACCCGTGCGGGCTGCGCAGCCAGCTGCCGGCGGGATAACGGCCATGGTCATCTTCAAACACCCCTTCGAGCACGAGGATCTCCTCCCCGCCCCAATGGCGGTGGCGGGAAAACCGCGTCCCCGGCTGCCAGCGCTCCAGCGCGACCCGCTCGCCTTCGAATTCATGCAGCGGCATCACCGACAGTCCCTCGACCACGCCCGGCACAAACGCATGATCGGCGGGCCGAATGACCTTCTGCTGCGTGTCGCGCGGATCGAACTGGTGCAGCTTCACAAAGATCGTGCAGCCGTGCTCGCTGTGCGGCCTATGGGCGCTGCCGATCGGATTGCGGACATAGGTGCCGGCCGGATAATCGGCATGTTCATCGGAAAACACGCGCTCGAGGACGAGGAATTCCTCGCCCCCGCCATGGCTATGCGCAGAAAAATAGGATTGCGGCGCATAGCGCACGATGCTCGTCGCGCGGGCAACCTCGCCGCCGATGCGGTCGAGCATCTTGCGCTCGACACCTGCCATCGGCGAGGCAACCCAGTCGATATCGCCGGGTCGTACAACCGAACGCGTGGTGAAATCGGCATTGATTAGCATGGCTCTTGCTCCTCGGATTGGTTCGTCGCAGCGGCGCCCGGCGTAACGATGTTTTGGCCCGGCGGGATGATGAGGCCCCCCGATACAGGCGCCACGCGGGTGGATACCGCCGCCATCGGGGTCGCTTGGCGCATAGTGTGCCCCCTTGGTTGAAGGGGGCGCATCAGGCCGCCGTACGGCAATCAAGACAGGGCGTGTGCGCCAGGGATTGCGCCGACATGGCATCACGCGCCGCGCGCAGCGCCGTGCGCACCCCTTCTTCGATCACCGGATGGTAGAAGGGGCTGTCGAGCATCTGCTGCACCGTCCGCTCGGCTTCGACCGCCCAGGCCAGCAGATGCGCCAGATGTTCCGCCGCCGGCCCGATCATCTCGGCGCCGAGAAAGCGGCCGGTTTCGGGGTCGGCATAAATGTTGAGCCGCCCGATGTTGCGACCCCCCACGCGCGCACGGCCCTGGCCGGTGAAATCGACCGTTCCGGTCACAAAGGCATCACCGCCCTTCAGCAGTTGGGCGTGGCTCGCACCAACCATGGCAAGCTGCGGATCGGCGAACACCACGCCGAGCGCGGCGCGGCGGTGGCGCGGCGCCACGAACGGGAAGCGCGCGGCATTTTCGCCGGCAATCCGGCCCGCGTCGGACGCCTCGTGCAGCAGCGGTGCATCGGGTGCGGCGTCGCCGGCAAGGAAGAGGTTGCTGTCGGCGATGCGGGCGGTGAACCGGTCCCAACCGATCGGCGTGCCGCGCGCGTCGAGGGCGATGCCGGCCTTGTCGAGGTCGAGGCGATCGAGATTCGGGCGCCGCCCCGTCGCTGCCAGCAGATAGTCGAACCGTTCGCAGACTTCGCGACCATTGATGCGCTCGGTCACGGCCACGCAATCGCCTTCCCGCACGACGGACATCACCTCGGCGTCCGATGCAAAACGGTATTCACCAGAATATGCCGCCCGTGCTGCGTCGATGATCGCCGGATCGGTAAGGGGGCCGACCTTCCCACCTCGGCCGAAGAGCTTGATCCGAACGCCAAGCCGATGCAGCGCCTGAGCGAGCTCGAGCCCGATAACGCCATTGCCGAAAACCGCGACCGACTGCGGCAGGTCCTGCCAGTCGAACACATCATCGTTGACGATCAGGCGGTCGCCGAGCGCGTTCCATGACTGGGGCCAGACGGCGCGCGAGCCGGTGGCAATCACGATCCGTTTGCCCAGAACCCGCGTGCCATCGTCGAGCAGCAACGCTCCCGGCGCGACGAAGCGGGCGTTGCCGCGCAGGCGGTGCGCCTCGGGCCAGTTTTCAACATCTTCAACGACAAAGCCGACGAAGCGATCACGCTCCGCCCGCACCCGCGCCATGACCGCCTGGCCATCGATGCGGACGGGACCGGTCGCGATACCGAAGCGGCCGACGTGACGGGCGTGGTGGGCCGCATCGGCGGCGGCGATGAGCAACTTGGATGGCATGCAGCCGACCCGGGCACAGGTGGTGCCATAGGCCGCGCCTTCGATGACAAGAATGGAATCGGTGAAGCGCCGCGCCGCCTTGTAGGCGGACATGCCCGCGCTTCCCGCGCCGATGATCACAACATCGGCCTGCAACTGCCCGGTTCGGTTCATGCTGCTTCCTTCATCGCTTATGGGTTGCCGGGTCTCCGTGGCCCGGCGTCAGGCGTGCAGCATAACCGTTGCATCAGTCGGCAGTTATCGGCATAGCGGCTAAGACTGCATTCCATTTGGTGGAATAGTTGGCGGCCCCAGGGTCGAAACCGCCATCGTCGCAAGACCCGCGCCCTCGACGCGGAAAACGCTGCGCGTGAACGTTCCTGTCATGCGTCCAGCCTGGCAAATGCGCGCCGGGTCGCCGGTCTGTGCTCGATCTTCTCGACCCACGCCGACAGCGCAGGGAAGGCGCGCAGGTCGAGGCCGGCATAGCTTGCGCTCCGCGCCCAGGAGAAATGCGCGATGTCAGCAATCGAATAGGCGTCGCCATCAAGCCACTCCACCGCGTTCAGGCGCGTTTCCAGCAGGTCGAAGTGGCGCCGGGCCTCGCCTTCGAACCGCCCAAAGGCATAGGATTCGCGATCGCTGCGCGCGAGAAAGTGCCCGGCATTGCCCATCGCGGGACCAAGTCCCGCGACCTGCAGAAAAAGCCAGCTCATCGCCCGGGCGCGCGATGCCGGTGAAGACCCGATGAGGCCACCATAGGTTTCAGCCAGATAGAGCAGGATTGCCCCTGATTCGAACAGGATCACATCGTCATCGCCGGCCGCCGAACGGTCGCGAATGGCCGGGATTTTCGCGTTCGGATTGATCTTGCGGAATTCCGGCGACCGCAGTTCGGCCCCGCCAAGCGACAGCTTGTGAACCTCGTAAGGAATGTTCAGCTCTTCGAGCGCAATCGGAATCTTGATGCCGTTGGGGGTCCGGGCGGTGAACAGTTCAATCATCGGAAACATACTTCCTTAAATGATTACAGGATCCTGAGCAGTATTTCCGGGTCGACCGCATAGCGGTGCTCACCGCTGAGAAGGCCTGCGCTCCAATTGCCCGCGGACGGGGTGTTGGAACCGGAACCAAGGCTGTTCAGCCTGGCACCGCAAACGCGCTGCGAGCGCCGGAAAAGACGCGCGATTGCCTTGATCATCGCCCTGCCTCCACGAGAATGCGGCTGGTCTCCCGGGCGATCTCGTCCAGTTCCTGCCCGGACATGCCCAATCGCATGGCGCGCGCGCGTGCTGCTGCAACTTGTTCCGGTTCGCCGCCCTTTGCGGCACAGGCAAAGGAGATGGCGACCGAGGTCATGGCTTCGAAGCTGCGACCACCGAGCGCCGCGTCTATTTCCGCACCGGTGAGGCCGGACAGGCGCGCGTCATGCTCCAGTTCCGCCAGCGTCTTGAGACAGGCGCAATCGTTGAGCAAGGCAAGCTTGAGCTGCGACCTGGTGCGGCGCTTCAAAAGGTCCGTCATACAGTCGTTCCGATCCGGAAAAATCTGCGGAAACGTTCTGCAGCCGCCTTCCCCAGCGAAACCGTCAGCAACATGCCGAGGTTGAGAAACGCTGTTGTCAGCGATCCGCTTGCAAACGCGTCATTGAAGATCCTCTGCCATTCGAAAAGGCTGGCGGATCGAGGACCATGGCGGAATGCCAGGATGATTTGAGACATGGCTGCTTCCTCACCGTCATCGCAGTGCCGCGCCCTGTTGTCCGGCGCGGCACCGCAGCGCGGCTTCAAGGGCGTCAGAAGTTGTAGCTCACGCCGACCAGGGTCTGGTGCCGGTCATAGACGCCGGCGTCGCGGCCGAAGTCGCTGAAGCGATACTCGAGCCGTGCGGAAATCCGCTCGGTGATGGCATATTCAACGCCGCCCCCGACCAACCAGCCATCGAGGTTGTCGGACTGGCGCACCAGCCCGGCGGTGGTTGCAAGCGTGGTGCGAACGCGGTTGTTCGCGTAACCGCCACGAACATAGACAAGCGCCTTGTCGGATACGAGGTATCCGGCGCGTGCGGTCAGATCGAAGCTGTAGCGCGGGGCGATCGTCAGGGCCCGACCGGACGAGACGGCACGGCTGCGGTCATCGACAGTGCCCGAGAATCCGGCTTCGGCACCGATCACGATCCGATTGGCGACCTTGTAATTGTAGCCCGCATAGGCGCCAAGAACCAGCGAGTCGCGCGATACCCGGGCATCGATCGCCTGCGCGCCAAGCGTGCTTTTGGCAAACTCGCCGCGATCCCAGCCAGTCGTGACGCCAATATAGGGCCCGTTGAATGTTTCGGCCTGGGCGGGGACGGCGACTGCTGCGACAGACGCCGCAAGAAGCAGAGGCAAAAAGATGTTCTTCATCATCATTCTCCAGAATTTCACCCCATGGCGGGGCTGAACAGGAGATAGACGACGCCATCTTCCGGGATAATCGGCCAAATCAGCAACAGATCGTTACGATTGGCGTAATTATCGGACCGACTGATGCCGCGACCGACGCATGCCCTTGCAAAGGCGCGCAAAGAACGGGGGCCGGCCCGGGAAAGCGGAACGGCACGGTTCACGGCCTAACAGGTTGAGGACAGGGGAGCGGACGGAAGGCGCACGGACGTGCCCCCCGATTCACGACCGGTCATGACTGGAGTCCGGGGTTTTCATGGTGCCCGTGGGCGACGGGCGGCGCAAGCCGGCCGGCGGTTGCGGGTGTCAGCCCGCCGATACCGCTGTGCGGCCGAACATGGTTGTCGTCGTGGCGCCAGGCACTCAACAGCGATCGTGCGAGGCGCGGCGACGCGAACAGGGTCTCGTTGCGGCACGCGTCGCGCAAGCGACCGTTGAAGCTTTCCACAACGCCGTTCTGCTGCGGCTTGCCCGGGCCTTTTTCCGTCTTGCACCAGCCAAGCCCAATCACCCCAAAAGCTTGCCATATCTTCATTTTTCTCCTGATATGCTGGCCGCGACGCCGCCACGACGCCCCGCACCCTGGCAAAAGCCGTTGCGGCGAACCCATTGAAGGACGGAAAAATCATGCGCACCCTTGCTCTCGCAGCCCTGATGCTTGCCGCCAGCCCGGTGATGGCGGCCACGTCGATCGCCAGCGCTTTCACCCGCACCTCCGCCGGTGAATCGCTGATGCCATTGTTCACGACGCCAGTCGGGGCACAGTCGCAGCGGGCCTATTCCGGCCTTGTCGAAGTGTTCGCGCGCGGGCGGGGCTCGATCGGCCTGCCCAGCAACAATTTTTCCTGGCTGTCCGATGCCTTTTACACCTTCAACTATGATCAGGGCGGCGATTATTATGACCTGTCTCTGGGCAGCCAGTCGCAGAGCCTGAGCGCCTATACGCCATCACAGACCATCACGCGGGCGATCGTGTTCATGGACGGGATCGGCGCCGTTGCAGCGCCCTATCGGCCGGCGCCGTCCGCCAGCTATGAATATCGCTTCGTCATCGATCTGGGCCTGATCGGTGTCAACGCGCCGCAACTGCTGCAGTTCGGCGTTACCGAAGGCCAGTACAACGACAATGACGGGCATTATGACCTGACCATCTGGCAGCTCGCGTCCGGCGGCAGCAGCGTGCCGGAGCCGGCGAGCTGGGCGCTGCTGCTGGCGGGCTTTGGTGCGGTGGGGGGTGCGTTGCGGGCGCGGCGCGCCGGGGGTGCGACGGTGCAAGCGTAAGAAGGAAGCAAGAAGCCCGGGCAAAGCCCGGGCCGACGTCAGACGACACGAAAAAAAAGGGCGGGGGAATACCCCGCCCTTTCTTCGGCCGCTGGCCGAGCGCGACGCGAGTCCGCGCCGAAGCCTGTGGCTTCGGCGCCGGCCGCTTACGCGCTGTAATACATATCGAACTCCACCGGCGCCGGGGTCATTTCCCAACGCTGCACATCGTGCATCTTCAGCTCGATGTACGAATCGATCTGATCGTCGGTGAACACGCCGCCCTTGGTGAACACGGCACGGCTCTTGTCGAGCGCGGCCAGGGCCTCGCGCAGCGACGCGCAGACGGTCGGAACCTTCTTCAGTTCCTTGGCCGGCAGGTCATACAGGTTCTTGTCCATCGGCGCGCCGGGGTGGATGCGGTTCTCGATGCCGTCGAGGCCGGCCATCAGCAGCGCCGTGTAGCACAGATATGGGTTGGCCATGGCATCGGGGAAGCGCACTTCGACGCGCTTGGCCTTGCCGCCGCTGCCGTACGGAATACGGCACGAGGCAGAACGGTTGCGCGACGAGTACGCCAGCAGCACCGGCGCTTCGAAGCCCGGGACCAGGCGCTTGTAGCTGTTGGTCGACGGGTTGGTGAAGGCGTTGCAGGCCTTGGCGTGCTTGATGATGCCGCCGATGAAGAACAGCGCGGTTTCGCTGAGGCCGGCATAGCCATCGCCGGCGAACAGCGGCGTCTTGCCCTGCCAGATCGACAGATGGGTGTGCATGCCGCTGCCATTGTCGTCCTTGATCGGCTTGGGCATGAAGGTCGCGGTCTTGCCATAGGCATGGGCGACCTGGTGCACGACATATTTGTAGACCTGCATGCGGTCGGCGGTCGTCGTCAGCGTGCCATAGGTCAGGCCCAGTTCGTGCTGGGCGGCGGCGACTTCATGGTGATGCTTGTCGCAGGGCAGGCCCATTTCAAGCATGGTGGCGACCATTTCGCCGCGCAGATCGACGCAGCTGTCAACCGGTGCGACCGGGAAGTAACCGCCCTTGACGCGCGGGCGGTGGCCCATGTTGCCGCCTTCATAGACCTTGCCGGAATTGCCCGGCAGTTCGATGTCGTCGAGGTGGTAGAAGCCTTCGCCATAGCCGAGGCCGAAGCGGACATCGTCGAAGACGAAGAATTCGGCTTCCGGGCCGATGTAGATGGTGTCACCGATGCCGGTGGACTTCAAATAGGCTTCGCCGCGCTTGGCGGTCGAGCGCGGGTCGCGGCTGTAGAGCTGGCCTGTCGACGGCTCGACGATGTCGCAGATCAGAATCAGCATCGGCGTTGCCGAGAAGGGATCGATATAGGTCGCATCCAGATCCGGCTGCAGGATCATGTCCGACTCGTTGATAGCCTTCCAGCCTTCGATCGACGAACCATCGAACATGAAGCCATCGGTCAGCATGTCCTCGTCGATCACCGACGAGACCATGGTCAGATGCTGCCATTTGCCCTTGGGATCAGTAAAACGCAGATCGACCCATTCGATCTCCTTTTCCTTGATCATCTCAAGGATGGCATTGGCCTTCTTACCCATAGTCGTCGTGCCCTTTTGTTGGCGGTGAGTTTGAAATCAGATGGCGTCGCTGTCGCGTTCGCCGGTGCGGATGCGCACGGCGCTTTCGATCGCCGACACGAAAATCTTGCCGTCGCCGATGCGGCCGGTGCGGGCGGCGTTGGCGATGGCTTCCACCACGCGCTCGGCCTGGTCATCGTCGACAACCACTTCCAGCCGCACCTTGGGCAGGAAATCGACGACATATTCGGCGCCGCGGTACAATTCGGTATGGCCCTTCTGCCGGCCGAAGCCCTTGGCCTCGGTGACGGTGATGCCGGATACGCCCACCTCGTGCAGCGCCTCCTTCACCTCGTCGAGCTTGAAGGGCTTGATGACCGCCTCGATCTTTTTCACTGCACACCCCGTGGATTTACGCTGAGTCCAGCAAAATGCGTGCCAGATTCGCTGCTGTGGTGAAATGAAGGGAAAACCTGGGTTTCCGCAAGCGCTTCGGCAGGTTTCGGGCATGTTTTCTGCCGAAATCGCCATCACCTGCCTGAAAATGGGGCAGGACGAGCGAAAATCGGCGGGTTTTCGGTCCGACCTTGCCCCCTGTCATCCCGGGTCAAGCCCGGGATGACAGAAGGGACTACACCGTCGTCGCGTAGCCGCCGTCGACCGTGATGACGCTGCCGCACAGATAGGCACTGGCCCGGCTCGACAGGAACAGCGCCACGCCGGCCATATCGTTCGCATTGCCCCAGCGCTGCATCGGTGTCGCGTCGCGGAACGCCACCTGGAATTCCTCGGCGATCGCCGCGGTCATCTTCGACGGGAAGAAGCCCGGCGCGATCGCGTTGCAGGCGATGTGCCGCCCGGCCAGGAACTTCGCCATCATCTTGGTCATGTGCAGCACCGCCGCCTTTGACGCCGCATAGCTGTAGGTTTCGAGATCGCTGATGTGCTGGCCGTCGATCGAGCCGATGTTGATCACCCGGGCATTGTCCTCGGCACTACCGGCGGCCTCCAGCCCCTTGATCAGCTTCTGCGTGAGGAAAAAGATCGATTTGACGTTCAGATCCATGACCTTGTCCCAGCCGCTTTCCGGGAAATCGTCAAACGGCGCGCCCCAGCTGGCGCCGGCATTGTTGAACAGGATGTCGATCTTCGGCTCGCGTGCCAGCACCTCGCCGGCAAAACGCTCGATCTCCGCCATCTTCGACAGATCGGCCGGGATGCTAACGCACTCGCCGATCTTCGACAGCTCCGCCGCCAGCCCGTCGCACACCGCGGCATTCCGCGCCGTGATGATCACCCGCGCACCATTTTCCACCAGCGCCCGCGCGATCATCTCGCCGATGCCGCGGCTGCCGCCGGTGACGACGGCGAGCTTGCCACGGACGGAGAAGAGGTCTTCGATTTTCATGAGGTCAGCCTTTCGAGGGAAGAAGGGGGCCTCCGGCGGCTGGGGCCTAAGGCCCCAGACCCCTGTCGTTGGCGCGGTCCTCGGTATCGAAAGCAGCGCCTGAACGATTGGGGTCTGGGGCCCAAGGCCCCAGCCGCCGGAGGCAAAACAAACTACACCGGCTCCCCCGCCGCCCGCGCCCGCGCCAGCGCACTGCTCTCGGCCGCGGGCAGGCCGCGGATGGCGAGGATGAGCAGGGTCCAGACGACGGGGGCGGCGATGAAGGTGCAGCGGATGGCGAATTGCAGGTCGCCGGTGATGTCGCTGATCAGCCCGATGACATAGGGGCCATTGCCCAGGCCGAGCATGGTGGTGCCGAGGAAGAACATGGCGCCGGCAGTGCCGCGCATGCGCGGCAGCACCATGTCCTGCATCGATGTGGTGACGCCGGCCAGCCAGAAGGTGCCGATCAGGTTGATGAACAGGATGGCGATGAAGAAGGAATTCAGCGTGTCGGTCCAATAGGCGAAGACCGAGATGGGGAAGGTGAGGGTGGCGGCGAGGAAGGAGAGCTTGAGCCGGCCGGAGGGCGAGCGCTTGCGCCAGCCATCGCCGATGATGCCGCCAAGCGAGGTGCCGACCAGGCCGCCGAGCGCCGAGCCTGCACCGAGCCACAGGCCGGCGGCGGCGGGCGTCGCGCCCAGATTGCGGAAGGCATAGATGTAGATCCAGGCACCGACGGCATAGCTCATGAACGAAATCAACGTGCCGGCGGCGACGGTCTGCAGGAAGGCCGGGGTCTTCCAGGTCAGTGCGTGCAGCGGCTTGTCGCGCACGCTCAGCGATTGCGCCCAGCTGACAAGGCCATAGATGCCGACCGCCATCGATGCCCATTGCACGGCGTTGGAAGTGAGGGCGATGCCGCCCAGAGTGGCCAGCACCTTCAGCTTTTCGGCCGGCACCAGGCTGTCGGTCCATATCGTCATGGTGATGGCGATGGCTATGATGCCGATCATGGCGAGGATGTTGGCGCGGACGATGCCGGGGCTGGCGCCGGCGCGGCGCAGGTTGATGATGGTGAAGGGCGGCAGCACGGTGCCGAGCTCGGCGAGCGTCTTCCTGAACGGGTGCGGCTCGCGCGGGGCGGTGCTGATGATGCCATCGGCGAGGCCGCGCGGCGGTTCCTTCAGCGTCAGCACCAGCAGGGCGAGCAGCAGGCCGGGAATGCCGATGATGAGGAAGGCGGCCTGCCAGCCGACGAGGCCCAAGGGCGCGCCGCCGCCGGCATAGGCCTTTTGCCAGCCTTCGACGATCAGCCCGCTGACCATCAGGCTCAGCCCGGCGCCGACATAGATGCCGCTGGAATAGATGGCGAGCGCGGTGGCGCGGCGCTGTTTGGGGAACCAGTCGCTGATCAGCGAATAGGCGGCCGGACTGGCGCTGGCCTCCCCCACGCCGACGCCGACGCGGGCCATGGCGAGCGCGCCGAAGCTGGTGGCAAAGCCCGACAGCGCCGTCATCCCCGACCAGACCGACAGGCCGAGCGCGATCGTCCAGGTGCGCACCCAGCTGTCGGCAAGCCGGCCCAGCGCCAGGCCGAACAGGCCGTAGAACAGCGCGAAGACGGTGCCGGAAAGCAGACCGAGCTGGCCATCCGACAGGCCGAGATCCTTGGCGATGAAGGGCCCCAGGATGGTCAGGATCGACCGGTCGATGAAGTTGAAGACATAGACGACCATCAGCACGGCCAGCACATAATAGGCATAGGCGCCGCCGACGCGTGGCAGCTTCTGATCGAGATTCTGTGGTGACGGCGCGGCTTGGCTGGTCATGCAGGCTCCCCAGGGCGGCGGCTCTGACGGCCGGTTTGGCCTAGGCGTAGCAGCGGCGGGGAGGCGAGGGAAGGCCGGGAATTGAGAGGGGGAGCGGGCCGGTGCCGTCCGACTGCAATCGACTCTAGCGGGCGGCGACCGGCGCGGCTGCGGGCTTGGCGGCCGGGGCATCGCCGGCGCCAGCCCCGATAGCGAGCGTGGCGGAGGCAGCGACGAGGATCAGCAGCGGCTTCTTGTACAGGCGCAGCATGCCGCGCAGCCAGGCCAGGCTGCGGGCGGACAGGTTGCCGACGGTGACTTCATAAGGATTCATGGCACGACCCGATTGCCAGACAGACATCCGTTTACGCTTTTTTGACGGCCTGGGGGTTTGCGCTTCGAGCCTTTGCACAAGGGCCAAGCCCTTGAACCTCCACCCGTCTCGCTGCGCTTCCCCCGAGTCGCACGCTGTGGATAACATTTTCCTATGACATTTACGAGTCGACAGTAACATTCGGGGCTGCGGCATCGAAACGGCTGGTGACCGGTGGCGGGGCCGTTATTCAGCCGCGATCATGCTATCAAGGCCCCAAGGACGGGCCGACAAGGAGAGATTTGAGAATGACGACCGAAATCGCAACGCTGGCGGGCGGCTGCTTCTGGTGCACCGAGGCGGTGTTCAACGAGCTGCAGGGCGTTGACGCGGTGGTATCCGGCTATATCGGCGGCAGTGTCGCCAACCCCAGCTATGAGGCGGTGTGCAGTGGCCGCACCGGCCATGCCGAGGCGGTGCGCATCAGCTATGACCCGGCGGTGATCGGCTATGGCGATCTGCTCGACATCTTCTTCCACACCCATGACCCGACGACGCTCAACCGCCAGGGCGCCGACACCGGCACGCAATATCGCTCGGCGATCTTCCCGCACAGCGCCGAACAGCGCGCCGAGGCGGAGGCGGCGATCGCCCGCAACCAGCCGGTCTGGGAAGCGCCGATTGTCACCAGCATCGAGCCGGACAGCCAATGGTGGCCGGCGGAGGCCTATCACCAGCGCTATTTCGAACGGAACGGCGCGGCGAACGGCTATTGCGCCGCGGTGGTGGCGCCGAAGCTGGCGAAGTTCCGGAAGGGCTATGCGGCGCGGCTGAAGCGGCCCGCCGCAGCGTAGGGCGCAGCGCCGCGTGCGCGCAGCCGGCTGCGCGCCGACAGGCGCAAGACCGGCCAGCGGGGCGGCGCGCGCTCCTGCGCGCCGAACCCGTCTGACGTCAGCCGCGGCTTTGCCGCGGCCCTTTCTTCCCTTCGAGGCAGAGTAGAAAAGCGCGGGCAAAGCCCGCGCCGACGTCAGACGGGTTCGCCGGGGGAAGGCCCCGGCGCCCCGCTGGCCGGGTTCGTGCCTGTCGGCGTTCAGCTGCGCTGAACGCACGCGTCACTTCACCAGATACCGCGCATACCAGTCCGTCACCGCCACAATCGACGTCAGCCACTGGCTCGGCCGGCCCATGCCGTGGCCGGCTTCCGGCATGCGCACCATGCGCGTGTCGATGCCGCGCCATTTCAGCGCCTGATAATAGGCCTCGCTCTGGGTGATCGGCGTCCGCCAATCGGCCTCGCCGTCGATGAGGATGGTGGGGGTCTTCACCGCTCCCACCATCGACAGCGTCGACCGCCGCCAATAATCGGCGTGATTGTCCCAGGGCGTGCCGGGCACCCAATTGGCCAGCGTGGTGGCGACGATGTCGGACGTCAGCCCCTGCACCGTCCAGTCGGTAACCGGGCGCAGCGCCGCGGCGGCGCGGAAACGGTCGGTCCTGGCAATGGCATTGGTGGTCAGCACGCCGCCGCCGGAACCGCCGCCGATGAACTGGTTGCGGGCATCGATATAGGGGCGCTTCAGCATTTCATCGACGCCCGACATCAGATCGTCATGGTCATCGCCGGGATACGCCTTGTCGATGGCGTTGGCGAAGGCCTCGCCATAGCCGATCGAGCCGCGCGGATTGGCAAACAGCACGATATAGCCGGCGGCGGCGTAGATCTGGTGCGTGATCGAGAAATAGGGGCCGTAATCGGTGTTGGGGCCGCCATGGATTTCGAGCGCGATCGGATATTTCCGGTCGGGCGAGAAGTCCGGCGGATATTGGACCCAGCCCTCGATCGGCTTGCCGTCCTTCGACGAGGTCCAGGTGACGCGCTCCAGCTTGCCGATCTGCTTGCCGGCTCGCCAGTCGGCGTTGAAATCGATTCTGGCGATCTCCTTGCCGCCGCGCTGGATGCCGAGCGCCGCCGGCCGGTCGGCCTCGACGGTCGTATAGGCAAAGGTGCCGCCGCCTTCCGCCCAATTGCCGCCCGACGACGGCAAATACAGCCGCGTGCCGCCGATCTGGTTGACGACCACGCGCGGCTTGCCGCCGTCGAGCGGCACCAGCGCCACCCGCGTCAGCCCGGCATCATTGTAAAAGGCATAGAGCCCCTTGCCGTCCTTCGCCCATTTCGCGGCGATGATCGGCCGGTCGAGCGCGGCCGTCAGCTTGCGCGCCGCGCCGCCGCCGGCCGGCATCACCCACAAGTCGGTCTGGTTGTAGAATTTTGTGGCTGTAGGCCCGCCGGAAAAGGCGATCAGCCGGCCATCGGGGGACACCTGCGGGTCGTCCTCCACGCCGTCGATGCGGCTGACGCGCTCGGGCGTGCCGCCAGTGACGGCGATGCGGTAGAGGTCGCTTTCGACCGGCAGCCGTTCATTGCCCGGCCGCAGGCGGGTGCTGTAGACCAGCGCCTGGCTGTCCGGCGTCCAGTCGAAGCCGCCGCTGATCTGGTCGCTGTCGCCTTGCGTCAGCTGCCGCACCGTGCCGCCGCTCGCCGCCACCACGAACAAATGGTCGGCGCCGGCGGTGCCATAGCCGGTGCCATCGAAGCGATAGCGGAAACTGTCGATGATCTTCGGCGCCGGCGCCCAGGTCGCCCCCTCCGGCTTGTCGGGCATGCCGGCGAGCTTGACCGGTGCCGCGTCGACCCGTGCGACAAAGGCAAGGCTCTTGCCATCGGGCGACCAGCGGAAGGCGCGCGGCGCGATCTTGCCCGTGGTGATCGGCGTGCCGATGCCGGCAGCGACATCCATGACCCACAATTGCGGCTTGCCGAGCACTGGCGCCACATAGGCGATGCGGCTGCCATCGGGTGACCAGTCCGCCCCGCTGGCGCGCGCCGCCGCCGGGATCAGCAGCCGCTTGTCGACAGTCTTGCCGGTCACGGTGGCCAGCCAGGTTTCGCCCTGCCGGCTATCGGTGGCCAGATCGAAGGTGGCGCGATTGAAGATCACCTTGCCGCCATCGGGCGACACCTGCGGATCGGTGACCATCGACAGGCGATACAGGTCCATCGGCTCGAACGGCGTGGCGGCCAGCGCCGGGGTGGTGGCGAGCAGCAGGGCAAGAAACAGCGGCTTCATGAACGATCCTTTGAAAGATGGCGCACACTAACTCTTCTCCCCCTCCCTGCAAGGGAGGGGGCCGGGGGGAGGGTGCCTCTGTTGGGGAGGGTGCCTCTGTTGAACCGGGTACGAACCCGGCACCACATACCCACCCCCAGCCCCTCCCTTGAAAGGGAGGGGGGCGGGGCGGCGCTCCCGGTTAGGGTGGGCGCATGAGCAATGATTTCGAAGCCTGGCGCGCCCGCTCGCCCTTTTACGACGACAGCCATCAGGCGGTGGCCGAAAGCGTCCGCCGCTTCATGGCGCAGGAGGTGCTGCCCCATATCGACCAATGGGAGGCCGATGGCGAACTGCCGCGCTCCCTGCACAAGAAAGCCGCCGCAGCCGGCATCCTCGGCCTCAACTATCCGGAAGAATATGGCGGGCACAGCGAAGGCTTCGACATCTTCCATTCGCTGACGCAGAGCGAGGAAATGGCCGCGGCCGGCGCCGGCGGTCTCGGCGCCTCGCTGATGACGCATGGCATCGGCCTGCCGCCGATCCTCGCCATGGGCAGCGAGGAGATGAAGCGCCGCATCGCGCCGGCCGTGCTCGCCGGCGAAAAGATCATCGGCCTCGCCATCACCGAGCCATCGGGCGGCAGCGATGTCGCGCAGATCCGCACGAAGGCGACGCTGACCGGCAACAAATATATCCTCAACGGCCAGAAGATGTTCATCACTTCGGGCATGCGCGCCGATTACCTCACCGTGGCGGTGCGCACCGGCGGGGCGGGCATGGCCGGCATCTCGCTGATGCTGGTCGAAATGGACCGGCCCGGCGTGTCGCGCACCCGGCTCGACAAGATGGGCTGGCGCTGTTCCGATACCGCCGCCATCCATTTCGACGATGTCGAGATTCCGCCGGAAAACCTCATCGGTCCGGAAAATGGCGGCTTTGCCGGCATCATGCGCAATTTCAACGGCGAGCGGCTGGGCATGGCGCATGGCTGCTGCGCCATGGCGCGGGTAGCGCTGAAGGAAGCCGTCGACTGGGCGACGACGCGCGAGACCTTCGGCAAGCGGCTCGCCCAGCACCAGTCGATCCGCATCAAGCTCGCCGATTGCCAGCGCCAGATCGCCGCCACCCAGGCCTGGGTCGATCTCTGCGCCTGGCAGGTCAAGCAGGGCAAGGGCCTGCCGGCCGATTTCGCCATGCTGAAGGTGCAGGCGACCCGCATGCTGGAACATGTCGCGCGCGAGGCAGCGCAAGTGCTCGGCGGCGCCAGCTACATCACCGGCTCCAAGGTCGAACGCATCTATCGCGAGGTGCGCGTCAACGCCATCGGCGGCGGCAGTGAGGAAATCATGCTCGATCTGGCCGGGCGGCAGCTGGGCTATAGCTGAGCGAAAAAGAGGCCTCCGGCGGCTGGGGTCGCAGGCCCCAGACCCCATTTATTGGCTGGTGCACGGCACCACTGGCGGCTTTTCAGGCCAGATCAAAGCGAAATGGGGTCTGGGGCCTACGGCCCCAGCCGCCGGAGGCAATCTGTCGTCACCCCCGGCTGCTGCAACAGCGCCAGCAGCGCTGCCGCCGCCGGGCCGGACGAGGCCGGGTTCTGGCCGGTGACCAGCAGGCCATCGACGATGACCTTGACCTGCTGGTCCTCGGCCTTTTCGTAATGGCCGCCCTGTGCCGTCAGCATGTCCTCGACCAGGAAGGGCACCACATCGGTCAGGCCGGCGGCGGCTTCCTCGCTGTTGGAAAAGCCGGTGACGCGGCGGCCGCGGACGATGGGGTCGCCGTTGCCGGTGATGGCTTCGCGCAGCACGCCGGGGGCGTGGCAGACCAGGCCGAGCGGCTTGTCGGCATCGAGCGTGTCCTCGATCAGCGCGATGGAGTCCTCGTCATTGGCGAGGTCCCAGAGCGGACCATGGCCGCCGGGATAGAAGACCGCGTCGAAATCGGCGATGTCGACAGTGGCGAGGCGATGGGTGGCGGCGAGCGCGGCCAGGGCGGCGGCATCGGCCTTGAAGCGGCGCGTGTCGGGGGTGTCCTGCGTTGCGCTGGCCGGATCGATCGGCGGCTGGCCACCGGCGGGGGAGGCGAGGGTCAGTTCGACACCGGCATCGCGGAAGACATACCAGGGCGCCGCCAGCTCTTCGAGCCAGAAGCCGGTCTTGCGGCCGGTATCGCCGAGCTGGTCGTGGGAGGTGAGGACGATCAGGATCTTCATGGGGGAACGCTCCGGTGGCGGGGGACAGGCCGGATAACCCGTCGCCGCTGCCGGCGTTCCGTCGTGCGGCGCACGGTCGCTCAGCCGAGTGTGCGGGCGAGAAAGATCAGCGCCGAGCGGCCGGGCAGGAAGAAATAGCCGCCGCCACGCGGGGTGACGTGCGACGCGAGGCCGTGCAGCCGCACCGGGCCGGCGGCGGTGGGGATGGTGAAACAGCGCGGGCCATGGCCGGCATCGACCTGGCCGGCAAAGGCATCGGGCTCGCTGTCGAGGCCGTGGAACGTCGGCGCGTTCATCCAGGTCTGCTGCACGAACTCGAACTGGCGCTCCAGATTGGCGCACAGCGCCAGGAACATCATGCCGCGTTCGCCGGGCCCGTCCTGCGGCCCATATGACCGACCGCGGCGCAGCAGGCGGTGGCGGTTGGTGATGACCTGTTCCAGCGCATTGCCGGGGTTCTTGCTATCGCGCGGATTGGTGCGGCGGATATGGGCGGCAAAGGGGCAGGCCAGCCCTTCCGGATCATCGATGCCATAGGCGAAATCGTTGAGCGCGCTGGGCGCGCTCGTCGGCTCGGGCAGCGGATTGCCGACCAGCGGCCGACCGTCGCGCCAGCGCCCCATCAGCTTGGCCGCCAGCCAGTCGGGCGTCACCGCCTGGCCGATGACGCGGTCGAGGCCGGCATAATGCCGGTTCAGCTGCGCCGCCTGGGCGGCGAGTTCGGCGTTGAAGCTGTCGACATGCTGTTCCAGCTCGCGGATGACGAGGAAGCTGCCGTTGCGGCCGAAGTCACGGGCGGCGTTGGGGCTGTCGATCGTGCCGAAATCGGGAACACCGGTCAGCGCGCCCGGCTCTGCCACCGGCAGGATATGGTCGCCATCGATTTCGCCGCGCAGCAGGGGCCCCAGCGGGCGATAGCCCTGGTTGCTGGCATAGCCGAGCAGGAATTCCCCCGGCTCCACCACGTCGCGGTCGGGCATGCCGCCATTGTGGCGGGCGGTGCCGCGGATGACCGGCTGCGAAATGCCGTCGCGGAAGCCGAAATGTTCGACCGGGCTGTGCCAGCTGTCGCGGCGGTTGCGCACCGCGCCGCCATACTGGTCCAGCAGCGCCCGATGCGCGGCGATGGCGCGGTCGAGCCCGGCGGCGTCGCTGGCGTAAAGCAGCAGCACCGCCTCTGCCACTTCGGGCGTGCCGTGCACGGCGGCGTCACCGCTGCCATCGGCCCAGCGCCAGCCGGCGCCGCCCTGGTCGCCGAGCACCCGGGCGCGACCGGCCATGCCGAGCCGGAAGGCGGGCGGAAAGCTGTCGAGCAGTTCCGGCACCGCCCAGGCGCGCTGGCCGTCGCTGGCATCGGCCAGGCAATCGCGGACATGGGCAAAGCCGGCGGCCGACAGGGCGAGAAAGGTTGCATGGGCCGCACTGCCCGCCGTTTCGGCATCGGCATAGGTGTCGCCGAAACGCAGCCGGTGTTCGGCGGCCAGTGCTGCGTCGGCGTCGATGCCCAGCAGCGCCTGCTGCCACAGCGCCAGGTCGCGGCGCCGGCGCGGCAGCGCCAGGCCCAGCGTCGTGCTCACCGGCAGCCGCTTCAGCCCTTCGAACACCAGGCTCTGCACCTCGTCACTTTCGATGGTGTCGGCGCCGCGCGGACGTGAGCCGAACAGGCGCAGCCAGTCGCGCGCTTCGCTGTCACAGGCCGCCAGCGCCAGCCCGTGCTGGATCAGCGCGTCGCTGCGGATCTGCTCGGCGCTCTGGCGCTGGAAGGCGGTGTACCAGAAGGCGGCGGGGCGCTGCTGCAAGCGCACCCAGCGCTTGAACCGGTCGCCGTCGCGGGCGCCTTCGTCGATCAGGTCGCGGGTGCGCGGAAAGCCGACCCAATTGCTCCACGCCCCGGTCTGGCCGCTGGGCACGCGGGTGATGAAATCCTCGAGATAGGAATCCCAGCTGCCATCATAATTGGCGTGGAACGCCATGGTGCGCGTGCCGGGAATGCGCCACCAGTTCGCGGCATGGATGGTGCCCATGGTCAGCACGAAACCGGGGCGGTAATAATATTTGCAGATCATGCCGATCAGCCACAGCGCCAGCGCGTGCAGGCCGACGCGGAACAGGCCGGGCTTCAGCGTGCCCCAGGCGAAGATATGGTTCTGGCTATAGCCGGGGTGATCCTCGACCGCCGCGATGGCGCGCACGCGATTAAGGCCGGCGGCGCTGGTATCGACGGGATCGCGGGCCTCCAGCGCATTGAGGGCCCAGCGGGTGGCGATGAACAACAGGATGAGCGCGACAAGTGCGACCAGCGCACCGCCGATGGTGGCGATGAACGCCAGCCAGAACCAGTGCCCGGCAATGGCCGGCGCCCACAGCCGCCACAGCCCGGTACCGGCGGCGATCCACAGCAGCAGCAGCGGCAGCGTCAACGGCAGCGCATCGGCGCTGATCAGAAAGCGCCGAAAGGCCGGCCAACGGTCCGGCTGGCGGAACGCGGCCAGCGCCAGCGGCCGGCTGGCCGGGACCAGCAGTGCCGCCGCCAGCGCCGGATCGGCCTCGGCGCGCAAGGCCTGGCGCACGCGGCCGAGCAGGGCCATGGCGCGGCTGCCCTGGCCGATGCTGGTGGCGAGTTCGGCGTCGAGCAGGGCCCGCGCCCGCGCCGCCAGCGCCCGCGCCGCACGGATGCGCGCCACCGACAATTGCGGCAGGCCGTGGAAGCTGAGGCCGGTCGCCCCCCAGGGCTTGCCGTGCAGCCGGACGACATGATCGGCGAGGACGGCCGCCAGCGCTGCCGGGCCAGCGGCCGGGGCATGGCCGGCGGCGGCGAGCACGGCGCGCAATTCGGGTTCGAGTGCTGCCGCGACGGCGGCCAGCGCCGCCGCGAACGCGCCATCGACGGTCAGTTCGAGGATCAGCGCCGGCCGGTCGCTGTCGACGACGGCCAGCGAGGCGAAATGCACGATGCCGGTGCCGTCGAGCCTTTGGGCCACCGCCGGCACGGCCGGATGGCCGAGGGCAGCGGCGGCAGCCTGCACGGCGGCAGGATCGCTGCCGGGTGCGATCGGCACGACGATAAAACCGACATGCTTTTCGGCGCCGGCGGCGCGGAAGCGCAGCGGCAGGTCGCTCAGATAATGGCCGATGCGGCGCGGGCGCCGTTGCGGCCGCAGGTCGGGCTGTTGCAGCAAGGGCCGGAACAGGCCGGTCAGCACCGCCAGCCCCAGCCGGTCGGCGGCGCCATCGGGCAGGCTGACCGGGCCGGCAGCTGCGGCAAGGCCGGGGGCTTCGGCGAGCACCCAGCATCCCGGCGCGACCGCCACGCCGGCGATGCGTGCCGGCGCCGTCACCAGCCGCCACGGGCTGGCGCGGCCTTGGGCATCCCAGGCGCGGGCGAACAGCGCTGCCAGCGCCGCGCCGGGCTCGGCC
>NKIQ01000004.1:40450-165977 GCA_002256005.1 Alphaproteobacteria bacterium PA4 | reverse complement strand
TTGGACCAAGCCAGTAAATGGGGTCTGGGGCCCAAGGCCCCAGCCGCCGGAGGCTCCTTTCTCTCATTACTCATCAATGGCGTTTGCATGACAGGCATGACCAATTGGCGCACGATCGGCATCATCGGCGGCATGGGGCCGGCGGCGACGATCGATTTCGCGAGCCGGTTGCTGGCGGCGAGTGGCGCGACCGGTGATGCCGGCCATCCGCATCTGCTGATCGACTGCAATCCCAATGTACCGGACCGCAACGCGGCGCGCGCCGGCGTTGGCCCGTCGCCCGGCCCGGCGCTGGCGGCGATGGCGCGGGGGCTGGCGGCGCAGGGGGCGGAACTGCTCGCCATGCCGTGCAATGCGGCGCATGGCTGGGCGGGGGACATCATCGCGGCGACGGATGTGCCGTTCATCAGCCTGATCGATGCGGCGGTGGCGGCGGCGCTGGCGGCGCGGCCGGCGCGGGTCGGCCTGCTGGCGGTGGGGGCGACGCTGGATGCCCGGCTCTATCATGATCGGCTGGCCGATGCCGGGGTGACGGCGATCGACGGCGACCGGGCGGTGGTGCAGCCGCTGGTGACGGCGATCAAGGGCGGCGACACCGGCTCCGCGATTCGTGCCGCCATGGCGGCCGAGGCGGCGCGGCTGGTCGGTGCAGGGGCCGAGGTCATCATCGCCGCCTGCACCGAAGTGCCGCTGGTGCTCGCCGCCGATGCCGTCACCGTGCCCTATGTCGATGCCACCGCCGCGCTGGTCGCCGCGGTGCTGGCGGCGGCGCGGCGTGCATAGCGGGGCTTTGGCAACCCCAAGATTCGGTGATTCGCCTTTTCGTGACGATTCCGTGATGGTGGTCGCCATGACAGGGGTTCCGAAATCGATGCATGATGCCGATGCTGCGCGCGCCACGCTGGCGCACTGGTTCTGGCGCGGGCTGACCGCACTGGTCTTTGCCGGCACACTGGCGATGCTGTTCATGCGGCCGGTCGCCGCCGCGACACCCACGGCAACGCCGGGCTGGGCCGGCACCTGGCGCGTCGCGCTGGCGCTGCCCGGCGGCAGCCTGCCGTTCGGGCTGGAGGTGCGGCAGGACAAGGCCGGCACCACCGCATATCTGCTCAACGCGCCGGAACGCGCCCGTGTCGAGCGCGTCAGCCTGGCGGGCGACACGCTCACCCTCGGCTGGCCCTCCTATGGCTCCGAACTCGTCCTCACCCGCAGCGGCGACAGCCTGTCGGGCGAGGCGCATCTGTCGCGCAGCAGCGGCCCTGCCACGGTCGCGGCCAGTGGCGTGCGCGGCAGCTGGCGGTTCAGCCCCAATCCGGCGGCGCCTGCGGCCAATATCGGCGGCAAATGGCTGCTGCGCTATGGCGCGAAAAACGACGCCGGCCTCGCCCAGCTGACGCAGAAGGGCAGCAGCGTCTCCGGCTCCATCCAGCTGCCCAGCGGCGATGTCCGCTATCTCGCCGGCGAACTCAGCGGCAACCGCCTGTCGCTGTCGACCTTTGATGGCAATGCCGCGACGCTGTGGATCGCGACGCTCGACAAGGGGGCGCTGACCGGCGCCCAGTTCACCGCCACCGGCAGCAAGACCGGCACGCCCTGGACAGCGCGCCCGGCCGGCAAGGACAAGGTCGCGCCCGTCGTTGTCGAACAGCCCGGCGGCCAGCGCCTCGCCTTCAGCTTCCCGGCCAGCGACGGCCGCAAGGTCTCGCTCAGCGATGCCCGCTACAAGGGCAAGGTCGTCGTCATCACGCTGGGCGGCGCCTGGTGCCCCAATTGCCATGACGAGGCCATCTTCATGGGCCCCTATGCCGCCCGCCGGCAGAAGGAAGGGCTGGAGGTCATCGGGCTGCACTTCGAATATGGCGAGGACGCCACCCGCGCCTTCCGCCTGATCGACAATTACAAGGCGCGCTACAAACTGCCCTATCCGCTGCTGCTCGCCGGCCAGCCGACGCCGGAATCAACCAAGGCGGCGCTGGGCGCGCTCGGCCCGGTCAAGGTCTATCCGTCAACGATCTTCATCGGCCGCGATGGCCGTGTCCGCGAAGTCCATGTCGGCTGGGCCGGCCCCGCCACCGGCGCGCTCAACGCCGAAGCCAAGCGCGATTTCGATGCGACGGTGAGCCGGCTGCTGCGCGAAAAGGCGTGAGGGCAAGGGTGCAAGCCTCCGGCGGCTGGGGCCGCAGGCCCCAGACCCCATTTCGCTTCGATCTGGCCTGAAAAGCCGCCTGTGGTGCCATGCGGTCGCCAGTAAATGGGGTCTGGGGCCTATGGCCCCAGCCGCCGGAGGCTCTTTTTTATCGTAACCAGCGTTCAGAACGGCTGAAATGCTGAATGTCGATTCGGCCCAGCCTCCGGCGGCTCTGTTCCCTGGGCTTCAGAACAAGGCGCGGCGGTCCCCGCCGCACTCAGGCGGCGCCGGCGGCCAGCCGGGCTTCCAGCGCGCGATGTTCGGACCAGAGCGCATCCGGCACGCCGCCCAGGCGGGTGAAGTCGCCGGCGCTGGCCGCGGCTTCCTCCACCCAGACGTCGGGATCGACGAGCAGCAGTTCCGCCATGTTGTCGGCGCTGACCGACAGGCCCGAGACATCGATGTCACCCGCCTTTGGCAACCGCCCGACCGGACTGTCGACGGCGCCGACCAGCCCTTCGCAGCGCTCGACGATCCATTTCAGCACGCGGGCATTGTCGCCAAAGCCCGGCCACAGGAACTTGCCATTGGCGCCCTTGCGGAACCAGTTGACCATATAGATGCGCGGCAGCTTGGCGGGATCGCGGCCTGCGCCCAGCTTCAGCCAGTGCGCGAAATAATCGGCCATGGCATAGCCGCAGAACGGCAGCATGGCGAAGGGATCGCGGCGCAGCTGGCCGACCTTGGCCTCTGCCGCCGCGGTGGTTTCGGAGGCGACATTGGCGGCGAGATAGACGCCGTGCTGCCAGTCGAACGCCTCGGTGACCAGCGGGATGGCGGTGGCGCGGCGGCCGCCGAACAGGATCGCCGAGATCGGCACGCCGGCGGGATCGTCCCATTCCTTGGCGATCGCCGGGCATTGTTCGGCCGGCACGGCGAAGCGGGCGTTGGGGTGCGCGGCGGGGCGGCCGCTGTCCGGCGTCCAGCTGTTGCCCTGCCAGTCGGTCAGGTGCGCCGGCGGCGTATCGGTCAGCCCTTCCCACCAGACATCGCCATCATCGGTCAGCGCGGTGTTGGTGTAGATGGCATTGGCGTGCAGCGTTTCGACCGCGTTGCGGTTGGTGCTGATGCCGGTGCCCGGTGCCACGCCGAAGAAGCCGGCTTCCGGATTGACGGCATAGAGGCGGCCATCGGCACCGAAGCGCATCCAGGCGATATCGTCGCCGATGGTTTCGGCCTTCCAGCCCGGCAGCGTCGGCATCAGCATCGCCATGTTGGTCTTGCCGCAGGCGCTGGGGAAGGCGGCGGTGACATAATGCACGGCGCCGGCCGGGGAGGTCAGCTTCAGGATCAGCATATGCTCGGCGAGCCAGCCTTCATCGCGGGCGATGACGCTGGCGATGCGCAGGGCGAGGCACTTCTTGCCAAGGAGGGCGTTGCCGCCATAGCCCGAACCATAGGACCAGATTTCGCGCGTTTCGGGGAAATGCACGATCCATTTGTCGTCGTTGCACGGCCAGGCGACATCGGCGACGCCGTCGTTCAGCGGCATGCCGACGGTGTGCAGGCAGGGCACGAAAGTGCCGCTGTCGCCCAGCATGGCGAGCGCCGGCGCGCCCATCCGCGTCATGATCTTCATCGACAGCACGACATAGGCGCTGTCGGTGATCTCGACGCCGATGACCCCGGCTTCGGAGCCCAGCGGCCCCATGCAGAAGGGCACGACATACATGGTGCGGCCGGCCATGCAGCCATCGAACAGGCCGGTGAGCATGGCGCGGGTTTCGGCCGGGTCGCGCCAATTGTTGGTGGAGCCGGCATCCGATTCGTGTTCGGAACAGATGAAGGTGCGGCTTTCGACACGGGCGACGTCGCGGGCATCGGAACGGGCGTAGAAGCTGTTGGGCCGCTTGGCGGGATCCAGCCGGACCAGCGTGCCGGCGGCGACCAGGTCCCCGGTCAGTTCCTGCCATTCCGCCTCGGACCCGTCACACCAGCGCACCGCCTTGGGCTTGGTCAGCGCCGCCACTTCGGCGACCCAGGCCAGCAGGGCCGCATGGCGGGTCGGTGCTTCATGCGAATGCGATGCTTCAGTTGTCACTTGGCCATCCTGTGTTGCAATTTGCGCGGCGTCCGCACCCGATGCTGCGCATAGCCAATAGGCCGCGACAGGGGCAAGGCGCAAATACGACAGGCTGATGGCAGCATCGCCGCAGGGCCAGGGGAGCGGCAAGGCGCCGACAGGCCCGATGTTCCGAAACGCATCCGGCGCGTCTCACGGCGCAGCGCAAGGCCAGAGCAGCAATTGAAGAAATTGGCGCACCCGGAACGATTCGAACGTCCGACCCTCAGATTCGTAGTCTGATGCTCTATCCAGCTGAGCTACGGGTGCGCAAGGAGGCGCCTCTTAGGCGAGCCGGCGGCGCTTGGCAACAGCTTGCTGAAACTTCTTGGGCCGCCTAGCAGATGGGCATGCGCCTTGCGGTATTCCCCCTGCTGTTGCTGGCCGGCTGTTCCGGCATGAATCAGGCCGGGCCATGGCCGTCGCTGGCGACACGCCCCGGTGAGCAGGCGCCTTTGGTGCCGCGCACGCCGCTCGGCCCATTCGCCGGCTGCGGGCAGGACATGATCGCAGCGCCCGCCCCCGTCGCGGCCCCGCTACCACCGCTACCCGCCGATATCCCGGCGCGGCTGGCGGCCGTCGATGCAGCGCTGGCACAGCTGGAACTGCAGATGCCGGCGCAGCGGCGCGCCGCGCTGGCGGCCATCGCTGCGGCCGGGGGTGATGACGGCGGCATCGAGGTGGCGCGCAGCCGCTATGAATCGCTGTTCCTTGGCCTTGGAATTCAGGATCGCGCGCTGGATGCCATCGGCGACGATGCCACCGGCACGACCGGGTCGGATGCTGTTGCCGCCCAGGTCGCGGCGCTGCGGGCGCGGCTGGCGGCGCTGGACGCGGCACGGACGCTGTAGCGTCGATCACGGTTCGATTGCCGTAGAACGGCACCGGCCCGCTCCCCCGCCCGGCCACCCACGTCATTGTACGATATGGGTGGCCCGGAGCGGATGCGACCTCCGTCGCGGGCGGGGGAGCGGGCCGGTGCCGACTCCACTTAAACGCAAGCGACTCTACGGAATCGGCGTCACCGACAGGATCACCGCATCGGACGCGAAGCCGGTGGTGGTGCTGGCAAAGCCGACCGATTCGCCCGGCGCCAGCTGGCGCACCGGCACGCTGATCCGCCAGCGCCGCGCCGTGCCGCCGCCGCCGGACAGGCGGGCATCGACGCCCCTGATGCTTTCGGTGGCGGTGCCGGGGTTGCGCACCCGGCCACTGATTTCGATGATGCGCTCGCCGGACGGCAGGCGCGTGACGATGCCGGTCACCTCCGCCTTCAGCGGCGATGGCGCCGGCTGCCATTGCGCCAGCAGTTGCGACAGCACCGGCAGGCGTTCGGGGTCGACGCGGGCAATCCACAGCGCCGCGGCCGCCGCGGCCAGCACGGCCCCCAGCACCAGGGCGATGATCCAGCGCCACAGCGTGCGCCGCGGCGGCGGGTCATCGTCCGAATCGGCGTCGTCGCCGGTTTCGGCAGGGGTGGGCGGGGGGTCCGGCGCCACGATCGGCGCTGCGGGTGCGGGGTCCGGCGGTGGCGGTGCCATCGCCACAACCGGCTGCGGTGGCGGCTCTGCGGCTTCGGCTTCGGCGGTCGGCACCCAGCGGTGCTGGCATTCGGCGCAGCGCATGCGGGCGCCGCGTGCCACCACCGCGGCATCCAGCCGGTACCGCGTGCCGCAATTGGGGCAGATGATGATCACACCGCCAGTTTAAGCCGGAAATTGGCGCGGCGTGAAGCCTGTTTGCCACAGGGCGCGAATGGCCTCCATGCTTGCCGCCATACTTGCCTCTGGGGCCCGGCTCGGCGATAGCGGGGCCATGCACGATATCAAGCTGATCCGCGCCGAACCCGCTGCGTTCGACGCTGCCCTCGCCCGCCGCGGTGCCGCCGGCGCCGCCGCCCCCGCCATGGCCGCCGATGCCCGGCTGCGCGCCCTGCAGACCGAAGTGCAGGCGGCGCTCGCCCGCCGCAACGAACTGTCGCGGGCCATCGGCCAGGCGCGCGGCAAGGGCGAGGATGCGACGGACGCGATGGCCGAAGTTGCCGAACTGAAAACGCGGATTCCGGTGCTGGAAGCCGAGGAGCGCGAGGCACAGGCGGTGCTCGAGACGTTGCTCGCCGCGCTGCCCAACCTCCCCGCCGCCGATGTGCCGGAGGGCATCGACGAGACCGGCAATGTCGTGGTGCGCGAGCATGGCGAGAAGCCGAAATTCGCCTTCCTGCCGCTGGAGCATGATGCCGTGGCGGCGCGGCTGGGCTATGATCCCGAAGCGGCGGCCCGGATCGCCGGCGCGCGCTTTGCCGTGCTCAAGGGGCCGCTGGCCCGGCTGCAGCGCGCCCTTGGCCAGTACATGATCGATGTGCAGACCGAAGTGCATGGCTATGCCGAAACCGCCGTGCCGCTGCTGGTGCGCGGCGAGGCGGCGTTCGGCACCGGGCAATTGCCGAAGTTCGAGGAAGATCTCTTCAAGACGACCGACGGCCGCTACCTGATCCCCACCGCCGAAGTGTCGCTGACCAATCTGGTGCGCGACGGGCTGATCGACGAGGACCAGCTGCCGCTGCGGCTGACCGCGCTGACGCCGTGCTTCCGGTCAGAGGCCGGCAGCGCCGGGCGCGATACCAAGGGCCTCATCCGCCAGCACCAGTTCGAAAAGGTCGAGCTGGTCAGCATCTGCACCGCCGACCAGGCCGCCACCGAGCATGGCTATATGCTGCGCGCCGCCGAGGCGATTCTGGAAAATCTCGGCCTCGCCTATCGCCGCGTGCTGCTCTGCGCCGGGGACATGGGCTTTGCGGCGCGGAAGACCTTCGACCTCGAAGTCTGGCTGCCCGGCCAGAACGCCTGGCGCGAGATTTCCAGCATTTCCGATTGCGGCGATTTCCAGGGCCGCCGCATGAACGCGCGCTGGAAGGTGCGCGGCGAAAAGGGCAGCAAGGGCCATGTCAACACGCTGAACGGCAGCGGGCTGGCGGTGGGCCGCACGCTGGTGGCGATCATCGAGAATTACCAGCAGGCCGATGGTTCGGTGCAGATCCCCGATGTGCTGCACCCCTATATGAACGGCATCACCGAACTGCGCCCCTGAATTCCCCTTTTTTCTCCCGAAAGTCCCCTGCATGCGCATCCTCGTCACCAATGATGACGGCATTTCCGCCCCCGGCCTTGTCGCGCTGGAGGCGATCGCCGCCGAACTGTCCGACGATGTCTGGGTGGTGGCGCCGGCCGAGGAACAGTCGGGCGCCGGCCACAGCCTGACCCTGTCGCAGCCGGTGCGCCTGCGCGAAATCAGCCCGCGCCGCTTTGCCGTGCGCGGCACGCCCACCGATTGCGTGATGCTGGCACTGGGCGCGGTGATGCAGGATGCAAAGCCCGACCTCATCCTGTCCGGCGTCAACCGCGGCGGCAATCTTGCCGAAGATGTCACCTATTCCGGCACGGTGTCGGCGGCGATGGAAGGCTGCCTCGCCGGCATCCGCTCGATCGCCCTCAGCCAGGTGATGGCCGATTACACGGCGGGGATGGAGGATTTCAGCACCGCCACCGCCCATGGCGCCGCCGTGCTGCGCCATGTGCTGGGCATTGCCTGGCCGGACGGCGTGCTGATCAACATCAACTTCCCGCCGGTGCCGGCCGCCGCCGTGAAGGGCGTGCGCGTCACCGAACAGGGCTTCCGCGACTATGGCAACATCCAGCTGATCAAGCGCACCGACCCGCGCGGCTTCGATTATTACTGGCACGGCTATGGCAAGGAAAAGCAGGTCCCCGGCCATGAAACCGACCTGAAGGCCATGCACGAAGCCTGCATCTCGGTAACGCCGCTGCACGTCGACATGACGCACTACCAGACGATGGCCGCGCTGAAGGCCGCGCTGGCGCCGCTGGCGGAGGGGGCCTGAGCCGAATCGATATTCAGCATTTCGGCCGTGCTGAACGCTGATCGGGAGTAAATTAGAGCCTCCGGCGGCTGGGGCCGCAGGCCCCAGACCCCATTTACTGGCTACCGCTTGGCACCACAGGCGGCTTTTCAGGCCAGATCAAAGCGAAATGGGGTCTGGGGCCTGCGGCCCCAGCCGCCGGAGGCCTCTCAATCCTGTATGCAGATACGCCCCAGGGTCAGGACCCTGAGCGGGAGCGCCTTTCCGATTCAATTCGTCGCCAAAGGATTCTAGTCTGGCGGTGATGTTGTTTCGCCCGATTCTCGCCGTGCTGCCGTTGCTGCTGCTGGCGGCCTGTGCGGGCAAGCCGCCGGCACCGCCACCGGTGAGCAGCCGCCCCGCCCCGCCACCCGCCAAACCCGTCTGGCAGGCGCGCCGCGTTGTCACCGATGCCGTCACCGTGCCAGGCGGGCGGTTGCACACGGTGAAGCCCGGGGAGACCGGCATTGCCATCGCCCGCGCCTATGGCGTCGCCTGGGATCGGGTGGCGGCGGCGAACGGGCTGTCGCCGCCCTATCGGCTGGAGGTCGGCGATCGGCTGCTGCTGCCGACGGCCAAGGACGTCGCGGCGATGACGGTGGAGGAGCGGGCGCGCGCCTTTCGCATCGATATCGACGATATCATCACCGGCGGCGAACCGGCGGCGCCGCGGCCGCGCACCCCGCCGAGCGTGAAGCCGGCACCGAAGCCCGGCGCCGCTGCGCCGCCGCAATCCGCGCCGGTTGCGGCACCGCTGCCGGTGCTGACCGGCGATGCCCCCGCCTTCCGCTGGCCGGTCGAGGGGCGTGTCCTCTCCGGCTTCGGCGCCAAGCCCGGCGGGCGCTTCAACGATGGCGTCAATCTGAAGGCCTCCGGCGGCGCCCCGGTGCGTGCCGCCGGCGATGGCGTTGTCGCCTATGCCGGCGATGCTATCCCGGCGTTCGGCAACCTGATCCTCATCAAGCATGCCGGCGGCTGGGTGACGGCCTATGGCCATGCCGAAGCGCTGCTGGTGGCGCGCGGCGCGCGGGTGCGCCAGGGCGATGTCATCGCCCGCGCCGGCGCGACCGGGGCGGTGACCGAGCCGCAGGTGCATTTCGAACTGCGCCGCGGCCGCACGCCGGTCGATCCGGCGCGAATCATCGGCGGGCGGTGACTTTGCCGGCAATCGTGCGTATGGGCGCGCGATGACTCTTGCACTCGATACCGCTCCCCGCGTCGGCATGGTGTCGCTCGGCTGCCCCAAGGCGCTGGTCGATTCCGAACGCATCCTCACCCAGCTGCGCGCCGATGGCTATGCGCTGTCCGGCGATTATGCCGGCGCCGATGTCGTCATCGTCAACACCTGCGGCTTTCTCGACAGCGCCAAGGCCGAAAGCCTGGATGCCATCGGCGAAGCGATTGCCGAAAATGGCAAGGTCATCGTCACCGGCTGCATGGGGCACGAGGCGGATGCGATCCGCGCCCGCTACCCCGGCGTGCTCGCCATCACCGGGCCGCAGCAATATGACGATGTCGTCAACGCGGTGCGCGATGCGGCGCCGCCGGTCAAATCCGCCTATCTCGACCTGATTCCGGATGCCGGGCTGAAGCTGACCCCGCGCCATTACGCCTATCTGAAAATCTCCGAAGGCTGCGACCATCGCTGCGCCTTCTGCATCATCCCCAGCTTGCGCGGCGATCTCGCCAGCCGGCCGCCGGCGGCGATCCTGCGCGAGGCGGCGGCGCTGGTGAAGGGCGGTGCGAAGGAGATGCTGGTCATCGCGCAGGACACATCGGCCTATGGCGTCGATCTGCGCCATGCCGTGTCGACGCTGGGCGGCCGCGAACTGCGCGCCCATATCACCGATCTGGCCCGCGAACTGGGCGCCCTCGGCGCCTGGCTGCGGCTGCACTATATCTACCCCTATCCGCACGTCGACCAGCTGATCGGGCTGATGACCGAGGGTCTGGTGCTACCCTATCTCGACATCCCCTTCCAGCACGCCAGCCCCAGCGTGCTGCGCGCCATGCGCCGCCCGGCCAATGACGCCAAGGTGCTGGAGCGCATCCGGCGCTGGCGCGACGCCGTGCCGGATCTGGCGCTGCGCTCCACCTTTGTCGTCGGCTTCCCCGGCGAGACGGAGGCGGATTTCCAATATCTGCTCGACTGGCTGGCCGAGGCGCAGATCGATCGCGCCGGCTGCTTCAAATATGAAGCGGTGGAGGGCGCTGCCGCCAACGCCCTGCCCGGCGCCGTGCCGGAAGCGGTGAAGGAAGAACGCTGGCACCGCTTCATGGCGGCGCAATCGGCGATTTCCGAACAGCGTCTGGCGATGAAGGTCGGCCGCACCCTCGACGTGCTGATCGACGAAATCGACGGCGATGGCGGCGCATCGGGCCGCAGCAAATATGACGCGCCGGAAATCGATGGCCAGGTGCATCTGCGCGATGCCGGCGGCGTGGCGGTCGGCGATATCATCCCGGTGCTGGTCGAGGATGCCGATGAGGCCGATCTGTTCGGGGTGCCGGCATGACCGATTTCGCCGCCCTGCTGATCGCCGATGATGGCGGCGCCGCCACCGATGTGACGCTGGTGACGGCGGCCGACCTTGACGGCTGGCTGGGGCAGCAGGGCGAGCGCGTCCGCACGCTGGTCGCGGCACAGGGTTTCAAGGCCCGGCCCGATACGCTGGCCATCCTCGCCGGCGACAATCCCGGCGACTGGAGCGCGGTGGCCGGCATCGAGGCCGAGCCCGGCGTGTTCGCGCTGGCGGCGCTGGCGGCGGCGCTGCCGGCCGGGCGCTATCGGCTGCGCTTCGGCGATGGGCGACACGGCGCGGTGCCGCCGCTCGGCTGGCTGCTCGCCCAGCATCGCTTCGATCGCTACCGCCAAGGGGGTGGGGCTGCAGGCAACACCGGCCCCCGCGTGCTGCTCAGCCGCGATCCGGGCAGCATCGGCGTGGCGGTGCGGCTCGCCGAGGCGACGGCGCTGGTGCGCGATCTGGTCGATACGCCGGCCGCCGATCTCGGCCCCGGCGAGCTCGCCGAAGCGGTGATTGCCGAGGCGCGGCGCTTCGGTGCCAAGGTCGAAGTCATCAAGGGCGAAGCGCTGCTGGCGCAGAATTTCCCCGCCGTGCACGCCGTCGGCCGCGCCGCCTCGCGCGCGCCGCGGCTGATCGACCTGCACTGGGGCGATGCCGCCCACCCGCGGCTGACGCTGGTCGGCAAGGGCGTCACCTTCGATTCCGGCGGGCTGAACATCAAGCCGGGCGGCAGCATGGCGGCGATGAAGAAGGACATGGGCGGCGCGGCGCATGCATTGGCGCTGGCCACGCTCGTGATGCAGGCCAATCTGCCGGTGCGGCTGCGGCTGATCATTCCCGCGGTCGAAAACAGCATCTCGGGCGATGCCATGCGCCCCGGCGACATATTGGCGACGCGCGCCGGCAAGACCGTCGAAGTCACCAACACCGATGCGGAAGGCCGGCTGATCCTCGCCGATGCGCTGGCACTGGCGGGTGAGGACAAGCCCGAACTGCTCATCGATTTCGCGACGCTGACCGGCGCGGCGCGCGTGGCGCTGGGGCCGCAGCTGCCGGCCTTCTTCGCCAATGACGAGGCACTGGCCGCCGACTTCGCCGCCGCCGCGCTGGCCAGCGGCGACCCGCTGTGGCGGCTGCCGCTGTGGCCCGGCTATCGCGACATGCTGAAATCGCCGATCGCCGACCTGAACAATTCCCCCGATGGCGGCTTCGCCGGCGCCATCACCGCCGCCCTGTTCCTCGAAGCCTTCGTCCCCCCCGGCATCCCCTGGGCGCATTTCGACACCTTCGCCTGGACTCCGGCCGCCCGACCCGGCCGGCCCAAGGGCGGCGAAGCCCTCGGCCTGCGCGCCGCCTGGGGCGTGATCCAGGCCCGCTTCGGCAGCGCCCGGGCGTGATTCAGGGAAGGGCCTCCGGCGGCTGGGGCCGTAGGCCCCAGACCCCATTTGTTGGCGCGGTCCTTGGGCAGATTTTCGTGTCTTTGACGGATCATCGACTGGGGTCTGGGGCCTGCGGCCCCAGCCGCCGGAGGCTCTATTCTCTACCGTTGAATAGATATTGCCGAGTTTTGCCATGACCGGACTCACAGCCCGGCTCTCAGGCCCGCGCCCGACCCTCGACCTCCGCGCCCATATCGTTCGCGGCGATTTTGCCGATGTCGCGCTGGCGGGCGAGGTTGCGGCGCACAATTATGTCGCGCCGGTGGCGATGCGTTGCACGGCGGCGCGCACGCCGGTGCGCAAGGCCGGGGATGCGGCGGCGACGGCGGTGTCGGAGCTGTTGTTCGGGGAGGATTTCGACCTGTTCGATGTGGCGGGCGACTGGGGTTTCGGCCGCACGGCGGCCGATCATTATACGGGCTGGGTGGCGCTGGCGGCGCTGGCGGCGCCAGAGGCCGCGCCGACGCACCGCGTGTCAGCCGCGCTGGCGCCGGTGTTCGCGGCTGCCGATATCAAGGCGCCGGTGCTGATGGCATTGCCGTTCGGCGCGCGTGTTGCCGGGACGGCGGGTGACAGGTTCGTGGCGCTGGCTGGCGGCGGCTTCGTGCATCACCGCCATGTCGCGCCGCCGCCGGGCGATGCGCTGGCGGTGGCGCGGATCTTTGCCGGCGCGCCCTATCTCTGGGGTGGGCGCACGCCGCAGGGGGTGGATTGTTCGGGGCTGGTGCAGGCGGCGCTGGGTGCCGGTGGCATTGCGGCGCCGCGGGATTCGGATCAGCAACGCGCGGCGCTGGGCGCGGCGGTTGCCTTTGCCGATCGCCGCGCCGGGGACATCGTCTTCTTTCCCGGCCATGTCGGGCTGTTGCTGGATGCCGACACGCTGTTCCACGCCAATGCCTATTGGATGACGACGCTGGCGGAACCGCTCGCCGATGTCATCGCGCGGTTGGTGGCCGATGGTGTGGCGGAACCGGTGCTGGGCGTGCGGCGGGTCGGCTGAATCTCTCCCTCCCCGCAAGGGGGAGGGAGGAGATGGGTCTACCCCTTTATCCTCAACCCGGAATTGTCACCTCGGCGACTTGGGCGTTGCGGGTGCTGCTGGGGGCGTCCATCAGTTCGCGGACGAAGGCGCCCTTGTTGACGGTCGGCGTCTTGGTGTCGCCGGCATTGGAGCGGATGGCCGGGTCGGTGGCGCCGGCGCCGGCGCGATCGAGCAGATTCTGTTCGGCCGGCGAACGCGGCGGCACCTTCACGCCGGCACCAAACAGCGCCTCCATGGCGGCGGACTGGGCATCCTGGCCGGCGGCGCGCGGCGCGCCGGGGCGCGGCGGGGTGAGGGCGAAATCGGCCGGCACCACCAGCGGCGCGTTGCGGCTGATCGCCAGCTCGTCGGGGGCGCGGTGGCCGGCCAGCCCGGTCTTGCCGCACCCGGTGAGGGTGATGGCGGCGGCGGTCAGCAACAACAGGTTACGCATCATGGTCTTCCTCAAGCGGTGGGCGATTTCAGCGCCCGCAACAACAGCATTACCACACCCAGGCTGATTGCGGCATCCGCAACATTGAACACCCAGAAATTGTGTTCGCCCCAGAAAAAATGAAGAAAATCAATAACATAACCGAAACGGATGCGATCGACGATGTTGCCGAGCGCCCCGCCCAGCACCAGGCCCAGGGCGATGATGTCCGCCCGCTGGCGTTCGCGCAGGATCCAGACGGCGACCCCCCCGGCGATGCCGGCGGTGACGGCGACCAGCCCCCAGCGCGCCAGCTCCGAATTGGCCATCAACAGCCCCATCGAAACCCCGATGTTCTCGACATAGGTCAGGCGGAACACCGGCAGGACATCGATGAAGCCGCGTTCCGGCAGGCGGACGATGGCCACGATCCAGTATTTGACCAGCTGGTCGATGATGAACACCACGGCCGCCAGGCCGTATCCCAAACGCTTCACGCCGCCACCACATCCTCACACCGCCCGCACAGGCCGCTGTCCTCTGCCACATCGGGCAACAGCCGCCAACAGCGGGCGCATTTGGCATCCTCGACGCGGCCGACCATGATGCCGTCATTGGCGTCGCGTTTGTGTCGCGTTAAGCGGCCGATGATGAGAAGCTCGGCCAGCTGGGCATCGTCATAGGCCGCCAGCGCCTCGCTGGCCGGCACGCTGACCGCCGCCTCCAGGAACGCGCCGATCTGCTTTGACCGGCGCAGCTCTTCCAGCTGCAGATAGACCTGGTCGCGCAAGGTCCGCACCGCGGTGACGCGCTCCGCCAGCGCGTCGTCGCGCCAACCGGCGTCGATGGCCGGCCATTCGAGCAGGTGCACCGAGCCGCCGTCCGGGTAGCGCGTGCCCCAGACCTCTTCCGCCGTGAACACCAGCACCGGCGCGAACCAGCGGGTCAGCGCATGGAACAGCGTGTCGAGCAGGCTGCGATAGGCCCGCCGCTTCGGATCGCTGACCGCGTCGCAATAGAGCGAGTCCTTGCGCACATCGAACACGAACGCCGACAGGTCGTTGTTGATGAAGGTCGACAGCGTCGTGACATAGGTGTTGAAGCTGAAATCGGCGACCGCGGCGCGCAGCTCGCCATCGATGACAGCGAGGCGGTGCAGCACCCAGCGCTCCAGCTCCGGCATGTCCGCCGGCGCGACGCGCTCGGCCTCCGCAAAGCCATCGAGCGCACCGAGCAGATAGCGGAAGGTGTTCCTGAGCTTGCGATATTGTTCCGAAACGCCCTTCAGGATCTCGTCGCCGATGCGGTGATCCTCGGTGGTGTCGCTGGTCGCCGTCCACAGCCGGATGATGTCGGCACCATAGGTCTGCATGACCTTTTGCGGATCGGTGGTGTTGCCCAGCGACTTCGATTGCTTGAAGCCCTTGGCATCCAGCGTCATGCCATGGGTCAGCACCGCGTTATAGGGCGCGCGGCCGCGGGTGCCGCAGCTTTCCAGCAGGCTCGACTGGAACCAGCCGCGATGCTGGTCGCTGCCTTCCAGATACAGGTCGGCGGGGCTGCGCAGTTCCGGCCAATGGCCCGATTCGAGCACAAAGGCATGGGTGCAGCCGCTGTCGAACCAGACGTCGAGAATGTCGGTGACGCGTTCGTAATCGGCGAGAGTGTAGTCACTGCCGAGCAGCGCCTGCGCCGTCTCTTCGTTCCAGGCATCGACGCCTTCGGCGCGCACCGCCGCGATGATGCGGGCGTTGACCGCCGGGTCGCTGAGATATTTGCCGGTGGCGCGGTTGACGAAGAGCGTGATCGGCACGCCCCAGGCGCGCTGCCGCGAAATCACCCAATCCGGCCGCCCGGCGACCATGGAGCCGAGGCGGTTGCGCCCCTTGTCGGGCACGAAGCGCGTGGCGGCGATGGCTAAGCTTGCAATCTCCCGGAGAGTTTTAGGTCCCAGTTCATAGTCTAGGGCAGCGGACTCCTGCTCCACATTTGCGATAAGTTCAGCTTCGCTCATTCCCGCGTGTGCATGCTCAAGCGGTCGCTCTTGCGGGGTAACAATCGCCTGATCCATCGGGATGAACCATTGCGGGGTGCAGCGGTAGATCACCTTCTTCTTCGACCGCCACGAATGCGGATAGCTGTGCTGGAACCTGTCCGCCGCCAGCAGCGCGCCGGCCTCGCGCAGCGCCGTGCAGATGGCGCCATCGGGGGCGTTCAGCTTGTCGCTGATGACATTGCCCTGGCCCTGCAGCCACAGCCAGTCCGGCCGGTCGGTGCGATAGGTGCCATCGGCGGTGACGGCGAACACCGGATCGATGCCATGCGCCTTGCACAGGTCGAAATCGTCCTCGCCATGGTCGGGCGCCATATGAACCAGCCCGGTGCCGGCATCGGTGGTGACGAAATCGCCGGGCAGGAACGGGCGTGGCGTGGCGAAGAAGCCGCCGAGGTGGTGGAGCGGGTGGCGGGCGACGGCACCGGCGAGTTTCGCACCACTGAATGGGACCGAATGGCCACCAAGCGATGCAGCGCGCCCTCCCTCCGGGACGCCAATCGATGGCATAGCACCGATCCGGGAAAGAAACGCCTGATAAAGCGGTTCCGCAACGAGATATCGTTTGCCCGCGTTGGGTCCATGGGCGGGAGTTGCGATTACATATGCGACCTCCGGCCCATAAGCGATCGCCTGGTTCACCGGGATCGTCCATGGCGTCGTCGTCCAGATCACCGCATGCGCGCCGACCAGCTCCGGCGCGTTGGGCGCTTCGGTGATCTCGAACGCCACATCGATCTGCGTCGAGGTGATGTCCTCATATTCGATCTCGGCTTCGGCGAGGGCGGTCTTTTCCACCGGCGACCACATCACCGGCTTGGCACCGCGATAGAGCTGGCCTCGGTCGGCGAACTTCAGCAGCTCGGCGACGATCGTGGCTTCGGCAGCGAAATCCATGGTCAGATAGGGCTTGTCCCACGACCCGCCGATGCCGAGCCGCTTGAACTGCTCGCGCTGCACGTCGATCCATTTCTGCGCATAGGCCCGGCATTCGGCGCGGAACTCGCGGATCGGCACCTCGTCCTTGTTGCGCTTGGCCTTCCTGTACTCCTCCTCCACCTTCCATTCGATGGGCAGGCCGTGGCAATCCCAGCCCGGCACGAACGGCGCATCCTTGCCGAGCAGGCTCTGGGTGCGGATGACCAGATCCTTCAGCGTCTTCTGCATGGCATGGCCGATATGGATGTCGCCATTTGCATAGGGCGGGCCATCGTGCAGGATGAATTTTTCGCGCCCCGCCCGCGCCTTGCGCAGCTGGCCATAGACATCGTCGGCCTGCCATTGCGCCAGAATCACCGGCTCCTTTTCGGGCAGCCCGGCCTTCATGGGGAAATCGGTCTTCGGCAGGAAGACGGTGGTGCGATAGTCTGGGAGAGTCATGGTCCGCTGCGTCTAAAGGAGGCGGGAGGGCAATTCTACCCCTCTGTCCCTCCCCCTTGCGGGGAGGGCGACTCGCGCTTGCGCGAGCGGGGTGGGGGTTGGGACTTTGGCGACCATAGGCAGGAACCCCCACCCCGCTCGGCTGGCGCCGAGTCGCCCTCCCCTCAAGGGGGAGGGAGGTTGAGCACCGCCCGCGCAGCGTCGGCGTCCGCCGCGATCTGCGCCTTCAGCGCCTCCAGCCCGTCCAGCTTCAGCTCCGGGCGCAGGAAGGCGACCAGCTCGACCTCGATGACCTTGCCATACAGGTCGCCGCTCCAATCCATGATCCAGGTTTCGAGCAGCTCGACCGGCGGCTCGATCATCGGGCGGATGCCGAGATTGGCGACGCCGGCAACACGCTGGCCGCCCGGCAGCCGCACCATCACCGCATAAACGCCATAGGCCGGCCGCAGATAGTCGCCGAGCCGCAGATTGGCGGTGGGAAAGCCGAGGGTGCGGCCGAGCTTGGCGCCATGCTCGACCCGACCGCGGATGGTATAGGGCCGGGTGAGCAGCGCCGTCGCCGCCGCCGGATCGGCATCACGCAGCGCGGCGCGGATGCGGGTCGACGAGATCGTGCCGCCGGCATCCGTCACCGGCGCCACCACATCGGCGCTGAAACCATGCGTCGCGCCCAGCGCCGCCAGCTGCCCGACATCGCCGGAGCGCTGCTGGCCAAAGGTGAAATCGCCGCCGGTCACCACGCCGGTCACGCCCAGCCGCCGCACCAGCCAATTCTCGACAAACGCCGGCGCCGACAGCGCCGCCAGCTCGCGATCGAACGGAATCAGCACCGCCGCATCGATCCCGAACTCGGCCAGCAGATCACAACGCTGCGAAACCATCGTCAGCGCAAAGGGCGGCAGCTGCGGCTGGAACAACCGCGCCGGATGCGGATCGAAACTCGCCACCAGCGCCGGCACACCCCGTTCCCGCGCCAAGGCCAGCGCCCGCCCGACCACCGCCTGATGGCCGGCGTGGAAGCCATCGAAATTGCCCAGCGCCGCGACACCGCCGCGGAATCGTTCGGGCAGGATGGCCCCGTTGGTGACGCGTTCCATGGCTCAGGGTCGGATGCTGGCTGAGGGGATCAAAAACAGTCGGCCTCCGGCGGCTGGGGCCGACGGCCCCAGACCCCATTCATTGCCATGTGCAAACGGAACCCACATCAGTCTTCATGCCTGTAATCGATAGGGGTCTGGGGCCTTCGGCCCCAGCCGCCGGAGGCTCTTCTTCAGCCTGATAATCAACCCCTAACCCCCGACCACCGGCGCGGCAAGCGGTGCCAGCCCCGCCGTCAGCAGCCGCACGGCATTGCCGCCCATCACCTTGGCGATATCGGCATCGGACAGCCCGGCCTGGACAAGGGCTTCGGTGACGGCGACGAGGTGGGCGGTGTCGAAGCCGGTGGTGACCGAGCCGTCGAAGTCGGAGCCGAGCCCGACATGATCGATGCCGGCGACCTGGATGACGTGCAGGATGGCGCGGGCGGTGGCGGCCGGGGTGGGGGTGCAGACGGCGGCGTCCCAATAGCCGATGCCGATCATGCCGCCGTTGCGGGCGAGGGCGCGGAGCTGGTCGTCGGAGAGGTTGCGCGGCGTGTCGCAGGTCGCCTTGACGCCGCCATGGCTGACGACGACCGGGCGGTGGGCGAGGCGCAGCACATCGGCGACGGTGGCCGGGCTGGCATGGGCGATATCGACGATCATGCCGCGCGCTTCCATTTCGCGCACGACGCTGAGGCCGAACGGTGTCAGCCCGCCCTTCTTCTCGCCGTGCATCGAGCCGCCGAGTTCATTGTCGAAGAAATGCACCAGGCCGATCATGCGGAAGCCGGCGGAGCGCAGCACGGCGAGGTTGGACAGCTTGCCTTCGAGATTGTGCGCGCCTTCCACCGACAGCAGCGCGCCGGTGACGGGCCTGCCCTGGGCGCGTTCGTCGAGCAGGCGCGACAGGTCGCTGCCGGTGCGGATCAGACGCAGCCGGCCGTTGGCGGCCTTGATCGCCATCTGCATTTTCTCGGCGTGCCACAGCGAGCGTTCGAGCAGGCTGGTCCAGGTGCGCGGCGGTTGCAGCTGGGCGATGGCGAGCAGGGTGATGTTGTCGGTATCGGCGCTGTTCGATTCGTAATTCTGGCCGCGCGGCGTCTTGGTGACACTGGAGAAGACTTGCAGCGCCACATGGCCGGCTTCGAGGCGGGGCAGGTCGATATGGCCGCGGGTGGCCGGCTCGTTCAGCTTGCGCTGCCACAACAGCGTGTCGCCGTGCAGGTCGACGATGGCCAGCTGCCTGTGCAGCGCCGCGGCGCGGGTGCCGACCGGCCAGGGGCCACCGACGACGCGGTTCATGCCCGATTCGGCGATGCCGGGGGCAAAGGCGAAGAAGCCGATGGCGAGCGCGGCGAGGAGGCCGAGGCCGATGAGGAGCTTGCGCATCAGGGGTTCCGGCGTTGGAGCGTGACAAAGGCGTAGGCGGGCCGGCCATCGGCGGCGGGGTGGCTGTCGCGCGCCACCTCCTGCCAGCGGGCGGGGTCGAAGGGTGGCAGCACAGTGTCGCCTTCCGGACTGGCGGCGACTTCGGTCAGTTCGATGCGCGTCGCGGCCGGCAGGGCTTCCGCATAGATTTGCGCACCGCCGATGATGAAGATGCCGTCGGCCCGGGCACGGGGATCGAGCCCGGCGGCGGCGACGGCTTCGGCGAGATTGGGGACAATGGTGATGCCGTCGGCGTGCCAGTGCTTGTCGCGGGTCAGCACGATGTTCTGGCGGCCGGGCAGCGGCTTGCCGATCGATTCAAAGGTCTTGCGGCCCATGATCACCGGCTTGCCGACGGTCAGCCGCTTGAAGCGCTTCAGATCCTCCGGCAGGTGCCAGGGCAGCGCGCCCCGGTTGCCGATGACGCCGTTTTCGGCGCGGGCGACGACCAGCACGACCTCGATCATACCGCCACCGGCGCCGCTATGGCCGGGTGCGGATCATAGCCCGACACGGCGAAATCCTCGATGCGATAGGCAAAGATGTCGGCGGGGCGGCGGACGATGTCGAGCGTCGGGAACGGCCGCGGCGTGCGCGCCAGCTGCGCGGTCACCAGATGTTCGTGGTTCAGATAGAGGTGACAATCGGCGCCCATCCAGACCATTTCGCCGGGTTCCAGATCGCATTGCTGGGCCAGCATGCGCAGCAGCAATGACGCCTCGAAGATGTTGAAGGCAAAGCCGAGGCCGAGGTCGCAGGAGCGCTGATAAAGGATGCTGGACAAACGGCCATTACTGACGAAATATTGATACGTCATGTGGCACGGAGGGAGTGCCATCTGATCGAGTTCGGCAACATTCCAGCCGGTGAAGATGTGACGCCTGCTCGCAGGATTTTCCCTCAGGCCCTTGACCAGGGCCGCAATCTGGTCGTGCCCTTGCGCATCGCGGGTGTAGTGACCATCGCCCATGGCCGTGTAGCGCGGCCAGTTGCGCCATTGCGCGCCATAGACCGGGCCGAGATCGCCCCATTCCGCTGCAAAGTCCGCATCGGCGAGAATGCGCGCCTCGAACGCGTCGCGGTCGAGCGGCGCTTCGCCGGCGGCGGCGCGCGCCGCGTTGCAGCGCGCCAGCGGCCAGTCCGTCCAGATATGCACGCCCTGTTCGACCAAAGTGCGGATGTTGCGGTCGCCGGACAGGAACCAGATCAGCTCGCGCGCCGCCGGCTTCCAGAACACCCGCTTGGTGGTGAGAATCGGGATGCGGCCATCGGACAGGTCGAAGCGCATGGTTTCGCCGAACAGCGCGCGGGTGCCGGTGCCGGTGCGGTCGCCGCGTTCGACGCCGCGCGTCCACACCCGGCGCATCAGATCGAGATATTGGTCTTCCTCGTGCATGCCGCCTTATCCCGGAAAGCCCGGGAAAAAGCGACGGGGCAAATCATGGGGTCGGTCCGGTGACGGCGCTGCTGGTCTGGCAGGTGCTGCTGCACGAGGCGCTGCTGATCGTCGCCATCGGCATCCTGCTGTCGGGGCTCGACGATCTGTTCGTCGATCTGGTGTTCATCACCCGGCTGATCTGGCGGCGGCTGTTCATCTATTCGCGTCATGATCGTGCCAGCGCCGAATCACTACGCGGGTCCGATCCCGCCGCCATGGCGATCATCGTGCCGGCCTGGGATGAAGCCGCAGTGATCGGCGCGATGCTGACCGACCTGACGACGCGCCTCGATTATCCGCGCTACCGCGTCTTTGTCGGGCTCTATCCCAACGATCCGGCCGGCCAGGCGGCGGTGGCGGCGGTCGGCGATCACCGCATCCAGCCGGTGCTGTGCAAGCGGCCGGGGCCGACGACCAAGGCGGATTGCCTCAACCATCTGTGGGCGGCGGTGGTGGCGCATGAGGCGGCCACCGCCATCCCGTTCAAGGCGGTGGTGCTGCACGATGCCGAAGACGTCATCCACCCCCAGGAATTGTGGATCTATGACGCGCTGATCCCGCGGCTGGCGATGGTGCAACTGCCGGTGCTGCCGCTGCCGGATGCGACCTCGCGCTGGGTCGCCGGCCATTATCTCGACGAATTCGCCGAAAACCATACCAAGGATGTGGTGGTGCGCGAGGCGCTGGGCGCCGCCGTACCCTCCGCCGGGGTGGCCACCGCCATCGAGCGTCGCATCCTCGGCCGCATCGCCGATCGTGCCGGCGGGGCGCCGTTCGAGGCCGGCTGCCTGACAGAGGATTATGAACTCGGCCATCGCATCAAGGCGCTGGGCGGGCGCGGCGCGCTGGTGCGCATCCGGGCGCAGGGCGAAACCGCGGTGGTGGCGACACGCGAGCATTTCCCGGCCACGCTCGCCACCGCCGTCCGCCAGAAAAGCCGCTGGCTGACCGGCATCGCGCTGGCCGGCTGGGACCGGTTGGGCTGGCCCGGTGGGATCGCCGATTGCTACATGCTGCTGCGTGACCGCAAGGCGCTGATCGCCTCGCTGCTCACCGTCTGTGCCTATGCGCTCAGCCTGCTGCTGCTGGTCGATCAGGGCCTGCGTGCGGCCGTACCGGCCCTGGCGGCGCTGCCGCCGCTGCTCGATGCCGGGCTGCGGGGTTTGTTGCTGCTCAACGCGGCGCTGCTGTTGTGGCGGCTGCTGATGCGGGTGGTGCTGACCACGCACAATTATGGCGCCGGCGAAGGCCTGCGCGCCATTCCGCGTGCACTGGTCAGCAACGCCATCAACGCGATCGCGGCCTTTCAGGCGGTGCGCCGCTATTCTGCCAGCCTGAAGCGTGGCACCGGACTGACCTGGGACAAGACGGCGCATCGGTTCCCGGGAACCGATGCAACCTAGAACCTTGGCCGACAGGCGGACCCGGCCGGGACGGCCGCTGCGTGCCTTTGCCCTGCTGGGGGTGTTGCTGGTCGGCTGGTTCGGATGGCGGGTGCCGTGGCTGTTGGCCGCGATGCAGGCGGCGGCGCTGCCGCCTGGCCGGGGACCTGACCCAGTTGCGCTGGCGCCCCGGTCGGCGCCGCGCGATGCTGCGCGACGGCAAATTCCCCTTCTGTCGTCCTCGACCTCGTCGCCAGCCTTGGCGATCGCGCCGGCGACAGGGGCAACCCCGCCGGCGCCGCCACCGGCGTCACCCGCAGTGATGCCTGCTGCGGTGGCGCTTGCCGCTGCCCTGCCGGAGCCGCCATCGCTGCCGACGCTGGACACGACGGCGGACTCGACGGCGGACACGACGGTGTCCGGCAGGCTGGCGACCCGCGCCTATGCAGCGCTGGCGGCGGGCGAGCGACGCGAGGCGGCGCGGCTGTTCACGCTGGCACTCTCCAGCCCGGCCGATCCGCGCGCGGCCGCCTGGCAGCGCGAACGGCAGCGCCTGGTGCGACGCTGGTCCGGGGACGCCTGGACACTGCTGCGCGCGGCGGGGCCAGTCGCGCCGGCGGCCAGCCCGGTGCTGGGGGGCGGCCAGTCGGGTGCCAGCCTGGCCTATACGGTAAATCCGCTGGCGCGGCGGCCGCTGGCACTGGTGGCGCGGATCAATGCCGCCAGCGACAGCGATGGCGCGCCGGTGGCGACGTCGACGCAGGCGGCTTTCGGCCTGCGCTGGCAGCCGCATCCCGGCCTGTCGCTCAGCGCCGAACGGCTGGTGGCGATCGGAGCGGATGTCGGCGATGACTGGACGCTGCGCCTTGCCGGTGGCGGCACGCGGCGCCGGGGACGGCTGGCGCTGGACGGCTATGCCGAGGCGGGCGCGCTGGCCAGAGGACCGCTTTTTGCCGGCGGGCAGGCACGCCTGTCCCGCGACCTGCTGGCCGACGACGGCGCGACGCTGGCGGCCGGCGTCGGCGCCTGGGGCAGCGTGCAGGGCGATCGGCGCGGCGGGCCGATGCTCGGCCGTTTCGATCTCGGGCCAGCGGCGGCGCTGCGCGTGCCGATGGGCCGCGCCACTCTGGCGGTGGTGGCCGATTATCGCGTCCGCCTGGCCGGCAAGGCCGCGCCCGGCAATGGCCCCAGCCTGACGGTGTCACTGGCCTTTTGATCGGAGAAGCTTGCCCCCTGTCGGTGCCTTTCGGCGGCCGACAGGGGGAGCGTCCAGCCCTCCCCGGCTAGCTCTGCGACCGTTCAGCCATTGTCGTTGGCAATGCGCCGGCGTTCGCCCAATTTGCGCAGCAGCGCGCGGGTGCGCAGCTGCGACAGCAAGTCGTTGATGACGGCCACCCCGCGCTCCGCCATGTCGAGCGCCTGTGCCTCACCGACGCGGCCGGCCGTGTGTTCCAGGAACAGCCGCATTTCCTGCGTCGTCACCCATTCGACGAAATCGATGTAGAAGCGCATACGGTCGCCGCGAAAGCCGAGCTCCTCGCTGAACCCGATGTCCGACAATTCGTGGATGGTCTTGAGAATGGCGGCATCGCGGGCGGCGATGGTGCCGTCGCCGGCGACGCTGATCATGCCGATGCCCTGCTGGTCGGCAATCTCGCGATCGGTGATGTCCAGTTGCGCGATGACATCGGCCACCGGCACCCGGGCGTTGCCGCCTTCCGCCTCCAGCCGCGCCGCCAGCATGGCATCGAGCATGGGAAAGGCCTGGGGCGCCAGCCAGCGGTCGCCATCCTCGGCATCGAGCAACGTGCGGATCACCGCCAGCGGCAGGAAACGCTCCTCCTGCAACCGCTTGATCGCCTTCAGGCGCGTGACATGGGCTTCGCTGTAGGACGCCGAATTGCGGCTGGCGCGGTCCGGCTCCGGCAACAGGCCTTCGCGGATGTAATAGCGGATGGTTTCCCGCCCGACACCGCTCGCCTTTTCAAGATCGCGCATCCGCATGAAGCAACAAGGGTCCGATTTGCGTTGCAGCGCCCTTAACAGCTTTTGCGCACCGGCGCTACGCACGCTGGAACTGGGCGAGCCGCGCACGCTTCGGTATTGGGGCCATGATGGATGCATTCGCCGCCCTGCTCGATGCGCTGCTGTTCGCGCCCGGCCGCAATGCCAAGTTGCGACTGATCGGGGCCTATCTGCGCACAACACCCGATCCCGACCGCGGCTGGGCGCTGGCGGCGCTGACCGGTGGTTTGCAGCTGAAGGCGGTGCAGCCCAGCCTCATCCGTGCGCTGATCAGCGAGCGCGTCGATCCCGCGCTGTTCGCCTACAGCTATGATTTTGTCGGCGATCTCGCCGAAACCGTGTCGCTGCTCTGGCCCGATCCGCCGGTCGATGCCGGCCCTGTGTCCCTGTCGCTCGATGCGATTGTCCAGCGCCTCACCGGCCTGTCGCGCGCCGAAGCGCCGGCGGTGGTGGCATCACTGCTTGACGGGCTGACGCCGCAGGGCCGCTATGCGTTGCTCAAGCTGGCGACGGGCGGCTTGCGGGTCGGCGTCTCGGCGCGGCTGGCGAAGACGGCGCTCGCCGATGCCTTCGGCCTTGATGTCGAGGCGGTGGAGGAGGTCTGGCACGGCCTGTCGCCGCCCTATCGGCCGCTGTTCGACTGGGCCGAGGGGCGCAGCCCGGCACCCACCGCCAATGACGTGCCGGTATTCCGCCCGTTCATGCTGGCTCATCCGCTGGAGGCCGAAAGCGTCGATCTCGCCGATTATGTCGCAGAATGGAAATGGGATGGCATCCGCGTCCAGGTCACCCATGTCGCCGGCCAGACCCGGCTGTTCAGCCGCACCGGCGACGACATCACCGCCAGCTTTCCCGATGTCGCCGCGGCCTTCCGCAGCCATGCAACACTCGACGGCGAATTGCTGGTGCGCGGCGATGCGCAGAAGGGCGAGGCCGCGAGCTTCAACGCGCTGCAACAGCGGCTCGGCCGCAAGGCGCCGCCGGCCAAGCTCATTGGCGATTATCCGGCCTTTGTCCGGCTCTACGATGCCCTGACCATCGCCGGGGCGGACCTGCGCGCCCTGCCCTGGACGGAACGCCGCGCCCGGCTGGCGGCGCTGATGCCGCAGCTCGACGCCAGCCGCTTCGATCTGTCGGCGTTGGTCGATGCGCCGGATTTCGCTGCCCTGGCCGCGCTGCGCGATGCCGCCCGCGACACCGCCATCGAAGGGCTGATGCTGAAACGCCGCGACAGCCCCTATGTTGCCGGCCGCCGCGCCGGGCTGTGGTACAAATGGAAACGCAGCGCGCTGACCATCGATTGCGTGCTGATGTATGCGCAGCGCGGCCATGGCAAACGCTCCGGCCTCTACAGCGACTATACCTTCGGTTGCTGGTCGGACGCCGGGGAGCTGCTGCCGGTCGGCAAGGCCTATTCGGGCTTCACCGATGTCGAGCTGGCCTTTCTCGACAAATGGATCCGCGGTCACACGACCGGTCGCTTCGGGCCGGTGCGCGAGGTGGAAAAGGCGCTTGTCCTCGAAATCGCCTTTGATTCCGTCCACGTCAGCAAGCGCCACAAGTCGGGCCTCGCCATGCGCTTCCCGCGCGTCTCCCGCCTCCGCCCCGACAAGCCGGCGCATGAGGCGGATAAGATCGCGACGCTCGCCGGGTTGATCGGCTGAGGTCGGCGCTACGGCGCTACCAGGGTCTTCAGCTCGGCAATCAGGTCGAGCGCCTCGCGCGGCGTGATCGCATCGGGGTCGATGGCAGCGAGCCGGTCGCGCAGCGCATCGCCGGCCGGCGTCGGGGCGGCAGCGCCGAACAGCGGCAGGTCGGTCAGCCCGGCGGCCAATCCGCCGGTCTTCTCGCGATTGGCCTCCAGGCGGCCGAGCACGCCCTTGGCGCGGGCGAGCACCGGTGCCGGCACACCGGCCAACCGGGCGACGGCAAGACCATAGCTCTTGTCGGCCGTACCGGCGCGGACTTCATGCAGGAAGACAAGGTCGCCCTTCCATTCCCGCGCTGCGACGGTGACGGTGGCCAGAGATTGCAGCCGGTCCTTCAGCTGGACGAGTTCGTGATAATGGGTGGCGAACAGGCAGCGGCAGGCGAGATCATCGTGCACCGCCTCCAGCACCGCCCAGGCGATGGCGAGGCCGTCATAGGTCGAGGTGCCGCGCCCGACCTCATCGAGGATGACGAGGCTGCGCGCGGTGGCGCCGGAGAGGATGGCGGCGGTTTCGACCATTTCGACCATGAAGGTGCTGCGCCCCTGCGCCAGATCGTCGGCGGCACCGACCCGGCTGTAGAGCCGGTCGACGACTCCGATATGGGCGGCGCGCGCCGGCACGAAGCTGCCGGCCTGGGCGAGCACGGCGATCAGCGCATTCTGGCGCAGGAAGGTGGATTTCCCCGCCATGTTGGGACCGGTGACCAGCCACAGCCGGGCATCGGCGCTGAGGTCGCAGTCATTGGCGACGAATTGCCCGCGCGCCGCCTTAACCGCCGCCTCGACGACCGGATGGCGACCGCCGCTGATGTGAAAGGCGGTGGTGGCATCGACGCGCGGCCGCACCCAGCCCTCGGTCGCCGCCAGTTCGGCGAGCGCGGCGGCGACATCGATGCGGGCCAGCGCCGCTGCGGTTTCGGCGATGGCACTGCTGTCGGCCAGCACGGTGTCGCGCAACTCCTCCAGATGCGCGGCTTCCGCGGCCAGCGCATGGTCACCGGCCTGGGCGATGCGCGCCGCCAGCGCCGACAGTTCCATGCTGCCGAAGCGCACGACCCCGGCCAGCGTCTGGCGGTGAATGAGCCCGGAATCGGCGGCGAGCAGCGGGTCGGCGAATTTGGCGGCCACCTCGATATGATAGCCGAGCACGCCATTGTGGCGGATCTTCAGCGCCACGACACCGGTGCGGGCGCGCAGCTCCGCCTCCATTGCCACCACGGCGCTGCGGCCATCGCGGGCGGTTTCGCGCAGCGCATCGAGCGCGGCATCGAAGCCCGGCGCGATGCTGCCACCGGCGCCGGCATCGACCGGCGGCTCCGGCACCAGCGCGCGGCGCAGTGCCTCCACCAGCCCGCCATGACCGCCGATGCGGGCCAATGTGGCAGCGAGGAGTGCCGGCGTGCCGAGACTGGGGGCGGCCAACGCCGCCTTCAGCGCCAAAGCCAGCGCCAGCCCGTCGCGCATCGCGGCAAGGTCGCGCGGCCCCCAGCGGCCGACGGCAAGGCGGCCCAGCGCGCGGGCGACATCGGGCATGGCGGCGAGCGCCTCGCGCGTGCGCAGCCGCAGCGTCGCTGCATCGCCGAACCAGCCGACGAGATCGAGCCGGTCGCCAATAGCGTCCGCGTCGGTCAGCGGTGCCGCCAGATCGGCGGAGAGCAGCCGTCCGCCGGCGGCGGTGACGGTGCGGTCGATCGCGGCTTCGAGGCTGCCGGCCCGCCCGCCGCCGGCGCCGCGGGCGAGTTCCAGGCTGGTGCGAGTGGCAGCGTCGATCGCCATGGTGCTGCCGGGGATTTCGGGGCGCGGCGGGGCCAGAAGCGGGATGGCGCCCCTGGCCGTTGCCTCGACATAGGCGAGCAACGCTCCGGCGGCGGCAATCTCGGCCGGGCTGAACAGGCCGAAGCCATCGAGCGTGGCAACGCCGAAACGCGCCTTCAGCCGCGCCTCGCCGCGCGCCGCCGCAAAATCCAGCGCCGGGCGCGGTGTGGTGGCTGGCCCTTCCCAGCCTTCCGGCGCGATACTCTCCACCGGGTTCAGCCGTGCCAGTTCCGCCACCAGCTCGCCGGGCGCACAGGCGCGGGTGGCGAAGGCGCCGGTCGACAGGTCGCACCAGGCGAGGCCCATGCTGGGCCCCGGGGCAATCGCCGCCAGCCAGTTCGACCGCTTCGGCTCCAGCAGATTGGCCTCGGTCAGCGTGCCGGGCGTGACGATGCGGGTGATGGCGCGGGCGACGATGCTCTTGCCCGGCCGCTTGCGGGCTTCGGCCGGGTCCTCGATCTGTTCGGCGATGGCGACGCGATGGCCGCCGCGGATCAGCCGCGCCAGATAACCCTCTGCCGCATGCACCGGCACGCCGCACATCGGGATCGGCACGCCCATATGCTCGCCGCGTTTGGTCAGCGCGATGTCGAGCGTGGCGGCGGCGGCGCCGGCATCGTCGAAGAACAGTTCGTAGAAATCGCCCATGCGGAAGAACAGCAGGCAATCCGGGGCTTCGTCCTTCAGCGCCAGATATTGGGCAATCATGGGGGAAGCCGCGGTCATCAGCGGCTGGATAGCCGTCTTTGCCGCAGGCGGGAAGCGGGCGGGCCTGACTCCTTTTGCTTGCCGCACGATGGTTGCAGCCCCTATCACGGGCAGGAAGCAAGGATTTGGTGAATGCCCGACAACGACCCTTCGGATTTCGGTGACCGCGAGGCGCTGGCCTTTCACCGCATGGGCGGCAAGCCCGGCAAGCTCGAGATCATCGCCTCCAAGCCGATGGCGACCCAGCGCGACCTGGCGCTGGCCTATTCCCCCGGTGTCGCTGCGCCGGTGCGCGCCATCGCCGCCGATCCCGATGCGGCCTATGATTACACGATCAAGGGCAATCTCGTCGCCGTCATCTCCAACGGCACCGCCATCCTGGGCCTCGGCAATCTCGGCGCGCTCGCCTCGAAGCCGGTGATGGAGGGCAAGTCGGTGCTGTTCAAGCGCTTTGCCGACATCGATTCGATCGATCTCGAACTCGCCACCGAGGATGTCGACAAGTTCATCGCTGCCGTCGAGATCATGGAGCCGAGTTTCGGCGGCATCAACCTTGAGGACATCAAGGCGCCGGAATGCTTCATCATCGAAACGACCCTGAAAGAGCGGATGAACATTCCGGTCTTTCACGATGACCAGCACGGCACCGCCATCGTCGCTGCCGCCGGCGTCATCAACGCGCTGCACCTGACCGGGCGCAAGCCGGAAGACGTCAAGATGGTGGTCAATGGCGCCGGCGCCTCGGCCATCGCCTGCACCGAGCTGATCAAGGCGTTCGGCGTCAGACACGTCATCATGTGCGACACCAGCGGCGTCATCTACCAGGGCCGCGAAAAGGGCATGAACCAGTGGAAGTCGGCGCACGCCGCCGTCACCGACACCCGCACGCTGGAAGAAGCCGTGGTCGGCGCCGACCTGCTGCTCGGCCTGTCGCAAAAGGGGGCCGTCAGTCGCGAAATGGTCGCCTCGATGGCGCCGAACCCGATCATCTTCGCCATGGCCAACCCCGATCCCGAAATCACGCCGGAGGAAGTGGCGGCGGTGCGCGGCGACGTCATCATGGCCACCGGGCGCAGCGATTACGTCAACCAGGTCAACAACGTCCTGTGCTTCCCTTACCTCTTCCGCGGCGCGCTCGATGTGCGGGCCACCGCGATCAACGAGGAAATGAAGATGGCGGCGGCCAACGCCATCGCCGCGCTCGCCCGCATGCAGGTGCCCGATGAAGTGGCGGCGGCCTATGGCGGCCGGGCCCGCACCTTCGGCCCCGAATATATCATCCCGGCGCCGTTCGACCCGCGGCTGATCGAGGAGATCCCGGTGGCGGTGGCCAAGGCGGCGATGGCCTCCGGCGTCGCCAGGAAGCCGTTCTTCGATGAAGACGCCTATCGTCAGGAACTGCGCTCGCGGCTCAACCCCACCACATCCATCCTCGCCGGCGCTGTCGAATCCGCCCGCGCCCGGCCGCGCCGCTGCGTCTTTGCAGAGGCCGAGCAGGAGGTCGTGCTGCGCGCCGCCGTCAACTGGCGCAATTCCGGCTATGGCGAGCCGGTGCTGGTCGGCCGCGAGACGCCGGTGCGCGAAGGGCTGGCGCGGATCGGCGTCGCTGATGTCGATAGCTATGAAATCCATAACAGCAGCGTCAGTCCGCTGGTGCCGCGCATGGTGGAAAAGCTCTACGGCCGCCTGCAGCGCCGCGGCTTCCTGCACCGTGACGTACAGCGCATGGTCAACCATGAGCGCAACATCTTCGGCGCCATGCTGGTCGAGCTGGGCGAGGCCGACATCATGCTGACCGGCGTGACAAGGAATTTCGCCACCACCTACCGCCAGGTCCGCCAGGTCATCGATCCGTCGGACGGCCATCGTCCGTTCGGCATCCACATGATCGTCGGCAAGTCGGAAACCATCTTCATCGCCGACACGACGGTCACCGAACGCCCGGATGCGACGCAGCTTGCCGATATCGCCGAACAGACGGCGGCGGTGGCGCGGCGGCTGGGCCAGGAGCCGCGGGTGGCGTTCCTCAGCTACTCCAACTTCGGCAATCCGGCCGGGGAATTCGTCGGCAATCTGCGCGGCGCCGTGAAGCTGCTCGACGAACGCGGCGTCGGCTTCGAGTATGAAGGCGAAATGTCGGCGGATGTCGCGCTCAACCCGGCGATGCGCTCGCTCTATCCGTTCAGCCGCCTGTCGGGCCCCGCCAATGTGCTGATCATGCCGGGGCTGCATTCGGCCAATATCGCGGCGAAACTGCTGAAGGAAGTCGCCGGCGGCCGCGTCATCGGCCCGCTGCTGGTCAACATGACCCAGCCGGTGCAGATTGCGCCGATGACGGCCACCGCCTCCGATCTCGTCACCCTCGCCGTGCTCGCCTCCACCGGCGTGGTGATGTGAGGCCGCCGCTTTTCTTCATCCATGGCATGTGGTCGACGCCGGCCACGTTCACGCGCCTGCGCGCCCGGCTGGAGGCGGATGGTCATGCGACATATGCCCCGGCGCTGCCCTGGCACGATCGCGACGCCAGCCTGCCGCCACCGCCCGAGCTGGGGCTGGTGACGGTCGAGGACTATGCGCAGTTCCTCGCCACCGAAATCGCTCGGCTGCCGGCACCGCCGGTGATCATCGGCCATTCGATGGGTGGCGCGCTCGCCCAGATCGTCGCGGCGCGGGTGCCGCACGCCGGGCTGGTGTTGCTGTCGACGGCGCCGACGGCGGCCACGCCGGCGCTCGGCCTGTCGCCGCTGCGCACGCTGGGCGGTGTCATCACCCGCTGGGGCTGGTGGGAACAGCCGACCCTGCTGACCGAGGCCGGGGCGCGCTGGGGCATCTACAATGGTGTCCCCGATGCCGTGGCAACGCCGGAAATCGCCGCGCTGGTCTGGGATTCGGGCCGGGTCCTCGCCGAAATGACATTGCCGCATCTGTCGAAGACCGGCGCCACCAAGGTCGATTTCAACCGGCTCGACCGGCCGGCGCTGGTCATCGTCGGCAGCGAGGATCGGGTGACGCTGGCCAGTGTGTCGCGCGCCACTGCCCGGAAGCTGACCGGGCCGATCGATTATCACGAACTGCCCGGCGTCGGCCATTGGCTGTTCTGGGGCGAAACCGAAACCCGCGTCGGCGACTGGATCGCCGGCTGGCTGGGGTCGTTGCCGCAATCGTGAGGCACGGATGACGCCGGACGCACTGAAGGCGGCGCTGGCGGTCGAGGCAGAGCGGCTGGGTTTTGCCGCCTTCGGCATCGCTGCCGCCGATGCCGCTCCCGCCGCGTCGGCCCGATTGCGGCAATGGCTGGCGGAGGGCTGCCATGGCGACATGCTGTGGATGGCGGAATCGGAAAGCCGCCGCGCCAGCCCGCAAGGCCTGTGGCCCGATGTGCAGAGCGTCATCATGCTCGGCACCAGCTATGCCCCGATGCTCGATCCGTTGCGTCACGCCGATCATCCCGAAACCGGCGTGATCTCGGTCTATGCGCAGGGGACCGACTATCATGATGTCATCAAGCGGCGACTGAAGGCGCTGGCGCGTTGGCTGGTGGCAGCGGCGCCGGGCAGCGAACTGAAGGTGTTTGTCGACACTGCGCCGGTGATGGAAAAGCCGCTGGCCGCCGCCGCCGGGCTGGGCTGGCAGGGCAAGCACAGCAATGTCGTCAGCCGCGACCATGGCAGCTGGCTGTTCCTCGGCGCCATCTACACCACGCTGGCGCTGCCGGCCGATGCCCCGCACGCGGACCGCTGCGGTTCGTGCACGCGCTGCCAGACCGCCTGCCCGACCCAGGCCTTTCCTTCGCCTTACCGCCTCGATGCCCGACGCTGCATTTCCTATCTGACCATCGAGCACAAGGGGCCGATCCCGGTGGAATTCCGCACCGCCATCGGTAACCGCATCTATGGCTGCGACGATTGCCTCGCCGTCTGCCCGTGGAACCGCTTCGCCCAGACCGCCCGCGACATCGCCTTCCGCCCGCGCGCCGAGTTGACCGCGCCGGCGCTCGCCGACTTGCTAGCGCTCGATGACGCCGGCTTCCGCCAGGTCTTCGCCGGCTCTCCGATCAAGCGCATCGGCCGCAACCGGCTGGTGCGCAATGCCGCCATCGCGGCGGGCAATTCCGGCGATGGCCGATTGCTCGCCGCGCTGGCGGCACTGACCGCGGATGATGACCCGGTGGTGGCCGAAGCCGCAGGCTGGGCGGCGAAGCAATTGGAGGCACGACCCCATGACTGAACCCGCCCGGCTGGGAGCCCTGCAGATCGGTTCCGACCCGGCGGGAACGGCGGCGACGCTCGCCGCCATTCTCGCCTATCGCGACGCCATCGCCGCCGCCCGGCTCGACGTGCTGGTGCTACCGGAGGCAGTGCTCGGCGGCTACCCCAAGGGCAGCGATTTCGGCGTGCGGCTGGGCTATCGCACGGCAGAGGGCCGCGCCGCTTTCCAGCGCTACTGGCAACAGGCGATCACCATGGACGGCCCGGAGGTGATGGCGCTGCGCGAGCTGGCGCGCGACTGCCGCACCGCGCTGGTCGTCGGCGCCATCGAACGCGCCGGCGCGACACTCTATTGCGTCGCCATCTTCATCGATGCGCACGGCCAGTACATCGGCTGCCACCGCAAGCTGATGCCGACGGCTGCCGAACGGTTGGTCTGGGGCCAGGGCGATGGCTCGACGCTGACCGTGATGGACACCGCCGCCGGCCGGGTCGGGTCGGCGATCTGCTGGGAAAACTACATGCCGCTGCTGCGCACCGCCATGTATGCCAAGGGCGTGGAAATCTGGTGCGCGCCGACCGTCGATGAGCGTGAGATCTGGCACGCGAGCATGCGCCATATCGCCTGTGAAAGCCGCTGTTTCCTGATTACCGCCTGCCAGTTCCAGCCGGCGGCGACCACCGCGCTCGATCTGACGATCACCCTGCGCGACCGCGACGAGACGCAGGCGATGATCCGCGGGGGCAGCTGCATCATCTCGCCCTATGGCGAGGTGCTGGCCGGACCGCTGTATGGCGAAGCGGGGCTGCTGGTGGCCGAGGTCGATCGCGGCGAGATCGTGCGCGCCCGTTTCGATCTCGATGCCACCGGCCATTACGCCCGGCCCGATGTGTTCCGCCTGACCGTCGACGAACGCGACACCCGCAGCGCCGGCTGAGCCTATAGCCCGACCGTCTCGCCCAACGCCGTCGCAATCGCCGCAAACACCGCCGCCTGCGCGCCGGTGCCCGGCTGGCCGGCGTCGGAGGCGAGGCGCAGCGCGATGTCGAGCGGGACGCGGCCAAGGAAGGGCACGCCGAGCAATGTCGCTTCAGCCTCGGCACCGCCATGGCCGAAGGGATCGCTGGCCTCGCCGCAATGCGGGCACAGATAGCCGCTCATGTTCTCGATCAGGCCGAGCACCGGCACCTTAACTTCGCCGAACATGGCGATGGCGCGACGCGCGTCGATCAGCGCCAGGTCCTGCGGCGTGGAGACGATGACCGCGCCATCGGGCTTCAGCTTTTGTGCCAGCGTTAGCTGGATATCGCCGGTGCCGGGCGGCATGTCGATGATCAGCACGTCGAGCACGCCCCAGTCCGCCTGTTCGACCATCTGCACCAGCGCCGAGCTGGCCATCGGCCCGCGCCAGACGATGGCCTTTCGGGGGTCGGTCATCATGCCCATCGACAGCGCCTTGACGCCATGGACCAGCGCCGGCTGCAACCGGTTGTTCTCCAGCCGGGCACGGCCCTCGACGCCCATCAGCGTCGGCACCGACGGGCCATAGATATCGGCATCGAGCAGCCCGACGGCATGGCCGGCCCGGGCCAGCGCCACGGCAAGATTGGCGGCGACCGTCGATTTGCCGACGCCGCCCTTGCCGCTGGCGATGGCGATCAGCTTCCTGATGCCCGGCACGGTCGGCGCCACCGGCTGGGCGCCGGCGGCGGGCGCGCTGCCGCGATCGGCGGTCAGGATGATGCGGGCGGTGTTCGGCCCGGCGACGCGGTTGATGGCGACTTCGGTGGCGGCCTGCAGGCGCTCGGCAGCAACACGGTCCAGCCCGTCGACCGACAGCACCAGCCCGACGCTGCCATCATCCTTGACGACGATGCCGGCGGCGCGACCGCTGGCGACGATATTGCCGCCGGCGGGATCGGCCACCGCCGCCAGGGCATCGGCGACTTGCTGTTTGAGCGACATGTTCCGGGCTTTCCCTGTCTTGATATTGTGATTTTGGCATGGGTGACATGGTGCCACCCTCGCAATCGCCGAATTGCGTCCGTATATAGCGGTCTTGGCCTTGATGACGAGACTTGGGATTGCGGATGCCCTGGCAGAACAACAATGACGGCGGACCCTGGGACGATGGCCCGGAGGGCGGTGACGCCGGCAAGCCGGCCCGCACCCCGCCGAAGAATCCCTGGGGCGATGCACCGCCGCGCCGGCCGCCGGGCGCGCGCCCCGGTGCCAGGAATGATTTCGATGACATCATCCGCCGCAGCCAGGAAAAGCTGCGCACCTCGTTCGGCAATGGCGGCGGCGGTTTCGGCGGCGGCAATGGCGGCATGGAGATCTTCGGCGGCAGCGCCTGGGCCTGGGTCGGCGGCGCGATCTTTGCTGCCTGGATCATCTTCACCAGCTTTTACCGCGTCGATGCCCAGGAGCGTGGCGTGGTGCTGCGCTTCGGCCGCTTCGTTGAAACCACCGATCCCGGCCTGCATTTCAAGATGCCCTATCCGATCGACACGGTGGTGCTGCGGAAGGTCGAGGAAATCCGCTCGGTCGATATCGGCGCCAGCGATGGTGCCGCTGAAAACCTGATGCTGACCGGCGACCAGAACATCATCAATCTCGCCTATGCGGTGCGCTGGAAGATCCGCAACCCGGAACTCTATCTGTTCGAGCTTTCGGAACCGGAGCAGACGGTACGCGAAGTCGGCGAATCGGCGATGCGCGCCGAAATCTCCAAGGCGACGCTGAACGACGCGATCGGCCCGCAACGTGCCCAGATCGCCGAACAGGTGCGGGAGCGCATGCAGGAGCTGCTCGACAGCTATCGCGCCGGCATCGAGGTGCGCGGCGTCGACATCAAGCAGGCCGATCCGCCCGCCGCCGTCGATGACGCCTTCAAGGACGTCTCGGCCGCGCAGCAGGATGCCCAGCAATATCTCAACCAGTCGCGCGCCTATGCCCAGCAGCTGCTGGCGAGTGCGCAGGGATCGGCCGCGGCGTTCGACGCGGTCTATGCCCAGTACCGGCTGGCGCCCGAGGTGACGCGCAAGCGCATGTATCTCGAAACCATGGAAAGCGTGTTGTCCAAGGTCGACAAGACGGTTATCGAGCCGGGCAATGTGCAGACCTATCTGCCGCTGCCGGAGGTGCGCCGTCGCGGCGCCGTGGCGACCGACGACAGCACCGCCACCGTCAATTCCAACAGCGCCTCAGGCCGGTCAGGGCAGTAAGATGAGCCTTTCTCGCAACCCGATCGCCTGGGCGACTCTCGCCTTTGTGCTGATCGTCATCGCCATGGGCACGCTCTACACGGTGCCCGAAACCAAGCAGGCCGTGGTGCTGCGGCTCGGCAAGCCCGAGCGCATCGTGAACGCCTATGATGCCAAGGCGGCGTTCGGCAGCTCCGGCGCCGGCCTCGTTGCGAAGGTGCCGTTCATCGAGGATGTGATCTTCGTCGACAAGCGGGTGCTCGACCTCGACATGGAAGAGCAGACCGTGTTGTCGACCGACCAGCTGCGGCTGGTCGTCGATGCCTTTGCGCGCTTCCGCATCACCGATCCGCTGCGCATGGTGCAGACCGTCGGCACCGAACAGAATGCCGCCGACGCGTTGAAGCGCATTCTCGCGTCGAAGATGCGCAACGAGCTCGGCAAGCAGCCGTTCGCCGCGCTGCTCAGCCCGGAACGCACCGAATTGATGGACGATATCCAGGCGACGGTGAACCGCCAGGCCAAGCAATATGGCGCCGAGATCATCGATGTGCGCATCAAGCGCGCCGACCTGCCCAGCGGCGCCCCGCTCGAATCGGCCTATCTGCGCATGCGTTCCGCGCGTCAGCAGGAGGCTGCGACCATTCGCGCCCAAGGCCTGAAGCAGGCGCAGCTGGTGCGCGCCCAGGCCGACGCCGAAGCCGCGAGCACCTATGCCGGAAGTTTCGGCAAGGATCCTGAATTCTATGCCTTCTATCGCGCCATGCAGGCCTATCGGAACACGTTCAGCGATTCGACATCGACGGTCGTGCTGTCGCCGAACAATGAATTCCTGCGCGAGTTCGAAGGGCGCCGGACCAATCGATAGAACCGGAGCGCGGCAAGACCCGCGTTTCGTTCATCCAGCGTTAGAGTGGCGGTGTGCATCAGGCGGGCGATGACCGGGCGCAGAAATGCCCCGGATTGTCGCAGAACACCGCTGATTGAACCTTGCCCGACCCGAAAGCCCGAAAGGTATCCTGCCCCGTGCGTATTGCCCGCAGTCTCATTCCCGCCGCCCTGATCGTTGCCGGCGCCACGGCGATTTTCGTTCCCGCCGGCGCACAGGTGCCGGCCACGACCGCCCAGCCCGCCCAGAATGCCAATCCGCCGGCGGTGCCGATCGCGCCGCCGGGCGGTGCCCCGCGCAGCTTCGCCGATCTGACGGCACGTCTCGCCCCCGCCGTCGTCAATGTTTCGACGACGCAGAAGGTCGAGGTCGGCAAGATGCGTGGCCTGCCGCCGGGTTCGCCGCTGGAAGAGCTTTTCCGCCGCTTTCAGGAGCAGCAGGGCGAACAGGGCGAGCCTGTGACCCGCGAGGCGACATCGCTCGGCTCCGGCTTCATCATTTCGGCCGATGGCTATGTCGTCACCAACAATCATGTGATCTCGGCCAATGAAGGCAAGGGTGCCGCGGTCGACACCATCACGGTGACGCTCGCCGATCGCCGTGAATACAAGGCCAAGCTGATCGGCCGCGACGCGCTGACCGACATGGCGCTGCTGAAGATCGAAGCCACCGGCCTGCCCTTCGTCGAGTTCGGCAACAGCCAGAAGGTGCGCGTCGGTGACTGGGCAATCGCCATCGGCAATCCCTTCGGCCTGGGCGGCACCGTCACCGCCGGCATCGTTTCGGCCCTGCACCGCAACATCGGTTCGGGCCAATATGACCGCTATATCCAGACCGATGCCAGCATCAACCAGGGCAATTCCGGCGGGCCGCTGTTCGATCTCGATGGCAATGTCATCGGCATCAACACCGCGATCTTCTCGCCGACCGGCGGCAATGTCGGCCTCGGCTTCTCGATTCCGGCCGAACTGGCCTATCCCGTCATCCAGCAGCTGCGCGCCACCGGCACCGTCAAGCGCGGCTATCTGGGCGTCGCCATCCAGCCACTGTCGGCCGATATCGCCGCCGGCCTGGGCCTGCCCAAGGATCGCGGCGAGATCGTCGCATCGGTGGAAGCCGGCGGCCCCGCGGCCCGCGCCGGCGTCAAGCAGGGCGATGTCATCGTCAGGATCAACGGCAGCGACGTGACCTATGACAACACGCTGTCGTTCGTCGTCGCCAACACGCCCATCGGTTCGACCGTGCCGATCGAGCTGATCCGCGATGGCCAGCGCCGCACCGTCAATGCGACCATCAACCAGCGTCCGGCCGAATCGATCGTCCAGGCCCGCGCCGGCCTGACGCCGGATGCCGATGAAGCCACGCCTGACAGCAAGGCGCCCGGCATCGAAGCCGCAAAGCAGAGCCTGGGCATCACCCTGCAACCGCTGACCGCCCAGCTGCGCGCCCAGCTGAAGATCGCCGATACGGTGAAGGGCGTCGTCATCGCCGGTATCAACCCGGCCAGCGATGCAGCGTCCGAAGGGCTGCAGCGCGGTGACATCATCCTGCAGATCAACCAGCGCCCGACGACGACGCCGGCCGAAGCCGCGGCCATCGTCGACGCCGCCAAGAAGGCCGGGCGCGATACGGTGCTGGTGCTGTTCCAGCGCGGCACCAACCCGGCGCGCTACATCGGCCTGAAGCTGATGGCGGAGAAGAAGTAAGGAAACGTCTCCGGCGGCCGGGGCCTTGGCCCCGGACCCCATGTGTTGATGCCGCCGCAACCCCGAGCTTCGCTGCTCAGGGATGAAAATCGAATGGGGGCTGGGGCCGACGGCCCCAGCCGCCGGAGGCATTGTTTACTTTCCCGCCCTTAACCCGCCCCAAAAAACCCGCTATCTCCCGATTGAACCAAAGGGACCCAGCATGGCGGACAGTATTTTCATCGGCAAGGGCGAGGAGCACCCCCAGGCGCTGGTGCTGAAGCGGGCCAATCGCCACGGGTTGATTGCCGGCGCCACCGGCACTGGCAAGACGGTGACGCTACAGACCCTGGCCGAGGGCTTTTCGCGCGAAGGCGTGCCGGTGTTCCTGTCGGACGTGAAGGGCGATATCGCCGGCATGGCGATGCGCGGCAGCGAGGCCGCAGCCTGGACCGGCAAGCGCGCCGCCGAGCTGGGCATTGCCGATTATGATTATGCCCGCAATCCGGTGGTGTTCTGGGATCTGTTCGGGGAGCAGGGCCACCCGATCCGCACCACCATTTCCGAAATGGGGCCGCTGCTGCTGGCGCGGCTGATGGGGCTCAACGAGACGCAAGAGGGCGTGCTCAGCGTCGCCTTTCGTTACGCTGATGATCTTGGCCTGCTGATCCTCGACCTGAAGGATCTGCAGGCGGTGCTCAGCTTCTGCGGCGAGAATGCCGGTGAGCTGGCGACGAAATACGGCAATGTCACCAAGGCGACGATCGGCACCATCCAGCGGCAGCTGCTGCAACTGGAATCACAGGGCGCCGCACATTTCTTTGCCGAGCCGGCGCTCGACATCGCCGATTTCATCGGCGTGGACAGCGAAGGCCGCGGCCATGTCAACATCCTCGCCGCCGACAGACTGATGCAGAGCCCGCGGCTTTACGCGACCTTCCTGCTCTGGCTGCTGTCGGAACTTTTCGAAACGCTGCCGGAGGTGGGTGACCCCGACAAGCCCAAGCTGGTCTTCTTCTTCGACGAGGCGCATCTGCTGTTCGACGAGGCGCCCAAGGCCTTGCTCGACAAGGTCGAACAGGTGGTCCGTCTGGTTCGCTCCAAGGGCGTCGGCGTCTATTTCATCAGCCAGAATCCGATCGATATTCCGGAAGATGTCGCTGGCCAGCTCGGCAACCGTGTCCAGCACGCGCTGCGCGCCTTCACGCCGCGCGACCAGCGCGCCATCAAGGCAGCGAGCGAGACGTTTCGCGGCAACCCCAAACTCAATGTCGTCACCGCCATCACAGAGCTGAAGGTCGGCGAGGCGCTGGTGTCGCTGCTGCAGGCCGATGGCGCCCCGACGCCGGTGGAGCGCACGCTGATCGCGCCGCCGCGCAGTCGCGTCGGGCCGATCACCCCGGCAGAACGTGGCGAGATCATCAACGGCTCGCCGTTTGCCGGCAAATATGACGAAATGGTCGACCGCGAATCGGCCTATGAGAAGCTGAACGCCCGCGCTGCCGAGACGGCAGAAGCGGCGGCGCGCAGCGACGCGGAGAAGGAAGCCGCCAAGGCGGCGGCCTTGCAAGCCAAGCTGGATGCAGCCGCAGCCAAGGAACAAGCCCGTGCCGATGCTGTCGCCGCTCGCGAGGCGGCTGCGGCTGCGCGCGTCGCCGCCCGCCCACAGCCCAAGTCGATGACCGAGAAACTGATCGAATCGACGGCGCGATCGGCGGCGACCAGTATCGGCCGGCAATTGGGCGGCTCGCTGGGCAGCAAGCTGCTGCGCGGGCTGCTGGGCGGGTTGTTGAAGTAATGGATCGGGTATCGCAGGTGGGTCGGTTGTGGCCTGCGCCTCGGCCGGGACGAGGACGCGCCTGTCCTACACGCCGGCGAGCTGATAAAGATCGGGGCGGAATCCGCTCTTTGAAGCCGTTGTCACACAAGGCCAGACCGAGGTCTCCCGGCGCAGCGCCGGAAAACGCCCCGATCTGTCAACTTTGTCAATTTGTAAAGAAAGTGTAAAGGCGCGGCGGCTGATTACCCCTTCAGCGCCGGATCGAGGCTGCGCCAGTCCCGCGTCACGAACTTCTCCTCGATGGCCGTCCGCGTTTCCAAGAGGCCGTTGCGGATCCAGTGCCAGGTGCGGCAACGGTTCTGGCCGTCATCGGAAATCTGGATCATTTCATACAGATACAGCGACGGATCACCGGTGCGCTGCCAATAGAGCATCATTGCGCGCTTTTCATGATCCTGGCCGACTTCCCAGGCAGAGCCGATGATCAGCTCATTGTCCCACCAGATGCGCTTGTCGCGATAGGTGGCGGGGAAATCGCGCACATCGACGCGGCCATCGGCCCAGGTGTAATAGTTGGTCTGGTGATAGGGGTAGGTGGCGTCGTCGCTGAACCGGCAGAACAAGCGCGACTTGTGCTCGTCGACCAGCACGCCGGCGGCGTTGTAATATTTGTAGGTGCCGTCCCATACGCCTTCGTGGCGGGCGAGCAGCGGCATGTCTTCCAGAATTCCCATCGTCATTCTCCCAAAAGTTCGAGCAATTCCGGCACATGGCGGGCGCGCAAGGCCGCCAGCGCGCGGCGGTGCAGCCGATGCGGCGCCAGCTCAGCCGGGTCAAAGGCGCGGGCGTTGGCGGCGCCAGGCGCATCCCAGGGCGCAAAGGCGACTTCGGCGCGCGCCATCGCCCAGGCGCGGGTCAGATGGCTGCCATAGCGATCGGGCGTCAGGTCCGGCCAACCGGCTGCCGGCGTGGCAGCGGCGGCCGGCGCGGGCAGGCCCAGCCGCGCGGCCAGTGCCCCCGCGATGACATGGGACCGGCCATGGCCCTCGATCGCCACCAGATCGGCAGTAAGCAGCGATTCGAGCCCCTGCGCCAGCACATCGACGATGGCATCGAGACTGGCCGGGGCAGTGGCAAAGCCGGCGCTCAGGCCATGACCCGGCAGATCGAGCGCCAGCACGCCGGGCCGTGCCACCATCTCGGCGGCGCTGCCCGGCGCGTGCAGCACCAGATGCCCCGAATCGCGCGCGCCGAGCCAGTGCAGCTGGCCGAAGCCCGCCACCGGCACATAGCCCTGGTCGTCGGGCGCGCGCGGCATCGGCATACCGGCAGCGGCACGGGCCAGCAGCCACAGCCGCGACGCCGCCTCGACATCGGCATCGCTGACCAGCTTTTCGGCCTTCCAGCCCGGCGGCAGCGGCCCCAGCCGGTCGACATGCGCCTGCAGGGGATCGCCGTTGCGCCCGGCGATATAGACCGGCGGCGTCGGTGCCCCCGGCTCCGGCAGGTCGCGCGGCGCCTGCAGCATGGCGGCATAGCCCTGGGCATAGGAGCCGCCGGCGGCCAGAACATCCATGACCATGGCATGGTTGGTGGCGACATTGTCGTGCGCCATGCCCAGCCGGTGCGCATCATCGGCGGCATACCAGGGGAAGAACCAGCTCTGCTCGCGGATGCGGTGCCATACCCAGGTCAGATGCTCGCCATAGGCCATCGGCACGAACGGCGGGGTGTAGTTGGCGCCGAAATCGACGCGTTCGGCATCGGTCCACACCGCATAGCCATTGGCAGCGATGGCGGTGAAGCGCTGCGGCTGGCGCTTGGCCGCAGTGATCAGCGTGATGGCGCCGGAATGGGTGCCATAGGCGCCGGCCTGCGCCAGTCCCAGCGCGTCCATGAAGGCGAACACGGCATCGGCATAGTCATTCACATGCGGGTTGGGCATCGGCAGCGGCGCCGATTCGCCGAAGCCGGGCGTATCGGGGGCGAGGCAGGTGAAATCGCGCGCCCATTCCGTGATCAGCGCCTCATATTCGGCGCCGGAGCGTGGGCTCTGGTGGATGAGCAGCACCGGCGGCCCCATGCCGGCGCGGCGATAATGCACCCGGCGGCGGCTGCCATCCGGGTTGCTGACGTCGACGAAATGGCGGGTGATGGTCATTGGGCCTCGATCAGTTCGATCAGTTCGCCGGCGGTGCCGCGCACCACAGCGCTGCGCCGCCCGGCATGGAGCGCGCCGGCGTGGCGGGCGGGCGGCGCCAGGAACGGCGCGGAAACGCTGTCCAAGCTGGCGGTGATGAAGCTGATCATCGCATTGCCGGGCGGCAGTTCGCCGGGCGGCCCGCCCCGCGGGGTGGCTGCTGCCGGATATTGATCGATCTCGGCGGCCGGCATGCGGCCGGTGCGGGTCATCGTCATGTCGGTGATCGTATCGTCGGGCAGGCCGAAGCTGTTGTTGATGACGCTGTAGGGGATCGACCAGGTTTCGCCCTCGACAAAGCCCAGCGCATCGCGGTGAAAGGCGACGGCGGCGGTGCGATCGGGCGCGGCGAGGATGGCGATGAACATGTGATCGACCCGCGCCGCCGTCATCGGCAGGTCGAGTTCCGACATGCCGGCCTTCAGCACCTGGTTGAGGTAGAGCACTTCCCCGGCGCGGCCGACGACCTGGAAGGGGATGAAATTGTCGAAGCCCGGCACCAGCTTGGGCGCGCCGATGACCGTAAAGCCGCTCGTCTGGATGTCAGCGAACAGCGCATCGCAATCGGCAACCGTGTGTTCAAAGGCCGCCCAGCCGAAGCTGCGCAGCGGCTTGTAGTCCGGCGTGGCGCTGGCCTCCACGAGCCGCAGGAAGCCCGGCCTGGCATCGGCGTGGCAAAGCAGGGCCACGCGCCGGCCGGCGCTGGCCAGCGCGCCCCAGCTTGCCGCCAGATCGGCGCTGACTGTGCCCGACTCGACGACCGACAGGCCGAGCACGCCGGTGTAATCAGCAAGGCTCGCCTCGAAACACGCGCTGGTGATGGTCCCGCACTTGATGCGGCCGGGCGTGTCGAAGCTGCTGGTCATGACCGGCAGTTTGTCCGGACAACTTTGCGCACGCAAGCGCTAATGACTCTGGCTGGCCACCTGATGGTCAGGCCGGCCGGGTCAGGGCTTGGTCGGGCTTTTCTGCACCTGGAACTGCGCCTTGACGCGGCCGGGCGTGGCGCCGGGGGCAGCGACAGTACCACCGCTGCGGCCATCGAGCGCCGATTGGCCGGTGGCGAGGTTGATGACCAGTCGCTGGCCGTTCAACTTCGATCCGCCCCGGTTGAGCAGGACATTGCCAAGCAGCGTGATGATCTTGTTGTCGACATCATAGATGCCGGTGTTGCCGCTGGCGCTCTCGCTGGGGCTGACCAGCCGGACATTGCCGCGGGCATCGAGACGCTGGATCTCGGGATTGCCGGCCTTGCGCACGTACAGCACCTTCACGCTGTCGGCATTCAGCGTCAGCTTGCCCTGGCGGATGACGACGGCGCCCGAAAAGATCGCCTGGTTGGCGGCATCCTGAATCTCGATCCGCGCCGCATCGACATCGATGGGAGCGTTGGTGTCCAGCCCCTTCAGCGCCGATGTCTGCGCCAGCAACGGCGCGGTGAGCACCGCAACAAGAGCAAACAGGGGATAAGCGATACGTGTCATCCGGCTGCTCTGCCTTTCCGGCCGAAGGTGCGCAAGTGGACCCCGCCGTCCAGCACCAGTTTGCGGCCCTGGATATCGCCAGTCAGGCTGCCGGCGCTGAACGTACCAAGCGGCAGCGTGCCCGTGACACCGGCCCCGGTGGCGACGCGGCGGCTGTTCAGGTCGATGTCGACAGTGGCCGAATCGAGACTGTAGCCGGCGGTCGAATCGAGCTTCACCGGACCGATGATCTGCAGCCGGTCATCCTCGATGAAATAGCGACCGCGGGGTGCCGTGACGCGCGCCGGACCATCGGCCATGGCGAGATCGGCGGTCAACCCGTCGAGCTCGACGATCGGCACGGCGCTGCTGTGTTGCACGGCGCCGGCGGCGCTGATCTTGAAGGCTTCGCCCTTGGCGGTTTCGCCGCGATAGACGGCATGGTTGACGCGCAACCGCTCTGTCGCCATCGCCACCTTGTCCTTGGCCAGCAGGAAACTGAACTCCTGCACGCTCGACAGCGGCCAGATGACGATGGTGGCCAGCACCAGGAACGCCAATGCCGGCAACAGCCATTTCAGCACGCCGAACAGCGTGTCGCGATAGCTGCCGGGCAGGGCGGCGCGCTGGCGCGGGGTGAGCGTGGCTGTCGCCATCGGCATTACATGTGCGCGAAAATGTCGGTTTCGTCCCAACCGGCGAGATCGAGATCGGCGCGGGTCGGCAGGAACTGAAAACAGGCCTCGGCCATGGCGGTGCGGCCTTCGCGCGCCAGCCGCTCGACGAGCACGGCATGGGCGCGGTGCAGGTAGCGCACATCGGAGGCGGCATAATCAAGCTGGGCATCGCTGAGCGTGGCGGCCCCCCAGTCGGACGATTGCTGCTGCTTCGAAATATCGGCGCCGACGGTTTCGCGCAGCAGGTCCTTCAGGCCATGGCGATCGGTATAGGTGCGCACCAGTTTCGACGCGATCTTGGTGCAGAACACCGGCGTCGCCACGACCCCGAGATAGTGCTTGATGACGGCAAGATCGAAGCGCGCGAAGTGGAACAGCTTGAGCCGGCTGGGGTCGGCCAGCACGCTCTTCAGTACCGGCGCGTCATATTTGCCGGCCTCGAAGCGCACCAGATGCTCGTCGCCCTGGCCATCGGCCAATTGCAGCAGGCACAGCCGGTCGCGCAGCGGATTGAGGCCCAGCGTTTCGCTGTCCACCGCGATCGGGCCGGGGGCAAAGACATCGCGGGGCAGGTCGCCCTGGTGCAGGTAAATGGTCATGGGTGCGGCGTAGCAGCCAGGGCCGTCGCTGTCATCCATTGCGACAGTTGCGGCTGCCGCGGCCCGGCGCGACACGAAAACGAAAAGGGCGGCCCCGATGGGACCGCCCCTTCTGTGTCGCGAATTTCACGTCGCGACATCGAAACCGGATCGCCGGTGGTGCTGTCGGGGAGGATTGAACTCCCGACCTCAGCCTTACCAAGGATGCGCTCTACCACTGAGCTACGACAGCATTCCGGCGAAGGGTTGCGCCTATGGGGGAGGGCAGGCGGACTGTCAAGAAACCTCGGGCTGGTTTATGGGGTCGATATGAGCGACGACCCCAAAAACAGCGCCGAAGCCGCCCGCCAGGCGCGACTGGCGGCCGCACTGCGCGCCAATCTGGCCCGGCGCAAGGCCCGTGACCGGGCGATACCGCCCGGCGCGCCCGCCCCGGCGGTGCCGCCGGAACGATTCGAGCCCTGAGAATCAGCCCTTGACGGCGATGGCGGCAGCAACCGCCCCGGTAACTTCCGCCGAGGTCGGCGTGGTGGCGGAGGGGAAGGCAGTGATCAGCTTGCCATCACGGCCGACCAGATATTTGTGGAAATTCCACTTCGGCACCTTGTCCGGGCCGAGCGTCGTGGCGGCCCAGCGGTAGAAGGGCGCCGCATCCGGGCCGACGACTGTCGATTTCTCGGCCAGCGGGAATTTGATGCCGAACTTCGATTCGCAGAAGGTCTTGATCTCGCCGTTCGAGGCATATTCCTGCGATTTGAAATCGCCGGACGGGATGCCGATGACGGTGAAACCCTGCGCCTTGTAGGTGTCCTGCAGCTTCTGCAGGCCTTCATATTGCGGGGTATAGCCGCAGAAGCTGGCGGTGTTGACGACCAGCAGCACCTTGCCTTTGTACTGGGCGAACGGCATCGGCTTGCCATCGATGGTCTTCATCGTGATGTCATAGGCGCTGCGCGGCGCCGGGGTGGCGGCAACGAGCAGCACGGCGGCGGCGGCAGCGGCGGCGGCAAGAACCGGTTTCAGCATGGTCGATCTCCCTTGGAGGCATGACAATAGCACGTCTGCGGCGGCCGACGAAACGCGCAGCGGTGCCGCATCAAACGGGGGCTGTCGCAGCCGCCAGCCAGGCCTGGCCGGCGTCGTCCAGCTGCGGCCCGATCTCGGCCAGCACCCGGGCGTGATAGGCGTTCAGCCAGTCACGTTCGGCCGCATCCAGCAGGCTTGCATCGATGAGGTTGCGGTCGATGGGGGCCAGCGTCAGGTCGCGGAAGCCCAGCATCGGCTTTTCGGCGCCGGGGATCTGACGTTCCTCGACCAGCACCAGATTTTCGACGCGGATGCCGTATTCGCCGGATTTGTAATAGCCCGGCTCGTTCGACAGGATCATGCCGGCCTGCAGAATCTCGTCATTGCCCGGCTGGCTGCTCCAGGCCGCGGCAATGCGCTGCGGGCCTTCGTGCACCGACAGGAAACTGCCGACGCCATGGCCGGTGCCGTGATTGTAATCGAGGCCCGCGGCCCAGAGATGCTGGCGAGCGAAGGCATCGAGCTGCACGCCGCGGGTGCCGGCCGGGAACACGGCGCGGGCAAGCGCGATATGGCCCTTCAGCACGCGGGTGAAGCGGTCGCGCATTTCGGCGCTGGGTGTGCCGACGACCATGGTGCGCGTCACATCGGTGGTGCCGTCGCGATACTGGCCGCCCGAATCGACCAGGTAGATCGAATCGCGGGTGATGGCGCGGTTGCTGGCCTCCGACACGCGATAGTGCGGCAGCGCGGCGTTGGGCCCGGCGCCGGAGATGGTATCGAAGCTCAGATCTTCCAGCACATTGGTCTGTTCGCGGAACTGCTGCAGCTTGGCGGCGGCGCTCAGCTCGGTCAGCTCGCCCTTCACAGCCTCGCCATCGAACCAGTGCAAGAAGCGCGTCAGCGCCGCGCCGTCGCGGCGATGCGCGGCGATGGTGCCGGCGATTTCCACCGGGTTCTTGATGGCGCGTGGCAGCACGGTCGGGTCGCGCGCCTCGATCAGCGTCGCGCCGGCGGCGGTCAGCGCCGCAAAGATGGCGGCAACAGCGCTGGCCGGGTCGACGACGACGGTCTTGCCGGCCAGTGCGGCCAGCGCCGGCTCGAAGGCTGCGCGCGGCTGCGGGCGCACGGCGTCGCCGATATGGGCGCGCACGTCTGCCGTGATCTTTTCCGGCGCGGTGAACAGATCGACGCTGGCATCGGCATGGACGATGGCAAAGGCCAGCGCCACCGGTGTGCGGCTGACATCGGTGCCGCGAATATTGAGCAGCCAGGCGATCGAATCGAGCGCGGTGATGATGGCGGCATCGGCGTGGCGGGCGGCGAGGAACGCCGCCACTTCGGCGCGCTTGTCGGCGGCCGTGCGGCCGGCATGCTCGTCGAGATGCACCGACAATTTGGCAGTGCTCGGCGCCGGGCGGCCGGCCCAGACGCGGTCGATGGGGTTTGCAGTGACGGCGACCAGTTCGGCGCCCCTGGCCGCCAGCAGGCGGGTGGTGGCATCGACCCAGCCACGCGTGTGCAGCCAGGCGTCATAGCCGATGCGGTCGCCCGGCCCGGCATGGTCGGCCAGCCATTGCGCGGCGCTGGTCTGCGGCACATCCCTGTATTCGAAGACATCGCCCGGCACCTGCTCGCGAACCTGGATGGTATAGCGGCCATCGGTGAAGATGGCGGCGCGCGCGCCCAGCACCGCTGCCGATCCCGCCGAGCCTTCGAACCCGGTCAGCCAGGCCAGCCGCTGGGCATAGCCGCCGACATATTCGCTCATATGCTCGTCGGTCAGGGGCACGACGAAGCCGGTCAGCCGATCGGCGGCGAGCTGGGTGTTGAGGGCGTTCAGCCGGTCCTTGATTGTGGACATTCAAATCACTCACTTTAGGGTGTCGCCGGCAACATAGGCCGGCCGGCGCCGACTTGCCAGCATCGCGCCGCCCGCACGACCCGCCCCACGGAGCCGACACCCGCATGATCCCCGATCCGACGCTGACGCCACCCGTTGCCGCCGTTCGCCCGCATGTCGCGACCTGGCATGGCGAGACGCTGAGCGATCCCTATTACTGGCTGAAGGACCCCGGCTATCCCAAGGTCGATGATCCGGATGTGCTGGATTATGTGAAGGCCGAGAATGCCTATTTCGAAGCCAGCATGGCGCCGCTGGCACCGCTGACCGAGCGGATTTTCGAGGAGCTGAAAGGCCGCATCAAGCAGGACGATGCCAGCGTGCCGGTAAGGGACGGCGCCTTCGAATACTGGTGGCGGTTCGAGGCCGGCGCGCAATATCGCACCTGGCTGCGCCGACCGGTCAACGGCGGGGCGGAGCAGGTCATCCTGTCGGAACCGGCGCTGGCCATGGGCAAGGACTATTTCCGCCTCGCCGGGGCGGCGATCAGCCCCGACGGCCGCAAGCTCGCCTATGCCTATGACGACAATGGTGCCGAGCGTTTCCGGCTGGTCGTTCGCGACATTGTCAGCGGCGCCGATCTGGAAACGGTGACGAACGTCAGCGTCGGCTTGCCGGTCTGGGCGGCCGATTCGCAGGCGCTGGCCTGGACCGAAGTCAACGACAATTGGCGGCGCGTGAAGATCCGCCTGCACCGTCTGGGCGGCGGCGGCGAGGATGCGACGCTGTACGAGGAAACGGCGGACAAGGGCTTCGGTGTCAGCGTGGCGCGCAGCCAGGACCGGCGCTGGTTCATCATCACCACCAGCGATCACGCCACCAGCGAGGTGCGGCTGGTGCCGACCGATGCGCCCGACGCTGCGCCCGTGCTGGTCCGCGCCCGCCAGACCGATGTCAGCTATGATGTCGATGTGCGCGGGGCGACGCTGTTCATCCGCGCCAACGACACGCATCCCAATTTCCGCCTGGTCACCGCCGATCTGGACGCGCCCGGCGACTGGCAGGAGCTGATCGCCGGCAACGACCGCGATTATCTGCGCGGCCATGTGGCGTTCGCCTCCTATCTCGCCATCAGCAGCCGCCATGACGGGCTGGACGAGGTGCGGCTGCGCCGCGACGATGGCAGTGAGACGCGGGTGCCGTTTCCGGAGGCGAGCTACACCGCCGGCATCGGCAGCAATCCGGAGCCGGACGCGCCGCTGCTGCGGCTGAGCTATACCTCGATGGTCACCCCGGCGACGGTGTTCGACTATGATGTGGCGGCCGGCACGCTGATCCCCCGCAAGGTGCAGGAGGTGCCGTCGGGCTATGACGCCCGCGGCTATGCCACCGAGCGTCTGTTCTTCACCGTGCGTGATGGCGTCCAGGTGCCGGTGTCGATCGTTTACAAGAAGGGCTTCCAGCGCGGCCCCGGTGCACCCGTTCACCTTTACGGCTATGGCGCTTATGGCATTGCCATCTCGCCGCAATTTTCGGCGAATCGGCTGAGCCTGCTCGATCGCGGCATGGCCTTTGCCATCGCCCATATCCGCGGTGGCGACGACATGGGCTATCGCTGGTATCTCGATGGCAAGCTGGCCAAGCGCACCAACAGTTTCAACGATTTCGTCGATGTGGCCAAGGGCCTGATCGCTGCCGGCTGGACGTCGGCGGGCAGTATTTCGGCCAGCGGCGGCAGCGCCGGCGGCGAGCTGATGGGCGCCGTCATCAACAGCAATCCCCAGCTGTGGCGGGCGGTGGCGGCGCATGTGCCATTTGTCGATGTGCTCAATACCATGCTCGACGACAGCCTGCCGCTCACCCCCGGCGAATGGCCGGAATGGGGCAATCCGATCACGTCCAAGGTCGATTACGATCTGATCAAGAGCTATAGCCCCTATGACAACGTCCGCGCCCAGGCCTATCCGCCGCTGCTGATCACCGCCGGCCTGAACGATCCGCGTGTCACCTATTGGGAGCCGGCGAAATGGGCGGCGAAGCTGCGCGCGACGAAGACGGACAGCAACATCCTGCTGCTGAAGACCAACATGGGCGCCGGCCATGGCGGCCAGTCCGGGCGCTTCGCAGCGCTGCAGGACATCGCCGAGGAATATGCCTTCATCCTCGCCAGTTTCGGGCTTGATGACTCCGGGGTGGCCGATGCAGGCGCCCGCTGATCGCGCCGGTTTTCGCATGGTGGTGACGGCACAACCGGCCGACATCGACGCGCTCGGCCATGTCAACAACACCGTCTATCTGCGCTGGGTGCAGGATGCAGCGACGGCGCACTGGCAGGCGGTGGCGCGCGCCGAGGACATCGCCCGCTATGTCTGGGTGGTGACCCGGCACGAGATCGATTACCGGCGGCCGACGCTGGTCGGCGAAAGCCTGACGCTGACCACCTGGGTCGGCACGCCGCGCGGCGCCCGTTTCGATCGCCATGTCGAAATCTGCGGCGCCGATGGCCAGTTGCGCGCCAAGGCGCTGACCATATGGGCCCTGATCGACCAGGCCTCAGGCCGGGCGGTGCGGGTGCCGACAGAGGTGGCATCGCCATTCCTGCTGCCGGCATGACAGTCACAAGGCCATGGCACCGGAACATCAGGCGAAGGCGGTGAAATTGCCTTCGAATTGGGGCAGATAACTCGCCAGCTGGCCCGCCGTGCTGGCCGTCAGATGGCCGACATCGGCAACCGCGCGAAACCCGGCCCCGGCATTGGCAGCTGCGCTGCCCGACAGCACGCCCAGCCGGCTGAAATCGACATCGCCGGTGCCACGCGCCTCGAACAGGCTGGACACCGCGATGCCCGTGCGGAACTGCGAATCCCAGACATCGACATTGTTGGCGAACTGCAGGTTCTGGTTGGTCTGGATGCGATGTTCGAGGATCAGCGTCGCCACATTGTCGAGGATCTCGCCACCGCGCACATCGCCCAGCTGGATGGCCGGCACAACGCCCTGATTGTTGCCCATCAGCACCGTATTGTTTTCCACCCGCACTGCATCGCTGTTGCTGACGCTGATGGCGTGGCGATAGGCACCTTCGTAGTAATTGTTTTCGATGACGATGTTGCTGTGGCGGACGCCGCTGGCCGCAGCCTCGCTGCGAATGAAGATGCCGCCCACTGGCCCGGCGCTGCCCTGGATCATGACGTTGTTGGTGAACTTCAGGTCGCTGCTCCCCGCATTGCCGCTGCTTTGCACCTGAAAAGCGTCCGGATGATCCCCGGCGGCATAATCCGGCTGCATGTTGGTGACATGGTTGCGGTCGAACAGCCCGCTGCGGGTCTGGCTGATATTGACGCCCTCGCGCGCCTCCGAAATGCTGTTACCGGCAAAGATCACGTCATTGCTGCGACTGAAGATCGTCGCGGCATCGAGCTGGCGAAAATTGCTGTTGAGGATGCTGACCCGATTGCTGTCGGTGACCACGATGCCATGGCCATCATCCCAGGCATTGTTGTTGAGTGAGCCCTGGATGTCGCTGTTGACGATGCTGACATTGCTGGATTTGTTGATGGTCAACGCCCCGGTGTTCAGCCCGGCGCTGGTGCTGAGCGGCCGCCGGACATCGATATCGTCGATGACGAGATTGTTGACATTGGTCAGCCGCAAGGTGGTGAACACTGCGTCTGCATTCGGGTTGGCTGACCGAATGGTAACCTGGCCGGCAAAGTTCATGCCGCTGAGCGAGACATTGCCGTAATTGCCGCTGGCCAGCAGAATGGTATCGCCCGGGCGCGCGATGCGCAGCGCGGCGATCAGCGCGGTGCCAGTGTTGACGGTGCTAGTGCGGTTGCTCATCGATCATTCTCCCTTGCGAAGGGCCGCGCGGAGAGTCCGGCGGCCAGCAATGACAGGAACGGCGCCTCGCACGTGCGTCTGCGCGGCGAGGATGGTTGCAAGCCATTAAGATTACCGTGTTTTGCCAAGGCTTGCGCTGGATGGCGTGACAGGCGCGGCACCGCCCGCTAACCATGGCGGGCGATGGTCGAACCCGCCCCCCCCAATGCCCGGCTGCTGGTCGATCGGTCGGCGCTGGTGCACAATTGGCAGGTGTTCGCGCGTGCCAGCGGGGCGGCGGCCTGCGGCGCCGCAATCAAGGCCGATGGCTATGGCCTCGGCGCGCCAGGGGTGGCTGCGGCGCTGATCGCCGCCGGTTGCCGCGACCTGTTCGTCGCGCATTGGCACGAGGTGGCGGCGCTGGAACAGGCGCTCGAACCATGGCCGGACCAGGTGCGCGTCGCCGTGCTTCACGGGGTCGGCCCGGCCGAAATGGCGCAGGCGCTCGCCAGCCGGGCGGTGCCGGTGCTGGTGACGGCCGCGCAGGTCGCGGCGTGGAAATCGACTGGCCGTCCGGCCGATGTCATGGTCGATACCGGCATCAACCGGCTGGGGCTGACGCTGGTCGAAGCGCGCTCGGGGCTGCTCGACGGCCTCGCCATCGATACGCTGCACAGCCATCTCGCCTGTTCGGAAGACCCCGGGCATCCGCTCAACGCCTGGCAGCGCGCCGCCTTTGCCGATGTGGCGGCGGTGGTGCCGGCGCGCCGCCATGCGCTGGCCAATTCCGCCGGCATCGGCATGGGCGAGGGCTTTCGCTTCGATCTCACGCGACCCGGCATCGGCATCTATGGCGGCGGCCCGGCACCCGGTGCCGAACCGCTACGCGATGTCGCCGGCATCGCCGCCCGCATCATCCAGTGCCGCGACATCGCTGGCGGCGATGCCGTCGGCTATGGCGCCACCTTCGTGGCGGAGCGGCCGACGCGCATCGCCGTGGTGGCGCTCGGCTATGCCGATGGCTATCCGCGCTCGCTTTCCAATCGCGGCTGGGCGGTGGTCGATGGCCGGCGCTGCCCGCTGGTTGGTCGGGTGTCGATGGACATGAGCTGTTTCGATGTCACCGACGCGGCCCCGGTAGCGGAAGGCGACTGGCTGACCATCGGCTTCGACCTGGCCGAAACCGCCGCTGCGGCGGGCCGCACCGAATATGAGTTGCTCACCGGCTTGGGCGACCGCTATGCGCGGGTCTATACATGAGCCCCGTCACCACCCTTGCCCATGCGCTGATCGCCCTCGGTACCGTCGTCATCGGGCTGTTCGCTGCCATCGGTCGGCTCGCACGCTTCGCGGTGACGCTGGTCGGCCGGCTGGTGCGGCCGCCCTGGTATCCGGCGCAACTGTTCGAACAGATGCTGGTCATCGGCTGGTTCTCGCTGCCCGTTGTCGGGCTGACGGCGCTGTTCACCGGCTCGGCGCTGGCCCAGCAGATCTATATCGGCGGCAGCCGCTTCAACGCCTCGTCGACCGTGCCGGCGGTGACCGTCATCGGCATCGTCCGCGAACTGGGACCGGTGCTCGGCGGCCTGATGGTCGCCGGCCGCGTCGCCAGTGCCATGGCCGCGGAAATCGGCACGATGCGGGTGACCGAACAGATCGATGCACTGACAACGCTGCGCACCGATCCGTTCCGCTATCTGATGGGCCCGCGCGTCGTCGCCGCCGTGCTGATGATGCCGTTGCTGGTGCTGGTGTCGAACGCGCTGGGCGTGATGGGCGGCTGGCTGCTGGCGACCGGGCGGCTGGGCTTCAACTCCGCTGCCTATCTCAACACCACCGCGCAATTCCTGAAGGCGGATGACGTCTGGTCATCGATGGTCAAGGCGGCGGTGTTCGGCTTCTTCATCGCGCTGATGGGCTGCTATCACGGCTATCATTCCTCGGGCGGTGCCGCCGGCGTCGGCCGTGCCACCACCAATGCCGTTGTTTCGGCCTTTATCCTCATCCTGCTTTCGAACCTCATCATCACCGTCATCGTGTTCGGCTCATGACGGCGCGGATCGCCTTGCGGGGTGTCGCCAAGCAATTCGGTGCCAAGCAGGTACTGCGCGGTGTCGACCTCGCGGTTCAGCCCGGCGAATCGCTGGTCATCATCGGCGGCTCCGGCACCGGCAAGTCGGTGACCATCAAGTGCATCCTCGGCCTGATCCGTCCCGACGCCGGCAGCATCAAGGTTGATGGCCGCGAGGTCACCGGGCTGAAGGGCAGGGCGCTGGCCGATCATCAGGCGCGCTTCGGCATGTTGTTCCAGGGTGGCGCGCTGTTCGATTCGCTGCCGGTGTGGCGCAATGTCAGCTTTGCCCTGTCGGGCAGCGTCGCCAGCCGGCGCGCGGCCGCGGCCGATAATCTCGCCCGTGTCGGGCTGGGCAGCGATGTGCTCGACCTGCGGCCCTCGTCGCTGTCGGGCGGCATGCAGAAGCGCGTGGCGCTGGCCCGGGCCATCGCGGCGCGGCCAGAAATCCTGTTCTTCGATGAACCGACCACCGGCCTCGATCCGATCATGGCCGATGTCATCAACGATCTGATCCGCACGCTGGTAACGGACCTGAAGATCACCGCGCTAACCATCACGCACGATATGTCGAGCGCGCGCAAGATCGCCGACCGGGTCGCCATGCTTTACGAAGGGTCAATCATCTGGCAAGGTTCGCGGGATGAGCTCGACGCCTCCGGCAATCCTTACGTCGATCAGTTCGTCCATGGCCGTGCCGATGGACCGATCAAGATGCCGTTGAGGACGCTGTAAATGGCATCCGAAGGCGCTGCCGAACTCGCCGCCCTGCTCGCCCGCGCTGCCGATGGCGACCAGGCCGCATTCCAGGATTTCTATAATCGCACCTCGGCGAAGCTGTTTGGCATCATCCTGCGTATCTTGGCCGAACGCGGTGAAGCCGAGGATGTCTTGCAGGAGGTTTATGTGACGGTCTGGCGAAAGGCGGCAGAGTTTGACGCCGCGCGCGCCAGCCCCGTGACCTGGGTGGCGACGATCGCGCGCAACCGCGCCATCGATCGGCTGCGCGCCCGCGCCGTGCGCCCGCAGGCGCCGATGGAGGATGCCATCGATATGGCCGACACCAGCCCCAACGCCGAACAGCTGCTGGCGGCGTCCGGCGAAGCGGCGCTGGTCCACAGGGCCCTGGCGTCGCTGGAACCGCGCCATGCAGCGGCGATCCGCAGCTGCTATTTCGAAGGCGTGACCTATGAAACCCTCGCCGAACGTGAAGGCGTGCCGGTCGGCACGTTGAAAAGCTGGGTACGGCGCGGCCTGATCAGGATGAAGGCCGGCCTATCGGCTGCGGAGGGCAGCGCATGACCACGCCCGATCGCGAGGACGAGATGACGCCGGACATGGTTCTGGCCATGGATTATGCGCTGGGCGCGCTCGAGCGCGCCGAACGCCGCGCCGTCGAAACGCGTCTGCGGTCCGATCCGGCGTTCCGCGCGCTGGTTGCGGACTGGCAGGCCCAGCTGGCGCCGCTGGATGGCGAAACGCCACCAGTGCCGGTGCCCGACAGCGTCTGGCAGGGCATCGCCGCCGAGATTGCACCGGTACCGCGCCGTGCGGCCGCCGAAACGCCGAAGCCCGGCCTGTGGCAAAGCCTGGCGCTGTGGCGCAGTCTCGCCTTTGCCGGCACCGCGGCGGCGGTGATCGCCATCGCCCAGGTCAACCCGCCGGCGCCACCACCCGGCGCCCCACCGCAGCTGCTCGTCGCCAGCCTCGCCGGCGCCGATGGCAAGCCGCTGCTCGCCGCCGCCTATGATCCACTACGCGGCTCGGTGGTGCTGACGCCGGCCACCCAACGCGATGATGCCGGCAAGTCGCCGGAGCTGTGGGTGATCGAAGGCGACAAGCCGCCCCGCTCCCTGGGTGTCATCGATATCCATGGCCCCAATTCGCACGCCCTTGCGGCAAAACAGCTGACCGGGTTGCAACCGGGCGCCACTCTCGCCATCTCCATCGAGCCACTGGGTGGTTCGAAGACGGGTCTTCCGACCGGGCCCGTCGTCGCCACCGGCAAGCTGAGCGCGGTCTGAACCGATCCGCGCGTGCGGGGGCGGTGCCTGAACGGCATCGCCCCTCCACACTGCGACATTCCCGCACGCCCGCAACGCCGCTGGCGCCTCTTTCGTATTTGCGCCTGTCCGCCAACGGACTGTGTTTTACCGAGAGGGAGTATGATGTCGATCTCGAACCCGATGCGCGCTGCGCTGCTGTCCATGGCCATGTTCGGCCTTGCGACCACCCCGACCCTGGTCAATGCCGCCGAAAAGACCGTCATGGTCGGTGGTGCCGCCATGTATCCGTCAAAGGATATCGTCGACAATGCCGTGAACTCCGCCGATCACACCACGCTGGTGGCAGCGGTCAAGGCCGCCGATCTGGTGGCGACGCTGAAGAGCCCCGGCCCGTTCACCGTCTTCGCCCCCACCAATGCCGCCTTTGCCAAGCTGCCGACCGGCACCGTCGAAACACTGGTCAAGCCCGAGAACAAGGCGACGCTGACCAAGATCCTCACCTATCATGTTGTCCCCGGCAAGATGACCGCAGGCGCCATCGTCGCCGCGATCAAGGCCGGCGGCGGCAAGGCCGAACTGACCACCGTGCAGGGCGAGAAACTGACCGCCAGCCTGATGGGCAAGGGCGTGATGCTCACTGACGCCAAGGGCGGTATGGCGATGGTAACGATCGCCGACGTCAACCAGTCGAACGGTGTCATCCATGTCATCGACACCGTGCTGATGCCGTAAGGCCACGGCCCTGAGATGAAAAAAAGGGCCGGCGGATTGCCCCGCCGGCCCTTTCCTGTTGTGCCTGGTGCTGCTTATGCGGCGACGGCGCGACGACGGCGCATGACGGCGCCGGTCAGGCCGAAGCCGGCAATCAGCATCGCCCAGCTCGACGGTTCCGGCACGGCCATCGCATTGGTGATGAAGTTCTGGTGGATCGACACCGGCACGACACCGTTCAACTCCCCGCAGCTGCTGTTCAGCCCGGTGCGGCAATCGCCGAGACCGGTGCCGAACGTCAGGCCATAGGAGGTCACCGACTTGATCTTGCCGCCGACGAAGTTCGGGCCGCCGGAATCGCCGCCAGCCGAACCGACTTCGCGGGCGCCGACGCCGGTGTTGCAGAAGGTGGTGGGGCTGAACAGATTGCCGATACGGCATGACGCATCATTTGTGCTGGTGCCATTGTCGAAATCATAGATCCAGCTGTCCCGAATCTGGGCAGTGCCGAAGAAGTTGGTCGAACCCGGGCGGTTTACATTGGGTCGGTTCCAGAAGCCGCCAAAGCGGGCGTCGCCGAAACGGAAGTCGTAGGTGTTGTCGCCTTGCCGCAAACGGCCGGTACCGATATTGGCGCCCTGCGGGCCGACGCCATCCCAGCGACCGCCATAGCCGGCGATGTTCAGCTGTTCACCCTGCACCGGCGTGGTGAAATCGAAATCATAGCTGTTGATCCAGCTGGGCGCGGCCTGGGCCAGGCGCAGGATGGCGATGTCGTTCTGGTCGACGACCTGGCCGGTATAGCCCTGGTTGACGATGATGCGGCTGACGTTGAGCGCGGTCGAGGTCGGATCGATATGGTTCACCGGGTCGGTGGCATTGTTGAAAAAGGCCGTGGTGGTCAGCGGGCCGGCCGTGCCGGCGCCATCGCTGACACAGTGCGCCGCGGTCACGATCGACACACGATCGCCGAGCAGCGTGCCGGTGCAGATGAAACTGCCGCCGGCACCATAGTTCATGATCAGCGAAGCGACGCCATTGTACTGCGGCTTCGGCGCCAGAAAGGTCGGACTGCCGCCGGTGGCAACGGTGGCGGTCGATGTCATCGCAACGATCTTGCTGCGCGCTTCCCAGACCATGTCACCAAAGCGGCCGGATGCGGTCTTGGCGGCGGACACCTCGACGACCGGGTTGGCAGCTTCGAACCCGGAATTCAAAAGATCGGCAACACCGGCGGAGGCAGCCGAGGGCAGCAGAAGCGCTGCAAGCGAAACAACATACGACTTCATGAAAAATTAACCCCTTGATTTGTTTCGATAATGACCCCGAAACAGAGTTAACTCAGCGTAATGCTGCAGCACAAACGAAAATCATGTCCGAAAAGCAATGATTACCGCGGCAGGTTGCCGCAGAATGTGCTGACGCAAAAAAGCCGACGGGTTGCCCCGTCGGCTCTTCCGTTGCTCCGTCGTCGCGATCAGGCGATAGCGGCGCGGCGTCGACGCATGGCGGCACCGGTCAGGCCAAAGCCGGCGATCAGCATCGCCCAGCTCGACGGCTCCGGCACCGAAGCGGCGATAAAATCCTTGTGCAGATAAATCGGCACAAAACCGTTCAGTTCGCCGAAGGTGTTGTTCAACCCGGCGCGGATATCACCAAAGCCGGTACCGAAGGTCAGACCGAAACTGGTGACCGATGCCAACTTGCCATTGATGAACTGCGGGCCGCCTGAATCGCCACCCGCAGTGCTGACTTCGGTCGAACCGCGACCGAGGTTGCAATATTTGCCGCTGCTGTAACCATAAAAGCCACCGATAAGGCAGGATGTATCGTTGGCAACCAGACCATTGTCGAAATCGGCAATGTAAACATGGTCGACATCGGCAGTCCCGAAAACGCCCGCCCAATCGCCAACAAAATCGGCATCGCCAAAGGCGAAGTCATAGCGGTTGTCACCCTGGCGCAACCGGCCGGTGCCCAGTCTTTGCCCGGCATCGATGCCCAGATTGCCGCCGTTGTTGGAGCGCGTGCCATAGCCAGCGACATTATAGTCGAGGCCGGTCAGGTCGGTGCCGAGGTAGAGGTCGTAACCCACGGCATAAGTGGGGGCGGCCGTGGCAAGACGCAGCACGGCGATGTCATTCTGATCGATGACTTCACCGGTATAGGCACTGTTGCGATAGACGCGGCTGATATTGACCGTGGTGACGCCGGTGGCACCGGTCGCATAAACGTTCGGATCGCCGGCGTTGCCGTCATAGAAATAGGCGGTCACGCTCTGCAGCTTCTCGCCAGGCCCTTCGGCGACACAATGGCCCGCGGTGATGATCGAATTGCGCTTGGCATTCAGGCTACCCGAGCAAACGAACGCACCACCGGCACCATAATCCATCAGCAGGCCGACGGTGCTGCGATAGTTGGCGGTCGGTGCCAGATAAGCGGCGGTACCGCCGCCGGCGATCGTTGCCGTGGAGGTCTGGCCGATGATCGAGCTGGTGGCGGTGTAGGTTACGCCATTGACCGTCGCGGTGACAGATTTGGCTTCTGCTGCGGTCGGTGCGTACAGCGCTGCGACCGAGGCGGCGAGTGCCGCCAGATATTGCCGATTCTTCATATCATTACCCCTGTTTAACACATGATGCTTGACCCGCGGGGAAGGTACGCATTGCCACCAAATCTGGCAATAAAAACTCGCTTGCTGATGATTTTTAAGACTTTATTCAGCAATCAGCGCTTCGTCCTGGTCCTCGGCCTGCTGCAGCGCCCACATGTCGGCATAGGCACCGTTGGCGGCGAGCAGCGCCTCATGGCGACCGCGCTCGATGATGCGGCCGGCGCTCAGCACGATGATCTCATCGGCATCGGTGACGGTGGAGAGCCGGTGTGCGATGACCAGCGTTGTCCGGCTCTGGCTGACAGCGCCGAGCGCCTGCTGGATGTCGGCTTCGGTCGCCGAATCGAGTGCGCTGGTGGCTTCGTCGAGAATCAGGATGGCCGGGTCCTTGAGGATGGTGCGGGCGATGGCGACGCGCTGTTTCTCGCCGCCGGAGAGCTTGAGGCCGCGCTCGCCGACCTGGGTCCGATAGCCATCGGGCAGCGACAGGATGAAGTCATGAATGGCTGCACCCCGCGCCGCCGCCTCGATCTCCGCCTGTGTCGCGTCGGGCCGGCCATAGCCGATGTTGTAGCCGATCGTGTCGTTGAACAGCACCGTGTCCTGCGGCACGATGCCGATGGCGCGGCGCAAACTGTCCTGTGTCACCCCGGCGATATCCTGGCCATCGATGCTGACTGTGCCCGACTGGATGTCGTAGAAGCGGTAGAGGATGCGGCTCAGCGTCGATTTGCCGGCCCCGCTATGGCCGACGATGGCGAGCTTGCCCCCCGGCGGCACATCGAACGCCACATCGTGGAGGATCTGGCGGCGGGCGTCATAGCCGAAGCCGACCTGCGCGAAGCGGACATGGCCGCCGCGCACCACCAGTGCCGGCGCGTTCGGCGCATCGGCGATTTCCTGTGGTGTATCGATCAGGCCGAACATGGCTTCCATGTCGATCAGGCCCTGCTTGATCTCGCGATAGACCATGCCGAGCATGTCGAGCGGCCGAAACAGCTGGGCCAGCAGCGTGTTGACCAGCACGACATCGCCGACGCTGAAGCGGCCCTGGTGCCAGCCCCATACGGTATAGCCCATGGCGCCGGCCATCATGATGTTGGTGATCAGCGACTGGCCGATGTTCAGCCAGGCGAGCGACACCTCGTTCCTGGTCGCGGCATCGGTGTAGCGCTTGATGGCCAGGCCATAGTTGCGGTTCTCATGCGCTTCGGCGTTGAAATATTTGACTGTTTCATAGTTGAGCAGCGAATCGACGGCGCGCGCCACCGCCTTGTTGTCGCTGTCGACCATCTCGCGGCGCAGCTTCGACCGCCAGTCGGTGACGCGCTGGGTATAGGCGATATAGGCGATCACCATCACCAGCACCGCCGCCACCATCAGTGGCCCCAGCTTGATCCAGAAGATGACGCAGACCGCGGTCAGTTCGAACACGGTCGGGAAGATGTTGAACAGGATGAAATAAAGCATCGTGTCGATGCTCTTGGTGCCGCGCTCGACGACGCGAGTCAGCGACCCGGTGCGGCGCTCGAGGTGAAAGCGCAGCGACAGGCGGTGGATATGGGCAAAGACATCCTGGGAGAGCCGCCGCGCCGCAGTCTGGCCGACGCGCTCGAAGATGGCGTTGCGCAGATTGTCGAACAGCACCCCGCCGAAGCGGGCCAGCGCATAGGCACAGACCAGCGCAATGGCGATCTGGATGCCATCGGGCACGCCGGCGGCCATGCGATCGATGGCGCCCTTGAAGGCGAAGGGCATGACGAGGCTGGTCGATTTGGCGAGGATGACCAGCAGCATCGCGGCGACGACACGGGCGCGCAGCGCCGGTTCACCCTTGGGCCAGAGATAGGGCATGAAGCGGCGCAACGTGCCGAAATCGGCCTTGCCCTGCGGCGCCGTGCCGGTGTGAAAACTTTGCATCGTCCCTATCTGGCGCTGGCGACGCGCGCGCGCAACTGCGGGCTTGCCACAGGGGCGCGGCGTGACGCAGGCTGGTGCCATGATCAGCCTTGTTCTGCTCCTCGCCACCGCTGCTGTGCCGCCGGTCGCGCCACCGCCCCCTGGCCCTGCCGCGCTCGCCCCTGCCGTCAACGCCGATATCTGCGATGGGCGACCGGTCATCATGCTGGTGTCGGGGCTGGTGCACGATCGCGATCGCATCCTGCGCTATGGCGAAGCGATCCGGGCCAGCGGCCTTTATGAAAAACTCGGCGGCTATTACATCGCCTCGCCGCGCAGCATCGCGACCTTCGAAGGCAGCCCGCCGCCGAACCAGAGCGTGCTGATGGTACGCTTCCCCTGCTACGCCCATGCCCGGCGCTTCTGGTATTCGGAACTCTATCAGAAACAGCTGGTGCCGCTTCGCCAGAACCCCAGCGCCGGCGATTTCACCGTGACGATCTATCCGGAAATCCCGCCACCACCGGCCGTCGCCGCACAGCTCAACCCCGGCGGCTACAAGGCCGTGCCATCGCCGGATGTGACGGCCAGCATCCCGATGGTGCGTTCCGAGGCCCCGAAACAATAGGGCCCCCGCTCCGGGGGCATGGAGCGGGGGCCGGTTTGCGCTCGTCACGCAGTGGCGGGCGATTTACGCGGCAACCGGATAACAGGGGGCAAACTCCGGTTGCTGTCGCCAGCCACGAGTCGCTTATGCCCGTCCGCAGATTGACGCGGCATGAACAACTGAAAGCTTTGACGGCGAAAGGCGATTTTTGTGTAGGGGACAAACGGCCGAACGGTCAGCACCCGTCGTCCCGCTGCACCGGCAAAGTCCAGTCGGCCGTCACTGGCTGCCGCCGTTTCAGGCCGCGTAGACCGCCCGCTCAAACGCCCCCAGCACCGCCAGCGCGCCCGGATCGGCAAAGGGCAGCATCTGCATCAGCAGCACGGCGGCGATGTCGCGCTCCGGATCGAACCAGAAATAGGTGTTGCAGATGCCGGCCCAGGCGCAGCTGCCGGCGCTGCGGCCATCGGCGCCGGTTTCGGGGTTGATAAGGAAGCCCAGGCCCCAGCCGGCGATCATTTCGGGGAACCATTGCACGGCGGCGGACAGCGCCGGCATCGTCGTGGTCATGCCACCGGCGCGCAGGCTGCCGATCTGGTTGCGGGTCATTTCGGCGATGCTCGCGCGTGACAGGATGCGCTCGCCATCGATGCCGCCGCCGTTAAGCAGCATGCGCAGGAAGCGCATGTAATCGCCCGCGGTCCCGATCATGCCGCCGCCGCCGGAGATGAATTCCCCGCTGGTGCCGCCGCCGATGTTGATGGGATATGGCACCAGCGTGCCATCCTCGCCGCGCGCCATGTTGGTGACGAAGCGCGCCTTGCGAGACTCGGTCAGTTCAAAACCGGTGTCCGTCATGCCGAGCGGCCCGGTGATATGGTCGGCGATCCAGCTGTCGAGGCGCTGGCCGCTGGCCGCCTCCACCGCCAGCCCAACCCAATCGGTGCTGATGCCATAGGCCCAATCGTCACCGGGATCGAAGAGCAACGGCGTGGCGAGGCTGGCGAGCGTGCCCGGCACCGGCGGCGCGCCGCGTGCCCGCGCCATATCGGCATGGACGAAATCATAGCCGAGGCCGGAGGTGTGGCTGAGCAGGTGGCGCAGCGTGATCGGACGCGCCGCCGGCCGGGTCTGCACCCGACCATCACCATCGAAGCCGGTGAGGACCTGCGGATCGGCCAACCCCGGCAGCAGGTCGCCGATCGGGGCATCGAGCGTCAATCGCCCGGCCTCGACCAGCTGCATCGCCGCGACCGACACCACCGCCTTGGTCATGCTCGCCAATTGAAAGACGCTGTCCGCCGTCATCGGCGCGCCATCGCCACGCGTGCCGATGGCGATGGCATCGCCGGCGGCGCGACTGGAACCGGTCAGGGCCACGGCGCCGGGAATGCCGGCATCGGCGAGGGCGGCGGTCAGCGTGTCGGCGATGGTCATGCGCGTTGGTCCTGTTGCGGGCGGCAAAGGGTCAATTGCCGGTGAACTGCGGGGTGCGGCGGGCGAAAAAGGCCGACACGGCCTCGCCGAAATCATCGGTGCGGCTGGCAAGCAGCCATTGGTCGGCATCGGCGTGCATGATGGCCTGATCGAGGGCACCGGCCCAGGCATTGGCGCTACGCTTGATCATCTGCACGGCCACGGGCGGCAGCGCGACAAACGCTTCGGCCCAGCGCCGCGCCGCGGCATCCAGCGCCTCGGGCGGCACGATCTCATCGAAGAACCCCCAATCCAGCAGCGTCGCCGCGTCGAACAGCGCGCCGGTCATCACCATGCGCTTGGCCCGCGCCAGCCCGACAGCCTGGATGGCCAGGGGCAGCGCCTGCCACATCAGATTGATGCCCAGCCGCACTTCGCCATAGCCGATCCGCGCGTCACGGCTGCCCAGGCGAAAATCGCAGGCGGTGGCGATGCAGGCGGCGCCGCCATTGGCGATGCCCTGCACGGCGCAGATCGTCGGCTGCGGGATTTCGCGCAGGGCGCGCATCAGGCGCGCGCCGAGCTCAGCGGTGCGGCGCGCCTGCACGACCGGGGCCTGCGGGGTCGCGGCGGCGTCCCCGCCAGACCCCATGCCTCCAATGTCCATGCCGACGCTGAAATCCGCGCCTTCGGCCCGGATGATCACGGCCCGAATGCCCGGTTCCTCGCGCAGCTGTTCGGCGATGCCCTGCAACTGCCGCAGCGTCCCCGCTGTCAGCGCGTTGCGCTTCGCGCCGCGGGCATGGGTCAGGATGGCAATCGCGCCATCATGCTCGACGCGAAAATGCCCCTCCGCCACCGTCGTCAGTGCCGGAAATGCCGCATGCCGGTAAAGACCATCGCCAGCCCGCGCTCGTCAGCGGCGGCGATGACTTCGGCATCACGGATGGATCCGCCCGGCTGGATGATGGCGGTGGCCCCCGCCTCCGCAGCGGCAATCAGTCCGTCGGCAAAGGGGAAAAACGCATCGGACGCCACCGCCGAGCCGATGGTGCGCGGCTGTGCCCAGCTGGCGGCGCGGGCGGCATCGCCGGCCTTCACCGCGGCGATGCGGGTCGAATCGAGCCGGCTCATCTGGCCGGCGCCGATGCCGGCGGTGCTGCCACCCTTGGCATAGACGATGGCATTGGATTTGACATGGCGGGCGACGGTCCAGGCGAACAGCATGTCGGCCCATTCCTGTTCGGTGGGCGCGCGCTGCGTCACCACCTTGCAATCGGCCCGGGTCACGGCGCCATTGTCGCGCGACTGCACCAGCATGCCACCACCGATCTGGCGCAGGGCGAGGCCAGGCCGGCGCGGGTTGGGCAAGCTGCCGGTCAGCAGCAGGCGCAGATTCTTCTTGGCCGCGAACACTGCCAGCGCATCGGCATCGGCATCGGGCGCGATGACCACTTCGGTAAAGATGCCGGCTATGGCCTCGGCGGTCGGGCCGTCCATCAGGCCATTGACGGCGATGATGCCACCAAAGGCCGAGACCGGATCGCAATCGAACGCCGCCTTGTAGGCCTCGGCGAGCGTGGCGCCAGTGGCAACCCCGCAAGGGTTGGCGTGCTTGATGATGGCGCAGGCAGGGCCGGCGTCGCGGAACTCGGCGATCAGCTCCAGCGCGCCATCGGCATCGTTGAGATTGTTGTAGCTCAGTTCCTTGCCCTGCACCTGGCGGGCAGCGGCGACGCCGCTGGCGCCGGTCTGGGGCACATACAGTGCCGCCTGCTGGTGCGGGTTCTCACCATAACGCAGCGTGTCGGCACGGCGCAGCGCCAGCGGCAGCACCGCCGGGAACTGTTCGCCCTGGTCGGCAAAGGCGAACCAGCTCGCCACCGCCGCGTCATAGGCAGCGGTATGGGCAAAGGCCGTGGCCGCGAGGCGCCGGCGCAGCGCCAGCGGCGTGGCGCCATCATGTTCGGCCATGGCGGCGAGCAGCGCCGCATAGTCGCCGGGCTCGGTGACGATGGCGACATGGGCATGGTTCTTCGCCGATGACCGCACCATCGCCGGGCCGCCGATGTCGATATTCTCGATGATGTCGTCGCGCGCCGCACCCTTCGCCACCGTGGCGGCAAAGGGGTAGAGGTTGATGATGGCGAGATCGATGGGTAGGATCGCGTGCGCCGCCATCGCTGCCACATGGTCCGGCACGTCACGATCGGCGAGCAGGCCGCCATGCACCTTGGGGTGCAGCGTCTTCACCCGGCCATCCATCATTTCGGGAAAGGCGGTCAGGTCGGCCACATCGCTGACCATCAGCCCGGCCTCGCGCAGGGCCCTGGCGGTGCCACCGGTCGACACCAGCGCCACGCCATGGCCGGCCAGCGCCGTCGCCAGCTCGACGATCCCGGTCTTGTCGCTGACCGAAATCAGCGCCCGGTGTATCTTCACAAAATCCGTCATTGCATCACTTTCCGGCGCGTTTGAAACTCCAGCCGATGCTCGCCGCCGCGCCTTCGGTACGGCTGCTGATCACCAGCTGCTGGGTCTTGTGGAGGGTGCCGCCGGGATCGATCCACAGCGACGGTTCGATGGCGACCCGGCCGCCGCGCGCCTTCATCGCCCAGACGCGGCCCTGCGGCAGCTTGAGGAGCGCGCCGGCGGCGTCGGCGGTGGGCGTGGCGGCCACGCCGGGGCCGAGGTGGAAGCGGATATCGAAGCTGCGATCGCTGCGTCGGGTCAGCTTGCCCCGGGGTGCCGCCTCGATGACATCCTCGCCGCGCAGATCCTGCCCATCGGGCGACAGGAACAGCCGCCGTCGCACGATCATGCCGAAGCGCTTGGCATAGCCGTCATGGCTTGCCTCCAGCCAATGGCCCTGCTCGCTGCTGCGCGTCTGCACGCCGACCTCCTCGACGCCCAGGCCGAGCGCGCCGGCCTGATCGGCCTCGCCCTTGATCCGAGTCGAATTGGTGTCGGCGATGACCAGCGTCGAATGCGCGGCGGTGGTGCGCAAGCCGGCGGCAAGATCGGCCGCCAGCGGCGCCGCCAGCCCGCGCGCGCCGCCACAATTGGTGATCAGCCGGTCCGGGCCATCGCTCATTTCAAAGGCCAGGGTGCCGGCATGGCCACCGGCAGCCAGCCGCGCCAGCGGCGGCGGCCCGGCGTCGATGACCAGCACCGATTTCCCAGCCGACAGGCGATAATAACCCGACCAGCGCCCGCCGCGCACCATGGCGGTGCCAGTGGCGGCACGCCTGGCCAGCCGTTCCAGCGGCAATGCCGCGATGGCAGCGCCGCCATGCCAGCCGCCGATGATGGCATCGCCCAGCGCCATACCGTTCAGCGCCGGCACCAGCCGCGCCAGCGTGTCGGCAAACAACGGCGGCGGCCGCTGGCCGATAGCGGCGGGCGCACCCGACGCGAACAGCAGCAACTCGGCCAGTGCCAGCGCATCGACGGGCGCCCGACTGGCGATGCCGCCATCGGGCAGTACCAGCAGCGCCAGCAGGCGATCGAGCCCCGCCAGCGCCGCGGCCGCCCGGGCTTCGCCGCCCGGAATCAGCACGCCGGCGGCATAGAGACCGGCGAGCGCCTGCACCTTGGGCAGCGCATCAGGCAGGCGGAAGGCGGCGCGATCGAGATGGCGTGCCCAGGTGGCGATCGCCGACAGCAGCAGGGAGCGATAGACCTGATCGGACGAGGACAGGATCAACGGTGCATGGCCCAGCGCGAACAGCAACCGCCGCCCGGTGACATCGGCGCGCCAGGCCTGCGCCTCGAACTCACCGAAACGCTTCAGCCAGCGCTGCACCAGCGGCTCGGCGATCTTCGCGCCGCTCTTGTGGTCGGGCACGACCGCCGCCAGGTCGCGCAGCCAGTCCCAACCATTGGCCCAGTCCCGCCATGCCGCGGGATGCGCCGGGCTGGCGTAATCCAGGTCGCGCGTCATCGCGGTATGGCCGGCATGGATCAGCCGGCCGGCGGTGATACGCTCGCCGATCGTTTCATCCCCCGGCACCGGGTCCTGCGGCACGCCGAGCAGCTTCAACGGATAGCGGCCGCGCAGCCGCAGGCGGTGCAGCGGTGTCGCATAGAGCCGGGCGTTCAGCCGGGCCGTCAGCCGCTCGCCCAATGACAGGCCGCGGTCGCCATCGACACGCAGCAACCGCCCTTCATCGACGGTTTCGGCCGCGTCGGCCGTCGGCGCAGGGGTGGCGGCAGCGGTCGGCGGCTTGGAACCGGCCCGCGCCATGGTCAGCCCCGCAGCGCCGCGATATTGGCGGCGTAGCGCTCGGCGCCGCCGCGGAAGGTGGCAGTGCCGGCGACCAGCACATCGGCGCCGGCGTTGACGGCAGCGCGGGCAGTGATGGTGTCGATGCCGCCATCGACTTCCAGGTCGATCGCCTTGCCGGTCTTGTCGATCATCTTGCGAATGGCTTCGATCTTCCTGAGCTGGCTGTCGATGAAGCTCTGCCCGCCGAAACCGGGATTGACGCTCATCACCAGCACCAGGTCGACATCATCGATGACATAATCGAGCATCTTGGCGGGCGTCGCCGGGTTCAGCGACACACCGGCCTTCTTGCCCAGCCCCTTGATGCGCTGGATACTGCGATGCAGGTGCGGCCCGGCTTCCGGATGCACGGTCAGGATATCGGCGCCGGCTTCGGCAAAGGCATCGAGATAGGGATCGGCCGGCGAGATCATCAGATGCACGTCCATGACAAGGGACGTATGCGGGCGCAGCGCCTTCACCACCATCGGGCCGATGGTGATGTTCGGCACGAAATGCCCGTCCATCACATCGACATGGACATAATCGGCACCTGCGGCGGTGATGGCGCGCACCTCCTCCCCCAAACGGGCGAAATCCGCCGATAGAATCGACGGGGCGATGCGAACAGGACCCTGCATGAATAGCCTCTAGCAGGCAGCGCGCCATGCCGGAAGCGCTGCGTTGCGCTGGGCTGGCAAAAAGCCCGGCGCAGCGCCGCTGCGAGAGGGCCTATACGGACATGACGCGGCGGCGGCGGAGCACAACGCCTGCCAATCCGAAGCCGGCCACCATCAGCGCCCAGCTCTCCGGTTCCGGCACATTCGACACCTGGAAGCTGATGCTGGTCGAATCGAACTGATAGTCACCGGCGGCATTGATGCCGATGGCCAGGCCCTGACCCGCCGCCAGCGCGATCGTATCGCCGGCGCCATCGCTGCGGAACTGCGCATCAAGGCTGATCCCGCCGAGCGCCGACAAATTGCCGCCGGAGAAGCGATAGCCGGTCAACTGCACGCCGGTGATCATGGTGTTGCTCAGCAGGCTGAACGCCACCTGAAACCGATAACTGCCCGTCGCCGGGGCCAGAAACAGCACGCCGGCGTCAGCTGTCTGTCCGGGGTGGAAGAACAGGGTATGGGCCGGCACATCGACGGTGCCGAACGCGGTCAACGGCAATCCACTGCTGTTCTTGTAGAAGCCGAGACCCGGTTGCCCGCTGCTGAGCAGGCAGTCGAGCCCCACGGCACAGTTCGTGTGGTTCGCCAGTGGCGTCCCGCCCGTCAACGCATCAAATTCGAAAAACACGAAAGGACCGGCAAAGGCGGATCCGTTGAAACTGTCGTAAGCATCATAGGTCACGGCGGTAGCGGGCGCGGCAGCCAGCGAAACAGCGATGGCGGCGATCGATGCGAACTTCATGGCAGGTCTCTCCTGTGAGAACACTGCGGCCCGATTATTATTGTTTGCAAAGGCAATGCACAAAGCATGCCATGTCTAAATTTCAATGGGTTATACGGCGAGGCGCAGCACAATTGTAAGCTGTGGTTTACATGTCTATCGCAGGCGGGCTGCGGCGACGTCGGGTCGGCCTATCCCGCCGACTGGCCATTCGCCGCCAGTGCGGCGCCGGCGACGTAGAGCGAGCCGGTGATCAGCACGTGGAGCGGCTGTTCCCCCGCATATGTCGCAATTGCCCGCAAGGCCGCCGGCAGGTCGGCAGCGACCCGCGCCGTCAGCCCGGCAGCCGCCGCATCGCTGGCGAGCTGATCGGGCGCATGATGGGCGTGTCCTGGAATCGGCACCGCATGCAACGATGCGGCACGGCCGGTGAAAGCCTTCAGAAAGCCCTGCGCATCCTTGGCCGCCAGCATGCCGGCGACCATGTGCAGCGGCCGGCCGCCCAGCCAGGCCGGCGTCAGGCTTTCGGCGATCGCCCGGCCCGCCGCCGGATTATGACCGCCATCGATCCACAGCTGGCTGCCGGGCGGCAACAGCGCCAGCAGCGGCCCCGCGTCCAGACGTTGCAGCCGCGCCGGCCATTCCGCCCAGCCCATGCCGGCCTTCAGCCCCGCCTCGTTGACCGGTACCACATCCTGGGCGCGCAGCATCGCCACGGCCAGCGCGGCATTGTCGGCCTGGTGCGCGCCGGCCAGCCGCGGCAGCGGCAGCGCCAGCCGCCCGGCAGCATCGCGGAAATGCAGCGCCCCCTCATAGACCGCGGCGTCCCAATCCGTGCCGCGAATCAGCAATGGCGCCCCGGCTACGCCCGCCACCTCGGCAATCCGCGCCGCCACTGCCTTGGGATATTTCGAGATCACCAGCGGCCGGCCGCGCTTGGCGATGCCGGCCTTTTCGCGCGCGATGTCGAGGATCGAATCGCCCAGCCATTGCTGATGGTCCAGCCCCAGCTGGGCGATGCCGGTGACCAGCGGCGCCTCGATCAGGTTCGTCGCGTCCATACGCCCACCCAGCCCGACCTCGACGATACAGGCATCCGCCGGCACCCGCGAAAACGCCAGCAGCGCCAGCGCCGTTGTCAGCTCGAAAAAGGTGATGGGTTGGCCGGCATTGCGCGCCAGCAACTCGCGCAGCAACTCGGCGAGCGCTTCATCGTCGATCAGCTGCCCGGCAATGCGAATCCGTTCGTTGAAGCGAATGAGATGCGGCGAGGTATAGACATGCACCCGCCGCCCCGACGCCTCCAGACAGGCGCGCAGGAACGCCACCGTCGAGCCCTTGCCGTTGGTGCCCGCGACATGAAACACCGGCGGCAGCTTGGCCTGCGGATTGCCCAGCCGCGACAACAGCCGCGCCAGCCGGTCGAGCGTCAGGTCGATCTCGGTCGGATGCAGGGCATAAGCCGCCTGCAACAGAGCATCGAGCACGGGGTTATCGGACCGAGCGCGCTCCATTCAGGAACGAACTTTGAAGATGAAAGAGCCTCCGGCGGCTGGGGCCTTAGGCCCCAGACCCCAATTGTTGGGGCGTGCCAGAACCGCGACGCAAGCGCGCGAACCAAACGAAATGGAGTCTGGGGCCACCGGCCCCAGCCGCCGGAGGCCCGTCTTCACGCCGCCAGACGCCTGGCCGTCAGCAGGCCGAGCAGCTTCGCCAGCGTGTCCTTCAACTCGCGGCGGTGCACGACCATGTCGAGCATGCCGTGATCGAGCAGATATTCGGCGCGCTGGAAACCTTCCGGCAGTTTCTCGCGGATGGTCTGTTCGATGACGCGCTGGCCGGCAAAGCCGATGAGGGCATTGGGCTCGGCAATCTGCACATCGCCGAGCATGGCATAGCTGGCGGTGACGCCGCCGGTGGTCGGATCGGTCAGCACCACGACATAGGGCAGGCCAGCCTCCTTCAGCTCGGCGATGCCCACGGTCGTCCGCGGCATCTGCATCAGGCTGAGGATGCCTTCCTGCATGCGGGCGCCGCCGGCGGCGGTGAAGACGACAAAGGGCACACCGGCGGCGACGGCGGCACGGGCGCCGGCCAGGAACGCTTCGCCGACGCCCATACCCATCGATCCGCCCATAAAGGCGAAATTCTGGACGGCGACGATGGCGCGGACGCCGCCGATGCGGCCATCACCAACCGTCATCGCTTCGGGTTCGCCGGTGGCGGCCTTGGCAGCGCGCAGGCGGTCGACATAGCGCTTCTGGTCACGGAACTTCAGCGGGTCCTCGGCGACCTTGGCGACGGCGACCGTGGCGAATTCGCCGTCAAAGATCTGGGTAAAGCGCGTCTTGGGGCCGATGCGATCATGATGCTCGCAGCGCGGGCAGACCGAGAGGTTCTCCTCCCATTCCTTGGTATAGACCATCGAGCCGCAGGCGCGGCACTTGGTCCACAAATTGTCGGGCGTTTCGCGCCGCGACATGAATCCGGTCAATTGCTGGCGGGTGCGGGTGATCCAGCTCATGCAGCAGCATCCTTGAGGCGAGCGCCGCGAACGGCGGTGGCAAGCCCGGCGACAAGCGCGCCGACCCGGGCGGGAATATCATTGGCGCGTTCCGCCGACGCCGCACCGATGGCATCGACAATGGCGGAGCCGACGACGACGGCATCGGCATGCACGGCAATGGCGGCGGCCTGGTCTGGCGTGCGCACGCCGAACCCGACTGCGATCGGCAGCGCCGTCGCTTGCTTCAGCCGGGCGACCGCGGCAGCGACGTCGCTGGCGGTGGCGGCATTGGCGCCAGTGACGCCGGCGACGGCGACATAATAGAGAAAGCCCGAGGCGCCATCGAGGACGCGCGGCAGCCGTGCGGCATCGGTGGTCGGCGTGGCGAGGCGGATGAGATGCAGGCCCTGGGCGTTGAGATCGGGCACCAGTTCGGCGGCTTCCTCGGGCGGCAGATCGACGACGATGGTGCCATCGAGGCCGACGGCGCGGGCATCGGCGGCAAAGCGCGCCGGGCCATAGGCGAGGATAGGGTTGAAATAGCCCATCAGGATGATCGGCGTCGCATCATCCTCGCGGCGGTATTCGGCGATCATCGCCAGCACGTCGCGCAACCGTGTGCCGCTGGTCAGGCTGCGGATGTTGCCAAGCTGGATCGAGGCGCCATCGGCCATCGGATCGGTGAACGGCATGCCCAGTTCGACGACATCGGCACCGCTGGCGACCAGGGCGCGCAGCACGGCAGCGGAGGTGGTGAGGTCCGGGTCGCCGGCAGTAACGAAGGTGACGAGCGCGGCGCGCCCTTCGGCGGCGCAGGCGGCGAAGCGGGTGGAGAGACGGTCTGTCACAGCGTCACCCCCAGCGCTTCGGCGACGGTGAAGATATCCTTGTCGCCGCGGCCGCACAGATTGGCGATGATGATGTCATCGGCAGCCATGGTCGGCGCGACACGCTTTACCGCGGCCAGCGCGTGCGCCGGCTCCAGCGCCGGAATGATGCCTTCGGTGCGGCAGAGCATCTGGAAGGCGTCGAGCGCCTCGACATCGGTCGCCGCCTGATATTCGACGCGGCCGATGCTGTGCAGCCAGGCGTGCTCGGGGCCGATACCGGGGTAATCCAGCCCGGCCGAGATCGAATGCGCCTCGGTGATCTGGCCATCCTCGTCCTGCAGCAGCATGGTCTTGTTGCCGTGCAGCACCCCGGCGCGACCACCGGCAAGCGAGGCGGCGTGCTGGCCGGTTTCGATGCCATGACCCGAGGCTTCGACGCCGATCATGCGAACCGAGGCATCGTCGAGGAACGGGTGGAACAGACCGATGGCGTTGGAGCCGCCGCCGATCGCCGCCATCAGCAGGTCGGGCAAGCGGCCTTCGGCGGCCATGATCTGTGCGCGGGCTTCCTTGCCGATGACGCTCTGGAAATCGCGGACCAGCTCCGGATAGGGGTGCGGGCCGGCTGCCGTGCCGATGATGTAAAAGGTGTCATGGACATTGGTCACCCAGTCCCTGAGCGCCTCGTTCATCGCATCCTTCAGCGTGCGGCTGCCCGATTCGACGGCGCGGACTTCGGCCCCCAGCAACTTCATGCGGAACACGTTCGGCGCCTGCCGCTCGATATCGCGGGCGCCCATGTAGATGACACAAGGCAGGCCGAAGCGGGCAGCGACAGTGGCGGTGGCGACGCCATGCTGGCCGGCGCCGGTTTCGGCGATAATGCGCGTCTTGCCCATGCGCTTCGCGAGCAGGATCTGGCCGATGCAATTGTTGATCTTGTGCGCGCCGGTGTGGTTCAGCTCGTCACGCTTCAGGTAAATCTTGGCGCCACCCAGATGCGCGGTCAGGCTTTCGGCAAAGTAGAGCGGGCTGGGGCGGCCGACATAATGCGCCAGCAGATGCTCGAATTCGGCGGTGAACGCCGGGTCGGCCTTGGCGGCGATATAGGCCTTTTCCAGATCGAGGATCAGCGGCATCAGCGTTTCGGCGACATAGCGGCCGCCAAAGGCGCCGAAATGGCCATTGGCGTCCGGGCCGGCGCGCAGCGTGGTGGGCACGGCGTTCATGCGCCGCGCACCGCAGCGCAAAAACCGGCAATCTTTGCGTTCGATTTCACGCCCGGACCATCCTCTACACCCGATGACACATCCACAAAGGCCGGTTTCAGCACGGCCAGCGCGGCGCCGACATTGCCGGCATCCCGCCCCCCCGCCCGCCCCCAGGGCCGCGGCGGCGTCACGCCCAGCATCAATCGCCAGTCGAACGCCAGTCCATTGCCCCCCGGCAGGGGGGCAACAACAGACGTCCCCCCCGGCAGGGGGGCCTCACTAGGCGGTTTGGCATCAAGGAGCAACCGGTCGGCGGGGCCGAGGCCAGCGATGGCCCGGGCAATATCGTCGCGGGTCTTTACCCCCACCGCCCGCCACACCGGCCGGCCGGTACGGCTGCGCACGGCGGCGATACGCTCCGGCGTCTCCTTGCCATGCAGTTGCAACGTGTCGATACCGGCCGCCAGCACCGCATCGATCAGCGCATTATCGGCATCGACCAGCACCGCCACCCGACCGACCTGCGGCGGCAGCCGGGCGATGAGGCCGGCAGCGCGATCCGGCGACAGATAGCGCGGCGATGGCGGAAAGAAGTTGAAGCCGATCCATTCGGCGCCGGCGGCGACGGTGGCATCGACGCTGCTTTCCGTCGTCAGCCCGCAGATCTTGATTTCGGTCATCGAAGGTCGCGGGCAATCGCCGCCGCTGCCGCCGCCGGATCGGCCGCCGCCGTGATCGGCCGGCCGATGACAAGCACCGATGCACCGGCGGCCAGCGCCTCGCGCGGCGTCATCACGCGCTTCTGATCGTCGCTGGCGCTGCCGGCCGGGCGCACGCCGGGTACCACCGCCAGCACGTCCGGCCAGGCGGCGCGCACTGCCGCCACTTCCTGTGGCGAGCAGACAATGCCTTCCAGCCCGGCACCGCGGGTGATGCCCGCCAGCCGCGCCACCTGCGCCGCCGCGCCATCGCCGACGCCGGCGGCAGCAAGATCATCATCATCGAGGCTGGTCAGCACTGTCACCGCCACCAGCCGCGTCGCCGCCGGCGCCGCCGCCCGCGCCGCCGCCAGCATGGCATGGCCGCCGGCGGCATGAACGGTGATGATCGACGGCGCCAGCCCGGCCAAGGCATGCAGCGCGCCGGCGACCGTGTTCGGAATGTCGTGCAGTTTCAGGTCAAGGAACAGCGGCAGGCCGCTCGCCGCCAGCGCCGCCACCCCGGCCGGGCCGTGCGCGCAAAAGAATTCCAGCCCCAGCTTGATACCGCCGACATGCGGCGCCACCGCCGTGACCAGCGCCCGCGCACCGTCCAGTGATGGCGTGTCGACCGCGACGAAGACGGGATTACCGCTCATGCGACCGGCGGCACGCTGGTTGGCGGAGCGGCGCGCGGCGGTTCGACGGCGCGCTCGATCTTGCCCAGCTTGCGCTTCCAATTTGCCTTGGCGCCCAAGTGAATAAGCCAGGTCGGCAGCCAGCCGGCGATGAAGGCGAGTCCGAGCAGCAGCGGCAGCCGGATGTTGATCATCACGCCGTCCGGCAGACGGAACGGCACTGGCGTCCAGTTCGCCACCGACAGCAACAAGAAAGCCATGGCTAGCGCCGTGACCAGCACCCAGCGAAAAATCGTCATTGCCGCTCCCAAGGACGTTTCCAGCCGCAACGCCTAACACAGGCGTTCGGGAACACGCGAGTCCCCAGCGTCAAAGTTCGCCGTCGACCGGGCTGATGCCGACAGCGCTGAGTTCGGTCATCAACGCGGCGGCCACCGTCGCCAGCAGATCCGTATCCGTCGCGCGGATGACGAAGTTCGCGCCGGTCTTGCCTTCGCGCCAGAACGGATAGCTGCCGATCTGCACGCCGGGATGCGCCTTTTCGACCGCCGCCAGTGTCGCCGCGGCAGCGCTTTCCTGTGTCCAGGCGGCCACCGTGCGCGACAGCACCGGCGCGCCGCCCGGCAATTGCCCGTCCAGCGCCGCCAGCATGCCCTGGGTGATCGACGGCACGCCGGCCATGATGAAGATATTGCCGATGCGGATGCCCGGCGCCTTGGTGCGCGGATTCTCGATGAGGCTCGCCCCCTCCGGCGTGCGCGCCATGCGCAGCCGGGCGTCGGTCAGCTTGTCGCCATAATAGCCGGCGAGGATGGCGCGGGCATCGGGATGGACGATGACCGGCACACCCAGCGCCGCGGCAATGGCATCGACGGTAATATCATCATGCGTCGGGCCGATACCGCCGGTGGTGAACAGATAATCATGCGCAACGCGCAGCGCGTTCACCGCATCGCCGATCGCCGCCATGTCATCGGCCACGACCCGCACCTCCTTCAGCCTGATGCCCTGCACGCCCAGCCATTTCGCCAGATAGGCGATATTGGCATCCTGGGTGCGGCCCGACAGGATTTCGTCGCCGATCACCAGCAGGGCGGCGGTGTAGATGCGCTCGGAATTGGTCATGGACCGGGGTTAGCCCAGTCCGCGCGGGGCGGAAAGGGGGCGCGACACGGGCAAACATGGACGAATGGCCACCGAACGCCTATTTGTGACAGCATGACCACGGCCGCTCTCGATTATGTCACTGTCTCCGACCCGTCGGAAGGCAGCATCCGCCTGCACACGCCGGCGGCGTTCGAAGGCATGCGCAAGGCCGGCAGGCTCGCCGCCGAAGTGCTCGACATGCTCACCCAGCATGTCGTGCCGGAAGCGGTGACGCTCGATCTCGATCGGCTTGCTTACGAACATGTCCGCGCCGCCGGCGCCGATTCGGCGACGATCTTTTACCGCGGCTACAGCCATTCGTTGTGCATCAGCGTCAACCATGTCGTCTGCCATGGCATCCCGTCCGCCCGGAAGCTGAAGGACGGCGATATCGTCAACATCGATGTCACCGTCGTCGTCGATGGCTGGCATGGCGATACCAGCCGCATGTTCCTGGTCGGCGATGTGGCGCTGAAGGCACGGCGGCTGGTCGAAGTCACCTATGAATGCCTGATGCGCGGCATCGACATGGCCAAGCCCGGCAACACACTCGGCGACGTCGGCCACGCCATCCAGAGCCATGCCGAACGGAACCGCATGGCAGTGGTGCGCGATTTCTGCGGCCATGGCCTTGGCCGCGTCTTTCACGATGCCCCGAATGTCGTCCACCTCGGCAAGCCCGGCCGCGGCGTGTTGCTGCGCCCCGGCATGTTCTTCACCATCGAACCGATGATCAACCTCGGCGGCTCGGCGGTGAAGCTGCTCGACGATGGCTGGACGGCAGTGACCCGCGACCGCTCGCTGTCGGCACAGTTCGAACATTCGATCGGGATAACCGAAACCGGCGCGGAGATTTTCACCGCATCGCCGCTAGGGCATACGGCGCCGCCTTACGCGGGCTGAGGATCTAACGCCCGAGGCCGGGGCCTTAGGCCGTATCGACATTTAAGTTTTGAGAAGCCTCCGGCGGCTGGGGCCGCAGGCCCCAGACCCCATTTCGCTTTGATCGGGCCTGGAAAACCGCCTGCAGTGCCGTGCACCAGCCAGTTAATGGGGTCTGGGGCCTACGGCCCCAGCCGACGGAGGCAAAATCTTACTTCTGCGCGATCGGCCGCACCGACAGTCCGCGCAGGTAATTCAGCACGATCGTCACATTGGTCACGCCCGGACCGGCGGTGAACAGCGTCTTTTCGGCGGCGGGTTTTGACAGGCCGAGGCGCGGATTGTTGGTGAAGCCGATGCCGTCCGAAAAGGGCGATAGCTTGCCGTTCTCGTCACGATCCTGCAACGCGACGACGACATAGCGGCCGGGGCCGGGCAGAGTCAGGCAGACGTGCATGTCGCCGCCGGCGGTGATCGGCATTTCCTGGCGGCGCAGATATTTGCCCGATTCGAGATATTCGCCCTTGTTGCCGGTATAGTTCTGGATGCGCAGCCGGCCGACGCGATCCTTGAAACCCGTGACGGTGACCAGCACGGCGGTGCCACTGCTGCCGGGGTGGCAGGCGGCGGCATCCGTACCCAGCACGGCGGGATTCTGGGCCGCGGCCGGGCCAGCAAGGCCGAAACTGGCGACGATTGCCGCCAGAGCGAGGAATTTTGCCATGACCTTGTGATTTCACCGGGCTATAGAAACGCACAGACGCGCCGGACGGCAGCCTGATCGCCCGGACGTTGCAACATGGTGCAGGCTTGCGGCGAAATTTGGACACGCCGGTGTCGACATCAAGGGACTGGACCGAAACCGCCTTGCCGACCCTCACCCGTTTCGATCGTTACCTGGCGCGCGCGATCATCGTGCCGCTGTTTTCGTCGCTGGTGATCGCCGCGATGCTGCTGCTCCTCGATCGCATGCTGCGCCTGTTCGATTTCGTGATGAACGAGGGCGGCCCGGTCAGTGTGGTCTGGCGCATGCTTGGCAATCTGCTGCCCGAATATCTGTCGTTGGGCATCCCGATCGGCGTGATGATGGGCATTTTGATGGCGTTCCGGAAATTCGCGCTGTCATCGGAACTCGATGCGCTGCGCGCTGTCGGCATCAGCTACAATCGCCTGCTACGCGTGCCCTTCCTGTTCGCCATCGTGTTTGCGCTGGTCAATTTCGGCATCGTCGGCTTTCTGCAACCGGTATCGCGCTATGCCTATGAAAATCTGCGGTTCGAGCTGCGGTCGGGCGCGCTTGGCGCCTCCATCAAGGTCGGCGAGTTCGCGTCACTGGGCAAGGGCATGACGCTCAGGGTGGAGGAAAGCCAGAAGCAGGGCGCCGATCTGCGCGGCCTGTTCGTGCGCGCCGAAGGCAAGGACGGGCAGAGCCTGGCGGTGACCGCGGCGCGCGGCACCTTCCTGTCCACTGACGATCCCGATGTCATCCTGTTGCGGCTGACCAATGGCACGCTGGTGCACAATCCCGGCAAGGGCGAAGTGCCGCGGGTACTGTCGTTCGACCAGCATGACCTGCCGGTGAACCTGCCGGCGATGACCAATTTCCGCAAACGTGGCGAGGGCAACCTTGAAAAGACGCTGCCAGAGCTTGGCGCCACGATCCTCGATGGCAAGGCGACTCCGGAAGCCCGGCGCGATGCCAGTGCAACCTTCAACCGCCGCCTGGTGCAGTGCCTCGTCATGTTCGTGCTGCCCTTCCTCGCCGTGGCGCTGGCAGTGCCGCCGAAACGTTCGACCTCGGCGCTGGGCGTGTTCATCAGCTTGATCATGCTGGTGACGTTCCACAAACTGACCGAATATGGGGAGCGGATGGGCAGCATCGGCCGCATCGATCCGGTGCTGGCGCAATGGGTGCCGTTCATCGGTTTCTTTGCGCTGTCGCTGTGGCTGTACCGCATCCTCGCCTATGTGCCGGGTGGCCAGCCGATCGGCGCGCTCGATCGCTGGTTCGGCAAGATCGGCGCGGCGGTTTCGGGCCTCGCCGCCCGGCTGGTGCGCCGCGAGAACTGGCGCGACGACGCGCTGTCGGCCGGTTGAGGACGCGCCCGTGAAGCTGTTCCCGTCCAACACCATCGCCTGGTACACGGCCAAGATGTTCCTGATCCGGTCGGCGGCGTTCCTGATCGGGCTGATCGTCATCCTCGAATCGCTCGATCTGCTCGGCGAATCGGGCAAGATTCTCGCCGCTGCCGGCAATGGCGAGGCGGAGCTGTGGACCTATGTGTCGCTGCGCGTGCCGCAGCTGGTGCAATTGTTCCTGCCCTTTTCGGTGTTGCTGGCAACGCTGGTGACGCTGGCGACGCTCAATCAGAACAGCGAAGTGGTGATCTTCAAGGCCGCCGGTATTTCGGCGCACCAGATCCTGGGGCCGTTGTTCATCGCATCATTCGGCATTGCCGTGGCCAATTTCACCTTCAACGAACGCATCACCACCCATGCCAGCCAGGCCCTGAAGGTCTGGCAGGAGAATGAGTATCGGCGGGGCCCGGCCATCGCCAAGGTCGCCAGCGAAAGCTGGGTACGCGGCGGCGATGATCTGTTCCGCGCCAACAGCGTAGACGGCAGCGGCAATGCCACCGTGCTGCAGGGCGTCACCATCTATGACCGCGCCGACAATCGCCTGATGCGCATCGTGATGGCCGACAGCGCCCGGCCGGCAGCGGATGGCTGGCAGTTAGCCGGCGTCAAGATCTTCGATGTGGCACGCGGCACCGTGGCAGCCGCGCCGGCGCTGGATTTCCCCAGCGTCGTGGTGCCGCGCCAGTTCACCACCACCAGCATCAACCCGGCGTGGATTCCTTTGTGGGACCTGTGGCCGCAGATCGCCGAGCAGCGCGCCGCCGGCAAGCCGGTCGACACGCTGATCGCCGCCGCCTGGCACAAGATCTCCGGGCCCTTGTCGACGGTGCTGATGCCATTGCTCGGCGCCGTCGCCGCCTTTGGCCTGGCGCGATCCGGCCGGCTGTTCGTCCGCGCCGTCATCGGCATGTTCCTGGGCTTCGCTTTCTTCGTCGCCGACAATTTCATGCTGGCCATGGGCAATTTCGGCACCGTACCACCACTGATGGCGGCCTGGGCGCCGTTCCTGCTGTTCCTGCTGATCGGCGAGGCCGTGCTGATCCGCACCGAAGAATAGCACGCGCGTCCCAAATTGGCCGCAATGGCGCTGTAGCAGTGGTTTATGGGGCCATTGAAACTGATCGCGGTGGAAACCGCCGCCGACCGCAACCGCTTCATCGAGCTGCCGTACCGGCTCTATGCCAGCGACCCGCACTTCGTGCCGCCGTTGCGCGGAGAGGCCCGCGCACTGATTTCCGGCCTGAAGGGCAACCCCTGGTTCGAACATGGCCGGGCGCGCTTCTGGCTGGTCGAACGCGATGGCGCGGTCGTCGGCCGCATCTCTGCCCAGATCGACCAACTGGTGTTGACCCATATGGGCGCCGGCACCGGCCATTGGGGCATGTTCGAATGCATCGACGATGCGGCGGTTGCCGATTTGTTGCTGACCACCGCCGAAGACTGGCTGCGCAGTGAGGGCATGACCCGTGCGCAGGGGCCGTTCAGCCTGTCGATCTGGGACGAGCCGGGCCTGCTGGTCGAAGGCTTCGACAGCGCGCCAACGGTGATGATGGGCCATCACCGGCCCTATTATCAGAGCCTGATCACCGCCCGCGGCTATGCCGGGGTCAAGGACATGCACTGCTGGGGCCTGAAGATCGACCAACCCTTCCCCGAAATCGTCCAGCGCATCGTCGCCGCCAGCGAACGCAACACGCGGCTGAAAACGCGTCCCGTCGACAAATCGCGCTTTGCCGAGGAAGCCGCGCTGATCCTCGACATCCTGAACGACGCCTGGTCGACGAACTGGGGCTTCGTGCCACTGACTCCGGGCGAAATCGCCTTTGTCGGCAAGAAGCTGAAACCCATCGTTTTCGAAGACCTGATCCGCGTCGCCGAATATGATGGCGAGCCGGTCGGCTTCATGATCGCCCTGCCCGACATCAACGAGCTGACCCGCGACCTCGATGGCAACCTTTTCCCCTTCGGCTGGGCCAAGCTGCTCTGGCGACTGCGCCGGCCGCAGGTCAAGCGCATCCGCGTGCCGCTGATGGGCATCCGCAAGAGCCTGCAAGGCCAGCGCGTCGCTTCGCTGATGGCCTTCCAGATGATCGAGTATATCCGCCGGGATGCCATCGCCAATTATGGCGCCGACGAGGGCGAGATCGGCTGGATTCTCGACGACAACGGCCCGATGCGCTCCATCGCCGACGCGATCGAAAGCAAGGTGACGCGGACGTACCGGGTGTTCGAGCGGGCGCTGTAACGGCGGGGGTTGTTGCCTCCGGCGGCTGGGGCCGCAGGCCCCAGACCCCATTTATTGACTGCCGCATAGCGCCACGGACACCTTTTCAGACCAAATCGAAGAAAAATGGGGTCTGGGGCCTGCGGCCCCAGCCGCCGGAGGCAATCTTCCTTCAGCCCGACTGCGCCGCAGAACCTTTCTTCGTGACAAAGAAAAAGGCCCGGTCACCATGGCGACCGGGCCTTCAAAGCACGTGGATGACGTTCGTCAGGCCGCCGGCTTACTCGTATCCGCCGCGGCGACGGGCACCGATGCCGGGGCTTCCGGCGCTGCGGGGGCTGCCGGAGCAGCCGGCGCAGCGGCGGAGACATACGGACCCTTCAGGCCCGGATAGTCCTTCAGCATCGGATAGCCGCCGAGCGGCTTGTTCACACCCTGGTGGCAGGTGGCGCAGAAGATCTTCTTCGGATCGCCGGCCGGGCCGCGCCGGTTGGCAGGCCAGACATTTCCAAGGGCAGAGATGTAATTGTCGTTACTGTCGCGCACCATGCGGATACCGTACCAGGCATAGACGCGCTGCGGCCGCGAGTGCGACCAATTCGCGAAATTCTGGCTGTTATGGCAATAGGTGCAGTTGACGCCCAGGCCCTGCGACATGTGCATCATCAGGCCATAGGTCTGTTCGGTCGATTGAATCGACGCGACATGATCCGTCGGGAAGGTCTTGGCGGCCTGCACGCGGACGTTGTTCTTGCCTTCCAGCAGTGCCGAATAGGGATCGTTGGGCAGGGACGCCCAGGCGACCGTCTGAGCCGGCGTGTTCTGGCCGAACTTGTTGCCCTTGATCGACTTCGGGTTGGCAACGTTCGACGACCAGACATATTGCGGCACCGGATTGCCGCGGTGGCAGGTCCAGCACGTCACCCCGGCGTTGCCGGCGGCGGCGTTCTGGCTGCCGGCAAAGTGCGGCTTCCAGTTGGCGTTGATGTTGCGCGTCATCTGGAACATCTTGCGCGCGACGACCTTGGTGTACTTCTCGTCGGACGCCATGTTTTCCGGATTGTGGCAATAGTTGCAGCCACCGTCCTTGATGGTGCCATTGTCCGGCGCCACCCAGTTGGTGATCGATGCCATGGTATAGTTGAACTCTTCCGCCGACAGATCGCCCAGCACCTGGACGTTCTGGTAGGCCTCCTTGGCGCGCTGGCCTTCCAGCATGTCGGGGGTCAGCGGATAGGGCGGTTCCGGCACGGCGGCCAGCGGCTTGATGCTGCTGGTATCATGGATCTGGACCATGGCGGTGCCGCGCGGGCCGACCTGGGTCTGCGTCTTCGAACCGAATTCGCAGCCGGCCAGCAACAGCGCTGGCAGAACCAGCGCCAGAGATGCGAGTTTGCGCGTCATTGCGGTGCCCCCGGAAGAGTGGCGGGATCGACCACACCCGTCGCCGGATAATTCAGCGCGAAGTGATGTTCGACGGCCCAAAGATACCAGTTGTCGACGGCGGTGCCGGTCAGCAGGATGCCGATGCCGCCGGTCAGCGTCGTCAGCACCGCGAACCACCAGGCCCAGCGATGGATCGATTCCATGGTGGCGTTGAAGCCCATGGTCCAGCGCCAGAACAGCGCCGCGCGTTCGGATGCGGTACCGCGATCGGTGATCTGTTCGATTTCGCGCTCACCGCCATAGCGACCGACCGCCAGAATGGTCGCACCGTGCATGGCGAACAGCAGGGTGGAGCCATAGAGGAAGACGATCGAAAGGGCGTGGAACGGGTTGTAGAACAGATTGCCGTAGCGGATCGAGAAGGCCGCGGTCCAATCGAGGTGCGGGAACACACCGAACGGCACGGCTTCCGCCCAGCTGCCCATCGCCAGCGGCCGGATGAAGCCGAGGACGAGGTAGAGCCAGATCGCGCTGGCAAAGGCCCAGGCGACATGGGTGCCCATGTTGAGTTCCTTGGCGCGGCGATAGGTGCGCAGCCACCAGAGCAGGATCGAGGCGGTGAGGAAGAAGCCGGCGATCAGCCACCAGCCGCCTTCATTGAGTGGCGGCAGGATCTTGAGGCCGTATTTGGCCGGCGGCGGCTCGAGGGCCAGCCAGAAGAACTGGCGCAGGAACTGCTGCGGGTTCCAATTGACCGAGGCCAGCATGTTGAAGCCGATGATCTCGATGGCGATGAAGCCCATGATCAGCGACGCGACACCCAGGGTGCCAAGATAGACCGGGCCGATCTGGGCACCGCCCAGCTTCCCCATCCAATAGGTGAAACCGAACGGGCCGATGCGCGCATCATTATGGGGTCCGAGCGGGACGCCCGATTCCAGTTCGCCGCGCAGCTGAACCTGGGTGAAGATGTTCTGATAAGCCATGGTGATTCCCCTCAGCTCCAGACCGGCAGGTTGAGCCACCAGGTCCACCATTCCGGCCAGCCGCGTGACCAGAACGGACCCGAAATGATGATGCAGATGGCGCTCCAGAAGCCGGCGTTCAGCGCCAGCAGCAGGCCGACGCGGTGGATGCCCAGCGTGCCGACCGAATAGCCGACCAGATCGCGGAAGAACGTATCTTCATATTCCGGCGACTTCACATCGGTGCCTTCGGCCGGGTTGACCGCCGACAGCACCAGCGAGCCGTGCAGGCCGAGCGCAAGGCAGGTGGTGAAGAAGAAGCTCACCGCCAGCATGTGCGCCGGATTGTAATGGAAGTGCAGATATTGATAGCCGGTGTTCGACACCCAATCGAGGTGGCTGAAGATGCCATAGGGGAAACCATAGCCCCAGGCGCCCATCAGCATCGGGCGGATGACGACCAGCGAGACATAGGCGAAGATGGCGAAGCTGAAGGCGAAGGGCACATGATAGCCCATGCCGAGTTTCCGGCAGATTTCCACCTCGCGCAGCGCCCAGCTGCTGAATGCACCGACGGCGCAGATGGTGATGATCTGCCACAGCCCGCCCTCGCGGAGCGGCGCCAGCGCCAGGCCATAGCTGATGTCCGGCGGGGCGATGCTGATCAGCCACGGATTCCAGGTTGGCCCGATAGCAGCCCCGTACAGGATCAGCGCGGTGCCGAGCGCCGCAAAGAAGATCGTGGTGACCCCGAAGAAGCCCACATAAAAGGGCCCCACCCAGAAGTCGAAGAGGTCACCACCGATAAGGGTGCCTCCGCGAACGCGATATTTCCGTTCGAAACTCAACAGCGCCATGGCGCACCTCCCCCCGTGGCCGCTGGCAAGCGGCGCGGGCCTCTAGCTGGTGGTGCGGGCGAACAGGATCCGATCAATCGAACCCTGTCCGTCCCGCATTACCTCTTACGCAACACAGTGACGCTCGCAGAACCGGCGAGCGACTTAGGCTGCTCCGTTCACCGATTCCACGGCGGCGGTGGGCGCAGCCTTGGGTTCGGCGCCATCCAGCCAATTGTAGCGGTCGGTGCTGAGCAGGATGAAGTGAATCAGAACAGCCAGCGTGAACAGGAACACCGCGAGGGCGGTCAGAATACGCTGCGGGTTGAACGTCTGCCAAACTCTCCACATTGTCTTTGCTCCTTAACCGCGGGGCGAAGCGACAGCAGTCGCATCGGCCTGTTGCTGCACTTCGACCGCCGCATAGGCGCGCGATTCGCCAAACCACGGACGCCACACCCAGACGAGGAAGTGCGCGATCACCGCCACCAGAACGAAGAACGCCATGGAAGCAACAAAGCCCTTGTGGAGCTCCTTTGCCTCGGCGTCGGTCAGGTAGGTACCTGGACCAATCTTATTGTCACTCATGCATTGTCCTCCAGTATGTCCGCCGCACGCGGCCACAATGGCCTCGCCCGACCGGCGACTTCGCGGCGTTGGAATCCACCGCAAAGGGGTTGAGGTCCGATGACGGACCAAAGGCTGGGCCCGACGTCATGCCGCCTGGGCCTCGAAAAGACGGGCGGCGGCGTAAAGCCGCTCCCTTGTGACCTGTTTCTCGCCGGCGTCGCGCGCGGCACGCTCGGCCGCGTCGCGCAGCCGCTTGGCTGCCGAAATCCGCACCAGCACCGGCTGCTTGTCAACAAGGACATCGAGTTCGGAACGGGCATCATCATCCCAGGACACCTGTTCCAGCAGACGAGACGGGGTTGCTTCCGCCCGATCCATCTGCGTCGACAGCGGCAAGATGAAGAATAGCGCGTCGAACAGCGCGTTGCACACCTCCTGCACCAGATAGGTGCAGCCGGAATAACCCATGTAGGGCGATCCGGTGTGGCGGCGGATGGCGGCGCCGGGGAAGCTGGCCGGCACATAGACCGAACGGCTGCCGAGTTCCGCCATGTACATCCGTTCGTTGTAGCTGCCGAACAGCACCAGCGGCGGGTTGGTCTTGATCGCCTCGCGCACTGCTGCATTGTCGGGCTTCACCCCGGCACTGCGCATGAAGGTGAAGGTGCAGGGCAGACCCATATCGTCTTCGAGGAAGGCGCGCAGACCGCGCACATAGGTTTCGGTGGCAACGACGGCAAAGCTCGCCGTGCCGAAGAAATCCTGGGTCACCGAGCGCCACAGATCCCATAGCGGCTTGATGGTGGTGTGCTTTTCTTTCTCGATGAAGGGTTCCGGGTCGACACCCGTCAGCTCGCCGAGCTTCCTCAGAAACAATGTCGTCGAATTGAGGCCGATCGGCGCCTGCAGATAGGGCCGCTCCAGGGCTTCGCAGAGGCCACGGCCCCATTCGCGATACATGCAGACATTGACCTCGGCATCGGCGAGGCGGCGAATGTCGGCCAGATGGGTGCCCAGCGGGAACACCATGTTGACCTCGCAGCCAATGCCTTCGATCAACCGGCGGATCTCGGCGAGATCGGACGGCATGTTGAAGGTGCCGTACATCGGCCCGATGATGTTGACCTTGGGGCGGGCGCCTTCGGCACGCGGGCGCAGCGCCGGCACCTTCTTCGGGCCGAACTGCGTCCACAGCCAGGTCAGCGCGCGGTCGCCCGACTGCCACTGGTCCTCATCGATGGTGCGCGGCAGGAAGCGCTGGATGCTGGTGCCTTCCGGCGTCACGCCGCCGCCGATCATTTCGGCAATGGAGCCGGTGACGACGACAGAGGGCAGCGCCGGATCGAGCGTCTTCCACGCCCGCTTCATCGCGCCTTCGGTGCCGTCGCGGCCAAGCTCCTGCTCACCGAGACCGGTGACGACGATCGGCAGCTCATGTGGCGGCAGACCGTCGGTATAGTGCAACACGGAGGTGACCGGCAGGTTCTCGCAGCCGACCGGGCCATCGATGATGACCTGCAGGCCCTTGATGGAGGTGAAGGCGTAGACGGCGCCCCAATAGCCGCCGGCCCTGTCATGATCGAGGATGAGCGTCATGAGCCGATCGCCTCCTCGGCCTTGGCGGCGGCGACCATCTTGGCGGCGTATTTCTTCTTGAACTCCGGCCGGTCGGTCGGCGTGTCTTCCCAGATGCCGGCCGAATAGCCTTCGCCGACGCCCTTGAAGAATTCCTGCATCGTGTCGAACCGGCCCTTGTTGGCCAGCGCACCGTTGATGACCTGGGCCAGGCTGCCGGCGCCGGCCGGGCCCATCAGGGGGCGAGCGGAGATCAGATTGGTGAAGTAGAGGCCGGGGATGGCATGGCTCTTGGCATGCTGCACGACCGGCGTGGTGCCGATCGACAGGTCGGGCTTGAATTCCTCGACCGCGGCGATGTCCTGCTCCAGACTGGCGCGATACTGGATATAGGTGCCGCGCGCTTCCAGCCATTCGCGATCGGGATCGGACCAGCGCGTCTTCGGCGCGGCGGTGCCGACATAGGGCACTTCGGCGCCGGATTCGACGAGCAGGCGAGCGACCAGCAGTTCCGAACCTTCATAGCCCGAAACGGTGATGCGGCCCTTGACCGGCTTGGCCGCCAGCGCCCCGGCGATGGCCGGGAGGAACTTGTTCTGCGCGGCGGCAACCTTGTCGGCGCTGATCCCGCAGGCATCGCCGATGGCGGCCAACCAGGCGGCGGTGCCATCGCGGCCGACCGGCGCGCTGCCGACGACCTTGCGGCCCGCCGCTTCGAATTCGCGCACCGATGCGGTGTAGAAGGGGTGAATGGCGGCAACCGCAGCGCAATCCAGCGCCGAATACAGCTCACGCCATTCGCGGGTCGGCACCACCGGCCCGGCGGCAAGGCCCATCGGCTCCAGCATCATCGAAATGCCGACCGGATCGGCCGGGAACATTTCGCCAAGCAGGGTGATCGTCGGCTTGTCCGGCCGCTCGGCCGGGGCCGCGACCGGGCCGGCCATGGCTTCCTTGCGGGCATAGGCCAGCATGGCGCCGGCCAGCACGTCCTTGGCTTCGGCATGGGTCGGCACGCCGAAGCCCGGCACATCGATGCCGATGATGCGGACGCCGTTGATGACATCGGGTAACAGCTGCAACGGCACGCCGGATGCGGTCGGCACGCAGAGATTTGTGATGACGATGGTATCGTAGAGGTCCGGATCGGCCATCTTGTAGACGGCGTCACGGATGTCCTCGAACAGCTTGCCGGTGACCAGCGTTTCCGAATTGAACGGCACATAGCCGACAGTGCGGCGCGCGCCATAGAAGTGCGACGTAAAGGTCAGGCCATAGACACAGCAGGCCGAGCCGCTGAGGATCGTCGCCGTGCGGCGCATGCGCAGGCCGACGCGCAGCGAGCCAAAGGCCGGGCACATCGATTGCGGCTGATCGTGCGGACCCTTGGGATAATCGGCCGCATAGCGATCAAGCACCTCCGACTTGCCGGCCTTTGCGGCCGCGTCGCGCATCGTGTCGGCGCCGGCGTGGCAGCCGGCTCCGTCCGCGACCGGCGCCGCCGGAATCGCCATCGGCGCTTCCAGGCTCAGCTCGTCAGACATTGTCGTATACCACTTCCAGCGTCGGCTTGGTTTCGAACACGCCGCCGCGCATGTCGGCCTGGGTGGCGGGCTTCAGCTGGAAATTGCCGCCGGTGTCTTCCGGCTTGAACAGGCCGAGCAGACCGTCCTGGTCGAGCGGGGTCGGCCGCACCGGCGGTGCCGCCGCGACATTTTCCGCCAGCTTTTCGAACAGCGGGCCCCATTGGCTGTCGGGGGTGCCGATGATCTGGTAATTGGCGGATTTGCGGCGAATATCCTCATGCGCCGGAATGGCCGCGAGCACCGGAATGCCGACCGCATCGGCAAAGGCCTGGGCTTCGCCGGTGCCGTCATCCTTGTTGATCAGAATGCCGGCGACGCCGACATTGCCGCCCATCTTGCGGAAATATTCGACAGCCTTGCAGACATTGTTGGCGACATAGAGCGACTGGAGATCGTTGGAGCCGACCACGATGACCTTCTGACACATGTCGCGGGCGATCGGCAGGCCGAAGCCGCCGCAGACCACATCGCCCAGGAAATCGAGCAGAACATAGTCGAAGCCCCAGTCATGGAAGCCCAATTTTTCCAGCGTCTCGAAGCCATGGATGATGCCGCGACCGCCGCAGCCGCGGCCAACTTCCGGCCCGCCCAGCTCCATGGCGAAGACGCCGTCGCGCTGGAAGCAGACATCCTCGATGCTGATCTCTTCACCGGCCAGCTTCTTCTTGGCGCTGGTCTCGATAATCGTCGGGGTCGCCTTGCCGCCGAACAACAGGCTGGTCGTGTCGCTCTTCGGATCGCAGCCGATCAGCAGCACGCGCTTGCCCTGCTGGGCCATCATGTAGCTCAGATTGGCCAGGGCGAACGACTTGCCGGAGCCGCCCTTGCCATAGATGGCAATGATCTGGGTTTCCTTGGTCACTTCACCGGTGTGGACGGGATCGGGCTCGATGTCCGCTTCGGCGCGCAGCGCCGCCACTTCGTCAAGGAATGCATTCACGCTCATGCGATATTTCTCCAATCGAAGACCATCTTGAGACAGGTCGGGTCGGTGAAGGCCTGGCCATAGGCCGTCGGCGCATCCGTTGCCGGAACCCGATTGGTCACAAGGCCCTCAAGTGACAGCCTACCGCTGCCCACCATGGCGATCACCGCCGCCAGGTCGTCAGGCTGGAACTCGGTTGCAATGCGGATACGCGATTCGCGCCGGAACGCTGGCGCAAAATTGAAGTGCAGCGGCGCGCTGTAAAAGCCGGCCAGCACGATCTCCCCGCCATGCGCCATGTGCATCACGGCCGGATCGATGATGTCGGAATCGCCGCTGGCGTCATAGACGCTGCGATAGTCGCGGCGCTCGTCGGCCTCGGGCCGCAGCACCTGATAGCCTTCGGCACCGCTCATGCGGTCGTCGTTGATTTCCCAGACGGTCGGCGACTGGCCCGCCGCCACCGCCATGCGCGCCAGCAGGCGACCGAGCACGCCATGACCGATGATCAGATCGGGCAGCGCGCCACCGACCAGCGCGTGCTGCGCCGTCGCCGCCAGCGACAGCAGCACCGCCGATTCGCCCATGCCGTCCGGAATGCTCAGCACACGCGCCGAGCCGGTGACCAGCGTCTGCGCCGAGCCGCCGAACAGGCCGCGCGCGCCGATGAATTTGGAAGATCCGGGGACGAACACCGTTTCGCCGATACGGGCGCGCCCTTCGGCGCCGGCGTCGACGACGCGACCAACTGCCTCATATCCGGGAACCAACGGATAGCCCATACCGGGAAACATCGGCATCGAGCCGTTGTACATCAGCTTTTCGGTGCCCATCGAAATACCGCTGTAATCGACAGACACGACCAGATCGGTCGGGTCGGGCGGCGTCATGCCGAGGCGACGGAGCGCAACGCGCCCCGGTTCCTCTACGACGACTGCCAACGTCTCCATTCCCGCTCCCCTCGCGCGGCGGTGCTTGCGACCGCCTTTTACCCGAACCTGCATCCTATCCAGTCGGTCGCGGTTGTAAAGCAGACTTGACGCTTTTCAGCGGCAAAAATCTTTACCGAACCGTTTCGACAGGGCTTGACGCGACACGAAAATCAGCGTCGCGCCACCAGCAGACGGGCGACCATGGGCACGCCCGTTGCGATTTCGCGAATATGCGCGAATCCAGCGGCTTGCAACAGTTTCCGATAGGCCTGGGCGGTGCGCGGCCGGCCCGACCCCATCGCCCAGAGATACAGACCGAAATAGGCATCACCCATGGCCTGCGCGCCCGGCGTGCCCGCCATCGGTTCCCCGATCAGCAATGTGCCACCCGGCGGCAAGGCGGCGTGAATCCGGGCCAGCAGCGCCGCCACCACGGCATCGTCATGATCGTGTAGAATTCGCACCAGGGTGATCAGGTCATGGCCGGCCGGCAGGTCATCGTCGCGGAAGCTGCCGCCATGCGCCACCACCTGCGGCAGGCCGCGCGACGCCAGCACGTGACGCGCCTGTGCCGCCACCGGTGGCAGGTCGAACAGGGCGAGCTCGAGGTCCGGGTGCCGCGCTGCCACTTCCGCCACAAAGGCGCCATGGCCGCCGCCAACATCGAGCAGGCGGCGGTGGCGACCGAAATCATAGGCATCGAGCAATTGTTCGGCGACCATCGGCTGCGAGGCCGCCATCAGCCGCGAATAGGCCTCGGTGCCCGGATCGGCGGCGCCGGCCGGATCGCCGCGTCCCGCCGCCTCGGCATAGGTCCAGAAGGCCGCCAGCTTGCCGCCGCCACGACCGCGACGCAGCGCCGCCACCGGATCGGCCAGATCGTCATAGAACAGCTTGTGATGCTCGATCATCGCCAGCGCGCCCTGGTTCTTCGCCAGCGCCGCGCCGCGCTGCCCCAGCGTCCAGCGGTCACCGGGCAGCGGTTCGACAAGGTCGATCGATTGCGCCGCCGCCAGCAGCCGCTGCATGGCGGGCAGCGACAGGTCGCCGGCCGTCGCCAGGTCCGCCGTGCTGGCCGGCGCCTCGGCCAGCGTCGCGATCACACCCAGATCGACCGCCGCCGTCAGCGTCTTGGTATAGACAAAGCCGGTAATGGTCCGGAACATCTCATTGGCATGATGGCGCGCCGTGCCGCGCAGCAGCGGCAGCCGCATCGACCAGCGCTGGAACCCGGGATTCATCAGCCAGCGATTGCGCCACAGCAACCAGCGCTCTCGAAGTGTTGCAGGATTTGCCGCGCTCATTATGTCATCGTTTCTGGACAGTCAGCCGGGCGCGGTCAATCATGGCCGCGTGGGAAGCCACAACATCAAGGGATTTGCGCCTTTGCCCGACAGCGACGGCATTGTCATCATCGGTGCCGGCATCGGCGGCCTGTGCGCCGCCGCGGCGCTGGCCGGCGCCGGCGTGCCGGTCACGGTCGTCGAGCGCATGGCGACGCCGGGCGGCAAGCTGCGCACCGTCGACTGCGGCGGCGTCGCTGTCGATGCCGGCCCCACCGTGTTCACCGCGCGCTGGATCTTCGAGGCGCTGTTCGACAGCCTCGGCGAACGGCTCGACGATCATGTCCGGCTCATCCCCTCCGATTGCCTTGCGCGCCACGCCTGGCGCGACGGCTCGCGGCTCGATCTCTGGGCCGATCCGGCGCGCAGCCGTGACGCCATCGCCCGGTTTGCCGGCCCGCGCGAGGCCGAGGGCTGGGACAGGTTCCGGGCCGAGGCGGCGCGTATCTGGAACGCCCTCGAACACCGCTACATGGAGGCGCCGGTGACGACGCCGGTCGGCCTCGCCCTGCGTTTCGGTGTGGGCGGCATGGGCGAAATGCTGTCGATCAACCCGTTTCAGACGCTGTGGACAGCGCTGGGCAAGCATTTCCGCGATCCGCGCCTGCACCAGCTCTACGGCCGCTATGCCACTTATTGCGGCGCTTCCCCCTATGAGGCGACGGCGACACTGATGCTGATCGCGCATCTGGAGGCGCGCGGCGTCTGGCTGGTCGATGGCGGCATGCACAAGGTGGCCGACGCCATCGCCGCGCTGGCCGCCGCGCGTGGCGCAAACTTCCGTTTCAGCACCGATGTTCGGGAAATTCGGGTCGACAAGGGCCGCGCCACCGGCGTCGTCACCGGCGACGGCGAACTCCTGCCGGCGCGCGACGTCATCGCCAATTGCGATGCCAGCGCCATCGCCATGGGCCGCTTCGGCACAGCCGCCCGGCGCGCCACAAAGGCGACGCCCCCGCGCGACCGTTCGCTGTCGGCGCTGGTGACGATGATGACGGCGGAAGCACGGGGATTCGACCTTGATCGCCACAATGTCTTTTTTTCGGATGACTATGCTGCGGAATTCCGGAATATCTTTCGCGAGGGGCGGTTGCCGCAACAGCCGAGTGTCTATGTCTGCGCCCAGGACCGGGGGGGCGGGATGCAGGCGCCGGGGGTGGAGCGGTTCCAGCTGATCGTCAATGCGCCAGCCAGCGGAGACGGGCGCGCACCGACCGTAGGGGAGATTGAGGCATGTCAGACGGCGACCTTCCAAAGCCTCGAACGCTGCGGCCTCAGCCTGACACCGACAGCGCAGGTGATCGTGGATCCGGCGATGTTCGAGGGTCTTTTCCCTTCGACGGGTGGGGCCCTTTATGGTCGGGCCTCGCACGGGTGGCGGGCCAGCTTCCGCCGCCCGGGGAGCCGGTCTGGCCTTCCGGGGCTGTGGTTGGCCGGGGGCTCGGCGCATCCGGGCGCGGGCGTACCGATGGCGGCCTTGTCCGGCCGCTTGGTGAGCGCTGCGATCCTTTCGGACCGCGCTTCGACCAGGACGTTCCGGTCAATGGCTACCGCTGGTGGTACCTCGATGCCGAAAGCGACGACGGCCAGTTCGGCCTGACCGTCATCGCCTTCATCGGCTCGGTGTTCTCGCCCTATTACAAGGCCAGCGGCCGCACCCAGCCGGAGAATCACATTTCGCTGAACGTCGCGCTCTATGGCCCGCGCGGCCGGCGCTGGGCGATGACCGAGCGCGGCAAGGCGGCGCTGTGGCGCGACCGCACGACGCTGAAGATCGGCCCCAGCGCCGTGCATTGGGACGGCAACGCGCTCAGCATCGACGTGCAGGAGGTTAGCGCCGTGTTCCGCAAGCCGGTGCGCGGCCGCATCCGGTTGACGCCGGAAGTGCTTGGCCAGCGCCGCTTCCGCCTCGATCCCAGCGGCCGCCATGTCTGGGAACCGCTGGCGCCGCGGTCGCGCGTCGATGTCAGCTTTTCCGATCCCGACATCAACTGGTCGGGCCAGGGCTATCTCGATGCCAACCATGGCAGCGAGCCGCTGGAGGACGGCTTTGCCGACTGGCAATGGTCGCGCGCCCATCTGAAGACCGGCGACACCGCCGTGATGTATGAGGGCAAACTGCGCTCGGGCGATGATTTCGGCATGGCGCTGCGCATCGGCAATGATGGCAATGCCGAGGTGATGGAAATGCCGGCGCCCGTGGTGCTGCCGACAACCGGCTGGCGCGTCGATCGCCTGACCCGCGCCGACGCCGGCCACACCGCCCGGCTGCGCGCCACCTGGGAGGATACGCCCTTCTATTCGCGCTCGGCACTGGCCAGCCGCATCTATGGCGAGGATGTGATGGCGGTGCATGAGTCGCTGTCGCTCGACCGCTTCCGCTCACCGATCGTGCAGTGGATGCTGCCATGGCGGATGCCGCGCAAACTGTGAAGCGGCACGGCGCTGTCCTACAGGCTCCGCAACCGCTATACGAGATTCAGTCGCGACAATCGGGAGTTGCACGGCAGTTGCGCAAGTGTCTGAACTGTCAACTTTGTCAATTTGTAAATTTTGATTAACTATTTGCGATCGCGTGGCTCATCATCCTTCGGCGGCTTGTCGCGCAGCGTCCACAGCTGGTGGATGGTGAAGACGGCGACGACGCCGAAGCTGAGCGCCATTTCGATCAGGCCGTAATATTTGGGGTCCATCCGCGCCTCCGCTCAGACCGGCAGGATGCCGGTTTCGCGGGCAAAGTCCAGAATCAGCTCGGCGTGCAGTGCTGGCGCTTCCTCATGCGCCAGATGGCCGAGGGCGGGGAGGATATGGGCCCGACCTTGCGGCAGCCGCGCTGCGACCTTGGCAGCGGTCTTGGCCGGGATGGTCTTGTCCTCGGCGCCGTGCAGCAGCAGGATGGGCAGGTCGAGCCCGGGCAGCGCGCGTTCCAGCGGCTCCAGATCCCAATTGGCCATCAGCGCCAGCGCGCCGCCGATATGGCCGGAGCAGTGCAGCAGTCGTTCGTAGAACATCACACCCTGCGCATCGAGGCGCGAGCCGGTCGAGCGAGACATGAACGCCGCCACCTCCCCCGCCATGCGCGCCCGCATCGCGAACAGCTCCGGCATCAGCGGATTGACGAACAGCATCCGCGCCATGGTCGGAAACAGCCGGCCGGCCATGCCGGGAAAGGGCAGCAGCGCGCCGCCCAGGCTGACGATGGCCTGTGGCCGGGCCAATTGCCTGTCGGCCATGGTCAGCGCGATGGCGGCGCCGGCCGAATGGCCGACGGTCAGCGCCGGGCGCAGGTCCAGCGCGGCGAGCAGCGCCGCCAGCGCCCCGGCGACACCCGCCGGCGTCGGCCGCGCCAGCGCGCTGGTGAAGCCATGGCCGGGCAGATCGGGCGCGATGACGGTGAAATGCGCAGCGAGCAGCGGCATCAGATCGCGCCAGCTATGCGTCGCCGAGGCGGTGCCGTGCACCAGCAGCAGCACCGGCCCGGCGCCCATGACCTGCACATGCCAGTCGATGCCGCCGGCCTTGACGAATTGGCTCTGGTCGGCGTGCGGCCAGCCCTGGCCTTCGACTGTCCAGCGCGGCGCGCTCATCCGGCCACCGCCTTGACGGCGGCCACCACTGCCTTTGCGTCCAGCCGCGGCAGTGCCACGAAGCGCGCGCCCATCGCCGCGGCCAGCGCCGCGCCCTCGGGCCGTGGCCGGGCGCTGCAATCGATGAACACGGAGGCCAGCCCGGTGGCGCCGAGCGCGCGGGCGCTGGCCAGCGCCGCCTCCTGCGGCGACACGCCCGGCGCGCCGCCGACATTGGCACGGCCATCGGTGAGAATGACGATGAGCGGCGTACGCCCGCGCGCGCGCTCGGCCTCGGCGACCTTCTTCGCCAGATCGATGCCGGCGGCCATCGGCGTGCCACCGCCCCCGGCCAGCGCTGCCAGCTCCCGCTTGGCGCGTGCCAGTGACCGCGTCGGCGGCAGGCTGATCGCCGCACTGTCACCACGAAAGGCGACCAGCGCCACTTCGGCGCGCTTCACATAGGCTTCGGCGAGCAGCAGTTCGATGGCGCCCTTTGCCTCCGACAGTCGGGCGAACGCCGCCGAGCCGGAGGCATCGACGGCGAACACCGTGGTCGATTCGGCGCGCGCCACGAAGCGGCGGATGCGCAGATCGTCGTGACGGATCGACAGCCGGCCATCCGCGCGTTGCGGCCGCAGCTTCTGCCAGGGCGCTGCCGTCTTGATGGTTTCGATCAGCGCCAACCGCGCGCCGCGTCCCGGCGCCCCGGCGCGCACCCCGGCAGGCCGACCGGAGGTCAGTGAACGCAGCTTTGCCCCCGACGAGCCGCCGCCGGGTGACTTCATCTGCACGCCGTTCGCCAGCGCATCGAGCAGGCCCGGCGGCAGCGCCGTCTGTGCCGCGTCGAGGACGATATCGGTGGCATCAGGCGGCGTCTGGTCGGGCGCATCGTCCGGGCTGTCGTCGCTGCTGTCGTCGGACGGTGGCGGCGGCTCGGGCGGCTGGTCGGGCGCTTCCTCCGGCGGCGGCGGTGCCTCGCCGGGCGGCAGGCGGGTGGCGCGCGGTCCCAGCACCAGCGCCGCCGCCGCCTCGATATCGGCGGCCGCAATCGCCATGCGCCCGGCGAGCGCCGCATGGGCGCGGGCCAGCCGCTGCGCCTGGATCGGCGCGCGGATCGAATCGATGCCGAGCATGACCGCCGCCGAAGCGAGCGCCGTGCCGGGGTCATCGACGACTGCGCCGGCCGGCATGTCGTCCACCTCGGGCAGGAACGCCTCCTCCCCCGCCAGCAGGGCCGCCATCGGCAGCCGCACCTCGGTCAGGTCGAGATGAATCGCCAGCCGGTCGGCGAGCGCTGCGGCCACCCGCTCCTCGCCTTCGGCGCCGCGGTCGGCTTCATCCAACAACACCAGCAGCGGCCCGCCCTCGTCCAGCGCCGTCGCCAGCCGGGCGGCCAGCGCCTGCGACAGCCGCTCCGCCATCGGCACCAGCAGCACCCCCTGGCCGATCTCGGCGAGCAGACCGGGCTTCACCACCGGCCGCCCGGCGGCCAGTGTTGCGGTCAGGTCGAGACCGCCGTCCAGGGCTTCGGCATCGGCGCTGGCCGGCAGGCGCCGCACCGGCGCCACCATCGCCAGCGCCGCCGCCCAGGCATCGCGCACCGGGCCGGGCCGGGCGCGCAGCAGGATGCCGCCAAGGCCCGCCGGCGCTTCGCCGAGAATCTCGATGGCCTTCAACGCCAGCGACCAGCGCACGGCGGAGGGGTCGTCGCTGGCGGTCACCACCGCTGGCGCCGGCCCCAGGATGGCGTCGATCACGCCGGGATGAGCTCGGCAACCGCCCTGGTGATGCGCGTTGTCGAGCCGGTATCGTCGAGCACGTTGCGGCGCAGCCGGTGGCGCAGCGCCAGCGCCGCCACCGCGCCGACATGCACCGGCGCCACCGCCTTCTTGCCGGCCAGCGCCGCCGTCGCCCGCGCCGCGCGCAGCAGCGTCAATTCCCCGCGCAGGCCATCGGCGCCCACTGCCTGGCACAGCCGGCTGCCCAGCTCCAGCATGGCATCGGGCACCTGCACATCGGGGAGCTTCTTGCGCGCCTTGGCAATGCCGGCCAGCGTCGCCGCTTCCTGATCGGCGAACTGCGCGGCAAAGCCGACAGGGTCGCGATCGAAGCGATCACAGCGCTTCACGATCTCGATGCGGTCGGCGAGATCGGTCGGCGTCCGCACATCGACGCTGAGGCCGAAGCGATCGAGCAGCTGCGGCCGCAACTCGCCTTCTTCCGGATTGCCGGAGCCGACGAGGATGAAGCGCGCCGCGTGGCGGATGCTCAGCCCCTCGCGCTCGACCAGATTCTGCCCCGACACCGCCACATCGAGCAGCAGGTCGACGAGATGATCCTCGAGCAAGTTGATCTCGTCGATATAGAGGAAGCCGCGATTGGCCTTGGCGAGCAGGCCGGGCTCGAAGCGCTTCTCGCCGGTTGCCAGCGCCCGCTCCAGATCGAGGCTGCCGACGACCCGGTCCTCGGTTGCCCCCAACGGCAGATCGACGAACGGCACCGGCACTTCGGCGACATGCTTGCCGGCCGTCTTGCGGCAATCATCGGGACAAGGCGTCGTGTCCGCCGGCGCGCAGCCATAGCGGCAACCGGCGACGATCTTCATCGGCGGCAGCAGCGCCGCCAGGGCGCGCACCGCGGTCGATTTGCCGGTGCCGCGATCGCCGAACACCATCACCCCGCCCAGCCGCGGCTCCACCGCCGCCATCAACAGGGCCTGCTTCATTTCGGATTGGCCGACGATGGCCGAAAAAGGGAAAGGCGCTTTCATGCCCGTCCCTTACCACGCCGCCGGTCACCGGCAAGCGCGACGGGCGAGCGCAGGGGGGAGGGAGGCCCCTTATCCTGCCAAAACCCGCCGCATCACCGCATCCAGCCGCGCCGTGTTGCGGAATTCCGGCGCGGTGATCAGCGCCGTATCCAGCACCGTGTCGATGGGCGAGGCGGCACGATCGGCCGGCACCAGCCGCGCCAGCGTCGCGACCGTCCGCCGCGCGATGTCGGCATTGCCGGCCATGACGCGCAAAATGTCGGCGATGTCGACGTCGCCGCCTTCGTGCCAGCAGTCATAGTCGGTGACCATGGCGAGCAGGGCGTAAGGCAGTTCCGCCTCGCGGGCGAGTTTGGCTTCCGGCATCGCGGTCATGCCGATGACGTCGCAGCCCCATTGGCGATAAAGACGGCTTTCGGCGCGGGTGGAGAATTGCGGGCCTTCCATGGCGAGATAGGTGGCAGGGGTGTGCAGGGTCGCGCCGGCGCTGCGGGCGGCGGTGGCGACGAGGGCGGACAGGCGCGGGCAGACCGGATCGGCCATCGGCACATGCGCGACCATGTCGGTTTCGAAGAAGGTCGAGGGCCGGCCCTTGGTGCGGTCGATGATCTGGTCGACGAGGACGAAATCGCCGGGCGCCATGGCTTCGTTGAGCGAGCCGACCGCCGAGATGGCCAGCACATCGGTGCAGCCCAGCCGCTTCAGCACATCGATATTGGCACGCACGTTGAGAAGATGCGGCGGCACGCGATGGCCACGGCCATGGCGAGGCAGGAAGACCAGCTCGACGCCACCAATCTTGCCGGTCAGCACGGCATCGGAGGGCTGGCCCCAAGGGGTTTCGACCGTCTGCCATTGCGGATTCTCCAGCGCGTCGAGCGCATAGAGCCCCGAGCCGCCGATGATACCGAGTTTCCAGGCGCTCATGCGATCCTCCGCGCGTCGATGGCGACATGTTCGAGGGTGCCGTCCTCATCGGCCAGATAGAAGCCGGAGTGCAGCGCCATGGTCGGATCGACATGGCCGGGTTGCAGCCAGACAAGGCGGCCTTCGACCGGGGCATCGGCGGGTCGCGCCGAATCACCGTCGATGGCCGCAATCGCCCCGAGCGGATCGGCGCGCAAGCGTTCGAGAAACGCCGGATGCAGGATGGCGCCATGCTCGTCACCCAGCGAACGCCAGCGGCTGCCCGGTGCAGCGCCGGCGACGACACGCGGTGCCGGGCCATCGGTGTACAGCGCCTTCAGACCGGCATCGCAGGTGGCGAGCGCGACATGGCGAGTGGAGACGATGCTGGCGGCGAGGAACAGCGCCGGCTGAAACGGCCATTCGCCCTCCGGCGCGCCGGCGACGCCATAATCGACATCCATCAGCGCATAGCTGCCGGCCTGGATTTCGGTGAACACCCCGCCCGCCAGATCGAGCGCATAGGTGCCGGTGCCGCCGCCGGTCACCTGCCGCGGCGGCAGGCCGGCTGCGCTGAACTCGGCAACCAGCGCCCGCAAGGTCGCGGTCGCCGCAGCATTGGCGTCACGGCGCGCGGCGGCATCGGCGATATGCTGGTGATGGCCGCAATAGGCCTGGATCCCGCCGAAGCGGGCCCTCGGCGTGGCGGCGATGGCCTGCGCCAGTGCCAGCGCATCCCCCGGTGTGACACCCGCGCGATGCTGGCCGAGATCGACGTCGACATAGAGCGTCAGGCCATGCGGCGCTGCCTGCGCCAGCTGTTCGGCCGAATCGATGACTGCCGCCACATGGGCGCCCCGGATCGCTGCCAGCCGTGGCCAGCCCCACGGCGGCACCGGCGCCGTCACCAGCACATCGGCGATGCCGGCGGCGGCATAGGCTTCCGCCTCCCCCACCGTCTGGCAGCAGACGCCGACGGCGCCGGCAGCCACTTGCATCCCCGCCAGCGCCGTCGATTTGTGCATCTTGCCATGGGCGCGCAGGCGCACGCCGGCGGCGGTGCAGGCGGCCTGCATCGCGCTGATGTTCTGCATCAGCGCCGTGCGGCGCACGATCAGCACCGGGGTCTGTGGCGGCGCGATACGGTCGAGAAAGGTGGCAAGGGCGTCCATGCCGCCACCGTTTCCGCTCAAGCCGGCGCGGTCAAGCGCGCAGCATGATCTTGCCGTTGCCAGCGGCTTGCGGCAAGGATGCGTTAAAGAGTCGCAATGTGCAACGTGCAGGGACAATGGCTGGCAACAAGAGCGCAACCGTCATCATCACTGGCGCATCGTCCGGGGTCGGCCTGTGGGCGGCCAAGGCGCTGGCCGACCGCGGCTGGCATGTCGTCATGGCGTGCCGCGATCTTGCCAAGGCCGAAGCAGCGGCGGTGGAGGTCGGCATCCCGTCCGACCGTCGCACGCTTTTGCATATCGATCTGGGCTCTCTGGCCAGCGTCCGCCAGTTCGTCTCCGATTTCAACGCGTTGAAGCGTCCGCTCGATGCGCTGGTCTGCAACGCCGCTGTCTATCTGCCGCGCCTGACCGCGCCGATGCGCAGCCCGGAAGGCTATGAAATCAGTGTCGCCACCAATTATTTCGGGCATTTTCTGCTCGCCAATCTGCTGCTGCCCAATCTCGAACGCGCTCAGGCGCCGCGGTTGATAACGCTCGGCACCGTCACCGCCAATTCGGAGGAGTTCGGCGGCAAGGTGCCGATCCCGGCCCCCGCCGACATCGGCGAGCTGCAGGGCCTGGAGGCCGGCTTCCAGGACCCGATCGCGATGATCGACGGCAAGCCCTTCAAGCCCGGCAAGGCCTATAAGGATTCCAAGCTCTGCACGATGATCATGAGCCGGGAGCTGCACCGTCGTTTCCATGCCGAAACCGGCATCATCTTTTCAACCCTCTATCCTGGCTGCGTCGCCGAAACGCCACTGTTCCGCCACGCCCCGCCGCTATTTCGCAAGATTTTCCCCTGGTTCCAGAAGAACATCACCAAGGGCTATGTCAGCCAGCCGCTGTCCGGCGAGCGCGTCGCGCAGGTCGTCGCCGATCCGGGCTTCATCCGCTCCGGCGTGCACTGGAGCTGGGGCAACCGCCAGAAGGCCGGCCGCCAGGCCTTTGCCCAGCCGCTGTCGGCCAAGGCCAATGATCAGAGGCGCGCCGCGCGGCTGTGGGACCTCACCGCCAGGCTCACGGGCCTGCACGCACAATCGTAATTATCGATTGCAGCCGCGCCTTCAATCGATTCACTCAATCGGGCTGCATCAAAAAACTCATTGGATTGCGGCGGGCGCCCCGCCTAGGAAGCCTGTGTTCAACCCGGCACAGGAGCCACCACATGTCGCTGATCGATTCGACCATCAAGCCGTTTTCCGCCATGGCCTACAAGGACGGCAAGTTTCTGACCGTCACCGACGCCGATCTGCGCGGCAAATGGTCGGTGGTGTTCTTCTACCCGGCCGACTTCACCTTCGTCTGCCCGACCGAGCTGGAAGACCTGGCCGACAACTACGCCGAATTCCAGGCGCTGGGCGTCGAGATCTACAGCGTGTCGACCGACACCCATTTCGCCCACAAGGCCTGGTCCGACACCTCGCCGGCCATCGGCAAGATCAAATATACCATGGTGGGTGACCCGACGCTGACCATCAGCCGCAATTTCGACGTGCTGATCGAAGCCGTCGGCCTCGCCGATCGCGGCACCTTCGTCGTCGATCCGGACGGCAAGATCCAGATCGTCGAAATCACCGCCGGCGGCATCGGCCGCGATGCCAAGGAACTGCTGCGCAAGATCAAGGCCGCGCAATATGTCGCCGCCCACCCCGGCGAAGTCTGCCCGGCCAAGTGGCAGGAAGGCGAAAAGACGCTCGCCCCGTCGCTCGACCTGGTCGGCAAGATCTAAGCCCCGACCATCCGGTTCCGTGGCGGGCCAGCCCCCGGCCCGCCACGGTTTCCCCACAGGAGTCTCCCCATGCTCGACGCCAATCTGAAGCAGCAGCTGTCGGCCTATCTCGCCAACATCCGCCAGCCCATCACGCTGGTGGCGAGTCTGGACGGTGGCGCCAAATCCACCGAACTCGCCGCACTGCTGGCCGAAATCGCCAGTCTGTCGGACAAGGTTCGCTATGATGCCGGCGGCCATGATGCCCGCGTCCCCAGCTTCGAAATCCGCCGTGATGGCAGCGAAGTCGCCGTGCGTTTCGCTGGCATCCCGATGGGTCATGAGTTCACCTCGCTGGTGCTGGCGCTGCTGCAGGTCGGCGGCCACCCGTCGAAGGCGGCGCCGGAATTGCTCGAGCAGGTCCGCGGCCTGGACGGGGATTTCCACTTCGAAACCTATTTCTCGCTGTCGTGCCAGAACTGCCCCGATGTGGTGCAGGCGCTGAACCTGATGGCCGTGCTCAACCCGCGCATCACCCACACTGCCATCGACGGCGCGCTGTTCCAGGCCGAAGTCGAGGCCCGCAAGGTCATGGCGGTGCCGATGGTGTTCCTCAATGACGAGGTCTTCGGTTCCGGCCGCATGGAGCTGGAACAGATCGTCGCGAAGCTCGACAGCGGCGCTGTCACCCGCGCCGCCGCCCGGATCGACGCCAAGGACGCCTTCGACGTGCTGATCGTCGGCGGTGGCCCCGCCGGCGCGGCAGCCGCCATCTATACGGCGCGCAAGGGCATCCGCACCGGCATCGCCGCCGAACGCTTCGGCGGCCAGGTGCTCGACACGATGGGCATCGAGAATTTCACCTCGGTCCAGCATACCGAAGGCCCCAAGCTGGCCGCCGATCTGGAGCGCCATGTCCGCGACTATGACGTCGACATCATGAACTTGCAGACGGCGACAAAGCTGGTGCCGGCGACGCACGCCGACGGCCTGCACCAGTTGCAGCTGGCCAGCGGCGCGACGCTGAAGGCGCGCACCGTCATTCTGACCACCGGCGCGCGCTGGCGGCAGATGAACGTGCCGGGCGAAGATGCCTATCGCAACAAGGGCGTCGCCTATTGCCCGCACTGCGACGGACCGCTCTACAAGGGCAAGCGCACCGCAGTGATCGGCGGCGGCAACAGCGGCGTCGAGGCGGCGATCGACCTCGCCGGCATCGTCGCGCATGTCACGCTGATCGAATTCGACAGCCAGTTGCGCGCCGATGAAGTGCTGCAGAGGAAGCTGCGCAGCTTGCCCAACGTCACGGTGCTGACCTCGGCGCTGACCACCGAAGTGACGGGCGATGGCGAGAAGGTCACCGGGTTGGTTTACAAGGACCGCAACAGCGACACGCTGCACAGCGTGGCGCTGGAGGGTATTTTCGTCCAGATCGGCCTTGTTCCCAATACCGAATGGCTGAAGGGCGACATCGCGCTCAGTCCGCATGGCGAGATCGAGATCGACGGTCATTGCGCCACCTCGATCCCCGGCGTGTTCGCCGCGGGTGACGTGACGACCGTGCCGTTCAAGCAGATCGTCATCGCCATGGGTGAAGGTTCGAAGGCAGCGCTGTCGGCGTTCGACTATCTGATCCGGCTGGCACCGGCGGAGGCCGAGGCGCTCGCCGCCTGATGCGCTACCGCACGTCCGGATAGAGCTTGCCCAGCGTCTTCAGCCGCAGACCCAGCCCCCAGCGGATGCCGACCTTCAGATAGATCCAGTTCGCCCGCCATTCCCCCCAGGCGGCGATACGACGATCCGAAGTGGTGACGGTGCGGCTGAGCAGACGCGTGCGGCCGTGCGGCACGATGCGGACGCAGAGATCGGCTTCCTCCATCACGGCCAGCGCTGCATCGAAGCCGCCGATGGCGGTGAAGGCGCGGCGCCGCACGAACATGGCATGGTCGCCGAACAGCAACCGCCCACCGCGCACGAACAGCCAGGGCCGGAACAGCGCCGGCGCATACCAGGTTTTCAGCCAATTGTGCGCCGTCGTCACCCAGCGGGTCTTGTCCGGCCCGGCGAGGATGGCGGTGAAGCCGGCCAGCACCGTGCGCGGATCGGCCATGGTCGCCGCCGCCACCGCGACGCCGTCATCGGGCAGCCAGGTGTCGGCGTGCAGGAACAGGATGATCGGGGCGGTCGTGGCAGCGGCGCCGGCGTTGCATTGCCGGGCGCGGCCACGGGGCGCCGTAATGACCCGCAAGCCGAGCGACCGCGCCACCGCCACGCTATCATCATCGCTGCCACCGTCGACGCAGACGATTTCGGCCGGGCGCGGTTCCAGCGCCGCGAGGCAGCGCGCGAGACGCGGCAGCGCCGCGGCCTCGTTGAGCATCGGGATGACGATGGCAACGTCCGGCGCGATCGTCACAGGCCGGGCCAGCGGGCAAGGTCTTCGGGGGTATCGAGATCGGACAGGGTGGCGAACTGCGGGGTTTCGGGCGGCAATCGCGCCAGAGTGGTCGCCAGAACGGCATCTGTTCCCCAGGCCATGTCGCTGAACAGCTCCGGCATCGGCGCTGACAGCCCGAGCAGCCAGTAACCGCCGTCCTCAGCCGGGCCGATGACGGCGGGCGAAGCGGCAAGCGCGGTCGCCGCATCGCGCAGATGCTGCGACATCAGCCCCGGAACATCAGCACCGAGCAGCAGCACCGGCAGCGTTTCGGCGGTGCGGGCCAGGCGCTCGCCAAGGTCGCCTTCCCCCTGATCGACAACATTTTCCACCCCCAGCCAGTCGCGAAACGCCGCCGGTTCGGCGCCGGTGCTGCGGATCTCCAGCGCCAACCCGGCCGCGCGCACCGTCGCCACCGTCCGCTCGGTCAGCCGCCTGTGCAGGTCGGCGGCACCCTGCGGCCCCAGCGCCGGGATCAGCCGCGTCTTGGCCTTGCCGGCTTCGGGCCAGCGGGTGAACAGGCTTACGCGCACGCGATCACCTGCCCGGCTTCGATGGTGATAGTCGGCGCCGCGGCCAGCCGCAGCGTCCGGCCATCGGCGCTTCGCCCGGTCGCGGCATCGAAGCGGTAACCGTGCCAGGGGCAGGTCAGACAGCCATCGGCATCGATCGGCACATCGAGCGGCCCGAGCCAGTGCGGGCAGACACGGCTGTGGGCCAGCAACCCGCCCCTGTGGCGGACAAGGCGGAATCGACCGCTGCCAAGGTCGAAGTCGCGCGGGAGGACAAGGTCGACCTCGGGGCCGAGATCGACACGGTCGAGCGCGCGCGGGCGTGGCGTCAGCGCTGCCTCGCGCGCCTGCATCATCGCCTCATCCTCGTCCCACAAGCGTTCATAAATGGCGACAAAGCCCTTGCCGATCATTGCCAGCATCGCCGGATCACTGACCGGCACATGATATTCGACATGGACGCGCGCCGCGTGCGGCCCGGTTTCACGGACGGTGACGCGGATTTCGCTGGTCTCGCCGGGGCCGGCTTCCGTAACGACACGGTATTGGCTGGTATCGGCGGCGATATAGAGTTTCAGGGTCTGCGGCCGACTGTCACCCGCCGCCGTCAGCCGCACCCGCCAGCCATCCGCATCCATATCGACCAGCTCGCAGGCAGCGAAGCTGCCGGCATGCAGCGCCGGCAGATGTTCCCAATCCAGCACATTCTCGCGGATGCGCGCGACACTGGCCGCGACATGGCGATCATAGGTTCCGGCGAGCTGGAGACTGGACATCGCCGACAGTGATGCCGCCGAATGCCGCGGCGGACAAGCATCCGCGGTGGCGTTGACGGCAGCGCACGGCTGGCGGTATTTCGGCGCCAACCCCACTGGCGGGGCCGGCGGGCCGGCATGGGTCGGGAGAATGTCCATGCGCCTCAACCATGTCACTCTGCCGGTCAGCGACCTCGCGGTCGCCATCGCCTTCTACGAACGGCTCGGTCTCACCCTTATCGTCCGCGCCTATCCGCGCTACGCCCGCTTTGCCGTCGACGACACCAGCACCCTATCGGTGGAAGTCGCCAGGGATGGCCAGGTCGGCAGCGCCGAGGTGCATCTCTGCTGCACCGATGTCGATGCGGATTTCGCTGCGGCCGAGGCACGCGGCCTCATCTTCGACACAGCACCCACCGACCAGAGCTATCTGTGGCGTACTGCCGCCATCCGGGACCCGGACGGCAACCGCATCATCCTGTTTTCCCCGGGCCGCAACCAGCATTTCCCGCCCTGGCGTCTGGACGGCCGACGCGAATAACGGCCCTCGGCAGCCAATGGCAGGCAGCGCGTCCCGTGCAATCGGCCGGCGCCTCCCCTCAATCCGCCGCAGGCGCGCTGTCCGGGGACTCCGCGACAACCGGCAGAACCAGCTTGTAGCCGAAATGCGAGGCCGCAAACCCCAGCCGGTCGTAGAAGCGGTGCGCGTCAAGCCGTTGCCGGTCGGTGGTCAGCTGGACCTGGGCACAGCTGCGCTCGCGGGCGCGGTCGATGGCCCAGCCGATCATGCGGGCGCCGATGCCGGCACTGCGCAGCGCGGCGGCGACGCGCACCGCCTCGATCTGGCAGCGCCAGGCGCCACGCCGTGACAGGCCAGGCAGGAAGGACAATTGCATGGTGCCGACGACGCGTTCGTTGGCAATCGCCACCACCAGAATCTGGTTGGGATCGGCGGCGATGGCATCGAAGGCGGCGCGATAGGCCGGGTCGCCGGCGTCGGCCTCGCGGCGCTGGCCGAGCACATCGTCCTGCAGCAGCGCGATGATCGCCGGCAGTTCATCGGGCAGGGCGGCGCGGAACAGGATGTCGGTCATCGTGCTGGTTTAGCAGCAGCGATGCCGGGTGACAGGGGGCTTCCCCCCGGCTAGGACCGGCACAACACAATAAAGGACCTGCCCCATGCGCCCCAGCGGCCGCGCCCCCGACCAGATGCGCACCATCGAGATGATCCCCGGCTTTTCGGCACATGCCGAGGGCTCCTGCCTCGTCAAGTTCGGCCAGACCCATGTGCTGGTGACGGCGAGTGTCGAGGAACGGCTGCCGCCCTGGCTGCGCGGCAAGGGCTCGGGCTGGGTGACGGCCGAATATGGCATGCTGCCGCGCGCCACCCACACCCGCGGCTCGCGCGAGGCCGCCAAGGGCAAGCAGTCCGGCCGCACGCAGGAAATCCAGCGCTTGATCGGGCGCAGCTTGCGCGCCGTCACCGATCTGAAGGCGCTCGGCGAGCGCCAGATCACCCTCGATTGCGATGTCATCCAGGCCGATGGCGGCACCCGCACCGCGTCGATCTCCGGCGCCTGGGTGGCGCTGCGGCTGGCCATCGACGGCATCATGGCGGCCAACCCCGGAATGGCCGACCCGCTGGCCACACAGGTGGCGGCGATCAGCTGCGGCGTGCATGACGGCCAGCCGGTCCTCGATCTCGATTACATCGAGGATTCGGACGCCGGCACCGACGCCAATTTCGTACTGACCAGCAGCGGTGGCATGGTGGAAGTCCAGGCCACCGCCGAAGGCGCGCCGTTCGACGAGGAAACCCTGCTGCGCCTGCTGCGGTTGGCGCGCATCGGCTGCAACGACGTGTTCGCAGCGCAGCTGAAGGCGACGGGCCGCTGAGATGCAGCGCGTCCTCGCCCCCGGCCGGCTGGTGCTGGCGACGCACAACCCCGGCAAGGTCGTCGAACTCGCCGAACTGCTGGGGCCACATGGGCTGGATGTCGTGTCCGCCGGCGACCTCGGCCTGCCCGAGCCGGAGGAGACCGGCATGACCTTCATCGCCAATGCCGAATTAAAGGCGCTGGCGGCGGCGACGGCCTCGGGCCTGCCGGCGCTGGCCGATGATTCGGGGCTGTGCGTCGATGTGCTCGGCGGTGCGCCCGGCATCTATTCGGCGCGCTGGGCCGGCGCGACCAAGGACTTCGCCGCTGCCATGGCCAAGGTCAACACGGCGATGGGCAGCGACGGCCCGCGCACCGCGCACTTCATCTGCGCGCTGACCCTGGCCTGGCCGGACGGCCATGTCGAAAGCGTCGAGGGCCGGGTCGACGGCCGGCTGGTCTGGCCGCCGCGCGGCGACAATGGCTTCGGCTATGATCCGATGTTCGTGATGGACGGCAAGAGCCGCACCTTCGGCGAGATCTCGCGCGACGAGAAAGAAGCCGACAACCATCGCGCGCGGGCGTTCCGGCTGCTGCTGCCACTGCTGCCGGCGCGTGGTTGAGGGACCGCCCGACTCCCCTCCCTCCCTGAGGGAGGGGCTGGGGGAGGGTGTCTTGGCCACCGGAGGAGCCGCATGCCGGCAAGCACCCTCCCCCCGGCCCCCTCCCTCAAGGAGGGAGGGGGAGACGGTCGCCCTTTACGTCCATTGGCCGTTCTGCGTCACCAAATGCCCCTATTGCGACTTCAACTCCCATGTCCGCGCCACAGTCGATGACGCGGCCTGGCGCGCCGGGCTGCTTGCCGATCTGGCGCATGAGGCAGAGCGCCTGCCCGGCCGCCGCCTTGCCAGCATCTTCTTCGGTGGCGGCACCCCCAGCCTGATGCCGCCCGCGACCGTCGCTGCCATCATCGATGCGGCGACGACGCACTGGCCGGCGCTGCCCGATATCGAGATCACGCTGGAGGCCAATCCATCCTCGGTGGAGGCGGCGCGCTTTGCCGGCTTTGCCGCCGCCGGAGTCAATCGTTTGAGCCTCGGGTTGCAGGCGCTCGATGATGCCGATCTGAAGATTCTCGGGCGCCCGCATGATCTGGCGCAAGGGCTGACGGCGCTGGATGTGGCGCAGCGCCACTTCGGCCGGGTCAGCTTCGACCTGATCTACGACCGGCCCGGGATGACGACGGCGAGCTGGAGCGCCGAACTGAGCCGAGCGCTCGGCTTCGGCACCGATCATCTGTCGCTCTACCAGCTGACGCTGGAGCCCGGCACGCGCTTCACCGCGCTGGCGGCCAAGGGCCTGCTCACCCTGCCTGACAGCGACACCTCCGCCGACCTGTTCGAACTGACCCGCAGCCTGACCGCTGGCGCGGGCATTCCGGCCTATGAAGTGTCGAACCATGCCCGGCCGGGCAGCGAGAGCCGCCACAACATCACCTATTGGACCTATGGCGATTATGCCGGCATCGGCCCCGGCGCGCATGGCCGGCGCGGCGGAGCGGCGACGGAGCGCCTGAAGAAACCGGAAGCCTGGTTGGCCGCGGTGCAGGCCCGGGGCCATGGCATGGTCAGCGAAGTCGCACTCTCACCCGCCGAGCGCGCCACCGAGGCACTGGTGATGGGCCTGCGGCTGGGCAGCGGCATCGACGCCGCGCTATTCGCAGCACGCACCGGCACGGCGCTTGGCGACGTGCTGCGCGGCGACCGCGTCGCCACGCTCGCGGCGCAGGGGCTGCTGGTGCGTGATGATCGGGGTCTGCGGTTGACCACCGCCGGCCAGCCCTTTGTCGACGCCGTGCTGCGCGAGATTGCGGCGTAACGGTGGGTCCGAAGCGATAGAGCCTCCGGCGGCTGGGGCCGTCGGCCCCAGACCCCATCCTGTTTCCGTCCATGAAAACAGATCGTCGTGCCAGGGGACCGCGCAACAAAATGGGGTCTGGGGCCTGAGGCCCCAGCCGCCGGAGGCAATCTTTACGCGGTCATCATCAGCGCAGGCTGGCGATATAGGCGCGCACCAGCGCCACGCCTTCGGCGTGCGGCACCGTCCGCCCGAACTGGGGCATCATCACGCCGGGCTCGATCGATTGCATGCGGTGGAGCAGGATCGAGGCATCGGGATCGCCCGGCGAAATGGCGAACATCAACCCGCCGGAGCCGCGCCCTGCCGCCACTGGCCGCTTGCCGATGCCCTGGTGCGCCGGGTCGGGCTCGTCATGCTGGAGGTAGAGGCCGGAGTTGGAGGCAAAGCCGGCCGGCGAATGGCAATGGCCGCAATTGACCTCGAGATAGGCGCGGGCGCGATCGGCGAGCGGTGCTGCCGTATCGTCCCAGCGCGCCAGGCGCGGCGGGGCGGCGGGCAGTCCGGTCAGCTTGCCGGTGCTGGCCCAGTGCGTCAGCTGGTTGTCGCCCTGCCCATCGAGACCGCCATTCAGATTGCCGGCGGTCGGCCCGATCGGCGTGACGGCGCCGGCCTGCTGGTGGCATTGCTTGCACTGGTTGGTGTTGGGCACGGCGTAATCGAGCTGCAGCGGCGCACCGGCGGCATCGATGAACTGCACCGGCAGCCGAGCGCCGGCGCGTTTCAGCACGGCATCGGTGCCATCGGCATTCCAGACATAGGACAGCGGCACCCAGCCGCTCGCCCGCCTTACCAGCAGCCGGGTCTCGATCAGGCGCACATCCTTGTCGGGCGCGCGGAAATCCGCCGGATAGGCGAAACTCTTGACGATGGTGGTGCCGACCGGGAATTCGAGCACGCCCATGGCGGTGTAGCGCGCGACCTTGCCGGTCGGCATCCAGACATAGCGGAATTTTTCGGCATAATCGCTGAACAGCGGTGTGTTGAGCGTGTAGCGGACGACGCCTGCCGCCGGCACGCGGCCGCGCGGATCGGCGAACAGGCGATAGGCGGACAGCGTCGGCGCCGGTTCTTCGGCGAGCAGCCGCGCGCCATCGACGCCGGGCGGATCGGCGGCGCCCAGCAGCAGCATGGCAGCCAGGGCCGCTGCCGGACGCAACAGCTTCATCATCGCATCACTTGCCGCGGGCCCGCGCTTCCTGCGCCGCCGGCAGCTTGATGTCGGCACGCAATGGGGCCGGCATCATCTTCACCGGCGGAATCAGGCGCGGCTGGGCGGCGGCCGGCGACGTGCCCTGCATCTTCAGGTCAAGGCTGAGCAACGGCGCATCGGAGACCTGCATACCGCCACCGGCCGCCCGCTCACCCCCGCCCGGCGCGCGATAGCCGAAGATCCCGTCCCACATCACCGGCGGCAGCGTGCCGCCCACCGCCGCGGCAATCTCGGCGCCGCCCGGAAATGCCGGCTTGCCGCCATTGCCGGCATAGCGATTGCCGGTGACGACGATGGCGCGCGGCAGCGGGTGGTAGTTCGCATCGGTGAATTTGTTCTGATAGGCGACGATCATCACACCATTGCCGGCATTGTCCCTGATGTCGTTGTCGGCGACATGGACATCGCGATTGGCCATCACCATCACCCCGGTGCCGGGCGGCACGCTGGCGACGATATTGCCGGGTGCGGCGAAATTCGGGTGATTGTTGGCGATCACCTGGTTGCGGAACAGCCGGATGCTGTGGCCGCCCTGTTGCGGCAGGTCGGGCAGGTCGAACACCAGGATGCCGCCGGCATTGTTGGTGGCGACATTGTCATGCACATCGGCGAAATAGCTGTTCTCGATCTCGATGCCGGCGACATTGCCCTCGGCGCGGCTGTTGCGCACGATGATCTGCTGCGACTGGCCGACATAGATGCCGGCATCGGAGGCGCCCTTCACCACCACCTTGTCGATCAGCACATGCTGTGACGACACCGGATAGACGCCATAGGCGCCGTTGGTCGCCTTGGGCCCGCCGGTCCATTCCACCCGCAGGTTGACGAAGCTGATGCCGTCGCTGCCCTTGGACTTGATGCCATTGCCCTTGGCATTTTCCACCGCCAGGTCGCGGACGACGACGGCGTTGGCGGTAATGAGCAGCCCTTCGCCCTCACCCTTCTGCCCGGTGAAGTCGAGGATGGTCTTGCCCGGCCCGGCGCCGGCGACCGTCACATTGGCGACATCCAGCGACAGGCCATCAACGAGCGCATAGCGGCCGGCGGCCAGCTGCACGCGGTCACCGGGCTTCGCCATGATCAGCGCGCTCTGCAGTGCTTCCTGCGCTTGGCCGCCCGGCGCCACCATGATGGTGCGCGCCGCCCCCGGCGTTGCCAGCGTCAGCGCGAGCAGCAAGGCAGGTTTCCGCATGGCAATTCCCCCAGGACCGTTGTTTTGCCGCATCTTCGGCCCCGGCACGCCGGGGTTCAACCCCCCATTGCTGCGGGGTCAGCTCGACAGATAGACATACCAGAGGATCAGCAACAGCATACGCGCCGCAAAGCCCGAGCCGCTGAGCAGCGCCAGCGCGATGGCAACGACCGCCGCAATTGTGCCGGCGACCGCCGCCAGCAGCACCGTGGCGGGCGCGGCATGCAGCAGGCCGGGCAGCGCCAGCAGCAGCGACAGGGTGCCGCCGGCGATGACAAAGGCGGCGCGGCGGTGCCAGGGCGATTGCGGGGCGGTGGCGGTCAGCCGCACCAGCCCGCGCGCCTCGCTGCGCCCGGCATGGGCGGTGAGGGCGAACACCAGCAGCAGCAGTGCCGCGGGGCTGGCGGAGTGGCGGAAATCGCCGCTTGTGCCAGCGAACAGCAGCGCGGCCAGCGCCAGCACCGGCAACAGGCGACCGGCGAGGATCAGCCGCGCCTCGGCAACGACCAGCCCGGCGAAGGGCAGTGCGATCCGGCGTGGCCGCTGCGGCGCGGTCGCCACCGCCGGCGGCGGCCCGGCGCTCAGCCAGCGTGCCAGCCGGCCCGGCGCCAGCTGGCGCTGGGTGGCGCGGTGCGGACGATAGACCAGTCCGGCCAGCAGCGTCAGCGCCACCGCGATCCCGGCCCAGGCCAGCCGCGAGGCGATGTAACCCGGCGAGAACAGCCCGGCCATGACATCGAGATCGACCGACCCGGCGAGCACCTCCACACCGCCGATGGCGAAATCGGTGGCACCGCCCGGCGCGCCATATTGCAGCGGCCGCACAAAGCCAGGAAAATCATACATGTTGGCGGCAAAGCTCGCTGCCTTGTCGGCCGCCCCGACCGGCGCGATGATCGAGGCCATCCAGCTGACAAAATAGAGGAAATCGCCAAAGCCGCCACGCGTCATCGGCATGGCATCGAACAGGATGCGCAGCGCCGCCACGCCGAGCAGGGCCGGCGCCGCCACCAGCCAAAGCCCGAGCGCGATGGCGCCGGCGTCGAAGCCGCCGACCGGCGCCAGCAGCCAGCCGAGAATCCAGCCCGCCAGCGTCAGCGCCACCAGCACGGCGAGCAGAACGGCACTGTCGGCGGCAAAGCGGCCGAGCGCGATGGCGATGCGCGAGGCGGCGGTGACCTCCTCCACCTGCCAGGGTTGGCGGCGGTTGGTGTTGGCGCGCAGATACATCCAGGCGACGGGCAGCAACAGCGTCGAGACGACGATGCCGAGCGAAATGCCGAGGAAGGGCGAGGTCATCACCGGCAGCCGCTGCCCGATGGCAATGACGACACCACTGCCGTCGCCATGCGGGACCATGTAGCGCGCCCCGATCGGCGCCACGAGCAGCAGCAGCCACAGGCCCCAGCTGCGCCCATAGCGCGCCAGCGACGTCGCGAACGACGACTGGATGACAGCCGTCGTCACTGCGGCGTCAGCCGGCCATTTTCGACGCGCAGCACCGCGGTGGCCAGCGGCGCCAGTTCATCGGCAAGATGGGTGGTCATCACCACCACCGCCTCCTTCGCCCTTTCGACGATCAGCGCGCCGAGCTTGCGCGCGGTTTCGCCGTCGAGTTCGGCGGTCGGTTCGTCGAGCGCCAGCAATTGCGGCTGGCCGAGCAGCGCCTGGGCAAAGATCAGCCGCCGCCGCATGCCGCCCGAGAAACTGGCGATGCGATTGTTGATGTCGGCGTTAAGGCCGATGGCGTCGGTGATCTGGCCGAACTGGCGATCGGCGACCCCGGCCTCCAGCCCCTTCAGCGCCGCGATGTGCAGGGCGAATTCGCGCGCCGTCAGATCGTCCGGCAGGTCGACCGCCTGCGGGGCATAGCCGAGCGTACGGCGCAGCGCGCTGCGGTTGCCGCCATCCCAGGCGAGGCTGCCGCTGTTCGGCGCCTCCGCCGTCGCGATCAGGCGCAGCAGCGTTGATTTGCCCGCGCCGCTGGGGCCGACGAGCAGGGTGAGGCCCGGCGTGAAAACGTGCGAGACACTGTCCAGCACGGTCTTGCGGCCATAGCGTTTGGTAACGGCGGTGAGGGTCAGCTGGCTCATGCCGACTGTGTTATATTAACAATACGGTAATGGCAATCAGCCGCGCAGCGCCGCGGCCTCGCGGGCCCGCGCCGTTACCGCCGCCCAGTCGCGCTCGCCGCGCGTCACCAGCCAGCTGCCGCCGACGCAGCGGATGAACGGCTGCGCCAGCCATTCCGGCGCGCTCCCCAGCGAAATGCCGCCGGTGGGGCAGAAACGCACCTGGCCGAACACCGCCGCCAGCGCTTTCAGTACCGGCAGGCCGCCGCTGGCGACGGCGGGAAAGAATTTGAAGCGATCGAGGCCCATGTCGAGCCCGCGCATCAGGTCGCCGGCATTGGCGATGCCGGGCAGGAACGGCACGCCGCTGGCGATGGCGGCCTTGCCGAGCGGTTCGGTCAGCCCCGGCGAAACGATGAAGCGGGCGCCGGCGGTGATGGCGGCGTTGAGATCGGCCGGGTTGAGCACGGTGCCGGCGCCGACGATGGCGCCGGGAACCCTCGCCATGGCGGCGATCACGTCCAGCGCCGCCGGGGTGCGCAACGTCACCTCCAGCACCGGCAGGCCGCCGGCGACCAGCGCTTCCGCCATCGGCACCGCATCGGCGACATCATCGACGATCAGCACCGGAATCACCGGCGCGGCCTGCATGATGCTGTCGATATTCATGTATGGCGTCACGAGAATCTCCGGGCAAAGGCGGCGGCGGCACCGAACAGGCCGGGTTCGGCGCTGGTGATGATACGGACGGGGATCTGCTGCATCAGCGCCTCGAACCGCCCCTTGGCAGTGAAGCGCTGGCGAAAGCCGGACGTCGGCAGATGGTGCAGCAGGCGCTGGCCCTGGCCACCGGCGATGACGACGCCGGCCGCGCCCTGCGCCAGGGCAATGTCGCCGGCGAAACCGCCGAGTGCCAGACAGAAGCGATCGAGCGCGGCATTGGCGAGACTGTCCTGCCCCGACAGCGCCAGCTCCCACAGCGCCTTGTTCTCCATCGGCAGATAGGAACGCCCCTCGATCACCGCCAGCGCCTCGTGCAGCACCGACAGGCCGGGGCCGGAGACCAGCCGTTCCACCGAGACGCGGCGGAATTCCTGGCGGGCGCGCTTCAGAATGGCGTCCTCGATCGAATCGGTGGCGGCGAAATCGAGATGGCCGCCTTCGGTGGCGGTGACATGATAGGTGCCGGGCTGGCGGAGCACATGGCAGACGCCGAGGCCGGTGCCGGGGCCAATGACGCTGATGATGCCGGTGGCGGGCAGCGGCCCGGCCGGGCCACAGAGTTCGGCGAAATCACCGTCCGCTCCTTGCGCCACGGCATGGCCGACGGCTTCGAAATCATTGACCAGCACATGGGCGTCGACGCCCAATTTCTCGCCGATCAGCGCCGGGCGGATGATCCAGGGATTGTTGGTCAGTTTCAGCACATCGCCGCTGATCGGCCCGGCGACGGCGATGCCGGCAGCGCGCGGCAGGGGCCGGCCGATGCTGGCCGCAAAGGCCTCCCACGCCGTCTGCAGGCTGGCATGCTCGGCGGTGCGCAGCTTGACCTCGGGTTCCATCGCCAGCACGCGGCCGCCACCGACCCGCGCCAGCGCAAAGCGCGCGTGCGTGCCGCCGATATCGGCGGCGACGATCTCGATCGTGTCAGTCATGCCAGCTGACACCGTCCCGCTCGGTCAGCGCGATGGCGGCCGACGGGCCCCAATTGCCGGCGGCATAGGGTTTGGCGGTGACGCCGGCGCGATCCCAGCCGGCGCGGATGGCATCGATCCAGGTCCATTGTGCCTCGACCTCGTCCCGCCGCACGAACAGGGTCTGCTTGCCCTCGATCAGATCGAGCAGCAGCCGTTCATAGGCGATGCGACGGCGCACATCGGCAAAGGCATTGTTGATGCCGATGTCGAGCGGCACTTCGCGCAGCCGCAGCCCGTCGCGATCCAGCCCCGGCGCCTTGGCCATCAGCGTCAGGCCGATATTCTCATCGGGCTGCAGCGACAGGATCAGCTTGTTGGGCTTCAGTGGCGCCTCGCCGAACATCGAATGCGGCACCGCCTTGAACTGGATGACGATCTCGCTCAGCCGCTCGGGCAGGCGCTTGCCGGTGCGCAGATAGAAGGGCACGCCCTTCCAGCGCCAATTGTCGACATGCGCCTTCAGCGCCACGAAGGTTTCGATGCCCGACGCCTGGCCGAGCTCCTCGGCATAGCCCTTGACCGGCTGGCCGCCGATGGCACCCGGGCCATATTGGCCGCGGACGCTGCAGGCATCGACGCTGGCGGCATCGATCGGGCGCAACGAGCGCAGCACCTTGACCTTTTCATCGCGCACGCTGGTCGGGTCGAAGCGTGCCGGCGGCTCCATGGCGACCAGCGCCAGCAATTGCAGCATATGGTTCTGCACCATGTCGCGCAGTGCGCCCATGCCGTCATAATAGCCGGCGCGGCCTTCCAGCCCCACGGTTTCGGCGATGGTGATCTGGACATGGTCGATGCCGGCAGCGTTCCACAGCGGCTCGAACAGCGCATTGCCGAAGCGCAGCGCCAGCAGATTCTGCACGGTTTCCTTGCCGAGATAATGATCGATGCGGAAGGTGCGGGATTCGGGATAGGCCGCCGCGACGGCGTCGTTGATGGCGCGGCTGCTGGCGAGGTCGCTGCCCAGCGGCTTTTCCAGCGCCAGCCGCGCGCCGGGGCCGGCGAGGCCTGCCCCGGCGAGACCGGCGATGGTCGGGCCGAACAGGCTGGGCGCCGTCGACAGGAAGATGGCAAGGTTGCTGGTGTCGCCGACCGCTTCGGCGAGTGCGGCAAAACCGTCCGGCTGGTTGGCATCGAGCGGCACATAGGCAAGGCGGCCGAGGAAGCGCGCGACCGTCGCCGGCACCCGGCGCTCCGTTTCGATGAATTGCGTCAGCGCCTCGGCGGCGAGTGTGCGGAAGGCCGCGGTATCCATGTCGCTGCGCGCCGTCGCGACTATGCGCAGGCCATCGGGCAGCAGGCCATCGGCATCCAGCCCGAACAGCGAGGGCAGCAACATGCGCTTCGACAGGTCACCGGTGGCGCCGAACAGCAGGAGATTCGAACAGGGCTGGCTCATGCCTTCGTCTTAAACAGGAATGTCAGCGGATCGGCAACGCGCTTTGCCCAGCTCGGTTCATCATGGGCGGCGCCGGGATAGGCGCGGGTGGTGAAATCGCGGGGCTGTTGCCAGCCGGCCCTGACCAGCGCGGCATCGGCGACGGCCTGGAAGGGGGCGTAATATTGGTCGAGGGTCTGGTCGCCATGGTCGAACCACAGCCGCCGCCCGGCCGGCGCGCCGAGATCGTCGCGCAGCCAGGCGGTGATGGCGGTTTCGATGCCAGGGGCCGCAGCCGGCGTGGGCGCGAACACCGGCCAATGCGTGGACACGCACCCGGCGGCGGCGAACACATCCGGCCGGCGAATGACGGCGTTCAGCGAGGCAAGGCCACCCATCGATGACCCCATGATCGTCACCTTGCCGGGTTCGATGGCGTGGCGCTGGCGCAGCAGCGGCAGCGCGACATCGGCGAGGAAGCCGACATAGGCGTCCGACAGCGAATCGCCGCCATTGGCCGTGCGGAAGTCCGCAGCCAGCGCCGGTGGCAGGCGATCGAGCAATTGCTTCGGCACATAATCGCGCCAGCGCTGGTCACCGCTGTTCCAGACGCCGGCGATCATGACCGGCGGGATGGTGCCGGCAGCGACCAGCGCCATCACCGCTTCCGCCACTTGCCAGGTCTTGCCCCCGTAAGACGACGCCGGCTCGAACAGATTCTGGCCGTCGTGCATCAGCAGCAGCGGCAGCGCCTGGCCCTCGCTGCCCGGCGGCTGCCAGACATCGATGTGGCGCGGCTTCAGCCCCGCGCCGGCGACCATCGGCAGCCGGCTGAACTGAATCGATTCGCCGGCGCGCGCTGCCATCGGCAGCAAGGCTGCAGCGGCGATCAGGCTGCGCCGGCTGATCATTGCCCGCCCACCCGCTTGAAGTGCACGGCGGCCCCACCGCCGCCACTGGCCAGCCGCAGCGCAAGGCTGGAGGCGGCGGTCACATCGCGCTGCTCGACGACCATGTCGAAGGGATTTGTGTCGGCGGCGGCGCCATCGCGCCAGATTTCGGCGCGCCAGCGACCCGGTCCGAGGAAAGCCAGCGGCACCGACACATCGACCGCCGTCTTGCCGCCAGCGGCGCCCAGCCACCAGTCGTTGCCGGCACGGTCCTGCCGTGCGGTGACGACATGGCTGCCGGGCTGGCCGGCGAGCGTGATCGATTCCTGCCAGTCGACCGGCACGCTGCGGATGAAGCGCAGCGCCGCCGGCGCCTTGGCGTAATTTTCCGGCAGGTCGGCGGCCATCTGCACCGGCGAATAGATGGTGATGTAGAGCGCCAGCTGCTTGGCCAGTGTCGAGGGGATGCGCTGGCCGCGGCCCATCAGGCTGACGATGCCCGGCGTATAGTCCATCGGCCCGGCGAGCAGGCGGGTGAAGGCCAGCGTCGCCTCATGCTCCGGGCCATTGTTGGGGTTGCCCCAAGCGTTGAACTCCATGCCGCGGGCGCCTTCGCGCGACAGCCAGTTGGGATAGGTACGGCGCAGACCCGTGTCCTTGATCGGTTCGTGCGAGACGATCGAGACCTGGCGCCTGGCCGCTTCCTCCAGCACCTTGACGTGATGGCGGGCGCTGGCCTGGCCTTCGTGCCATTCGAAGCTGATATCGTGCGGCTTGCCATCGGTGCCGAAACCCGGCGTTGCCGCCGCCACCTGCAGCTGCCCGGCGTCGGCGACATAGCCGGTCTTCACCGTATTGATGCCATTGGCGCGGTCATAATCGAAGGCGGCGGCCATTTGCGCCTCGTAATTCAACAGGTTGCCGGCGGTTTCGTGATGGCCGATCAGGCCCACGCCGCGCTTGCGGCCATAGGCGGTGATGCGCGCCATATCGAAATCCGGATACGGTTTGGTGAAGCTGAAATCCCAGCCATCGCCGAACCAATTGCCGTCCCAGCCGATATTCCAGCCTTCGATCAGCACGCCGCAGAATGTGTTCGCAGCGGCGAAATCGATCATTTTCAGCGCGTTGGCGGTGGTGGCGCCATGCTTTGGCCCGCTGCTCCAACTCTGCTGGTCGAGGTGCATGCCCCACCAGATGCCGGTATATTTGCACGGGTGCACCCAGCTGACATCGCCCAGCCTGTTGGGTTCATTGAGGTTGAGGATCAGCGACGAATTGGCGAGGCCGGGGGCGCTGTCCGCCACCATCAGGGTCCGCCAGGGGGTGAAAAAGGGAGAATTCCGGGTGACCGCGGGGCCGAGGCCGGCAGGCGTCAGCTGCGCCCGGAACAGGCCGTCGCCGGCCGGTTGCAGGTTCATGCCGGCATAATCGACCAGCGCGGCCTCATGGATCGACAGCCAGGTGCCGGCGCCGGTCCGCAGGGTCAGCGGCGTCTGGGCGAGCCCGACTTCGGTGATGCCCGTCGCATGGTAGAGATATTCCTCGCGGTTCCATTCCAGCGCCGGGATCCACCAGGCCTTGCCGCCGGCGGCATCGGCGACATGGAATTCGGTCAGTTCGGCGACGATGCGCAGCGTCTTCAGATTGGGTTGGTCGGGGAAGCCGGAGCGGAAGCCAAGGCCATCGTCATGCACCCGCATCACCAGATCATAGCGGCGCTGCAACCCGGCCTTTTCGGCCAGCGTCACCGTCAGCTCGTTGTAATGATCGCGGACAAAGCGGCGCTCGCCCCAGGGCTGTTCCCAGCGGCTGTCATTGCTGGCGCGGCGCTCGGCAACGATGGCCAGGCCGCGATCGAGCTTGGGGGCATCGCCCAGGATGAAGCCCAGCCGCGACGGCAGCACCAGCGGCTTGCCATCGCGCGTCGCCGACCACATCGGCCGGCCATCGCCATCCAGGTCGACGCTGGCGACCAGCCGGCCATCGGGGGAGGCGACTGTCACCGCCAGCGCTGGCAGGCTGGCGAGCAGGGCCAGCAACACCATCAGCATCCGCATCACAGACGCCTCGCAATCAGGCCGCTATGGCCGGGCAATCGGTCGGCGTCGGCGTCGCCGACGCTGTCGAGAATGGCCCAGCCATCGCCGAGCGCATGGTCGAGCGGCGCCGGACCGAGGTTGTACACGCAGCGCAGCACTGCATCGTCATGGCGGCGATCAAAGACCAGCAGGTCGCCATCGGCCGCCCTCACCCGGATATCGCCCAGCCGCAGCGCCGGTTCCGCCTGGCGCAGCGCCAGCAGCCGCCGCGTCAGCGCCAGCAGCGAGCGCGGATCGGCATTCTGCACATCGACGGCGCGGGCATCATGGCCGCCGCCCAGCGGCAGCCAGGGCGTGCCGGTGGTGAAGCCGGCCTGCGGCGCCCCCGATCGCCATGGCATCGGGGTGCGTGCGCCATCGCGGCCCAGCGTCAGCGGCCAGTTGGTGATGGCTTCCGGATCGCGCAGATGTTCAAAGGCGATTTCGGCCTGCGGCAGGCCGAGCTCCTCGCCCTGATAGAGGAAGATGTTGCCGCGCAGCGCGACCAGCAGCAGCAACGCCATGGCGGCATAGCGATCATGATCGGCGCCGGCCGCCCAGCGCGACACGGCGCGCGGCGCGTCATGGTTGGAAAAGGCCCAGCTCGGCCAGCCCATGTCCGGCGTATCCGGCCATTCTTCCTGCACATCGCGCACCAGCGCAGCGTTCAGCCGCTCGGCATAGAGGAAGTTGAAGCCATAGGCGCTGTTCAGCCGGCGGCCGCCGCTGGTGAACAGCTGCATTTCGGCAATACTGTTGTCGCCGCCGACTTCGGCGACGGTGAAGCGGCCGTCGTAGCTGTCAGTCAGCGCGCGGATGCGCTCCAGGAACTGCGGAATGTCCGGGTGAGACATGTTGTGGATGTGCTGCTGGAAATCGAACGGCCGGGTGCGCTTGTGATTGCCGGTGGCCGGCGGATTGTCGCGCAGCTGCGGGTCGTGCATCGCGAAATTGATGGCATCGATGCGGAAACCATCGACGCCGCGATCCAGCCAGAATTGCGCCGTGCCCAGCAGCGCGTCCTGCACCGCCGGGTTGTGGACGTTGAGGTCGGGCTGCCCTTCCAGGAAATTGTGCAGATAATATTGGCCGCGCCGGGCATCCCAGGTCCAGGCCGGGCCGCCGAACACCGATTGCCAGTTGCTGGGCGGCGAGCCATCCGGCTTGGCATCGGCCCAGACATACCAATCCGACTTGGCATTGTCGCGGCTGGCGCGGCTGGTCTGGAACCAGGCGTGCTGGTCGGATGTGTGCGAATAGACCTGGTCGATGATGACCTTCAGCCCCAGCGCATGGGCGCGGGCGATGAGCGCATCGAAATCGGCGAGCGTGCCGAAGATCGGATCGACATCGCAATAATCGGCGACGTCATAGCCGAAATCCAGCATCGGCGAGGTGAAGAAGGGCGACAGCCAGATGCCATCGACGCCGAGCGAGGCAACATGATCGAGATGGCGGGTGATGCCGTTGAGATCGCCGATGCCATCGCCGTTCGAATCGGAAAAGCTGCGCGGATAGATCTGGTAGATCGCGGCACCACGCCACCAGCTGTCGGCGGCCTTGGCAGCAGGGGTGGGGGCGGTTTCGGTTGCGCCCGGCAGGGTCATCGTCACTTGGCTTCACCTTCGGAACGGCAGACAGCCCAGCCGAGCGGCGGCAGGCTGATGGTCAATGTGCCCGGCGCGGCGGCCGTGGCGGGGCAGGCGCCGGCGCTGCGCGTCCAGGCCAGCGAGGCGGGATCGACGCGGACATTGGCAGTCAGCGCCCTGGTCGTCGTATTGATGGCGACCAGCGTTTCGCCGGCCTGGCCGGGGATGACGCGCGACATGGCGAAAATGCCCGGCGTATCGCCGGCTTCGCGCACCAGAGTCTCGCCCTGGCGCAGCCGCGCATCGGCCTTGCGCACCGCGGCCATCTCGGCGAGCGCGCGATAGAAGGGGTGGTCGGCGTTGAAATTGGCGGTGGCGGTGCTAGCGCGACTGCCGAGCAGGCGATTGTCATTGTAGCTCGCGACCTTGCTGGCAAACAGCGGCTCACGCGCGTCATTGTCGTTGCCGTCACCGACGAAGCCCTGTTCGTCGCCGGCGTAGAGCGTCGGCACACCGCGCCCTAACAGCATCAGCGCATGGCCGAGCAGCACGCGCGCCGCCAGCTCGTCGGCGCCGGCCCTGCGGTTGGCCCGGGCGACATGATAGGCAAAACGCCCCTTGTCGTGATTGCTGATGAAGGTCGGGTTGCTGCGCGCCGTGGCGGTGCCGCCTTCATACAGCGGATCATCGGCATAGAGCCGGGCGAGTGCGCTGGTCGGCCTGGCCCCGGCGATCACATCGATCGCCGCTGCCCAGGTGGCGAAATCGAGGACATTGGGCAGCCGATCGACGCGCGTATGGCGGGCGAGCCGGCCGACATCGACCTCGTCGATCGAGACTTCCCCGAAGATATGGAAATTGGGGATGCCCCGCGCCCGCGCCCGTGCCTGCATGGCTGGCACGAACAGCTGCCAGAATTCCGGGTTCACATGCTGGGCAGTGTCGATGCGATAGCCATCGATACCGAATTCATCGATCCACCAGCCATAGATGTCGATCAGCCCGGCAACGACACGCGGATGTTCGGTGGCGATGTCATCAAGGCTGACGAAATCGCCGAACTGCGAGCTTTCGTTGCGAAACGTCGATTCACCGCGGTTGTGATAATAGATGGGATCGTTGAGCCAGTCGGGCGTCTTGGCGTGTTCCTCGCCCTTGGGCACGAACGGCGTATAGGCAAAATCCGGCCGCGTCAGCTTTGCCCAATTGGCGGCGCTGGCGACATGATCGCCGGTAAAACCGTCGTTGATGGCAGCGCCGGCGAGCCCGCCGCGCCGGCTGTAGGGATAATCGCCGCGCGTGCGATAGGGGCAGGGCTTGTCCACGCATTCGCGGTACTGGATGACATCGGCGGTGTGGTTGGTGACAATGTCGAGGTAGACCTTGATGCCGCGCGCATGGGCGGCGGCGATCAGCGCCTTCAGATCGTCATTGCTGCCGAAATGCGGGTCGACGCGGGTGAAATCGGTGATCCAGTAACCGTGGAAGCCGGCGGATTCCCGGCCCGGCCCACCCTGCACCGGCTTGTTCTTGAAGATCGGCCCGAGCCAGATCGTCGTGGCGCCTAGCCCGGCGATATAGTCCAGCCGCTGGGTCAGGCCCTTCAGGTCGCCGCCATTGTAGAAGGCCTTTGACGTCGGATCGAAACCGGTGACCAGCCGGTCGCCGACAAGGCCGCCGCGATCATTGCCGGGGTCGCCATTTTCGAAGCGGTCGGGCAGCGCGAAATAGATGATCTCGTCCGCTGCCGGGCGTTGCCGCATGGCGGTTTCGGCCGGCGTCGGGGCCGGGGCGGCGGTGGCGAGAAGGGCGGCAAGCAGCGCAAACATCGGTCACACCTGTCGGTTGGCGGCATTGTGGCGGCGGATGAAGGCCGCATGATCGGGCAGGCTGGCGACCTCCCGGGTGATGGCGCCCTGCAATTGCGCGAGGAAGCCGGCAAGGTCGGCCGGCGCCACCAGCCCGGCCAGCGGGTGCGGCGCCGCCGGCACGATGCCCTGCCCCAGGAACACCTGCGTCCAGCCGATTTCGGTAAACAGCTCGTCATGGTCGCGCCGCACCCGGCCGGTTTCGGCGAACAGCCGGATGCGATCGGCGAGATCGTCCGGGATCGCCATGTCGCGGGCGCGCCGCCAGAAGGGCGTGTCGTCGCGCGCCGTCGCCTTGTAATGGAGGATGATGAAGTCGCGGATGCGCGCGATCTCCCAGGCCGATTGCCGGTTGAATTCATCGCGCAGCGCCGGCGCCATGCCGGCATCGGGCAGCAAGGTCAGCAGCCGGGCGATGCCCGACTGGATGAGGTGGATGCTGGTCGATTCGAGCGGTTCGAGAAAGCCCGAGGCCAGGCCGATGGCGACGACATTGTGCGCCCACATCCGTTCCCGGCGCCCGGCGGTGAAGCGCAGCGGCCGCGGCTCGCCCAGCGCCTCGCCATCGAGATGGGCAAGCAGGGTCGCCGCCGCCTCATCGTCGGAGATGTGCGCGCTGCTGTAGACATGGCCATTGCCGGTGCGGTGCTGCAGCGGGATGCGCCATTGCCAGCCGGCGGCGCGGGCCGTGGCGCGGGTATAGGGGGTGAAGTCGGCGGACGCGCAGGGCACGGCATAGGCCCGGTCACAGGCCAGCCATTGCGACCAGTCTTCATAACCGGTGCCCAGCGTCTCGCCGATCAACAGGCCGCGAAAGCCGGTGCAATCGATGAACAGCTGGCCGGCGATGACGCTGCCATCCTCAAGCGTCAGCTGGCGGACATCGCCGCTTTCGCCATCGCGTTCGACGCGGGTGATGCGGCCTTCGTGGCGAACGACGCCGCGCGCTTCGGCATAGCGGCGCAGGTAGCGGGCATAGAGGCCGGCATCGAAATGATAGGCGTGGACGAGCTCGGGCAGGCCGGCAACCGAGGGCGCACCGCGATTGTAGCGATTGGCGCGCGCCGCCGCCGCGTTGAACGAATAGGCGCCGAAATCGGCGGCCGTTCCGGCGTTGCGGCCGGCCAGCCAGTAATGATGGAAGGGCAACAGGCCGATATCGCGGCCGACACTGCCAAAGGCGTGCATGTAGCGGCTGCCGACATGATGCCAGTCGACGAATTCGATGCCGAGCTTGTAGCTGCCCTGCGTCTCGCGGATGAACTCATCCTCGTCGATGCCCAGCCCGGCGTTGAACAGCCGGATCTGCGGGATCGTCGCCTCACCGACGCCGACGGTGCCGATGGCATCCGATTCGATCAGGCGGATGCGGCAGGCACCTTCGAGGAAGCGCGACAGCGCCGCCGCCGTCATCCAGCCGGCGGTGCCGCCGCCGACGATGACGATTTCCTGCAGCGGGCCTTGCGGCATTGCGACCCTCGATCCACCAAGACCGGCCAAGACACGGGCATCGGCGCCAACCCGCCGAACCCCAAGGCCTTATAGCGCCAGAACATGGCCCCCGCACCCGAAGGCGCGGGGGCCGAAATCATCAGTATTTGAAGCTGACGCCGAGCAGATAGCGACGGCCGTAACGCTGATAATCGATGATCTGGTTGTCGTTCGGCGGGTTGAAGGTGGCGAACGGTGCGTTGGTCAGGTTCTGGGCCTGGAACAGCACCGAAACACCGTTCAGCGTGCCCGATTCGAACGTATAGCCGACCTGGGCATCGACGATGGTTTCACCGCGCGCCCGGCGCCGTTCATTGCCGCCACCGAAGCCGCGCAGTTCGCCCAGATAGGACGAGCGGTTGCGCAGCGAGGCGCGGGCCGAGAAGCCGTTCTTTTCGAAATAACCGGTCGCGTTGACCACCCACTTCGAATAGCCGGGCAGATCCTCCGGCTTGCCACCCAGCGTCGCCGCCACATTGCTGACCGTGTAGGAGACCGAGCCGGTCAGGCCGAAGCCATCGAGCGCGCTGCTGAGCAGGGCGAACGGCAGCTGGCCCGAACCTTCAAAGCCATAGAGGTTGCCGCCAGCGCCATTGACCCATTGCGTGACAAAGCCCTGGCGAGTCAGCGGTTCCGGCGTGCCGGCCGGGATCGGGAAGCCGGTGAAATCGAATGGCGTCCGCACCTGGGTGATATAGCTCTTCAGGTCCTTGTAGTAGAAGGCCCCGGCGATATAGCCCTGCCGGCCGAAATACTTCTCGACGCTAACGTCGATGGCATTGGCGCGCCACGGGCGCAGGCGTGGGTTGCCACCGTCACCGCTCCACGGCGTCACGCCCGGGGTCTGCGACAGGCTGAGGTTGTAATTGTAGTTCACAGCCGCGCGCATGTCGTCGAGGCGGGGACGCGCCACCTGACGCGACAGGCCGAGGCGCACGACGATTTCATTGTCGAAGCGGAACGACAGGTTCGCGCTCGGCAGCACATCGGTATATT
>NKIQ01000004.1:0-40440 GCA_002256005.1 Alphaproteobacteria bacterium PA4 | reverse complement strand
AGTGGACGTGATCGTGCCGTTGAGGTTCGACGAGATCAGCGCCGTCGAGCTCTGGTCGGCATGGATGACCTGGACGCCGATGTTGCCGGTCAGGTGCGCGGCGCCGAGATCGGCGTCGAGCTTGGCCATCACCCAGCCGGTGTAGACCTTTTCCTTCACCGTCCAGCCCTTGGTGTTCACATCGGCATTGGGGTTGCGGACGAAATTGTAGATGCCGGAATTGGCCAGCGCGACCGGATCATAGCTGATGACATTGCCGAGGCCGAGGAAGCCCAGCGACGACGGCTGCAGCAGGAAGTTCTGCGGCACCGCGACGCTGGTCAGGCCATCGGTGTTGCCCTTCAGGCCGAGGAAGAATTCGTCCGGGGTCAGCGACTTCTTGCGATCGGTATAGTTGCCGCCGACCTGGATGGCGCTGATCGGGCCGTCGAGCTTGCGCTCCAGGCTGCCGCGGAAGGCGATCAGCTCGTCCTTGACGGTGCGGTTGTTGTAATAGCCGTCCTGGCCATTCTTGATGCCCGGCGTGCCGCCGATGTCACCACCCCAACCCTGCGGGCTGGTCAGGCGGATCAGCGAGGGATTGGAATAGTCGAGCGTCGGTTTGAACACGGCGCCGCGGTCGGTCATCGTGAAGCCGATATTGTCGGTGGCGCCGAGCGCGTTGCGGCCGGTGCCCGAATAGGTTTCGAGGACCAGTTCCTGGCGGTCGATCTTCGACCAGCTGAGATCGGCAATCGCCGTCCAGTCGTCATTGTCGTACTTGATGTTGCCGCCAAAGGCGAACAGGTCGGCATCCTTGCGGTTGGCATCGTTGCGAACGACGCCCTTGACGCCATTGAACGTACCCTGCTGGACCAGGCCATCCGCCGTGGTGAAACCGGGCTGCAGCTGTGCCGCGCTCCAGTACAGCGGCAGTTCGATGCCGCGCAGCGTCTGGTTTTCCTTGAAGTTCGAATAATAGCCATCGACGGCGATGGTCAGGTCTTCGACCGGCTTGAATTCGATGGCACCGATGACGGCGGCGCGCTTCAGCGTCGAGCTGTCGATGTACGACTTCGACCCGCCGATGACGACATTGCTGGCATTGGCATTGGGATAACCCCAGGCGTTGAACCGCTCGGTCTGCGTCGGCGAATCGGTATAGGCACCGCCGAGCATGATGCCGACCTTGCCGTCGGCGAACTGGTCGACATAGAGGCCCGAAACGCGGAAGCCGGTCGTCGAGGAATCGGAATTCAGCTTGCCGGTGTCGACATATTCGCCGCGGATGCTGCCGGCGATGACGCGCTTGCCATAGGTCAGCGGCTTGATGGTCTGCAGATCGACGGTGCCCGACAGGCCCTGGCCGACCAGCGTCGCATCCGGCGTCTTGTAGACCAGCACCTGGTTCATGACTTCGGCCGGATACTGGTCGAACTCGACGCTGCGGTTGTCGCTGTTGGTGACCTGTTCGCGGCCATTGAGCAGCGTCGTCGAGAAATCGGGCGCGAAACCGCGGATCGAGATGACCTGGGCGCGGCCGTTGAGGCGCTGTGTGGTCAGACCGGGCAGGCGGCTGATAGCGTCGGCGATGCTGTTGTCAGGCAGCTTGCCGATGTCTTCGGCCGACACCGATTCGACGATGCGGTCGGAATTCTTCTTGTTGTCGAGCACGGTGCGCAGCGAGCCGCGGAACCCGGTGATGATCATCACCTCGGCATCATCGGCAGCGGCAGCCGCCGTGGTGGTCTTGGCCGGCGCAGCCTGGCCGAAGGCCGGCGTCGCCAGCAGCAGCGCGAGCGGCATGGCCGAACCCAGCAGCAGCTGGCGGCGATCGGCAACAGTCTTCACAACAGAACGCATGTCTGGGGCCCCCCAAGAATGCCGATGACACATTGTGTGTCTTTTGCGGCAGATTGACGCTGCTCTTGTCGCGCGGCGGCAACACTGCTGGCAATATCGACATGGGCGCAGACATACGTATTCACGTGGCATTTGCGCCACGCCGGGCCGGGGTCTAGGCTTTCGGCCGGATCAAGACCGGAAAATTCGGCACGCAGCTTTTGGGGAAGTGAACGCCAGCAATGCAGCGGCGACCGACATCGTTCGATATCGCGGCGCTGGCCGGCGTGTCGCAGCCGACGGTGTCGCGCGCGCTGAGCGGCAGCCCCGCCGTCAGCGAAGCCACCCGCGCCCGCGTCTTCGCCGCCGCGGAGGCGCTGAACTACAAGGTCGACAAGAACGCGTCCAACCTGCGCCGCCAGGCCTCCAACACGCTCGCCCTGCTGTTCTTCGAGGATCCCACCCCCGACGACAGCCTGATCAATCCCTTCTATCTGTCGATGCTCGGCTCCATCACCCGCACCTGCGCCCAGCGCGGTTATGACCTGCTGATCTCGTTCCAGCAGCTGTCGGGCAATTGGCATGTCGATTACGAGGACAGTCGCAAGGCCGATGGCATCATCCTGCTCGGCTATGGCAATTACCTCGAATACCGCCCCCGCCTCGAACAATTGATCGAACAGGGCACGCATTTCGTGCGCTGGGGCGCGCCGGAAATCGGCCAACTCGGCCCGACCATCGGCAGCGACAACACCCAGGGCGGCGCCGATGCCACCGCGCACCTGATCCTGCAGGGCCGCCGCCGTATCGCCTTCATCGGCACGGCCACCCCCGGCTATCCGGAATTCCTCGCCCGCTATCACGGCTATTGCCAGGCGCTGGCCGACGCCGGCATCGCCACCGACGTCGCCCTGCAGCGCGACGCCATTAGCAGCGAAGACGCCGGCCAGGCCGCCACCGAAGCCCTGCTCGCCAGCAACATCGCCTTTGACGCCATCTTCGCCGCCAGCGACCTCATCGCCATCGGCGCCATGCGGGCGCTGGCCGCCGCCGGCCGCCAGGTGCCGCGCAGCATCGCCGTCGTCGGTTTCGACGATCTGCCCGCCGCCAGCCTCGCCAGCCCGCCGCTGACCACCGTCATGCAGGACCCGCGCCGCGCCGGCACCGTGCTGGTCGATACGCTGCTGGCGCTGATCCGCGGCGAAGACGCCGGCAATACCATGCTGCCGGTGCGGCTGGTGACACGAGGGTCGTCGCTGGGCGGATGAGGCGAGGCGCCGCCGGCGGCTGGGATCGAAGACCCCAGACCCCGATTACATAAATTCAGCCCTGATGACGGCGCATATGTGCGCATGAAATGATTGGGGTCTGGGGCCGACGGCCCCAGCCGCCGGAGGCCTTCTTCCTGAGCCTCACCCCGCCGCGCAATGCGTCGCGACGAAGTCCGCATGCGTCGGCATGGCCTCCGCCGCTTCCGCCATCACGCGCGCCAGGCCGGCGAGGTGGCGGGCGGCATCGACGCCATCACGGGTGTCGACGATGGGCGCATGGGCGCGCGGGACATGGCCCTGGCCGATATGGACGGCAAGCCAGGACGGGTTGAGGAACAGTTCCGGGCCATCGGAGACGAGGCGGCCCCAGGCGCCGAAATGCGCGATCTTGTGGGCGAGCGTGTCGGGGATCGGCATGGCGGCGCAGTCGCGCCACAGCGCGGCATCGGTGCGGCTGTTGAGGTGATAGTGGAGGATGAGGAAATCGCGGATGCGTTCCCATTCGGTGCGGGTCAGGCTGTTGAATTCGGCGCTGACCAGCGGGTCGCAATCGCGATCGGGAAACAGTGCGATGAGGCGTTGCAGGCCGGATTGCACGAGGTGCAGGCTGGTCGATTCCAGCGGCTCCATGAAGCCGGCGGCGAGGCCGATGGCGACGACATTGCCGCGCCAGGCTTGGGCACGGCGGCCGGTGACGAAGCGCAGCGGGCGCGGATCGGCGAGCGGCCGGCCATCGAGATTGGCGAGCAGGGTGGCGGCCGCCTCGTCATCCGAAATGTGCCGGCTGCAATAGACATAGCCATTGCCGGTGCGGTGTTGCAGCGGGATGCGCCATTGCCAGCCGGCGCTGTGCGCAGTGCTGCGCGTATAGGGGGTGAAGTCGCCGCGTTCGGAGGGGACAGCGAGCGCGCGATCGCAGGGCAGCCAGTGCGACCAATCCTCATCGGGCGTGCCCAGCGCCCCAGCGATCAGCAGACCGCGAAAGCCCGAGCAATCCACCCAGAAATCCGCCGCCAGCGTGCGGCCGTCGCCGAGCGTGACGCCGGCGACATGGCCGGTTTCGGGGTGGCGGCTCACGCTGGCGATGCGGCCTTCGTGGCGGACGACGCCGCGCGCTTCCGACTGGCGGCGCAGGAAGGCGGCGTAGAGCCCGGCATCGAAATGATAGGCATAGTCGAAGGTCGATTGCACCAGGCGCGGGTCGCGCGCCGGCGGGGCGAAGCGGTTGCGCCGCGCCGCCGCCCAGGCCATCGACAGGTCATCGAGCGGCGGGGCCTGGCCCAGCGCCCGCTGGCGCAGCCAGTGCTGGTGCAGCGGCACCGTGTCGAATTCGGCGCCATAGGTGCCGAAGGGATGGAAATAGCGCTGGCCCTGCTGGCCCCAATTGACGAATTCGATGCCGAGCTTGAACGAGGCTTGCGTCGCCCGCATGAACTCGGCCTCGTCGATGCCCAATTGCTGGTTGAACAGCTTGATCGGCGGGATCGTCGCTTCGCCAACGCCGACGGTACCGATCTCGTCGGACTCGATCAGGTCGATGCGGATGGCGGCGCCCAGCGCCCGCGACAGCGCCGCCGCCGCCATCCAGCCGGCAGAGCCACCGCCGACGATGGCGATGGTGCGGATGGCGCGGTCGCCGGCGGGCGCGGTCATGCCTCGATGCCTTTCGGAATGACATGGCCGATGCGCGGCAGCAGCCGGGTGAGCAAAGGCCCGGTCATGATCGTCGTCACCACCGCCATCACCACCAGCATGGTGAACATCTTTTGCGGCAGGAAGCCGAGATCATAGCCGATGTTGAGGACGATCAGTTCCATCAGCGCACGGGTGTTCATCAGGCTGCCGAGGATCGTCGCTTCCGTGTGGCGAAAGCCCGACAGGCGGGCAGTGACATAGACCGGCACGATCTTGCCGATGATCGCCAGCCCCAGCACCAGCGCCAGCCAGCCGAGATCGCCGACGCCCAGCCCGAGCAGATTGGTGCGCAGGCCGGTGAAGGTGAAGAAGATCGGCAGGAAGAAGACCAGCACGAACTGGCCGACCTGCCGGCGCCAGGCGGCGACGAAATCGGCATGCGGGTGGAAGACCAGCCCGGCGAGAAAGCCACCGAAGATGGCGAAGATGCCGAGCTTGTAGGTGCAGATCGCGAGGCCGAAGACGAGGCAGAGCGCGACGGCGGTCAGCGTGGCATCGAGCTGGCCGTCCCTGACCGGCAGCTGCGCCACCAGCCGGCCGACCAGCGGTGCCAGCACGAACTTCGCCGCCAGTGCCAGCGCGACGACACCGCCGACCTGCAGGGCGAAATGGCTGCCCGAGAATTGCGCCGCGGCGATGCCGGTGATGGCGGCGAGCAGCAGCCAGCCCATGACATCGTTGAGCGCCGCCGCCGCGATCGCCACCACGCCCAGCGGCGCGCGGTTGAGGCCGAACTGGTTGAGGATGCGGCCCAGGATCGGCAGCGCGGTGATGGCCAGCGCATTGCCGAGGAACAGGCTGTAGACAAGGCGGTCGATGCCCGGCGCCAGCGCCGCGGCGGAAAGCTGGCCAAGACCGAAGCCGAACGCGAACGGCACGCTGACCGACACCAGCGCGATGGCGGCGACGCCGCGCTGGTTGCGGCTGTCCTTCAGATGCGAAAATTCGAAATCCATGCCGATCTGGAACATCAGCAGCGTCAGCCCCAGCTGGCTGAGCACGGTCACCGCCGGCTGCGGCTTGGCCCCGAACATCGCCAGCGCTACCTCCGGAAAAACCGCGCCGAGCAGCGACGGCCCCAGCAACAGCCCGGCGATGATCTCGCCGATCACCCCCGGCTGGCCCCAGCGCCGGAACAGGATGTTCATGGCGCGCGCCGCGCCGATCATGATGATCAATTGCACCAGCACGCTGAACAGCAGCGCCTCGGTGCCATGCACCGAGGGCGGCAGCAGTGCCGGTGTTGCCGTCCCTGTCATCATCAACCCCCGGCATCGCCCTTGCCACAGCGGCGTGCCGGTTCGCAATTCCGACGCAGCCGGCGTGGCGGGTATTCGTATGCAGGAACGCCGGCCTGCGACATCGCGCGCGGGGGAAGAACTGTGCTAGCCACGTAAGGCATTGCTGCGTTAAAGGTTGCGACGTGTTGACGATTTCCCGGCTCTCCCTGTTCCTGATCGTGGCCGGCATTCCGGGCCTGGCGCTGGCCGGTCCGTCCAGTCATGACGATCCGCGCGGGCTGATGCCGGTGGCGCCGCCGCCGGTCAGCGCCGGCCAGGCGCCCTGTGGCGAGCTGCCGGCGCGGCCGCTGACCCTGCCCGATCTCGTCGATGTCGCGCTGTGCCGCAATCCGCAGACCCGCGTGTCCTGGGCCAGCGTGCGCGCCGCCGCCGCCGGCCAGGGCATCGCCCGCGCCGGCAATCTGCCGACCGTCGACCTGTCGGTGGGGCCGAGCTTCGTGCGCAACGACAGTTTCAATTCCGGCGGCTTTGTCGACAGCAACGGCCAGATCATCGGCGGCAGCAGCAGTTCCAACCAGGTCAACACCTCGGCCAGCCTCGCCGTGCGTTACCTGTTGTTCGATGGCGGCGGCCGCGCTGCCCGGATCGAGGCGGCGGATGCCCGGCAACGCGCCGCGCTGGCGCTGTACGCGGATGCCGCCCAGGGCGTCGTGCTGAATGTCGTCACCGCCTATAACAGCCTGCTCGCCAATCGCGCCGTCGAGACGGCCAATATCGCCAATGTCGCCTTTGCCCGCCAGTCGCGCGACCTCGCCGCCGGCCGCAAGACCGCCGGCGTCGCCACCAGCGCCGACCAGTTGCAGGGCGAAACCAGCCTGGCCCAGGCCGAGCTGACGCTGATCCAGACGCGCGGCAACATCCGCACCGCCGCAGCGCAGCTGGCGGTCGCCGCCGGCCTGCCGCCGCAGACGACGCTCGACCTCGCGCCGCCGGCGCCGCTGGCGAGTGGCGACATGCTCCGCCGCGGCGCCGATGCATTGATCGCCGATGCCGAGCGGCTGCGCCCCGACATCGTCGCCGCCCGCGCCAATGTCGACAATGCCAACGCCAATGTCCGCGCCCAGCAATCGGCCGGCCGGCCCAGCGTATCGGTATCCGCCACCAACACGCTGTCGGCCGTCGATACCAGCATCGATCGCAACAGCGGTGTCGTCGGCCTGTCGCTGGCCATTCCGATCTTTTCGGGCTGGAATCAGCGCTACAACATCGCCTCTGCCCGCGCCGAGGCCGAGCGACAGACGGCGCTGGCCGAACAGACACGGCAACAGGCCGGGCTGAGCGTCTATTCCAACTATGTCGCGCTCGACAATGCGCTGGCCAGCCTCGTCACGGCGCGGGCGCTGGTCGCCAGCGCCACGGAATCCGCCGCGCTGGCGCAGGGGCGTTACAAGGCCGGGGTCGGCACCTTTGCCGATCTGCTCAACGCCCAGAGTGCGCTGGCCGGCGCCCGCCAGCAGCTGGCGCAGAATGAATTCAATGTCCGCACCGCCAATGCCCAGCTGGCCCGCGCCGTCGGCGGCATCGGCGAAGCGATCGATGGGGAACGGCGCTGAGATGAGCATAATCCAGGGATTTTCGGCATGAAGCGGCGCAGCTGGATCATCATCGCCATTCTGATCGCGCTGGTCGCCGGCTGGTTCGTCTGGAAGCGGCTGAACCCGCCCCCGGTCATCGACCCCTATAAGACCGCCGAGGTGGTGAAGGGCGATTTGACCGAGGAAATCACCGCCAACGGCATCATCAACCCGGTGCGCGTCGTTTCCGTCGGCACCCAGGTGTCGGGCACGGTGCAGGAGCTTTATGCCGATTTCAACGATCGGGTGAAGGCCGGGCAGCTGCTGCTGCGCCTCGATCCGGCGCTGTTCAATTCGCGGCTGCAGGCCAGCGAGGCCCAGCTCGCCAACGCCCGCGCCACCGCGCAACTGCAGGCCGCCAATGCCGCGCGTGCCGCCCAGCTGGTGAAGCAGGACTATATCAGCCGCCAGGATTATGAGACGACGCTGGCATCGGCCAAAAGTGCCGCCGCCCAGGTGCAGCAGGCCGAGGCGCAGATCCGCCAGGACCGCGCCAATCTCGAATTCTCGGTGATCCGCTCGCCGGTGTCGGGCGTCGTCATCAGCCGGCAGATCGACATCGGTCAGACCGTCGCCGCCTCGTTCAACACCCCGACATTGTTCCAGATCGCCCGCGACCTCACTGAAATGCAGATCGAGGCCGCAGTCGCCGAGGCCGATATCGCCAAGGTGAAGACCGGGCAGACGGTGGATTTCACCGTCGACGCCTATGGCACCCGCAAGTTCGAGGGCAAGGTCGACCAGATCCGCCTCAACCCGACCACCCAGCAGAATGTCGTCACCTACACCGTCATCGTGAAGGCGGCGAACCCCGATGGCGCGCTGCTGCCGGGGATGACGGCCAATGCCAGCTTCGTCGTGTCCGATCGCAAGGGCGTGCTGCTCGTCCCCAATGCCGCGCTCAGCTTCAAGCCCGCGGGCTACAAGCCGCGCCGGGCGCCGGGCGCCAAGGCGCGGGCGCCGCAAGCCGATATGGTGACGGTGTTCGTGCTGAAGGACGGCCAGCCGCAGCCGCGCCGGCTGCGCGCCGGGCCGTCGGATGCCGACAATACCGAAATCGTCGCCGGGCCGCTCAGCGCCGGCGACATCGTCATCACCGCCAGCAATGCCCCGGACAAGAAGGGCGGCGGCATCTTCGGCGGCCCGCCCGATACCCGCCGGCCCAGCGCCAATGGCGGCCGCGGCGCCGATGGCAAGGGCGCACCGACCAGGGAGCGCAGCGATTCGTGACGGCGCTGCTCGCCCTTGATGCGGTCGTGAAGGACTATGCCTCCGAAGCCGGAACATTCCGCGCCCTGCACGGGGTGACCGTGTCGGTAGAGAAAGGCGAGTTCATGGCGATCATGGGCCCGTCCGGCTCCGGCAAATCGACGCTGATGAACATCATCGGCTGCCTCGATACACCGACGGACGGCCATTACCGCTTCGAAGGCACCGATACGGCAACACTGTCGGAAGGCCAGCTGGCCCGGCTGCGCAACGATGGCATCGGCTTCGTCTTCCAGCAGTTCAACCTGCTGCCGCGGCTCTCGGCGCTGGCCAATGTCGCGCTGCCGATGGTCTATTCCGGCGTACCGCGCGCCGAGCGCGAGGCCCGGGCTCAGGCGCTGCTGGCCAGCGTCGGCCTCGGCGACAAGCCGAAATCCCGGCCCAGCCAGCTGTCCGGCGGGCAGCAGCAGCGTGTCGCCGTGGCGCGCAGCCTCGCCAACAACCCGGAACTGCTGCTCGCCGACGAACCCACGGGTGCGCTCGACACCAAGACCGGCATCGAGGTGCTGGCGCTGTTCCGCGCGCTCAACGAGGACAAGGGCGTCACCGTCGTCATCGTCACCCATGATCCCGAAGTCGCCAAGGCGACCAACCGCGTCGTCCGCATCCAGGACGGGCTGGTGTTCTACGATGGCCCGCCGACCGATGCGGCATTGTTCGGGCATGCAGAGGTCGCGGCATGATCGCAACGATGCTCGCCGAAGCGTGGAGCGCGCTGATCGCCAACCGGCTGCGCTCGGCGCTGACCATGCTCGGCATGATCATCGGCGTTGCCGCCGTCATCCTGATGCTGGCCATCGGCGGCGGCGTGCAGAAACAGGTGCAGGAATCGATCGCCGGCCTCGGCTCCAATTTGCTGATCGTCACCGCCGGCAGCGGCCGCCAGGGTGGCATTTTTGGTGGCGCCGGCACCGGGGCCTCGCTGCGCATCGATGATGCCGATGCCATCGCCCGGCTCGACAATGTCGTCGCCGCCGCGCCGTCGACCAGCGTCCCGGCCCAGGCCGTCGCCGGCCCGGCCAATTGGGCGACCAATGTCACCGGATCGGTGCCGGCCTATTTCCTCGTCAATGAATGGACGGTCGAGGACGGCCGCATCTTCACCGATCGCGAGGAACGCGCCGGTGCCCGCGTCGCCGTACTGGGGCAGACCACCGCCGACAAATTGTTCGGCGCCAATGATCCCTTGGGCCAGATGGTGCGCATCAAGGGCATCAGCTTCACCATCATCGGCCTGCTCGAAAAGCGCGGTCAGGGCTTTGGCGGGCAGGACCGTGACGATGTCATCGTCGTGCCGCTGACCACCGCGCTGCGCCTGTTGCAGGGCAATTTCTTCCGCCGTTCGATCCGGACCATCTCGGTCAGCGTCGCCTCGGCCGAAGCGCTCGACCCGGTCACCGACGACATCAACGCGCTGCTGCGGCGGAAGCACCGGCTGCGCCCCGGCGACCAGGACGATTTCCAGGTCGCCAACCTCACCGCCATCACCGACACGCTGACCACCACGACCAGCGCCATCTCGCTGCTGCTCGCCGCGATCGGCTCGATCAGCCTCGTTGTCGGCGGCATCGGCATCATGAACATCATGCTGGTGTCGGTCACCGAGCGCACCCGCGAAATCGGCATCCGCATGGCCATCGGCGCCAGCCGGGCGGCGGTGCGCCTGCAATTCCTGCTGGAAGCGCTGATGCTGTCGCTGATCGGCTGCGGCGTCGGCGTCGCGGTGGGCACCGGCCTCGCCATGCTCGCCGGCGGCGCTGTCGGCTTTGCCACCGACGTCACCCCCTTCGCCGTCACCATCGCCTTCGCGGTTTCCGCCAGCATCGGCATCTTCTTCGGCTGGTGGCCGGCGACACGCGCGGCGAAACTGAGCCCGATCGAGGCGCTGCGAAGCTAGGCTAGATTAGAGGCCGCCGGAGGCAATTCAACCCAGCGCCAGCGGCTCCAGCTGCGCCAGCGCCGCATAGAGCAGCACCGCCGTTGCCACCGCCACGTTCAAACTATCCGCCGTGCCGCGCATCGGCAGCCGCACCAGCGCATCGCAGGCGGCAACGTACGCGGGCGGCAGACCGGACTGTTCATTGCCCATGAACAGGAACACCGGCGCGGCAAAACTATGGGCGCGGTAATCGACGGTGTGGCCATCGAGCGCAGCGCCGACCAGCTGGCCGGCGCCGGCGCGCAGCCAATGGAGGAAGTCGGCGCCCGACGCCTGTGCCACCTGCCGCGTGAAGATGCCGCCCATCGAGGCGCGCACTGCCTCCAGCGAGAAGGGATCGCAACTCTGGTCGAGCAGGATGACGCCGCCGGCGCCGGTGGCGTCGCAGGTGCGCAACATGGTGCCGAGATTGCCGGGGTCCTTCAGATTTTCGGCGACGACCCACAGCTTGGCGGTGCTGCGGTCTATGCGGTCCAGCCCGGTATCGGGAATGGTATAGGCGGCGGCGACGGCGCCCGGATTGTCCTTGCCGGTCAGCCGGTGCAGCAGCTCGCGGGTGCTGCGGATGGCGAGGCCGCGGGCCTGCACGGTGGCGGCGATCAGCGCCTGGGTCAGCGGATGCGCCTCGGCATCGCTGGCGAAGATCAGATATTTGGGAACATGGCCCATGGCCAGCGCTTCGGTGCAGACGCGCAGCCCTTCGGCGAGGAACAGCCCCGTTTCGCGCCGGCCCTTCTTCTCGTTCAGCGATTTCAACGCCTTGAAGACGGCGTTGGCCGGGCTGGTGATGTCGGTGATCATAACGCAACGATGTTATAGTGGTGCCACAGGAAGATCGCCGCCGCGCCGCGGTGCGGCCGCCAGGCCTCCGCCAGTTCGCGGGTGCGCTTCTCGCTCGGCCGGCTGTCGAGCCCGAGCACGCGGCCCAGCGCGATCTGCACGGCGAGGTCACCGGCCGGGAAGGCGTCGCCGCGGCCTTCGGCGAACAGCAGATAGATTTCGGCGGACCAGCGCCCGATGCCCTTCAGCGCCGTCAGCGCGGCAATCGCCGCCTCGTCGTCTTCGGGCAAGGCGTGGAAATCGATCTGGCCGCTGGCGACGGCCTGGGCAAGGCCCTGGACATAGCTGGCCTTTTGCCCGGACAGGCCGGCGCCGCGCAGCTGGTCGAACGGCATTGCCGCGATATGGGCATAATCGGTCATGTCGCCGCCGCAGGCCGCTTCCAGTTTCGTCCAGATGCTCGCCGCCGCCTTGGTACTGACCTGCTGGCTGACAATGGCGCGCATCATCGTATCGGCGCCGCGATCGCGCAGCCGCGGTTCCGGATAGCCGGCGCCGGCCAGCGCCGCCGCCATGCGGGGGTCAAGCGCGGCGATATGATCGAGCGACTGGCGCAGCTGTTCGGCGGAAAGCGACATGCCACCCGGATAAAGGCTTGCGGGCCGCCTGAACAGCCCGCGACCGGAAACGCTGGCGGAATCCGGCCGCCATTGGCGCCTTTGGCGGCCGGTTCGCCATTTCCGGCACAATCGGCTATGGATGGGGCAGCCATGTTCGATGATCTGCGCCGCACCAGCTTTTTTCACGACAAGAATCGCGCCTTCTGGATTCTGCAGGGCGGCGGCTGGCTGGCCTATCTGCTGCTGCGCGCGCTGTCGGGCCTCGCCAATTCGATGGGCATTGCCTTCATCCTGCCGGCGGTGATCGTCACCGCCACCGGCTTTTCGCTGACCCTGCTGATGGCCGCCGCCTATCGCCGCATCATCGCGATGAAGCCGGTCTTCGTCTGGACGCTGAGCCTCGTCATCCTCGGCGGCGCTTCGGCGCTGTTCTCGGTGCTGGAGGTCTGGGCGCACGCCACCTTCTACCAGCCCGGCTGGCAACCGCAGGGCATCGAGTTCCTGGGCGCCATCCTCCTTGATTTCTCGGTGCTCGGCGCCTGGACGGGCCTTTATTACGGCATCAACTATTATCTGATGCTGGCCGAACAATCGGAACGCATGATCAATGTCGCGGCCCAGGCCAATTCGGCGCAGCTGGAGATGCTGCGCTACCAGCTCAACCCGCATTTCCTGTTCAACACGCTGAATTCCATTTCGACCCTGGTGCTGCTGAAACAGACCGAGCGCGCCAATGCCATGCTGTCACGGCTCGCCTCCTTCCTGCGCTACAGCCTTGTCGGCGAGCGCGAGGGGCTGGCGACGGTCGCGCAGGAAGCCGAAGCGCTGAAGCTCTATCTCGATATCGAGCGCACCCGCTTCGAAAGCCGGTTGCGCACCCGTTTCGATATCGCGCCCGATGTCATGGAGGCGCGACTGCCGTCGCTGCTGCTGCAGCCCATCGTCGAGAATGCCATCAAATATGCGGTGACGCCCAGTGAAGACGGCGCCGACATCATCATCGATGCGCGCCGCATGGCCGACCGGCTGGTCATCACCATCGCCGACACCGGGCCGGGTCTGGCCGGCACGCAGGGCGAAGCCTCCCCCGGCAGCACGCAGGTCGGCATCGCCAATATCCGCGAACGGCTGGTCCAGGCCTATGGCGAGGATCACCGCTTCGAATTGGCCGATAATGCCCCCAAGGGGTTGATCGTGCTTATCGACATTCCATATCAGACAGAGAACAGTGTTGCGGCCGTCGGGGGCGATGGCCGCAATGACAATCGATTGGGGGCACCCATCGTGGCGCCGCACAGCATCGCGGCCCAATAGGAAAGCCCGGAACCCATGCCCATCCGCACCATCATCGTCGATGACGAACCGCTGGCCATCCAGGGGCTGGAGCTGCGCCTGCAGGCCTTTGACGATGTCGAGATCATCGAGCGCTGCGCCAATGGCCGCGAAGCGATCCGCGCCGTCAAGACGCTGAAGCCCGACCTCGTCTTTCTCGACATCCAGATGCCGGGCTTCGACGGCTTTTCGGTCGTCGCCGGCCTGTCGGACATCGAACCGCCGCTGTTCGTTTTCGTCACCGCCTTTGGCCAGCACGCGCTGAAGGCGTTCGAGGCGCAGGCCGTCGACTATCTGATGAAACCGGTGGAGGAGGAGCGGCTGGCCGCCACCATCGACCGTGTGCGCCAGCGCCTCAATGAAAAGCGCAGCTGCGAGGACAGCGAACGGCTGAAGGAGATCCTGACCGAAGTGGCGCCCGATGCCATGCCCGACGATCTGGCCAGCGACAGCGATGCGCCGGCGGCCAATCGCTATGAAAAGGTGCTGAACATCAAGGATCGCGGCCAGATCTTCCGCGTCGATGTCGGCGATATCGAACGCATCGATGCCGCCGGCGATTACATGTGCATCTATACCGCCGATCAGACGCTGATCCTGCGTGAAACCATGAAGGACCTGGAAAAGCGGCTCGATCCGCGCAAATTCCAGCGCATCCATCGCTCCACCATCGTCAATCTCGACAATATCAAGAGCGTGAAGCCGCACACCAATGGCGAATGTTTCCTGGTGCTGGGTTCGAACACCCAGGTGAAGGTCAGCCGCAGTTATCGCGAAGTTGTGGCACGTTTCCTGTAATTAGAAATCATCACGACCGCTGCCAGTTTAATGATTTGAAAACAATACAATAAAGATAATTTTTTGCGAAATTCAATAAAGTAAATCGATATTTACCGGGTCTTGTAAACCACGGCTTACAGGCCACAAATATCAAATAGAGCCAAATTGGCTGTTTTGTCGTATTTTTCGGTTTGGCATGAAAACTGCATCACCTTGACTGCCGCACACATCGACGTGTGCGTTGTTAAGGGAGCGTAGCATGAGACTTTTGCTTTTGATGGGGTCGGCGCTGGCGCTGTCCAGCGCGGCCGGCGCCGTCACGGTCGTCAACGGCAGCTTTGAAGACGGGATCGCCATCGGCCCGTCCGGGGTTGCGGCTCTGGCGACCGATGACAGCACCTCGCTGCCCGGCTGGAAAGTGCTGGCAGACGGCGTCGATCTGGTCGATTCGACCGTCTATCAGGCGTCCAACGGCAACCGCAGCGTCGATCTGTCGACCGGCACGCCCGGCGGCGTGATGCAGCGCATCGGCGGCTTCACCCAGGGTCTGACCTATCAGATCAGCTTCGACCTGTCGGCCGACCCCAATGATCCGGCGGTGCGCCCCAAGACCAAGCGCGCCGTGGTTTCGGCAACCGGTGGCTCACCCAGCATCTTCGACTATGTGCTCACCGATGCCAACAGCCCGACCGACATGCGCTGGCAGACCTACACCTATCGCTTCGTGGCCAGCAGCGCGTTCCAGAACATCCAGTTCCGCAGCCTCGACCAGAGCGAATTCGGCATCGTGCTCGACAATGTCGCGATCAGCGCCGTGCCGGAAGCGGCGAGCTGGGCGCTGATGATCGCCGGTTTCGGCATGGTCGGCTTTGCCGCCCGTCGCCGTCGCGGCCGGGTGGTTTCAGCCTGACCTGACCATCTGACGCCGCGAAAGGCCCGGACTCTTCCCCCGGAGTCCGGGCCTTTATCGTCTTAGTGAAACCCGTGTTCCGCCAGCCAGCCGGTCACCACGCCCGTGGCTTCCGCCAGCTTGTCGGGCTGGAAGGCGTAGTAATGGCTGGCGCCGGCGACGACATGCAGCTGCCGTGGCACCTGCGCCACGCAATCGTACAGGCGCCGGGTATGCGACGGCGTGCAGGCATCATCGGCGCTGTTGCCGATGACCAGCACCGGCACCGAAATGCGCGGCCCGCAGGCGACGCCATCGGCATGGCTCAGGTCATGGCTCCACTGGCTCAGCCAGGCGCGCAACGTGGTGAAACGGCCAAGCCCGCCGGGCGAATCGTTGATCAGCCGCGGGTCACCCAGATAGCAGCGCCCCGGCGTGCGATCATTAGGGTCGACCGCCGGGTCGAGCCAGCGCGGATCGGCCATCGTGCCATGGACGATGAAGGCGCGCTCGGCATGCGGCCCTTCGCGACGGCGCAGTTCGGCCAGTGTCTCCAGCACCCAGGCATCGATGCGCCGGCTGCGCGCCAGCTGCCGCGCCCGGAATTCGGCCAGGAACGCCGCACTGTAGGGCGGCTGCGCACAGGCGGCATCATAGAGGTTCCACGCCGGATCGCGCCGGGTCGGATCGCTCTCGTCGATGATCGACGGGTCCAGCCACTCGGTCAGCGTGTGCGCCCGGCTGACGTGCGCCGCCAGCAGCATCACGCCATCGGCCGGAGGCAACCCCGCCGCGGTCAGATCGGGCGGATCGCCGGCCGGCGTTGCCCGCACCCGCGGCTCCTCCGCCTCGGCCTGGTAGAACAGCGCCAGGCTGCCGCCGCCCGACCAGCCGCCGAGCACGACCCGGGCATAGCCCAGCTTCGTGCGGCAATGCTCGATCCATTTGCCAAGATCGATGGCGACCTTTTCCATGATCAGCGCGCTGTCGTTGTTGGGATAGCGCGATACCGCCGACAGCACATGCACCCCCGCCGCCGCCAGCGCGCCCGGCAGCGGCAGATAATGCATGATGCCCATCGGGTGCATGAAGATGACGATGGTGTCGGACGGCGTCTCCGGCTTCAGATGCTGCGCCTGCAGCGCCACCACACCGTCGATGCCGCCATAGGTGTCGCGCAACCCCACCGGCTCGCGCCAGCCGAGCAGCAGGGGGACGCGCTGATACCTGCTCAAGCGACCGCCGCCGCGCGCTTCTGCGCCGTCCATTCGGCCAGCCCTGCGCGATGCGCCGCCAGCTCCGCCGCCATGATCGCATCATGGTCCGCCACCCGCAGCGTTATTTCCAGCGGCAGGCCATTGGGATCCTGGAAATAGATCGACCGGACAAAGCCATGGTCAATGGGGCCAAAGCAGGGGATACCGGCGGCATTCAGCTTGGCCTGCCAATCCGCCAGCGCCGCGGCATCTGCTGCCTCGAACGCCACATGCCGGTCGAAGCCGTGCACCGGCTGGAACGCCTCGGGCGTCGCACTGCCCGGCGCATCGAAAAAGGCGAGGAAATTGCCGTCGCCCAGCGCGAAGAAGATATGCACGAACGGATTTTTCCGTCCGCTGCCGGGCTCGCGCTCCTCGATCACCAGCCCGGCCAGCGGCAGGCCCAGCACATCCTCGTAAAAGGCGCGCGTCTCCTCCGCATCGCGGCAGCGATAGGCGCTGTGGTGAATGCCCTTCAGTGCAGCCGGCATGGCGCGTCCTCCCGTTTGCCGGGCATCATGGCATGCGGCGCGCGGCGGGGGAAACTGTCGGTTGTGAGGACGGCAGGACTGCCGCCGGCGGCTGGGGCCGGCGGCCCCAGACCCCAATTCCTTTGGGGCGCTTGAGAGACTGCGCGCTGTTCAAAGACCCTCGTCATGCTGAGCTTGTTTCAGCATCCACCATCCCAAACGCAAGTGTGTCCCGTTGGTGCGCTGGATGCTGAAACAAGTTCAGCAAGACAATGCCAGGATTTACGGGCGATCCCAATGAATCGGGGTCTGGGGCCCGAGGCCCCAGCCGCCGGCGGCAAAAACGCCCTAAACCGCCGGCGCGCCGCGCACCAGCCGCACCACCAGCCCCGGCAGGCCGGGATAGCTGGCACGGTGATAGGGCGATTCGACCGGCATGGCCGCGGTCAGCCGGCGATGGGCTTCGCCAAGCGCGTGATAGGGCAGGCCGGGCAGCAGATGGTGCAAGGCATGATAGCGCAGGCCGACCGGCGCCCAGAGTGCCGGCAGCAGGGCGGGTGGCGGCACATTGACGGAATCGAGATACTGGCCGGTGACGGTCAGCACCGATCCGTCATTGTCCCACAGATGCGCCACGAGCGTGCGGATCTGGTTGAGCACCATGACAGCGGAGACGATGGCGAGCGCGATGGCGAAGCCGGCGAGCGGGATGAACCCGGAGGCAAGGCCGGCGATGAGCGCCAGCGCCCAGAGGCTGGCGGCGGCTTCCCAGCGCGTCCAGTGGCGGGCGAAATCACCGTCGGGGGCACGGCGGCGGAAGTCCGGGTTGATCGCCAACGCCGAATAGCGCGCCACCAGCAGGCGACGAACCGCTGGAATCACCACGCCCAGCGGCGCCAGCACGCCATAGCGGATGATCAGCGCCAGTGGCGCCAGCGCCGAGGCCGCGACGAACATCGGCACGGTCCAGGGCTTCATGCGGGCCAGCGGCAGATATTCGGGGTCTTCGGCGGTGCCATAGCGGGTGCGGGCATGGTGCAGGCTGTGCACCCCTTCATACATGAAGGATGGCACCAGCAGCGGCACGCCGATGATGAGATTATAGCCGGTGCGGAACCCCGGCACGGCATCGGGACGCAGGTGCGAGACTTCGTGGATGAAGCTGCCGGCACGGTAGAGCGCCAGCACGGCGACAGCGGCGGCCACGAGTGCCAGCCAGCCGCCGGTCAGGATCGCCAGCGCCAGCCCGGCATAGCCGAGCAGCGCCGAGCCGAGGAAATCTGCCCAGTACAGCGCTGGTTTCGCGGCACTCAACTCACGCGTCAGCTGCGCCGCCATGCGAATCATCGCGGCGTCGTCGGCCACCCGGGCGGGGGTCGCGGCAAAGGTTTCGCCATGTCTGGCCTGAGCGTTCATGGGGCTGATCTAATATCCGATTGCGTCATCGATATGGCGAAGTGGCCGCTTGCCATGGCCGCAGCCATTGGCGATGACCTTGATAACGATCAAAATGGGGAGACGGCGGTGAAAAGACAATTGCTGGCACTGGGTTTCGGCCTCGCGGCCACCCCGGCCATGGCCGCCTGCGACGATCTGCGCGCGCTGGCGCTGCCGGCGGCGACGGTCACCGAGGCGGGTGTCGTCTCCAGCCTCACCATCGGTGGCGTCGCCGTGCCGCTGGCAAGGCCGGCCTGCCGCGTGCTGGTCACCGCCCGGCCCAGCGCCGATTCCGATGTCCGCATCGCCGTCGTCATGCCGGAAGGGGCGGCGTGGAACGGCAAGTTCGTCCAGGTCGGCAATGGCGGCTTTGCCGGGCAAATCCCCTGGTTCCTGATCACGCTGGCGCTGTCCAAGGGCTATGCCGCCGCCGGCACCGACGATGGCCATCAGGACCCTGATGGCACGTCGGCGAAATGGGCGCTGGGGCATCCCGAAAAGGTCATAGATTTCGGCTGGCGGGCGGTGAAGACCACCACCGACGTGGCCAAGGCGGTGATCGCCGCGCATGGCCCGGCGCCGAGTCGCAACTTCTTCTTCGGCTGCTCCGATGGTGGCCGCGAAGCGCTGATGACGGCACAGCGCTACCCGCGCGATTTCGATGGCATCGTCGCCGGTGCCCCGGCCTGGCCGTGGACGCGGATGCTCGGCATCGCCGGTGAAGTGGTCAGGGAATCGCTGCTGCCCGGCCGCAGCCTGCCCGCCACCAAGCTGCCGGCCCTCCAGGCCGCGGCGCTCGCCGCCTGCGGCAAGGGCGAGCGCTACATCGCCGATCCGCGCGCCTGCCGCTTCGATCCCGGCGTGCTGGCCTGCAAGGGCGGCGACAGTGCCACCTGCCTGATGCCGGGCGAGGTCAAGACCGCCCGCCTGCTCTACAACGGCCGTCGCGATCCCATCACCGGCAAGCCCTTCCCCGGCCTGAGGCCCGGCGCCGAAGCCCTGCCCGGCAGCTGGGGCAGCTGGGGCCGCGCCGCCGGCAGCGACCCCACCGCCGAAGCCACCTCGCGCGGGTTCCCGTGGAATCACTTCGCCTATCTGGTGAAGGAGGATCCGCGCTTCGACCTGCGCACCCTGACCGACGCCGACATTCGCGCCGGGCACAAGCGCTGGGCCGGCACGCTCAATGCCGACAATCCCGATCTGCGCGCCTTCCGGGCCGCCGGTGGCAAGCTGCTGAGCTATCACGGCTGGAACGACCCGGCGATCTCGCCCGGCCTCAGCCTCGAATATCGCGCCGCCGCGCGGAAGGCGACACCGGGACTCGACGCCAGCTACCGCCTGTTCATGGTGCCGGGCATGTTGCATTGCAGTGGCGGCGACGCCCCGGTGACCGTCGACTGGCTGACCGTGCTCGACCAATGGGTGGCCACCGGCACGGCGCCGCAGACGCTGACCGCGACGCACGGCGACGGCCGGACGCAGGTGCTGGTGGCGGAGAAGTGAGGCGGCAGGCCAAAACTCCTGGCACCCGATGATGACGAGTCAGGGATAAAAAATGTAGCCTCCGGCGGCTGGGGCCGTAGGCCCCAGACCCCATTCCTGACAGGGCACAGTACCAACATTCTGATTTTGAACACGAAATGACGGAGGTCTGGGGCCTCAGGCCCCAGCCGCCGGAGGCCGCTTCCCTTTTTTGAAAACGCTGCTCAATCCCGCTTCAGCGCCGCAAACGGGTTGCTGGCGGCGCGGGCCTGTTCCTCGGTGATGACGCCCGGCACCCTGGCGTGCGGCGCGCGCGGATAGGGGTCGAGCGCCAGTGCCAGCGCCTGGGCGGCGATTTCGCCCATGTCGATGATGTCGCCGCTGAGCGGCTCGGCATCGAGATCGGCATCGGCGAGTTCGATATCCTCGCCATCGGGCTGGGCCTCGGTCAGCAGCAGGGCGAGCCGTTCGGTGATGAGGAACGGCACCGGCTCGCCGCTGGTGACGCAGGCCTGTTCGCCGCTGGCATGGACCTGGCCGGTGACACGGATGCCGGCCGCCTCGCGGCGCAGTTCCAGCGCGGCGGTGAGGCGTTCGAGGGTGATGAGATCGAAGCGCGTCGCCAGCGCCAGCCGCTCCTCGGGTTCCGCCTCAATCATCTGCTGGCGGGTGTGGGTGCCGACGTCATGGGCGCGGAACGGGCGGGAAAATTCGGGCGTCATGCGGCGGCCCCCAGATCGCCGGCGAGCAGCTGCGCAGCGCTGCGCGTGGCGAGGCCGGCGGCAAGGCCGCGGGCGGCGGCCACCATCCAGTCGACCGCATCATCGGCCACGGGTTCGCCGCGCCACAGGTTGCGGCGCAGCGCCTCGGCAAGGGCCGAATCATCGGCGCGGGCGTCGCGATAGGCGCCGAGCCGGCCGCCCAGCGCTGCCACCATGCGGCCGATATGCTTGCCGACGACCTGGTCACCGACGCCGTCCTGGCGCAGCGAGCCGTCCATATCGGCGATGAAGCGTTCCGTCACATCGGCGGCGGTCTGTGCCTCGCCGAGATCCTCCAGCCGGATCAGCACGTGCGACAGCACCAGCGCGATCATGTCGAAACGGCCGTCGAGCGTGTCGGGCACCTCGCCGGCCAGGTAGAACGCCGGCTGGCGCGCGGCGGCGACAACGGCATTGTAGAGCGTCTGCGCCGGCAGTTCGGCGGTGAGCGCGCCGCCGATGGCGCGGCGCAGGGCGGACAGGATGGTCATGGGCAAGATCGCCTGTTGGTGATGCCGCTTGGATGTCGGCGGACTTTGGCATATTGAGCCTTCGCACGCGCCATGCAACCGGCTGCGGCGTTGCGGGAGTGTTGAATGCGTAAGCCTGTGCTTCTTGTCGGCGGCATCGCGCTGGCCCTGTTGGCCAGCGGCTGTTCGCGCATCCGCCAGAACCAGGGTTATCTGGTCGATGAAACGCTGGTGACATCGATCCAGCCGGGCGTCGACAACCGCGATTCGGTGGCAAAGACGCTGGGCCGCCCCACCTTTGCCGCGCAATTCGATGCCGGCGAATGGTATTATATCTCGCGCGTCACCGGCCAATACGCCTTTGTGCAGCCCAAGGTGCTCCAACAGTCGATCCTCGTCGTCAGCTTCGATGCCAAGGGCAATGTGACCAAGGTCGAGCGTCGCGGCATGGAGCAAGTGGCGCAGATCACGCCCGAAAAGGACAAGACACCGACGCTGGGCCGCGAAACCGGCTTCCTCGAGGAACTGTTCGGCAATATCGGCCAGGTCGGCGCCGGCGCCGGACCGCTGGGCCAGGGCGGCGGCACCGGGCGCGACGGCCCGCGCTGAGGCCGCGCCGCCCTGCGCAAAGACCATTGCGGCCTGACGCCGTCGCGTTTAGAGTTCGCGCCATCGAGCAGCTCAGGCCCGGAGAGGCCAGCGTCGCAGAACCCGGAACGGGACGCCGCGCACATGAAAACATCGGCTGCGGTGACCGGTATGGGGAGATCAGCCATGGTTGCAGACGCTTCGGGCATTGGCGGAACCGGCTTCGACTCACTGTCGGCGGATCTTGCCGCCGTGTCGGTGCGCGGTCTCGACGATGTCCGCGCCGCGGCCGAGGCCCTGTGTGATATCGCCCGTCGCGTTGCCAATCTGCGCGTCGCCGTCTGCGACAATATCGCGTCGAAACAGACGATGGTCGATGCCGAAGGCAATGTGCTCGCCGCCGATGTCTTCGGCTGGACCGAGGAGGGCGAGCGCTGGTGGGCCGATACGCGGCTGGCGCTGTCCTCCCCCATCCCGCGCGCCTGCCGCTATGAATCGGAACCCTTCTGGGTCAATGCCAGCGGCTTTCGCACCCGCCAGAACAATGTCTATCTCGACCAGATCAGCCTCGATCATTTCGAAAAGCGCGCGCTGACCCGCGGCGCGATCGTCATCCCCATCCATCTGCCCTTCGGCCAGATCGGCGCCGTCACCTATAATTGCTGGACCAAGACCCGCGACGACCTGTCGGCGGAATATGAAGCGCATGCCGACATGCTCGGGTTGCTGTCGCACCGTTTCGTTGCCGGTTACGTAAAGGCGCACCGCAGCCGCCATTGGCTGCCCGGCGATTGCCAGCTGACCAAGCGCGAAGTGGAATGCCTGCGCTGGGCCAGCATCGGCAAGACCGACAAGGAAATCAGCCTGATCCTGTCGCGCAGCCACGCCACCGTGCGCTTCCACATCCAGAACGCCGGCGAAAAGCTCGACGCCGTCAATCGCAGCCAGACCATCTTCAAGGCCGCGCAACTGGGCTTCCTCGCTGCCGCCGCCTGAGCGCGTTCATTGCGCGGCAACCCCGCGCCGGGCATGACGGCGGGCATGAAGACGATCCTCCCCGCCCTGCTGCTTGCCATCACTGCGCACGCCAGCGCCGCGACCCTCGCCGATGTGTCGGCCTCGCTGAAGGCCACCACCAGCCTGTCCGCCGATTTCCGCCAGACCGGCGCCGACGGCAAGGTGCTGACCGGCCGCATGATCCTCGCCCGCCCCGGCAAGATCCGGTTCCAGTACGACAAGGCGAAGCTGCTGATCGTCGGCAATGGCCGCACGCTGACCTTTGTCGATTATGCCGTGAACCAGGTCTCGCAATGGCCGGTGAAGTCGACGCCACTCGGCATCCTGCTCGCCTCCGAACCCGATCTGACCGGCCTCGCCCGCATCGCCGCCAGCGCCGACAATGGCCTGGTCGTCGAAGCGCGCGACCCCAAGCGCCCGGAATTCGGCACGCTCGCCATCACCTTCGCCCGCGACGGCAATGCGCCCGGCGGGCTGGCGCTGGCCGGCTGGACCAGCCTCGACGCCCAGGGCGGCCGCAGCGAAGTGGTGCTGTCCAACGTCCGCTACAACGCCGATCTGTCCAAGGCCGATTTCAGCTTCCGCGACCCGCGCCGGCCGGTGACGCGCTAGGGCGTGTCGCCATTCAGCATTTCAGCCGTTCTGAACGCTGATTGCGAAGAAACCAGACCCCATTAGTTTGTTGCCGCAAGGCACCTCAGGCGGCTTTCCAGGCCAAACCAAAGCGAAATGGGGTCTGGAGCCGACGGCCCCAGCCGCCGGAGGCTCTATTGTCGTTGCAATCCGTGTTCAGACGGAAAAGCTCGACCCGCAGCCACAGCCTGACGCCGCATTGGGATTGCGCACTTCGAACGCCGCAGCGCCGATCTTTTCGACATAATCGACTTCGGCACCGGCGACGAAGGGCAGGCTGTCGGGGTCGATGAGCATGGTGATGCCATCGGTTTCGACGGCAAGGTCATCGGGGGCGGCGTCGGCTTCGAGGCCGAATTTGTACTGGAAGCCGGCGCAGCCGCCGCCATCGACGGCAAGGCGAAGTTTCAGACCGGGCTTGCCCTGCCGGGCAGCGATCACCGCGACGCGGGCGGCGGCGGCGGGCATCAGGCGGGGGGCATTGTCCATGGCGGCAATGTAGGGCCGCACCCGCCGCGGCGCAACGGTCAGCGGTAGCGGCGGATCGGCGTCATCGGCGCGCTATCGGCCGAAGCGGTGACGACATCGTCTTCGAGGATCGGGCCGAATTCGGCGGGGGCGGCACTGTCGAGCGCTTCGCCCTGGGCGGCCAGCATATAGGCCGAGGCATCGAGATAGGGGCGCGCATTGACGGCGCGGCCATCGACGCGGATTTCATAATGGAGGTGGGTGCCGGTCGAGCGGCCGGTCGAGCCCATGCGGCCGATCATCTGGCCCTGGCGGACGCGCTCACCGGGGCGCACGAGGATCTGCGAGAGATGGCCATAGCGGGTGTCGATGCCCTTGCCATGGCCGAGTTCGACGAGATTGCCATAGCCGCCGCTGCGGCCGGCCTGCATGACCACGCCATTGGCGGCGGCATAGATGGGTTCGCCATAGGCGCCGGCGAGATCGATGCCGGCGTGCATGGCGGCGCCGCCGTTGAACGGATCGAAGCGCACGCCATAGCCCGAAGTGTAGCGGAACGATTTGACCGGCAGATAGGCCGGGATGGCGGCGACGCCGGCCTGCAGCGTCGTCAGCTTCTTCCAGCTGAGGAACAGGTCCTTGAAGCGCGGCTCGGCATCGGCGCTGACCGGGATATAGGGGCCGCCGACACCGGTCTGCGGCGAGCCGTTCCAGTCGGAGGATTGCACGAAGCGCGCCGGATCGAGGCCGAGCCGGCGGATCAGCGCCTGGGTATCGCGCAGCTTGGCCTCGGCGGCGCCGGTGGCCTTGTCGACAAAGGCGAGCTGCTGGCTTTCCAGCGCGCGGAACGGCTCGGTGATGGCAGTGGCGGTCAGCACCGGGCCGGAGAGTTTGGCGGCGCCGCGGGCGGCGAGCTTCGGCCCGACGAGATCGCGCACCGTGGCATAGGCATTGCCCTCGACCTGGCGGGGCAGCATCTGCGCCAGCTTGTTCATGTCCCGCTTGCCGGTCAGCAGCGCGGCGAGGAAGGCCTGCCGGGCTTCCAGCGCTGCGGCGCGGGCGGCGACATCGCCCTTCAGCGCGGCGGTTTCGGTCTTCATCGCCTGCAGCTCGTTGTGCATCCGGGCCAGCTCGGTCTGCTTGGCGGCCAGCGCGGCATCGGTGTTGCCCGACACCATCGACGAGGTGGCGATTCCCAGCCAGCCCGCGACCATCACTGCCGAACCGATTGCCATGATTTGCGCCTGCGTTCCCATCCTGATGGTCAGATCCTGACCATTGGCCCGATGCCAGGTGAATTCATGCGCCGGGAGCAGGACGGCGACGCGCTGCATGAGCCCGGCAAAGGCCAGTTTCTGCGGCATCACGATGTCAAACCCCCGACAAACCCGATACTGAAGGGACGATCCACCTGGGCGAATGCGCCGGCCTGAAACGGCGCGACTCGGCTGGCGGGGCGACCCTTGCCGCCGGGGCCTTGGCCCTGACGACATGGCCATAGAACCAGCCGGCGCCGCCCATCGCAAGCCATGGTCGCGGTGTCCCGGTTCAGCCGTTGAGGTGGTGCGATGAATTGAGCATGACCCGCGCAAATTTACCCTTTGTCATGCAACCTGACGCGGGTTGGCCCGTATCTCCCCGCCCGAATCGCCCGATCAGCCCAGCGCCTGCGCCGCCGCCAGCACCGCGGCGGCATGGCCCGGCACCTTCACCTTGTTCCAGACCTGGGCGATCCTGCCATCGCGGTCGATGAGGAAGGTGGCGCGCTCTATCCCCATGTATTTCTTGCCATACATGGATTTTTCGACCCAGACGCCATAGGCCTCGGTGACCGCGCCATCGTCATCGGCGCCCAGCCCGACGGTCAGGCCATGCTTGGCGCGGAACTTGCCATGCGCGGCGACCGAATCGCGCGAGACGCCGACAATGTCGGTATCGGCGGCGGCGAACGCGTCGCGGGTGGCCGAGAAATCCTTGCCCTCGGTCGTGCAGCCCGGCGTATCATCCTTGGGATAGAAATAGAGCACCAGCTTGCGCCCCTTGAAGCTGGCGAGGCTGATCGGGCCGGTGTCGCCGGCAAGGGTGAAATCGGGGGCGGCACTGCCGATGGCGGGGTTGGTCATGTCGTGGCTCTCCTGTTCGCCAGCAGCGCGCTGAACGCCTGCCGTATCGCCTGCTTGGCAAGGCCGAGGGCGGCAAGGCAAGCCGGATAATCTGTCGCACCCACGGCGCGGGCCAGCACCGCCTCCACCGCCGGGCTGAACGCATCGGGCACCGCCCCCGGCGCGACGAGGCGCAGCAGCATCAGGAAGCGGCCGAGCGTGTCATGCGCGTCGCCAAGGCCGGGCGGCAACTGGCCGGCGACGGTCAGCGCTGCAATGGCTGCGCCCAGATCGGCGGCGAACCCGCTGCGCTGCGCCAGCTGCTGATAATGCACGACGAATTCCAGATCGACGAGACCGCCCGGTGCCAGCTTCACATCCAGCGCGCCCTTCGCCGGCTTGGCGGCGGCGATATCGGCCCGCATAGCGAGCACGGCGCGGCGCAGCGTTTCGGGCTCGCGCGGCTGGTCGAGCACCGCCTGCACCACCGCCGCCGCCTCGGCGCGCGCGCCCGCGCTGCCACCGATCGGCCGGGCGCGGGTCAGCGCCATATGCTCCCAGCTTTCGGCGTCGTCCTGCTGATAGCGGGCGAAGCTGGCGATCGACAGCGCCAGCAGGCCCTTGGCGCCCCAGGGCCGCAGCCGGGTATCGACCTCATAGAGCGCGCCGGCGGCGGTCGGCACCGACAGCGCCGCCGTCAGCCGTGCCGCCAGCCGGTTGAAATACTGGCTGGCCGGCAGCGGCTTCACCCCGTCCGACAGCGCCGCATGATCGCCGGTGAACAGATAGACGAGATCGAGGTCGGAGGCATGGGTCAGCGCCCGGCCGCCATAGCGGCCCAGCGCCAGCACCAGCATCTCGCCACCGGCGACCCGGCCATGCGTCCGCGCAAAATCATCGGCAACGGCGGGCAGGATAACGGCGAGCGCCGCATCGGCGAGATCGGACAGGCTGCGCCCAGCGACGAGCGGGTCGCAGCGCCCTTCGACCAGTTGTGCGCCGAGCTGGAAGCGCCGCTCCCCGGTCCAGCGCCGCACCCGGTCGAGCACATCCTCCAGCATCGCCGCCGGGCCGACAAAGGCCTGCAATTCGTCGGTCAGCGCCGCGGCATCGGGCAGCGGCTGGAACGCATCGGGCGACAGCAGCACGTCGAACAGCGCCGGATCGCGCGCCAGCGCATCGGCGAGCAGCGGCGCCACGCCGAGCAATTGCCCGAGCAGCCCGATCAGCGCCGGATTGGCCTGGAGCAGCGCAAAGAATTGCGCGCCCTGCGGCAGCGCCGCGAGAAAGCCGTCGAGCCGGGTCGCCGCCGCCACCGGATCGGCCGCGGCCGCCACGCCCTCGACCAGCGCCGGCAGCACGGCTTCAAAGGCCGCCCGCGCCGTCTCGCTGCGCAGCGCCCGCACGCCGCCGCCGCGCCAGCGTGCCAGCAGCGGTGCCATCAGCTTGGCGAGTTTCGGGTGGTGACGCTTGAGCCACGGCCCGGCATCGGCCGGAATGGCGTGCAGCGCCGGTGCCGCCTCGGCGATCAGCCGGTCATAGGCGGTTGCCACCGGCTGCGTCGCCGCCAGCAGCGCACGCTCCACCGCCGGCCAGTCGCGCTGGCCGCACAGCACCGCCACCGCGTTGCGGTCGGGCTTCAGCTTCGGCACCATATGGGTCTGTTCGTCGCGCCGCATCTGCAACCGATGTTCGAGCGTGCGCAGCAGCCGGTAGGAATCGGCCAATTGCACCGCCAGTCCCGCATCGATGCGGTCCGCTGCCGCCAGCGCCGCCAGACCATCGAGCGTCGCCGGCGCCCGCAAGGCCAGCGCCCGGCCACCCCAGATCAATTGGTGGATCTGGGCAAAGAATTCGATCTCGCGGATGCCGCCGCGACCGCGCTTCACGTCATAGCCCGGCCCCACCGCCTGGCCCGCCTCGAAATGATCGCGGATGCGCAGGGACACCGCCTGGATGTCGCGCACCGCCGTCCAGTCGAGGCTGCGCCGCCACACGAACGGCCGGATGCGGTCGAGCAGCCCCTGCCCCAGCACCCTGTCGCCAGCACAGGCGCGGGCGCGGATGAAGGCGACCCGCTCCCAGGTCAGCGCCTCCGACTGGTAATAATGTTCGGCGGCGCCGACGGCGATGCTCATCGGCGTGATCTCGCTGGCCGGGCGCAAGCGCAGATCGACGCGCTGGACATAGCCATCGGGGGTCAGGTCGGCGAGCAGCGCCACGGCGCGCTTGGCGATGCGCACCGCTGCTTCGCCCGGCTCCTCATGGCTGCGGCGCGGGATGACATCGGGATCGTGGATGAGGATCAGGTCGACATCCGACGAATAGTTGAGCTCATGGCTGCCGAGCTTGCCGAGCGCCAGTGCCGCGAGGCCGGCGTTGGGGGCGCCGCGCTCCGCCAGCGCCTCGGCGATCGCCACATCGATGCTCAGGTCGGCGAAGTCGGAGAGCGCCGCCGTCACCCGCTCCAGCGGCCAGATCCCGGCGAGATCGGCGAGCGCCACCAGCAGCGCGACATCGCCGCGCGCCCGCCGCAACCGCGGTGCCACCGGCTGGTCGGCATCGGCGGCCAGCGCCATGGCGGCGGCGAGCGCCGGTTCGGGGCCGGCACTTGCCAGCGTCGCCAGCAGCGCGCGACGGCTGCGCATCAGGCCCTTCAGGAACGGCGCATGGCCCCAGGCGGTTGCGGCAGCATCGGCCAGCGCCGGCGCGATGGCGCCGGGCAGCAGCGCGGCGAGATCGGACGGCAGCGGCGTGGAAGGCAGGGCAAAGCGCACGGACGGGATGATGGCGCGATTGCGTGACCGAGTCACGGTGCGGAACGACAATGACGGAGAGGCGTTTCACCCTGCGTCCGGAGTCTCCCGGCAGAGGAATGGATTCATGCGCCCCATCGTCATCGTCGCCACCCTGATCGCCGCTCTCGCACTCACCGCCTGCAACACGGTCGAAGGCGCCGGCAAGGATATCTCGTCCTCCGGCAAGGCGATCAGCAAGACCGCCAATGATGTGAAGAACTAATGCCTCTCGTCATCCCGGGCTTGACCCGGGACCCAGTTTCTTTCGTGGCGAGGCTTCAGAAAGCTGGGTCCCGGGTCTAGCCCGGGATGACACTTCATTCCGCCGCCGACGCCACCACGTCCGTTGCCGCATCCCGCGCCCGGCGGCGCTCGGTCAGCCAGATGCCGAAGATCGAGACTTCGTAGAGCAGCATCAGCGGGATCGCCAAGGCGAACTGCGACCAGACATCGGGCGGCGTCAGCACCGCCGCCACGGCGAAGGCAGCGACAATGGCATAGCGCCGGCCGCCGATCAGTTGCTGGCGCGTGATGATGCCGGCGCGTTCCAGCAGCATCAGCAGCACCGGCAGCAGGAACGACACGCCGAAACCCAGGATCATGTTCATCACCAGGTCGAGATATTCGCCCATCGCCGGCAGCGCCTCCTGGCTGATGCCGGTGACGGCGGAGGACGACTGGAAGCCCAAGAAGAATTTGAAGGCGACCGGCATCACCACATAATAGGCCAGCGCCGCACCCATGGTGAACAGCACCGGCGTCGCCAGCAGGAAGGGCAGGAACGCGCGCTTTTCGCGGCGGTAGAGGCCGGGCGCGACAAAGGCCCAGAGCTGGTTGGCGATGATCGGGAAGGCCATGCAGATGGCGGCGAAGGCGGCGACCTTCACCTCGACGAAAAACGCCTCGTAGAGCTTGGTGTAGATCAGCTTGCCGACGACGCCATCGCCATAGGCATGGACCAGCGGCTGGACGAGGAAGCCGAACACCCGCCCGGCCTGCGAGAACGCGATCCCGAAGCAGATGACGAAGGCGACGACACAGGTGAGCAGCCGCTTGCGCAGCTCGATCAAATGATCGAGCAGCGGCGCCTTGCTGGCATCGATGTCGGCGGCATCGTCGGTCATGGCGTCGGCTCGGTCACATCGGCCTTGGGCTTGCGCTTGCGCACCGGTTTCGGCGCGTCCGGATCGGCTGCCGGCCTGGCACGGCTGCGACGCGGTTTGGGCGCGGGCGGTTCCTCGGCGACCGGCGGCGGCAGCGCCGGGGTTTCGGTCGGCAGCGGCGTCATCCAGTCATCGGTCGACAGGTCTTCGAGCGGGTTCTTCAGGCCGGCGCCGAGATCGGGCAGCGCCGTTGCCTTCATGATGGCTTCGTTCTGCGCCGCCCATTGTTTCTGCATTTCCTCCAGCTCGGCCTCGCGCATCATCGTGTCGAAACCGGCGCGGACATGGCGGGTCATGGCGCGGCCCTTGGCCAGCCATTGCCCGACCTGGCGCATGACGCGCGGCAGGTCCTTGGGGCCGATGACCAGCAGGGCCACCAGCGCGATGATCGCCAGTTCGGACGAATCGATACCAAACACGGGAAGCCGTCCCGGCCGGCCGGGTTAGCGGCGCACCTCGTCGCTGGCCGGGGTGACCGGCGTGGCGGCGGCGTTGGTCACCTGCGGCGGCGGCGCGGCGGGCGTGTCGCCTTCGGCCAGGCCCTTCTTGAAGCTGTTGATACCCTTGGCAAAATCACCCATCAGATCGGAAATGCGGCCACGGCCGAACAGCAGCATGACGACAATCAGCAGGATGACCCAGTGAACGAGGCTGAACGAGCCCATGGCAATTGCCCTTTGTGATGCAGATGTGCCGCCCATCAATACGCCGGTTGCGCCGGGGTGGGAAGGGCGGATGCGGCGGGGCGCTTGTCCTACAGCAACCAGATTCGGCGTTTTGTTGTCGGGCGAGTTTAGCTGCTGCTCAAGGCTAGAAAAACGACGCTGGATGCCCTGCATCCGACTTGCAGGAAACCTGTTGGATATCGGAGCGGTTGAATCTGAGCCGAATATCCGCAACAAGTGGGGGTGGGTTAGATTACAGAGGCGCTCCTAGTCCAATGCCTAGAGGCTATCGGCGCCATTCCCTTGCGATTGTTGGATGGCTAATTCTAGCCTTCGGATCACCACCAGATAGAGAACAGCTGCCCAATAAGGGCAGCAGCGCTGAACGGATAGAGCACTCTCTTGAGGAGGTAGCCGCGTCGCAAAAGCGCCTCGCTGATATTGCTTCTAAGCCCGACAAAAACGAAGCACCCTGCGATCCCAGTCAGGCCGATTTCGGTTCCGATCTTTGTGCCCAATGGAAGGCCGCAAACGCAGCTTCTGCTTCCGCTTTCTGGACCTGGGCCGGATTTCTTATCAGCCTGATCGGGACCATCGGAGTAATCGTCTCTCTGTTTTTTACTTGGGACGCCTTGCGGTTGGCGCGCGAAGCCGCGAAAGACGGAGATGCTAGTTTAGCTATCGCCGAACGCAACGCAAAGGCAACTATGCGCTCTGTGGCTTTAGCTCAGGAGAACGGAGAAAGATCTCTTCGGGCCTACGTGTTTGTTGAGACTTTTGAGACAGAAGATTTCGAGATTGGGAAACCGGGGAAATTTACAATCACGTTCCGAAATATTGGTCAGACGCCTGCATCCGATCTGATCATTTGGAATCAGCTCGATCTTTATCCCATTGACGCGGACGAGAGCGTTTTCGTGCCCGAATTGCGTGAGGGGACATCCAACTCGCCTCTCGGTCAAGGTAACGGTGTGGTTGGCCACTTCATAAGCGGCCGAAATATAAACGATACTATGTGGGAAGGTTTCGTCTCGGGGAAAGCCGAATTCGTTGCGTTCGGTAAGCTCGGTTACACCGACGTCTTTGGCATCGCGCGAGAGACTACTTTCCGATTCCGGGCAAAAGGTGGCTCTACCGCAGTAAAATTCGTAGTTGCTCCAAAAGGCAATCATTATACATAGAATAGTGCTAATCATCGCCCCGCTTGGGTTTTGGAGTGCTTCATGCCTTGTGCCGGAACTTCGTGAATTTCAAAACGAAAAATTGACCTTTCAGATCAGCCCCTGCGCCCGCATCGAGACATGGCCGCCGACGCCGATGATGACATGGTCATGGACGGCAAGCCCCAGATGCCGCCCGGCCTCCACCACCGCTTTCGTCATCATGATGTCGTCGCGTGACGGCTGCGGGTCGCCGCTGGGATGGTTGTGGACGAGGATAAGACCGGCAGCGCCCAGCTCCAGCGCGCGCTTGACGATCTCGCGCGGGTAGACGGGCGCGCTGTTGATGGTGCCCTCCCCCATCACCTCGTCGCGGATCATGACGTTGCGATTGTTGAGGAAGATGACGCGGAAGGCCTCGGTGGTGCGGTGCGCCATGGCAGCGTGGAGATAGTCGGTGAGCGCCTGCCAGCCGCTGAGCACCGGCCGGTCGAGCGCTGCCGTGCGCAGCGACCGCAGCGCCACCGCCTCGACGAACTTGATCGCCGCCGCGGTGCCCTCGCCCAACCCCTCGACCCGCGCCAGCTCGGCCGGCGCGGCGGCGAGCAGCACCGGCAGGGTGCCGAATTCGGCGAGCAGCCGCTTGGCCAGCGGCTTGGTATCGCGGCGCGGAATGGCGAGGCCGAGCAGATATTCAAGCAGTTCGTAATCGTGAAAGCCGTCACCGCCGCCGGCGAGCAGCCGCGCCCGCAGCCGCTCGCGATGGCCGGCGCTGTCGTCCGGGGCTGACATCAGCCCTCGGCGGCGATCGATCGGATGGCCTTTTCAAAGGCTTCGGGCGGCTGGCCGCCACTGATCAGATATTTGCCGTTGATGACGATGGCCGGCACCGCGTTGATGCCCTGTTCGCGCCAGAAGCGCTCGTCGCGGCGCACATCGGCGATGAAGGCATCGCTGGCGAGGATGGCGCGCGCCGCCTCGCCATCCAGCCCGGCAGCGATGGCGGCGGCCACCAACACCTCCGGGTCGCCCATGTCACGGCCTTCGCTGAAATGCGCGGTGAACAGCGCCAGCTTCAGTTCCGCCTGCCGGCCCTCACCGCCGGCCCAGTGCAGCAGGCGGTGGCAGTCGAAGGTGTTCCAGATGCGGCTGTCGGCGTTGGTATTCATGGCAAAGCCAAGGTCCGCCGCGCTGTTGCGGATGAGGTCGCGGGTGCCCTTCGAACGTTCCGGATCGGCGCCATATTTGGCGGCGATATGCGCGGCGACATTCTGGCCTTCGCGCGGCATGTCGGGGTTGAGCTCGAACGGCTGGAAGTGGATGTCGGCGGTCACCACATCGGCGGCCTTGGCCAGCGCCCGTTCCAGCGACTTCAGCCCGATGACGCACCAGGGGCAGACCACATCGCTGACGAAATCGATTCGCATCGGCTGCATGCCGGCTCTCCACCTTCGGCCAGGGAACGCCCCCGGCCTGTGGCGGCCACTTTACAGCGCGTCGTTCGCCCCGACAAATCGCGAAGCATAGCGGCTGGTGATGCGATCGACCGGCATGATGACGAAGACGTCGACGGTGTTGAACTGGTGGTCGACAAAGCCGCCATCACCGACCATGGCGCCGACGCGCAGATAGCCCTTGATCAGCGGCGGCAGCGCACGGGCGGCGGCACGGCTGTCGATGGCCGCGGCCGGCAGACCGTTCATCGGCACATGGTTGCTGTCATGCGCCCGCGCCCGCAATTCCGGCGGCGCGAGGTGGTGGTGGTAGAGGTAGGACAGTTCCGCCAGGTGCAGGCCGGGATCGGCGCCGTGCAGCGAGGCGCAGCCGAACATATGGCCGATATTGTGCGCCTGCAGATAGGAGGCGATGCCGCGCCACAGCAGCGTGATGGTGGCGTTGTTGCGCCAGGCCGGGGCGACGCAGCTGCGGCCCAGCTCCAGCAACTGCCCGCCAAAGGCCGATTGGGCGATCAGCGGGCCGAGATCATATTCGCCGGCGGAATAGAAGCCGCGGTGCGCCAGCGCCACATCCTGGCGCAGCAGGCGATAGGTGCCGACGACATGCGGCCGGCCATCAAGGCCATGATCGACGACGAGCAGATGGTCGCAGATGGCGTCATAATCATCGATGTCGCGGCGCGCGCGGGCCATCGCCGGCGTCGGGGTGGCGCCCATTTCGTCATAGAAGATCTGGTAGCGCAGCGCCTGGGCGGCCGCGATTTCCTGGTCCGAAACAGCCAGCCGCACATCGAGCTGGCCGACCCGGTGAATGAACGGGGCGTTGGCGAGCAGCTGCGGGGCAACGGCGGTCGGACGGCTGACAGCAAGACCCATGTTTCGGCTCCGGATGCGCGGTGCGGGCGCGGTGCGGTTGGCCATAGCGGCGGAATGTTACAATGACGGTGCGGCGGTGTTTCAGTTCCGCGACGGCGGCAGCGCGTCGTCGACCAGCCCGCGGCGCAGCATATAGGCGAACAGCGCCACGCCGGGCAGCGCCAGCACGGTGGTCAGCGCATAGAAGTTGACGAAACCCATCGCCTCGATCAGCGCCCCGGCGCTGCCGGCGCTGAACAGCCGGCCGACGACGGACGCGGCGGCCGAGATCAGCGCGAACTGGGTGGCGGTGAAGCGCTGGTCGCACAGCGCCGCGAAATAGGCACCGACGGCGACCCCGCCGAAACCGCTGCTGAAATTCTCGAACCCGATGGCCAGCGCCATGCCGGCATTGCTGTGCCCGGCCAGCGCCAGCCCGGCAAACCCGAGGTTGGATACCGCCATCAGGATGAGGCTGAGCAGCACCGACCGGTTCATGCCGAGCGCGCGATAGAGCAACCCGCCGACGAAGATGCCAATCAGCAGCGCCGCAAAGCCGACGCCGACATCGAAGCCGGCGATCTCGTCCTTCGTAAAGCCCAGATCCTTGAACAGCAGCCGGAACGACAGATTGGCGACGGTATCGCCGATCTTGTGGACAAGGATGAAGGTCAGCGTCAGCCAGGCGCCCGCCCGGCCGAAAAAATCGCCCAGGGGCGCCAGCACGGCGTCAAGTGCGCCCGAGCGGCCGGCAACCTTCGGCGTCGGCGGGTGCTGCGGCTCGCCGAGCCAGACCGCGGCGATCACCGCCGGCGCCACGAACAGCGTCGTCGCCAGATAGGCGATGGTCCAGCCGCTGCGATCGGCCACCACGAGCGCCGTCGCCGCCGCCAGCGCGTTGCCGATGCGCCAGCCATATTGCGTCATGCCGGAACCGGCGCCCAATTGTTCGGGCTTGAGATTCTCGATGCGATAGGCGTCGAGCACGATATCGAAGCTGGCCCCGGCAAAGCCCACCGCCAGCGCCGCGATGACGACGCCGCGCAGGTCGCTGGCCGGGTCGGCAAGGCCCAGCGCGCTGACGCTGATGACGACGGCGATGCCGGTGACCAGCAGCCAGGCGCGGCGATGGCCGAGCAGGCGCGCCAGCCCCGGCAGCCGCCAGCGATCGATCACCGGCGCCCAGAACAGCTTCAGATTGTACATCAGCATGGCGAGCGCAAAGGCGGTGACGGTCTTCTTGTCGATGCCGCTGTCGGCCAGTCGCGACGACAGCGTCGCGGCGATCATGGTGATCGGATAGCCCGACGCCATGCCGAGCAGCAGCGCCGCGACCGGCCCTTTTTCGAGATAGGGGCGGATGGCGGCGGGCAGGCGATCGGTAAAGCCGGGGGCTGAAGTGGCGGTCATGGCGCCACTGTAGCGGGCAGCCGCCGTCTGTCACCCCTGCGACGCCGCCGTCGATTTCGGCGGCGCTGTCAGCAATTTTGTTGCGCTGCGGCAAAGGGGCTTGCCAAGGATATAACATTGCGGTTTTATGTCGGGGTGGAAAGGTGCAAGGAAAGGCATCGATCCGATTGTAGCGCTTGTATGCGTACAGGGCCTGCCCGAACGGAAAATCCGTCGGCAGGGCCGCGACCGCCGAAACCGGCGGGGTTTGCTTGGGGAAGCAAGAGTGTTTGCCACGCTTTGACCAAACCCCGGGGGACTCATGACTCGCGCTTTCACCCACACCGCCACGCTGCGCCAACGCGCCCTGCTCGGCTCCGCCCAGTCGGCACTGCTCTCGGCGCTGCTGCTCGCCGCACCGGCCCTTGCCCAGACAGCAAAGACCGCCGAAGCCGCCGCCGAGCCTGAAGCCGAAGCCATCGTCATCACCGGCTCGCGCATCGCCCGCAGCGGCTATGACGCGCCGACGCCGGTGTCGGTCGTCGGCCAGGCCGAGCTGAAGTCCGAACCCCAGGCCAATATCGGCGATTTCGTCAACACGCTGCCATCGGTGCGCGGCAGCCAGACCTCGTCGACCAACTCCGGCTCGCTGTCGAACGGCCAGGCCGGCATCGCGTCGGTCAACCTGCGCGCGCTGGGTTCGCAGCGCACGCTGGTGCTGATCGACGGCCAGCGCTCGGTTGCCTCCACCACCGTCGGCATCGTCGACACCCAGACCGTGCCGCAGGGCCTGATCAAGAGCGTCGAAGTGGTGACCGGCGGCGCGTCATCCGCCTATGGCTCCGACGCCGTCTCGGGGGTCGTCAACTTCATCCTCGACAAGGAATACAAGGGCTTCAAGGCCGAGTATGAATATGGCGTCACCACCTATGGCGACGCCCCCAACCACACCATCCGCCTGACCGCCGGCGCACCCTTTGCCGAAGGCCGCGGCCATATCCTGCTGTCGGGCGACTATTTCCAGCAGACCGGTATCGACACCATCGATCGCGACTGGAACAACGCCGGCTTCTTCCAGATCGACAACCCGGCCTATGTGCCCGGCAATGGCGCACCGGAACGGCTGGTCGCGGCCGGCATCGGCACCTATCAATTCACGCCTGGCGGCATCGTCAACACGGGTCCGCTGCGCGGCACCTATTTCGGCGCGATCGGCACCAACGGCCAGGCCTCGGTCAACCAGTTCAACTATGGCCCCAACAAGGGGCAGTGGATGCAGGGCGGCGACTATCAGATCAGCCGCGAAGGCCATCTGAGCAGCAACTCGCTCGCGCCGAATGAAAAGCGCGGCAATGCCTTTGGCCGCATCAGCTTCGAGATCGCCCCGGCGCTGAAGATCTTCGGCCAGTTCAGCTACAGCGGCTATTCGGGCCAGAGCTTCTATCAGCAGACGCCATCGACCGGCATCACCATCCAGCGCGACAATGCCTTTCTGCCGACGGCGCTGGTCGCGCAGATGACCAGCCTCAACCTGACCTCGATCAGCATCGGCACCAGCAACGCCGGCATCCCGGCCGCCGGGTCCGACAACACCCGCGAGGTCTATCGCACCGTCATCGGTGGCGAAGGCGATTTCAGCATCGGCAAGATGGACTGGAAATGGGACGCCTATTACCAGGTCGGCATCGCCAAGACCAACGAGATGCTGACCAACACCTGGCTGAACAGCCGGGTGACGCTGGCCCAGGATGCGGTGCGCGCCCCCGCCGGCAATGCGCTGGGCGTTCCGGCCGGCACCATCGTCTGCCGCTCGTCGCTGACCGCGCCGACCAATGGCTGCGTGCCGCTGAACCGCATCGGCGTCGGTGGCGTCACCCAGACCGCGCTCAACTATATCTTCAACGGCGGCGCCCAGCCGCAGCGCCTGCAGAGCCTTCGCCAGGATGTGGCGGCCGCCAGCCTGTCGACCAACGAGCTGTTCAACACCTGGGCCGGCCCGGTGTCGCTGGCCTTTGGCGCCGAATATCGCCGCGAGCGTGTCGACGGCTTTGTCGATCCGCAGTTCAACACCGGCTGGCTCTACGGCAATTATCTGGTCACCGCCGGCGCCTATACCGTCAAGGAAGCCTTCGCCGAAACCGTGGTGCCGCTCTACACCGGCCTTGATCTGAACGGTGCCATCCGCGTCACCGACTATTCGACCTCGGGCAGCGTCACCACCTGGAAGATCGGCGCCACCTGGCAGGTGATCGACGATTTCAAGCTGCGCGTCACCCGTTCGCGCGACATTCGCGCCCCCAATCTGGCCGAACTGTTCGCGCCCGGCACCGCCCGCACCAACACCGTCAACGTGCCGCTGGCCGGCGGCGGTCAGCGCACCGACCAGTTCCTGGAACAGACCACCGGCAATCTGGCGCTGAAGCCGGAAGTGGCGCTCACCTGGGGCATCGGCGGCGTGCTGACGCCGTCCTTCCTGCCGGGCTTTGCCATGTCGGTCGATTATTTCGACATCAACCTGTCGGGCGCCATCGGCACGATCACCGCCCAGACCATCACCGACCTGTGCCTCGCCCAGAACCGCCAGGACATGTGCCAGTACATCACCTTCAACGGCACGCCCGGCACGACGAGCCCGATCACCGGCATCAAGCTGGTACCGTTCAACTTTGCCCGCCAGCGCACCAAGGGCATCGATATCGAGGCCAGCTATCGCACCGGCGTCGGCGCTGGCAACCTGACGCTGCGCGCGCTCGCCTCGCACTACATCACCAACCTTGTCGACAATGGCATCGATGTTGCCCGCGACCTCGCCGGCCAGAATGCCGGCGGCGGCGATGCGACGCCGTCGTGGAACTATCGCCTGACCGCCAATTACGATGTCGAGCGCTGGGGCTTCAACCTCACCGGCCGCGGCTTCTCGGGCGGGGTCTATGACAACAACTTCATCGAATGCGTCAGCGGTTGCCCGCTGTCGACCGTGCAGGCCCGCACCATCAACGACAACAGCATCGCCGGGCAATGGTATCTCGATGCCTCGATCACCCACCGCTTCACGGTGAAATCGTCGAAGGCGGAGGTGTTCCTCTATGTCCGCAACCTGCTCAACAGCGATCCGGTGCTTGTCGGCAACGGCCCGACCGGCAACAACACGCCGGCCTATCCGCAAACCAATCGCAGCCTTTATGACGTGCTGGGCCGGGTCTTCCGTCTCGGCGTCCGCTTTGCCTACTGATCCGGGGGGAACACCGATGAAGACGAAACACACATTGCTGACACTGGCGCTGCTGGCCGGGGTCGCGCTACCGGCGCCGGTGCTGGCCGCCGCCTCGCCCAAGCTGAAGGCCGAAGTCGCCGCCGGCATCGATGCCCGCGCCAAGCTGGCGGCCACCATGGTCGATCAGGTCTTCAGCTATGCCGAACCCGGCTTTCAGGAGGTCAAGACCAGCGAATATCTCTGCGACATCCTTGAAAAGAACGGCTTCAAGGTCACCCGCGGCGTCGCCGGCATCCCTACCGCCTTCACGGCGACCTGGGGCGAGGGCGGGCCGGTGATCGCGCTGGGCAGCGATATCGACGGCCTGCTCGGCCTGTCGCAATATCCGGGCTCGCCGCAGATCAAGCCGATGGTCGAGGGCGCCCCCGGCCATGGCGAAGGCCATAACAGCGGCATGCCGCTGATGGTCGTCGCCGCGCTGGCGCTGAAGGACACGATGACCAAGAACGGCATCAAGGGCCGGCTGATGCTGTGGCCCGGCGTGGCCGAGGAGCTGCTGGCCACCAAGGCCTATTATGTCCGCGCCGGCATGTTCAAGGATGTCGATGCCAATATCTTCGTCCATGTCGGTCGCGATCTCGGCACCTCCTGGGGCCCGGCCGGCAACAACGGCATGGTCAGCGTCGAATACACCTTCAAGGGCAAGACCGCGCACGCCGCCGGCCAGCCCTGGGACGGGCGCAGCGCGCTCGACGGTGTCGAGATCATGGACACCGCCTGGAACTTCCGCCGCGAGCATCTGCCGATCACCCAGCGTTCGCACTATGTGATCACCAATGGCGGCGGCCAGCCCAATATCGTGCCGGGCACCGCCTCGGTCTGGTATTATTTCCGCGAAAACACCTTCAAGTCGATCCGCGAGCTCTACGAACTCGGCAATACCATCTCGCAGGCCGCCGCCATGGCGACCGGCACCACGGTCAGCCACAAGGTGCTGGGCTATGCCGCACCCAATTTCGGCAACAAGCCGATGGCCGAAGCCGCCTATGAGAATTTCAAGCTCGCCGGCCTGCCGAAGTGGACGGCGACCGACCAGGCCTTTGCCAAGGCGATGCAGACCGCCAACGGCCAGAAGCTCGAGCCGCTGACGACATCGCTGAAGCCGCTGTCGACGCCCGGTGAACGCGGCGCCTCCACCGGCGGCGGCTCCGATGACATCGGCGACATCATGTGGACGGTGCCGACCATCACCATCCGCTATCCGTCGAACATCCCCAACGCCATCGGCCACAATGTCCAGTCCGCCATCGCCATGGCAACGCCGATCGCCCATAAGGGTGTCGTCGTCGGCGCCAAGGCCGTCGCCATGACCGTGCTCGACCTGATGACGACGCCGAAGCTGCTCGCCGACGCCAAGACCTATTTCAAGGATGTCCAGCTGAAGACCGACACCTATGACCCGGTCCTTGGCCCCGACGACAAGCCGGCGATCTGGCTGAACACCGATGTGATGAACCGCCTGCGCCCGCAGATGGAGAAGTTCTATTTTGATCCGTCGAAATACGGCTCATACCTCGAACAGCTCGGCATCGATTATGAAAAGGTCGCCAACACGCCGGTGACACCGCCGACGAAGTAACGCCCGGCGCATGAAAGGGCCTGCGGCACAGCGTGGCGCAGGCCTTTTTTGCGCCTTTTGCCGGGTCATGGGCAGAAAAAAGTGCCTCCGGCGGCTGGGGCCTTAGGGTCCGGACTCATAAATTACAGGGGTCGGCATGGGCTGG
>NKIQ01000003.1 GCA_002256005.1 Alphaproteobacteria bacterium PA4 | reverse complement strand
AGGCCTATTGACGCGCCTATGACGTGATGGCGTCGAAGCATCTGCGCGGCGATCTGAACTATGCCTGGCCGACCGCCGAAATCGCCGTGATGGGCGCCAAGGGCGCGGTGGAGATCATCTTCCGCGGGAAATCAGCCGAAGAAATCGCAGAGCGGACCGCCGAATATGAAGCGCGCTTCGCCAACCCGTTCGTGGCGGCATCGAAGGGCTTCATCGACGAGGTCATCATGCCGCATTCGACCCGCAAGCGCATCGCCCGCGGCCTGCAGAAGCTGCGCACCAAGCGGCTGGAAAACCCCTGGAAGAAGCACGACAATATCCCGCTGTAAGCGGAACGTCAGTCCGTATCGGCAATGGCGCGCAGGCCGACGGCATCGGTGAGTCTGACACTGCGATAGCCAAGCGCGATAACCCCTGCCCTCGCAAAACCGGCGAGCAGCGGCCCGGCGCTGTGCCGGCTGAGGTTGGCCATCGAGGCCAGCTCGGTCTGGGATATCATGATCTCCCGCTGCGGCGCGCCCGCCCGGCGGCATTGCGCCAGCCGCAGCAATGTGCCGGCGAGGCGTCGACGGCTGTTGGGGATCAGAAGATCGCCCATCGCGACCGTGGCCAGAAAGGCCTGTTCCAGCGACAGCCGGCCCAGTTCCCGCCAGTAATCGCCGCGATCGCCCAGCACGACCAGCATGGCCGATCGCGGCACGATTGCCGCCTCGACAGGACCGCGGGCGATCAATGTCATCTGCACCGCCGCCCTGGTGAGGAAGGGCGCCTGCCCGGCCCAGAAGCCGGGGCCGACGATGTCGAGGATCGGCGATTCCGGTGGCGCCATGGCGTGCATCAACCCGGCGGCACCGGTTCTGATCCCGATCATGCCGTCACCGGGCTGCCCCGCCTGCCACATCACCTGGCCATGTTCGAAATGATGCAATTGGGCGTTGGCGAGCATGGCATCGCGGAACGCGGGCACGGCGCCCGCCAGCCAGCCGGAGTTGCCCAGTGCATCGTCTGCCAACAGGGCCATAGGCACGCTCCCCCTGCCTGACCGGACTGCCGAGTTTTCGGCACTCACCAAAGGTCGAATACGCTATTCTTCGATTCGTCACCAGTCGGATAGTGTCGATTTCGGGGTCGACTCGCCAATTGGTGGTGGCTGCCGCTTTCTGTCGCTCGTCAACGGCCTTGGCAACATGGGCCTTGTGGGCACCGCCAGAATCAGTGCCAGCTTGATGACTCGACCCGCGACAGGCCAACCCGATGATGGTCGCGCGCTAACAGTGCCTGTCGCGGGCCGTTGTCATGCGGCTTGTGCCGGCGCGGCCCCTTTCACGCACCAGCGATGTCCTGTCGGCTTGGTGAGGATGTGACCGCCGTCCTCCAACGTTAGCATCAAGGCGTTGGACAATGCGGCAGTACAGCCAAAGGGGACGGTGGGGGATATGAGCATGATGAAGATCGAAGTGCTGGTCGCGGCCTTGCTGGCGGGCGTGGCGTCGCCGGCGCTCGCGGCCGACGCCGATGCGATCTGGTTCGGCGGGCCGATCATCACCGTCGACGACGCGACCCCGCGCGCCGAGGCCGTGGCGGTGAAGGACGGCCGCATCGTCGCGGTCGGCAAGAAGGCCGCTGTGCTGAAGGCCGAGCGCGGCAAGGCCACGCGGCTGATCGACCTCAAGGGTCGCACGCTGGTGCCGGGCTTTGTCGATGCGCACGGCCATATCAGCGGTGTCGCGCTGCAGGCGGTGTCGGCCAATCTGCTCCCGCCGCCCGATGGCCCGGCGCGCTCCATCGCCGACATCCAGCGCATCATGCGCGATTTCATTGCCACTTCGCCGGCGGTGAAGACCGGGCTGGCACTGGGCTTCGACTATGATGATTCGCAGCTCGCCGAGCATCGCGCGCCAACGCGCCAGGAGCTCGACGCGGTGTCGACCGAAATCCCGATCATGCTGATCCACCAGTCGGGCCACCTCGGCGCCTTCAACAGCAAGGCCATCGAGAAGGCCGGCATCAGCGCCGACACGCCCGACCCGTCCGGCGGCCATATCCAGCGCGAGGCCGATGGCAAGACACCCAATGGCGTGTTCGAGGAAAGCGCGCTGGCGCTGATCGCCTATAAGTTGCTGCCGAAAACCACGGCGCGGCAGGGCCTCGCCATGATGGCGGCGGCGCAGAAGATCTACATGGCCAATGGCTATACGACGGTGCAGGACGGCAAGACCGATGGCGCTTCGCTGGCCATGCTGCAGGGCGCCGCCAATGCCGGGCTGCTGCGCATCGATGTGGTGTCCTATCCCGACCTCATCACCCTTTTTGACAAGCCGGTGCTACATGGCCCGCTGATGGGCCGCGCCTATCATGACCATCTCCGGCTCGGCGGGGTGAAGCTGACCTTCGATGGCTCCCCCCAGGGCAAGACCGCCTGGTTCACCCAGCCTTATTTCCAGGTGCCCGCAGGCCAGAAGCCGGATTATGCCGGCTATGCCGCCTTCCCCAAGCCCGGCGAGGCGCAGGGCTGGGTCGACATGGCCTACAAGAACAATTGGCAGTTGCTGATCCACGCCAATGGCGACGCTGCCATCGACCAGATGTTGACGACCGTCGCCGCGGCCCAGCAGCAATTCCCCGGCAGCGACCGCCGCACCGTGATGATCCACGGCCAGTATCTGCGCGCCAACCAGATCCCGCAGTTGAAGGCGCTCGGCATGTTCCCGGCGCTGTTCCCGATGCACACATTCTACTGGGGGGACTGGCACCGCGAATCGGTGGCGGGGCCGGAGCGGGCCGAATTCATCTCCCCCACCCGCGCCGTGCGCGATGCCGGGCTGATGGTCAGCATCCATCACGACGCGCCAGTGACCTTCCCCAATTCCATGCGCGTCTTTGACAGCGCCGTGAATCGCACCACCCGCAGCGGCCATGTCCTCGGACCCGCCCAGAGGCTGAGCCCGATGGAAGCGCTGAAGGCCATGACGATCTGGCCGGCCTATCAGCATTTCGAGGAAGCGACGAAGGGTAGCATCACCCCCGGCAAGCTCGCCGATTTCGTCGTGCTGAACCGCAACCCGCTGACCGTGCCGCGCGCCACGATCAAGGACATCAAGGTGATGGAAACCATCAAGGCCGGCGCGACAGTGTACAGCGCCCCCTGACCGGCCCGCCCTGCCCCCCCTCTCCCGCTTGCGGGAGAGGCGAGAGGCGCGCCAGCGCCCCGGGTGAGGGTGTACCCGCGCTCCGACACAAAAACGCCCTCACCTGCTCGGGTGAGACGCCGAGTCGACCTCTCTTGGCTGCGGTAGAGGAGGCGTGCGCACCCTATCCCAGCAACACCGGCGCTGCCGCCGCGACAAACCCCTCCAGCGAAGATCGCGTCGCCCCCGCCCGCGCGCGCGTCGCCAGGCTGTGCAGTGTCGCGCCGATCAGCGCAGCGCGCGCCGGCGCATCGAAATCCGCCGGCAATTGCCCGGCAGTGATGGCGGCGGCCAGGCGCTCGGCGATGACGGCGTCCATGGTGGCCAGCACCTGGGCGAGCGCGGTGCGGATGGCGGGATCGGCGACGGCGGCGGTTGCCGCAGTGCCGACGGCGAGACAGCCACGCGGGCCATGGGCACCAGCACTGTAGAAATCGATACTGGCGGCGAACAGCGCGGCGACGGCGGCGCCGATGTCGTCCGTCGACCAGAGCACGGCGCGCAACTGGGCTTCGGCGTCGCGATCATAGCGATCGAGCACGGCGAGATACATCGCCTGCTTGTCGCCAAAGGCGGCGTAAAGGCTGGGCCGGTTCATCGCGCTGGCGGCGGCGAGCGCATCGAGCGGGGTCGCGGCAAAGCCCTGATCCCAAAAGGCATCGGTCAGCGCCAGCAGCGCCGCATCGCGATCATAGGCCGGCGGGCGACCGCGGCGGCGGGGTTCGGACACTTTCATACCAGTTCGCATAAAATTCTTGACCGGCCCAATTTCATGCATCACGGTACAAAAATCAACCGCGCAGAGTCGCTGCCTTGGGAGAAGACCGATGATCCTCTATTTCGCCCCCCTCGCCTGCTCGCTGGCCAGCCGCATCGCCCTTTATGAAGCCGACATCCCGGCGGCGTTTCAGGAGGTGGTGCTGTCGACCAAGCAGTTGAAGGCCGGCGGCGATTATCTGCCGATCAACGCCAAGGGTCAGGTGCCGGCCCTGGCGCTTGATGATGGCCAGGTTATCACCGAAGGCCCTGCCGTGCTGCAATTCATCGCCGATCAGGCGCCGGACAGCGGCCTCGCCCCGCCGGCCGGCAGCCTGGCGCGGACCGAATTGCAGGGTTGGCTCAACATGCTGGCCAGCGAATTGCACAGCAATTTCGTTGCCTTCATGCACCCGGCCTCGCCGCCGGCGGCCAAGGATTTCGCCCGGATGCGCATCACACCGCGGCTCGACCTGCTAGAGCAGCATCTGGCGGGCCGGGAGACGCTGATGGACGGCTTTACCGTCGCCGATGCCTATCTCGTCACCATCCTGGGCTGGTCCGAACATTGCCAGTTCGATCTGGCGCAATGGCCGGCGCTGGCCGCCTATCGGGCGCGGATGCGGGCGCGCCCGGCGGTGGCCCGCGCGCTGGGCGAGGAGCTGGCACTGCGCGCGGCGGCCTGAACCGGTACCGGGCCGGGCCCCCGCCCGGCCACCCAGTTCAGAATAGTTTCGTTGGGTGGCCGGGCGGGGGCGCGGGCCGGTATCGGTTCAACGACAAAGACGACTGAGCCTTTCGCCCTGCCCCGCCGCGCGCTATGCGCCGGTCATGGCCGCATCCTACGACCTGCTGAAATTCCTGCACATCACCGGCGTGGTGATGCTGATGGGCAATATCACCGTGACGGCGATCTGGAAATTCTTTGCCGATCGCGATGGCCGCGCCCCCATACTGGCCTTTGCCCAGAAACTGATCACCTATACCGATTGGTCGATGACCGTCTGGGGCGTGGTGCTGACCATGGCCGGCGGTTACGGCATGGCCATCACCGGGCAGTTCGATCTTGGCAGCGGCTGGCTGCTCTGGGCGCAGGTCGGGTTCGTCGCCGCCGGGCTGATCTGGCTGCTGGCGATCGTGCCCAACCAGATTCGCTCGGCGCGGCTGGCGCGGCAGTTCGATACCGATGGCGTGGTGCCGGCGGCCTATCATGCGCTGGCGCGGCGCTGGATCATCTGGGGGTTGGTGAGCACCGTGCCGCTGCTGGCATCGCTGTGGCTGATGGTGGCGAAGCCGACGCTGTAACGTTTTCCCTCCCCCTTGCGGGGAGGGCGACTCGCGAAGCGAGCGGGGTGGGGGTTGCTCGTGTGGCCACGGGCGTAACCCCCACCCCGCTCACCTTCGGTGAGTCGCCCTCCCCGCAAGGGGGAGGGAGGCTTTACCCGATCAGCCCCAGCATCTCCGCCACGCTGACCAGCTTCTCGCGCGGCGCACCCGGCCGGGCGCGGGCGATTTCGGCGGCGTCGAGGCGCTGCCAATCGCCAAAGCCCGTCGCCCGGGCGCCGCGGCCAGCCAGCAGGGCATCGAGCGCCGCCGGCGCATCACCACCCTTGGTCACCAGCCCGTCGGCGACCATCGCCTCCACCACTGAAAAGCCATCCGGCCGGTTCGTGCCGATGGTGCCGGAGGGGCCGCGCCGCGCCCAGCCGCTGGCATAAAGGCCCGGCATGATGCGGCCCTGTTCGTCACCGGGGAAGCGACCGAGACGATCGTCGAAGGCGACGCCCGGAAGGGCACTGGTGCGATAGCCGATGCAGGCGATGATAAGGCCGCAAGGGATGGCGTGCAGTTCGCCGGTGCCGACGGCGGCACCATTTTCCAGCCGCGTCGTTTCGACGATCAGGCGTTCGGCGCGGCCATTCCCTTCCACCGCCACCGGGCGGCGGAAGAATTCGAAGTTGATGGTCACTGGCTTGTCGCCGCGTTCGGTGCCGGCAAAGCTGCGCAGATGCGTCACCATCTTGCGATGGCCCGGCTCCAGCGCCGCATCCGCGTCCAGCGGCGGCAGATCTTCGGGGCGGACGATGGGATGGGCGCGTTCGAGATGGCCGAGTTCGCCGGCTTCCTTGGTGGTGAAGCTGGCCTGATGGGGACCCCTTCTGCCGACGATATGAATGTCGCGGATGGCGGACTGGCGCAGCGCATCGACGGCATGCTGGGCGATGTCGCTGGTTTCCAGCTCCGGAATCGTCTTGGCCAGGATGCGGGCGCAGTCGATGGCGACATTGCCATTGCCGATGATGGCGGCGCCGTGATGCGACAGCGGCACGTCGAGCCGGGCGTAATCGGGGTGGCCATTGTACCAGCCGACGAAAGCGGCGCTGCCGAGAACGCCGGGCAGATCGTCGCCGGGAATGCCGATGGGCTTGTCCTCCGGCGCGCCGACCGACAGCACAACGGCGTCATAGATCCCCAGCAGTTCCGCCACCGACACGTCGCGGCCGACCATGACATTGCCGACAAAGCGCACGCCCTGGCCGAGGTTGGTCGCCTCGTAGCGCTTGGTCACCGCCTTGATCGACTGGTGATCGGGGGCAACGCCGGCGCGAATGAGGCCATAGGGCGTCGGCAGCCGGTCGATGATGTCGATGCGCGCGGTACCGCCCCATTGCTTCAGCGCCGCCTCGGCGGTGTAGTAACCGGCGGGGCCGGCCCCGATGATGGCGATGTTGAGGGTCAATGTGCTCTCCGCGTCTGTATCGGCGCCGGATAGAGGCGGCGGCGGGCCGCGGTCAAGCAAGCTGCGCGTTTTGGTGAGGGCGGGACCTGCCCGGTCCCGCAAACACGTCCGCGCATTGCCCTTGGCCCGGCCTCTGCTAAACCGGCGCCACCATGGACCGACCCTTCATTTGCGGCGCAGCGGCGCGTCGGGCGGCGCCCCGATGACCCACGGCCGCTGGGCCAGCATGCGCGACGCTGTACGCGGCCTGTTGGGCAATGACGCACTGATGCGCGTCGCCGCCAGCAGCAGCTGGCTGCTCGGCGACCGGCTGGTGCGCGCGGCACTGGGCTTTTTCATCGGCGCGCTGGTGGCCCGCCATCTCGGCCCGGCGGCGTTCGGGCAATATTCCTATGCCCTGACATTCGTTGCCTTTTTTCAGGCTGTGGCCGTGCTTGGCGCGGACTCCATCGTGGTACGTGACATCGCGCGTGATCCGCAATCCGCACCGGTGGTGCTGGGGTCGATCCTGCGCCTGCGTTGTCTTGCCAGCCTGATCTGCTGGCTGGCGGCGGTGGCACTGGCGGCATGGCTCGATCCGGGCGCCGGCGATGGCGTGATCATGGTGGCGATCGTCGGCGCGATCATGCTGTTTCAGGCCGGCGACACTGTCGATTTGTGGTTTCAAAGCCAGACGCAAAGCCGTCGCACCGTCGTTGCCAAGCTGTCGGCCTATCTGCTCACCGCTGGATTCAAGGTCATACTCGTCCTTGTCAACGCGCCTTTGCTGGCTTTTGCCGCTGCCGTTCTCCTCGATTACGCAGCGGCGGCACTGGCGCTGGCCGTCGCCTATCGGCGGTTCCCGACGGCACAAGACTGGTCGTATGACGGCGATGTCGCCAGCCGCCTGCTTCGCGATTCCTGGCCGTTTCTGCTGAGCGCGCTTTCGATCACCATCTATATGCGCATCGACCAGATCATGCTGAAATCGCTGCAAGGCAGCTATGACGTCGGCATCTTCGCCGCCGCCCTGCCGTTGTCGCAGATCTGGCAGATGATCCCGATGACCCTGGCGATCAGTTTTGCGCCCCATGTCGCGCGGCAGAAGCTGGCGGGCGACGTCGCCTATCACCAGGCGCTGGCACTGGTGTTTCGGCTGTTTACCCTGCTGTCACTGGCCGCCGCGCTGGCGACCGCACTCGCCGCGCCATGGCTGTTGCCGGCGATTTACGGTGAACGCTATGCTGCATCCGTGCCCGTCCTGCAGATCCATGTCTTCACCAATGTGTTTATCGCAATGGCGGTGGCCCAGGGCCTGTGGATCGCCAATGAACAGCGTGGGGATCTGCTGTTGATTCAGACCCTTGCCGGCGCGCTTGTCGCGCTGATCGGCAATTGGTGGGCGATACCACGCTATGGTCCGCTGGGTGCCGCAGCGGTCGCCGTGGTTGCGCATCTGACATCCAGCCTGTTGGTCAACCGGGTTGCAGCACCGGGGCTGTTCCGGATGCAGCTCGGCCTGGCACCGCGTTGAAGCAGGGCTGCGATATTGACCCTTCCCCCTGCCAGACTTCACATCGCGCTGGTTCACAATCACCAGCCCGATCGCAACGCCTATCTGCTGCCGCGGCTGGAGGCACTTTCCACCGCCTTTGCGGCAGCGCTGACGCTGGTTGCCTGGCAGCCGCCGCTGGTACCACACAAGCTGATGATGCGCGTGTATCGCGACTGGCGCCAATACCGGCTGCAACTGGCCTGGTCGCGCTACCGGGGCTTCGGCGTTCGGGCCGCGCTTGGTATCCACCGCGGCTTTGCCGGCCAGCTGGCAGCGCTGGCCCGCGACCCGGCCAGGCGCCAGCGGCTGTGCCGGATCAGCACCGTCGAAACCTTTGTCACCGCCAAGCATATCGTCGCCTGGCAAGCGTTCCTCGATGGCGACGCCAGCCATCTGCTGGTCTGCGAGGATGATCTCATCTTCCATCCCGACAGCGCAGACCGGTTGCGCGCCGCGCTAACCGACGCCGCCGCCACGCCGGGACTGCGCCATGTCGATCTGGCCGGCGGGCTGGCGCCGGACCGGCTCGGCATCGACCGGCTGGTGACAGCACGGGATGATGGCCGCATCCACTACGCCCGTGCCGTCACCAACACCGCCTGCGGCTATCTGCTGTCGCGCGAGCTCGCCGGGCACTTTCTGGCGATCCTGCTGCGCCGGCCGGATTTGCGACTGCTCGGCATCGACTGGATGCTTAACGCCATGCTGATGCAGTTGCGCCGCGACGGCATTGCCGTCACCGGCCTGCACCATGATCCGCCGATTTTCGGCCATGGCACCTTCAGCGGCGCATACACGTCCTGGATGCAGGTGGCGCTGGCCGGCGACTGAGCCCGCCGCGCATCGCCGCATTGCGCCTGTCGCCACCTCTGCTACACGCTTCGCATAATGACCGCAGACCTCTCCCTCATCCGCAACTTCTCGATCATTGCCCATATCGACCATGGCAAATCGACCCTCGCCGACCGGCTGATCCAGACCACCGGCGGGCTGACGGCGCGCGAAATGAGCGAGCAGGTGCTCGACAACATGGATATCGAGAAGGAACGCGGCATCACCATCAAGGCGCAGACGGTGCGCCTCGATTACCCGGCCAAGGACGGCAAGACCTATATCCTCAACCTGATGGACACGCCGGGCCACGTCGATTTCGCCTATGAAGTGTCGCGCAGCCTGGCTGCCTGCGAGGGCGCGCTGCTGGTCGTCGACGCGGCGCAGGGCGTCGAGGCGCAGACGCTGGCCAATGTCTATCAATCGATCGAGCATGACCATGTCATCGTGCCGGTCATCAACAAGATCGACCTGCCCGCCGCCGAGCCGGAGCGGGTGAAAAAGCAGATCGAGGATGTCATCGGGCTGGATACCGAACACGCCGTACTGGCCAGCGCCAAGTCCGGCATCGGCATCGCCGATGTGCTGGAAGCCATCGTCACGCAGATTCCGCCGCCGAAGGGCGACATCACCGCACCGCTGAAGGCGATGCTGGTCGATAGCTGGTACGACCCCTATCTCGGCGTCGTCATCCTCGTCCGCGTCATCGACGGCATGCTGAAGAAGGGCCAGCAGATCAGCTTCATGGCCGCCGGCACCACGCATCTTGTCGATCGCGTCGGCTGTTTCCGGCCCAAGATCGAAGCATTGGACGCGCTCGGCCCGGGCGAGATCGGCTTCATCACCGCCCAGATCAAGGAAGTCGCCCAAACGAATGTCGGCGACACCATCACCGATACCAAGCGCCCGACCGCCGAGGCACTGCCCGGCTTCAAGGAAGTGCAGCCGGTGGTGTTCTGCGGCCTGTTCCCGGTCGATGCCGCGGATTTCGAGAAATTGCGCGACAGCCTCGGCCGGCTGCGGCTGAACGATGCCAGCTTCAGTTTCGAGACGGAAAGCAGCGCGGCGCTCGGCTTCGGCTTCCGCTGCGGGTTTTTGGGCCTGCTGCATCTGGAGATCATCCAGGAACGGTTGACCCGCGAGTATGACCTCGACCTGATCACCACGGCGCCGTCGGTCGTCTACAAGATGCTGCTGCGCGATGGCCGCACGCTGGAACTGCACAACCCCAGCGACATGCCCGACCCCTCGACCATCGAGCTGATCGAGGAGCCCTGGATCGAGGCGACGATCTTCACCCCCGACGAGTATCTCGGCTCGATCCTGAAACTCTGCCAGGATCGGCGCGGCTTGCAGAAGAACCTGACGTACGTGGGCGGCCGCGCCCAGGTGGTCTATGAACTGCCGCTCAACGAGGTCGTCTTCGATTTCTATGACCGGCTGAAGTCGATTTCGCGCGGCTATGCCAGCTTCGACTATCACCAGATCGGCCACCGCGAGGGCGACCTCGTCAAGATGTCGATCATGGTCAATTCCGAACCGGTCGATGCGTTGAGCATGATTGTCCACCGCGGCGCCGCCGAAGCCCGCGGTCGCCACATGTGCGAGCGGATGAAGGACCTGATCCCCCGCCATCTGTTCAAGATCCCGGTGCAGGCGGCCATCGGCGGCAAGGTCATCGCCCGCGAGACCATCGCTGCGATGCGCAAGGATGTGACCGCCAAATGCTATGGCGGCGACGCCAGCCGCAAAAGGAAGCTGCTCGACAAGCAGAAAGAGGGCAAGAAGCGCATGCGGCAGTACGGCAATGTCGATATCCCGCAGGAAGCCTTCATCGCGGCGCTGCGCATGGGGGATGACAATTAGGCCGGCGACCAACGGCCGCACAGATTTTGCCCCTCAAGGCGCCTGCTGTTCGGAAAAGGGCAGTGCAAAGCCATTGTCGAGAAAAGTCACCTTGTAGTGCGTAAGGTAAAGCCAGAGCGCGTTGCGAAGGTCGTTCAACACGTCAAAGCCCGGTTGACCGCGTCCAACCTCCTTGCAGGCGGCATCTGCCTGTTGGCACATTTGGTAGAGGCTATCGCCCTGCACAAGAACGCCCGGAAACTTCCGATCCGGATGCCTCAGGATCGCGGCATTGGTCTGATCTGAAAAAATCTCGACGGTTTCGCTGCGCATCAGGGTCTCGCGGGCTGGCTCGCCGATTGATTACAGCATGCGCTCGCTCACCTCTCAATGCTTTGTGTGTCTGGCGCCGGCCCCGCATTGCCAAAAACTCATGTCACGGCCAGCGCCGGGCGAGGCCTCCGACGGCATAAGCCCCGGCAACGGCGGATCGCCCGCCGTTTCGTGAAGGAGCGTAACATGCGTATTGCCCTGATCCTGCCGCTGGTCGCCCTGATGGGCGCCGGTATCGCCAATGCCGCCACCCCCGCCGCCGACCCGATGGCGAAGACCGCCACCAAGGCCGAAAAGATGGGCAGCGACCACAAGCCGGCGAAGGCCAGCCACAAGAAGGCGGCCGCCAAGACCGAAGCAGCCAAAACCGAAGCAACCAAGGCCGAAAAGCCCAAGGCCTGATCCCCGGTCAATCCCGCCGCCGCCTGCTGCGCCCCACAGCTCCCCCAGGCGGCGGCCACCATCACGAGCCCCCTTATGCAACAGGCTGTTCCCGTCACAAAAACCGGCGTAAGCTGTTTCCCATGAGCAGAATCCTGTGCGTCGAAGACGATCCCACCACTGCCGACTATATCGCCAAGGGGCTGGGTGAAGCCGGTTTTGCCGTCGATATCGCCGGCGATGGCCGCGACGGTCTGTTCCGCGCCAGCGACGGCAGCTACGATGCCATCGTCCTCGATCGCATGCTGCCGGGCATGGATGGCCTGTCGGTCCTGTCCGCCCTGCGCGCTGCCGGCGTCTCCACGCCCGTCGTCATGCTCTCGGCGCTCGCCAGCCTTGATGAACGGGTAAAGGGCCTGCGCGCCGGCTCCGACGATTATCTGCCCAAGCCCTTTGCCTTTGACGAGCTGCTCGCCCGGCTGGAGGCAGTGCGCCGCCGCGCCGCCGTGCCGGCCGCCGGCGAAGCCCCGATCACCCGCCTCGCCTTCGACGATCTGGAGGTGGAGCTGCTGTCGCGCACCGTCACCCGATCAGGCCGGCGCATCGAATTGCAGCCGCGCGAATTCCGCCTGCTCGAATTCCTGCTGCGCCACGCCGGCCAGGTGGTGACGCGCACCATGCTGCTGGAAAGCGTCTGGGACTATCATTTCGACCCCGGCACCAACGTCATCGATGTGCATGTCAGCCGGCTGCGCAAGAAGCTCGACGACGGCGGCGCCAAGCCGCTGCTGCATACCGTCCGCGGTGCCGGCTATCGGCTCGGCGAGTATTGAGACTTGCCGCGCGAAACGCGCTCGGCCGTCTTGCCCGATCTGCCATGGCTGGCCCGGCGCCGGCCGCAGTCGACGATCACGCGCATCGCCACCATCCTGTTCATCGGGCTGCTGCTCGGCATGGCCATCATTCTGGGCTTCATCGCGCGGGTCACGCAGGGCCAGCTCGATGCCGATGCCCGTGCCCTGATCCTCGCCGAACGCGCCGCCATCACCCAGGCCTTTGGCCGCGATGGCGCCGACAGCGCTGCCGCCATCATTCATGGTGAAATGCGGGTGCCGGGGCCGCTCGCCATGCTGTTGCTCGATGCACGGGGCCGGGCCATCGCCGGCAATATCGCGGCCTGGCCGGCGGATCTGCCGGCCGACAGCCGTTTTCGCCGACTCGACCTGACGCGCAAGGACCGGCCGGGCGCCGAAACCTTTGCGCTGATCGCTTCACCGCTGCCCGATGGCCACCGCCTGCTCGTCGGCCGCAGCCTCGAAGAGCAGGAACGATTGACGCGGACGCTGACCACCAGCCTGCTGGCCGCCGTCGGACTGTCGCTGGTACTGGCGGTGGGCATTTCGCTGGTGCTGACACGCACCATCGCCGCGCGCGTGCAGGCCATCGCCGATGTGGCGGGTGCAGTCGCCGCGGGCGATCTCACCCGCCGCGTCGCTCTGCCTGCCGCCGGCAACCGTGATGCGTTCGACAGTCTTGGCGACGCGCTGAATGCCATGCTGGCACGCATCGAGTCGCTGCTCGACGAACTGCGCTCCGTCACCGACGGGCTGGCGCACGACCTGCGCTCACCCCTGACCCGGATGAAGGCGCGTATCGACCGCATGGCGCGCGGCGGCGACCAGAGCGGGCATGAGATCGCTGCCATCGGTCATGAAGCCGACGCACTGCTCGCCATGCTGGAAACCAGCCTGGAAATCAGCCGCGTCGAAGCCGGCATCGGCCGTGACGGGTTCCGCCAGATGGACCTGGCGGCGCTGGTCAACGACATGGTCGAAATGTACGAGCCGCTGGCCGAGGACAATGGCGTGCAGCTGACCGCGCTGGCAGCGACACCGGTACCGGTGCACGCGCATCGCGAACTGCTCGGCCGGGCGCTGTCGAACCTCATCGACAATGCCCTGCGCTATGGCGCGTCGGGCGGGATTATCGAGGTGGCGGCAGAAGCCACCGCCGGTGGCGCCCGCTTCAGCGTCGCCGATCACGGCCCCGGCATCGCCCGCGCCGCCCATGGCGATGCGCTGCGCCGCTTCGGCCGGCTGGATGTCGCCCGGCCTGCCGGCGGCGCCGGGCTGGGCCTGTCACTCGCCGCCGCCATCGCCCGGCTGCACGGCGGCGCGCTGCAATTGCTGAGCAACCGGCCGGGGCTGCGGGTAACGATCGATTTGCCGGGCGAGGGGTGAAACTCCCTCCCCCTGGCGGGGAGGGCGACTCGGCGCCAGCCGAGCGGGGTGGGGGTTTCACCTGTTGCCGCGTGTGAACCCCCACCCCGCTCGCTTCGCGAGTCGCCCTCCCCGCCAGGGGGAGGGAGCTGATCAGCCCGCCACGATCACCCCGTGCCGCTTCTTCCCCGCCGAAACCTTCGTCCCCGGCCCGACCAGCAGCGCATCATCCGCCACCGCCGCGCCATCCACGCGCGCGCCGCCGCCGGCGACCAGCCGCCGCGCCTCGCCCTTTGACGCGGCAAAGCCGAGGCCGACCAGCGCATCGAGGATGCCGATGGGCGCCGCCACGGCAAAACTCGGCAAGTCCGCCCCGGCGCCACCCGCGAAGGTCGCCGCCGCCGTCGCCGCCGCGGCTTCGGCGGCTTCACGCCCGCGGCACAGCGCCGTGGCTTCGGTCGCCAGCAGCACCTTGGCCGCGTTGATATCGCCGGCCACCGCCGCGTCGATGTCCGCCAGCGGCAGGTCGGTGAACAGTTTCATGAACTTGCCCACATCGGCGTCATGGCTGTTGCGCCAGAACTGCCAGTAATCGAACGCCGGCAACGAATCCTCGTGCAGCCAGACGGCGCCGGCGGCGGTCTTGCCCATCTTGGCGCCATCGGCGCGGGTGATCAGCGGCGTGGTCAGCCCGAAACCGGTGCCGCCATCGACGCGGCGAATGAGATCGGTGCCATTGACGATATTGCCCCATTGGTCGCTGCCGCCCATCTGCAGCACACAGCCGAAGCGGCGGTTGAGCTCCAGATAATCATAGGCCTGCAGGATCATGTAATTGAATTCGAGGAAGCTGAGCGGCTGTTCGCGATCGAGCCGCAGCTTGACCGAATCGAAAGTCAGCATGCGGTTGACCGAGAAGTGCCGGCCGATGTCGCGCAGGAACGGGATATAGGCGAGGCCCGACAGCCATTCGTCATTGTCCGCCATGATCGCGGCGTTGGGGCCGTCGAAGTCGAGGAAGCGTTCGAAGATGCGGCGGATGCTCGCCTTGTTGGCTTCGATGCGGGCATCGTCGAGCAGCTGCCGGCCTTCGTCCTTGCCGGACGGATCGCCGACCTTGGTCGTACCGCCGCCCATCAGCACGATGGGCCGATGCCCGGCCTGCTGGAAATGCCGCAGCATCATGATCGACACGAGATTGCCGATATGGAGGCTGGGCGCCGTGCAGTCATAGCCGACATAGGCAGTGATCGGGCCGGCGCTCGCCGCCGCGTCCAGCGCCGCCGCGTCGGTGATCTGGTGGATGAAGCCGCGCGCATCGAGCCGGCGGAGAAAGTCTGAGGTAAAGGCCATGGTGCCGGTTCCATAGCCAACCTGCCCTGCACTGTCATCCCGGGCTTGCCCCGGGATGACAAGGTGGCGGTTGCGCCGCTATCGTGTCGCCATGACCCGCCTCACCACTGCCATCGGCCTGATGTCCGGCACCTCCATGGACGGCATCGATGCCGCGCTGATCGATACCGATGGCGAAGGCACAGTCATCCCGCGCGGTTTCCTGACCATCGGCTATGACGAGGACTTTCGCCGCCGCCTGCGCCCGGCCATCGCCCGCGCGCTGGAATTGCACGCCCCCGGCCCCGACCCGCAGATCGATGCGGTGGCGGCGGAGCTGACCGGGCTGCACGTCATCGCCGTGCATCGCCTGCTGGCGGCAACAGGGGTGGACCGCGAGGCTGTCGCGCTGATCGGGTTCCACGGCCATACCGTCGCGCACCGGCCGGACCGGCGCTGGACCTGGCAGATCGGCGATGGCGCGCTGCTGGCCGCCGCGACGCGCATCCCGGTGATCTTCGATTTCCGCAGCGCCGATGTCGCCGCCGGTGGCCAAGGTGCGCCATTGGCGCCGGGCTATCACCGGGCGCGCAGCACCGGTCTGGGGCGGCCGCTGGGCGTCCTCAACCTCGGCGGCGTCGGCAATTTGACCTGGTTCAGTGACGACGATTGGGGCAGCTTCGACACCGGCCCCGGCAATGCGCTGATCGACGATTGGGTGAGCCAGCACGGCGCCGGAACCTATGACAAGGGCGGCGCCATCGCCGCCAGCGGCCGCGTCGATGCGGGCGTGCTGGCCGCGATGCTCGACCTGCCCTGGTTCGATGCGCCGCCGCCCAAATCGCTCGACCGCGCCGATTTCGGCAGCGGCGCGGTGCGCGGGCTGTCGCTCGCCGATGGTGCCGCGACGCTCACCGCCTTCACCGCCGAAACCGTGCGGCTGGCGCTGCTGCACGTCCCGCCGCTCGCCCGCCTGCTCGTCACCGGCGGTGGCCGCCACAACCCGGTGCTGATGCGCGAGATCGCCGCCCGCACCGGCGTGCCGACCGAAAGCGTCGAAGCCGTCGGCTGGAACGGCGACGCACTGGAGGCCGAAGCCTTTGCCTGGCTGGCGGTGCGCAGCGCCGCGGGGTTGCCGATCAGCTGGCCGGAAACCACCGGCGTGCCGGCGGCGATGACGGGGGGCCGCCGGGGCTGAGGGCTAACAAGCTCCCCCACCCGGACCCATTCTACCGCCTGCGACGGTGGGGGGAGGGAGAAGAATTACCGCCCGCCGTTGGCCAGCCGGCGATCGAGATAGCCGTCCACCACGCCCATCAGATCCGGCATTTCGTGCTGGAAGAAATGGTTGGCGCCGGGGATCGTCGCATGGTCGATGGTGATGTGACGCTGGGTCTTCAGCTTGTCGACCAGCTTCTGCACCGCAACGCCCGGCACCACTTCGTCATTCTCGCCATCGACGATGATACCGCTCGACGGGCAGGGCGCGAGGAAGGTGAAGTCGTACATGTTGGCCGGCGGCGCGATGCTGATGAAGCCCTTGATCTCCGGCCGCCGCATCAGCAACTGCATGCCGATCCAGGCGCCGAAGCTGAAACCGCCGACCCAGGTGGTGTGCGCCTCCGGGTTGAACTGCTGCATCCAGTCGAGCGCCGAGGCGGCGTCGGACAGCTCGCCGATGCCATTGTCGAACACGCCCTGCGAGCGGCCGACGCCGCGGAAGTTGAAGCGCAGCGTCGCAAAGCCGCGCTTCACGAAGCTGTTGTACATCGCCATGACGATGGGGTGGTTCATCGTGCCCTGCGCCGGGTGCGGCTGCAACAGGATGGCAACCGGGGCACGCGGGCGGCTGGCGGGCTGGTAACGGCCTTCGAGGCGGCCTTCGGGGCCGGCAAAGATCACTTCGGGCATGGCGGGTTTCCGTGAAAGCGGGTGGCACAAATTGCGCCTTGCCCCCTATATGGGCGACATGGGCGAATTCGCAACGAAAAGCCGCATCTACCTCGATCATGCGGCGACGACTCCGGTGCTGCCGGCGGCCGTGGCGGCGATGACGGCGGCCATGCTGCAGGTCGGCAACCCGGCGTCGGTGCATGCGGCGGGGCGCGCGGCCAACGCGCTGCTGGAACAGGCGCGCGACCGCGTCGCCGCCTGGGCGGGCGTGCCGGCGGATCGCATCGTCTTCACCAGCGGCGGCACCGAGGCGCTGGCGCTGGCCATTCATGGTGCCGGGATAGCACGCTTCATCGCGTCGGCGACCGAGCATAGCGCGGTGCTGGCGGCGCGCGCCGACGTCATCCGCGCGCCAGTGCTGGCCGATGGCCGCATCGATCTGGCGGCGCTGGCGCTGCTGCTGCGCGACGGCCCGGCGCTGGTCGCGGTGCAGCAGGCCAACAATGAGACCGGCGTGATCCAGCCCATCCCCGAAGTCGCGGCGCTCGTCGCCGCCGCCGGCGGCCGGCTGCTTGTCGATGCCGTGCAGGCGGCGGGGAAGCTGCCGCTTGCCGACGCGGATTTCATCACGGTGTCGGCGCACAAATTGGGCGGGCCGCCCGGCGTCGGCGTGCTGATCGTCCGCGATCCGGGCCAACTGGCGGCGGTGCAGCGTGGCGGTGGGCAGGAGCGCGGGCTGCGCGGCGGCACCGCCAATCTGCCGGGCATTGCGGGCTTCGCGGCGGCGCTGGATACCCCGCAGGATTGGACGCGGCTGGCCGCCTTGCGTGACGGGCTCGAGGCGCGGCTGGGTGCGGTCGTGCATGGTGCCGCCGCACCGCGCCTGCCACACATCTGCAACATCGGCCTGCCCGGTGTCGCCGGCGGCACGCAGGTGATGGCGCTCGATCTCGCCGGCTTCATGGTGAGTGCCGGCGCGGCCTGTTCGTCGGGCAAGGTCGCGGCCAGCCATGTGCTGGCGGCGATGGGGCTGGGCGCGGCGGCCGGCGAAGCGATCCGGGTGAGTTTGGGGCCGCAAACGACGCCGGCGGAGGTGGATGCGTTTGCGGACGCCTGGCTGGCGATGGCACAGCGGCTGGGACGGCGGGCCGCATGACGAAGAACATCACTCCCTCCCCCTTGCGGGGAGGGAGGTGATCCCCATCTACCTCGATTACGGCGCCACCACGCCGCTCGATCCCGCCGTGGCCGACGCCATGGCGCCCTGGGGCGTCACCGGCTTCGGCAATCCGCACAGCGCGCACCTCTGGGGCTATCAGGCGAAAGCCGCGGTCGAACTGGCGCGCGAGAGCATCGCCGCACTGATCGGCGCGCCGCCGGAAACCATCGCCTTCACCTCCGGCGCCACCGAAAGCGTCAATTGGGCCTTGAAGGGCCTGATGACCCACCCCGGCCAGACCCGCCGCCGCATCGTCACGGTCGCCACCGAACACAGCTGCGTCCTTGAAACCGCCGACTATCTCGCCAGCCTCGGCGCGCAGCTGACCGTGTTGCCGGTGCGCAGCGATGGCCGGCTCGACAGCGATGATGTCGCCCGCGCCATGGGCGATGATGTGGCGCTGGTTTCGGTGATGCTGGTCAATAACGAGATCGGCACCATCCAGGATATCGCCGCCATTGCCGCCATCGCGCACCGCCATGGCGCCGTCATGCACTGCGATGCGGCGCAGGCGTTCGGGAAAATCCCCATCGCTGTCGATGCGCTCGGCATCGATCTGCTCGGCCTGACGGCGCACAAGATCTACGGGCCAAAGGGCGTCGGCGCGCTCTACCGCCGGCCCTACACGATGCTGACGCCGCTGCTGCACGGCGGCGGGCAGGAAGACGGCCGGTCGGGCACGCTGCCGACGGCGCTGATCGCCGGGCTGGGCGCCGCCGCTCGCATTGCCGGCGACCATATGGTGCGCGATGCCGCCCATGCGCTGGCGCTGCGCAACCGGCTGCTCGCCGGGCTGACCGTGCCCTTCACCGTCAATGGCGATCTGGCGGCGCGCTGGCCGGGCAATCTCAATCTCGCGTTTCCGGGCGTCGGCGTGCCGCTGCTCGCCGATCTGCCCGGCCTCGCACTCTCCTCCGGCTCGGCCTGCGCTGCCGTCACCGGCCGGCCCAGCCATGTGCTGAAGGCGCTGGGGCTGTCGGACGCAGCGGCGCGCGCCTCGCTGCGGCTCGGTTTCGGCCGTTTCACCACCGCGGCGGAGATCGACGCCGCCGCCACCCAGATCAATGCCGCGGTGTCGCGGCGCTTGGAAAATGCCGCATGACCCGCATCCGATTCCTCTCCGCCGATGGCACCCGTGAAACCCGCGTCACCGCCGAGCCCGGCGAGCGCCTGCTCGATGTCGCCCAGGCCGCGGGTCAGCCGCTGGAGGGCACCTGCGAGGGCGCCATGGCCTGTTCCACCTGCCATGTGCTGATCAGCGGCGCCGATGCCGCCCGCCTGCCGCCGCCGAGCGACGAGGAGGAGGACATGCTGGATTTCGCAGTGGGCGCCTCGCGCGCCTCGCGGCTGGCCTGCCAGATCGTGCTGACGGCGGACATCGCCGCGCTGGACGTGCGGATGCCGCCGGGCAGCGTCGACATGAGCCGACGTTAGCCACCTCTCCCCTTGAGGGAGAGGTCGGACTCGGGCGCAGCCCGAGCCGGGTGAGGGGTTGCACGCGTGGCCACATGCAAACCCCTCTCCCGGCTCGGCTTCGCCGAGTCCGACCTCCCCCCGGCGGGGGGAGGTAAAGGCACGTTGCTCCGCGGCTGATTTCGCATTAGCCACACCGCATCGCCTTTCGGGGGAAAGCCACCATCATGCGCCGCCTTGTCATCACCGCCCTGCTGCTCGCCGCCGCGCCGGCGCTCATCGCCGCCAGCGCGCTCAAATCCTCGCCGTTCGATACGCCGGTGTCGGCGCTGAAGCCGGGCGAATGGATCTGGGACGATCGCGTCGCGCCGGCCGGGCCGATGCTCGTCGTCGTCAATCTGTCGACGCAGCGCGCCTATGCCTATCGCAACGGCGTGCGCATCGGCGCAACGACGATCTCGTCCGGCAAGCCCGGCAAGACGACGCCGACGGGCGTGTTCACGATCCTGCAGAAGAACAAGGACCACAAGTCCAACCTCTACAACAGTGCGCCCATGCCCTATATGCAGCGGCTGACCTGGGACGGCATCGCGCTGCACGCCGGCAATCTGCCCGGCTATCCGGCCAGCCATGGCTGTGTGCGCCTGCCCTATGAATTTTCGAAATTGCTGTTTTCGACCAGCAGCATGGGCATGACCGTGGTGGTGACGGACAAGAGCGACAAGACGCCGATCGAGCCGGAAATGGTCACCGACAATGCCATGCTGGCACCGATGACGGCCAAGGGCGCCGCCGCCGATCCGCGCACCAACGCGCTGACCGGCGATGAAGTGTCGCGCTGGGAACCCAACAAGGCCCCGGAAGGCCCGGTGACGATCATAGTGTCGACCGGCAGCAAGCGTATCCTCGTCTATCGCAACGGCGTCATCATCGGGCGCAGCCGCATCGGCGTCGCCGATGGGTTCGATATCGGCACCCGCGCCGCACAATTCGCCGGCCGCGATGCCAATGGCCAGGCGAAATGGGTCTATCTCGGCCTGCCCGGCTATGAAGCGCGCAAGGGCCAGAATGTCGAAAAGGACGCCATCAACAGCGTGACCATCCCGCCGCAATTCTATGCCCAGATGCGCAGCGTGGTCGGCGAAGGCACCACCCTGCTGGCAACCGACGGCGGCTTTGCCGAAGGGACGACCGGCAAGGGCCTGACGGTGCTGGCCAGCGATCGCTGAACAAACTCCCTCCCCCCTGCGGGGAGGGCGACTCGCCGAAGGTGAGCGGGGTGGGGGTTTCGCCTGTGGCAACATGTGTAACCCCCACCCCGCTCGGCTGGCGCCGAGTCGCCCTCCCCGCAGGGGGGAGGGACGGGGGTCTTGCCCTTGTGCCCACCTTCCCCCATATGCGGCGCGGGAGTCGGGCGGGCAGTGCTCTCGCCAACCCGGTCAGGTCCGGAAGGAAGCAGCCGTAACGAATCCGCGCTGGGTCGTTCCCGGCTCCCACCGCGCCGCGCCGCGCGCGGCTAACGCGCAGCGTTAGACGCCGACAGGCGCAAGCGCGGCCAGCGGGGCGACCGCTCCTTCAGCGGTCGAACCCGTCTGACGTCAGCGCGGGCTTTGCCCGCGCCTCCGCACCCGCCCCTGCACCCGGCCCATAGCTCTACCATCGCGCACCCGCTTCGTGTGAGCGCGTGCCAAAAGCATCAGACGCACCAAGCCGCGACCATCATTCTTCGCGTTTCGCGAATTTTTCTCGCAAAACGCTCGCATCTTCTCGCGTCTCGCACAGCAAACTTGTGCATTCCGCACAAAAAGTCCCGGAAATCTGTTTCCAGCCCCTTGGCACGCCCCTTGCATTCCCCGAAATGCAAAGCTCCGGCTGTCGGAGAGCCTCGAACCCGGATGGACCCCTTCATGCGCGCAATATTCGTCGCGGCTGCCGTCGCCCTCGGCACGGCCAGCACTGCCAACGCCGTGACGATCGTCAACGGCAGCTTTGAAACCGGTCGTTATTCCAACCGGGTGTTCGACACGCTGTTCGCCGGCAACACCGCCTTGACCGGCTGGACGATTGGCGGCGGCGGTGTCGACTGGATGAGCACGATCTGGCAGCGCGCCGACGGCGACCGCAGCATCGACCTGAGCGCACTGACCGCCGGATCGATCGCCCAGACCATCACCACCGTGCAGGGCAAGCGCTACGAGGTCAGCTTTGCGCTGGCAGGCAATCCGGGCGGCACGCCGACGGCAAAGGTCGTGACCTTGACGGTCAACAATGGTCAGTCGCAGGCCTTCGGTTTCGACACGCGGGGCCGTTCGGCAGCCCGGATGGGCTGGACAGACAATGTCTACAGCTTTGTCGCAACCGGAACGGCTTCGACGCTGAAATTCACCAGCGGAAACAATAACCCATCGGGTCCGGCGCTCGACAACATCAGGATCGCAGCAGTGCCCGAAGCCTCGGTCTGGGCGATGCTGGTCGTCGGCTTCGGCCTTGTCGGCGGCGCGGCCCGACGCCGGTCGATTCTCGTCTCCGCCTAGAATCACCGGCCTCTTCGCCAAATCGGCAGGGGTGTTCGGCCGACCAACTTCTTCATGACGCCGCGCGCGCAACCGGCTATCAACGCCTGATGTCCGACGCCGAAGACCTCGCCTTTCCCGGCATGGAGCCGCCGGCCTCTGCCGTCGAAGCCCCGGCCTATCGCGTTCTCGCCCGCAAATATCGCCCGGCCAGCTTCGATACGCTGCTGGGGCAAGAGGCGATGGTGCGCACGCTGGGCAATGCCATTGCGCGCAACCGGCTGGCGCAGGCCTGGCTGCTGACCGGCGTGCGCGGGGTGGGCAAGACCTCCACGGCGCGCATCATCGCCAAGGCGCTGAACTGCGTGGGCCCCGACGGCCAGGGCGGCCCGACGATCAGCCCGTGCGGGGTCTGCGAGCCCTGTGTCGCCATCGCCGCCGGCCGCCATATCGATGTGGTGGAAATGGACGCGGCGTCGAACACCGGCGTCGATGATGTGCGCGAGATCATCGAATCGGTGCGCTATGCGACCGTGTTGGCGCGCTTCAAGGTCTATATCGTCGACGAAGTGCACATGCTGTCGAAGAACGCCTTCAACGCGCTATTGAAGACGCTGGAGGAGCCGCCGCCGCATGTGAAGTTCATCTTTGCGACGACGGAGGTGAACAAGGTGCCGGTGACGGTGCTGTCGCGCTGCCAGCGTTTCGACCTGCGCCGCGTTTCCGCCGAAACTCTGACGGCGCATTTCGCCAGTATTGTGACGGCGGAGGGCGCCAGTGCCGAACCCGAGGCGCTGGCGCTGATCGCCCGCGCCGCCGAAGGGTCGGTGCGTGATGGCCTGTCGGTGCTCGATCAGGCGATAGCGCATTCGGGCGGCACGGTGACGGCGGCGCATATCCGCGACATGCTGGGCCTGGCCGATCGCGGCGCGGTGCGGGCGCTGTTCGGGCTGGTGCTGGCCGGCGATGCGCCGGGCACGCTCGACGCCATCGCCCGACAGTACGACCTCGGGCTGGACCCGGCCAATCTGCTGCGCGAGCTGCTGGAACTGGTGCATGCCATCACCCGCGCCCGGCTGGCGCCCAATGACGATCCGGCGCTGTCGGTGGAGGAGCGCGCGCAGTTGCAGGACTGGGCGGGGCGGCTGGGCTTTGCCGCGCTGCACCGGCTGTGGCAGCTGCTGCTGAAGGGGCTGGCCGAGGTGCAGGCGGCGCCGGTGCCGTTGCAGGCCGCCGAAATGGCGCTGCTGCGCGTGATCCATGCCAGCGACCTGCCCGACCCCGGCGAGCTGGTGAAACGGCTGACCGAGAGCGGCGATGGCGCGCCGGTTTTCTCCCAAAATCCCCCGCAATCGCCCCCGAATGCCCCCCGAAATGCCCCGGAAATGGCCCGCCCGGCGCCGCCGCTCGCCCCGGCCGCTCCGCAATTCTCTGCAATTCCAGAAACTTATGAAATGCTCGTCGCGCTGTTCCGCGACCGCACCGAACCGCGGCTGGCGCATCTGCTCAGCGACGAATTGCGCCTGGTTTCCTACGCACCGCCGCAGCTCATATTGCAGCGCGACCAGCGCCAGTCGGCCGACCAGCTCGCCCAGATCGGCCGCCGGCTGAAGGACTGGACCGGCCAGGACTGGCAGGTCAGCTATGTCAACGAAGGCGGCGGCCTCACCCTCCACGAAGCCGCCCTGGCCAGCGAGGCCGCCCGCTTCGACGCCGCCCGCGCCGACCCGGTTGTCGCCGCACTATTCGCCGAATTTCCCGATGCCGAACTGATCGGCGTCGATGCAGACCCCGAAAGGATCGCCCATGCCCAGTCTCGATGAACTGATGAAGGCCGCCCAGGCCGTGCAGGAACAAATGGCCCAGGCCCAGGCCAAGCTCGACGATATCATGGTCGAAGGCGCCAGCGGCGGCGGCCTCATCAAGGTGCGCGCCACCGCCCGCGGCCGCATCGCCGGCATCGACATCGATTCGTCCATGCTGATGCCGGAATCCAAGGAAATGCTGGAAGATCTGATCGTCGCCGCCTTCAACGACGCCAAGGCCAAGGCCGACCAGGCCGGCAGCGCCGAAATGAACAAGCTGACCGCCGGGATGCCGCTGCCGCCGGGGTTCAAGCTGCCGGGGATGTGAGGTTTTTGCCTCCGGCGGCTGGGGCCCAGCATCGCAAAAGCTGGCCCCAGACCCCATTTGTTTAGGCCGCACTTCGGTATCGGAGGACGGACCAAATGATTGGGGTCTGGGGCCAAAGGCCCCAGCCGCCGGAGGCTCTTTTTTCTGAATTCTTTCAAAGGAAAAACGCCATGACCGACACCATGTTGCAGCTGCGCAGCCTCGTCACCGCGGAAGGCACGCTGGAGCTCAGCCTCGCCGATGTGCCGGTCACCCAGCCGGGGCCGGGCGAGATCCTGGTGCGGGTCGAGGCGTCGCCAATCAATCCATCCGATCTCGGCTTGCTGATCGGCGCGGCAGATATGGCAACGGCCAAGGCCGGTGGCACGGCGACGCATCCGACGGTGAGCGCGGCGATCCCGCCGGCGTACATGCGGGCGATGGCGGCGCGGGTCGGCGAATCGATGCCGGTCGGCAATGAAGGCGGCGGCGTGGTGGTGGCGGCCGGCGCCGGCGCCGAGGCGCTGGTCGGCAAGACCGTCGGTGTCATCGGCGGCGCCATGTATGCGCAATTTCGCACGGTACGGGCGCAGGACGCGCTGGTGCTGCCGGAAGGGACGAGCAGCGAAGACGCAGCAAGCTGCTTCGTCAATCCGCTGACGGCGCTGGGCATGACCGAGACGATGCGGCGCGAGGGCCACAAGGCGCTGGTGCACACGGCGGCGGCATCGAACCTGGGGCAGATGCTCAACCGCATCTGCATTGCCGACGGGATTCCGCTGGTCAACATCGTGCGCAGTGCCGAGCAGGCCAAGGTGCTGCACGACATCGGTGCCACTTATGTGGTTGATTCCACTGCGCCGAACTTCATGGACGCGCTGACCGATGCGCTGGCGGCGACCGGCGCAACGATCGCCTTCGATGCCATTGGCGGCGGCAAGCTGGCCGGGCAGATCCTGACCGCCATGGAAATCGCCATCAATCGCAACGCCAAGGAATACAGCCGCTACGGCTCCACCACCCACAAGCAGGTCTATATCTATGGCGGGCTGAACATGGCGCCGACCGAGTTCAACCGCGGCTTCGGCATGGCCTGGAGCATGGGCGGCTGGCTGCTGTTCCCGTTCCTGCAGAAGATCGGCGCCGCCGATGCGCAGAAACTGCGCGACCGGGTGGTCGCCGAGCTGAAGACGACCTTCGCCAGCCATTACACGGCACGGGTGTCGCTGGCCGAAGCGCTGAGCCTCGACGCCATCGCCGATTACAATCGCCGTGCAACGGGAACGAAATATCTGATCAAGCCGCACGCGTGATCGCGATTTAAGGACTGCCTCCGGCGGCTGGGGCCTCAGGCCCCGGCCGCCGGAGGCCCTTTCCTACTTCGCCGCCGGGGCCGGTGCCGGCGGCGGTGCCAGCGCATAGCCGCGGGCGGTCAGGCAGGCGGCATAGCTGTTCTGCCAGGCCTGGGCCTTTTGCTGCGTGGCGGCGGCGGCCTTTTGCTGCTGGGCGCTGGCCTGGCGGCGGTTCTGACGGGATTTGGAGCCACCGACGACAGCACCGGCCGCCGCGCCGGCGCCGGCGTCACCGCCCATTATGGCGGTGGTGGCGGCGCCGACGGCGGCACCGGTGACGCGCTCGCCCTTTGGCCCTTGCGGTGCGGCCGGGGCCGGTGCGCCGGCGCCAGGAATGAAGCCGGTCGCCTGGGTGGCGCCATTCTGGCATTGCGAAACATCGAGCTGGGCCTGCTCGCCGCTCTGGCCGTTGAGCGCGGAGACGCCGGCCGGCATCGGTGTCATCGGCGTGCCGGGGCGCGCTTCGGGGGCCGCCGCCGCCGGTGCTGCAGGGGCCGCAGGCGGCGCCGGCTGTTGGGCCAGCACCGGTGCGGCCAGGCCGAGCAGCATTGCGAACCGAAGCGCTCTGGTCGTCATGTCGAAAATCTCCCCCAAATTTCCCCGAAACTGCCCGGCGGTACTGCGTCGTGCAAGCCCCCTCAACGCTTCAGGCAGAAATCGATGCCTTCGTCGCGCACCACCTTCACCCGGCGCTCGATGCGCCGGGCGTAGCGCTTGACCGTGCGGCCGGGGTCGGTGGCGCTGCGCTTGATCGGCTGCGGCAGGATGGCGGCGATCCGGCTGGCTTCCCTGGGGGTCAGCTGCGCCGCGCTCTTGTTGAAATAGCGCTGGGCGGCCGCCTCGACGCCATAGATGCCCGGCCCCATTTCGGCGATGTTGAGATAGACTTCCATGATGCGGGGCTTGCCCCAGATGGTTTCGATGAGCAGCGTGAACCAGGCCTCCAGCCCCTTGCGCAGATAGGAACGCTCCGGCCACAGAAAGGCGTTCTTGGCGGTTTGCTGGGAAATCGTTGAACCGCCACGCAATTTCTTGCTGGCCGCATTCTTGGCGGCGGCAGCCTCGATGGCCTCGAGATCGAAGCCATTGTGGCTGCAGAATTGCGCATCTTCCGCGCCGATCACCGCGCGTGGCACTGCGACGGCAATCGCCGACAGCGGCACCCATTGCCGCTCGACATGATGGCCGGCGATGGCGTCGCGCGCCATCGGCCAGGTCATCGGCACCGGGAAAAAGCGATAGGCGACGACCCAGAGGATGCTGAGCAGCATCAGCCCCACGAGCAGCTGGAACATAAAGGCGATCACACGACCCATGGCGACAGTCTTGCCGGTGTTGCCGGGGGCAGGTCAACCGGGGGTGGCAAGATGTGCCGTCGCGGCACGGATCGAGTTCGAGATGGCGGGGCCTCAGGCTCCGTCGTCAATCATTCGTTCTGTCCTTCAATCGTGCGACGTGCCGTCGCAGGAAATCCGGCGAGCCAAAAAAATTGACGGCGGACCTTTACCGAAAGGTAAGGTTGAGGTATAAAAATGCTAGTCAAGATTATTTTGGGACAGCATATATCATCAAGGAGGCTTGACGTGCACAAAAATGCCCTTTTCTCTGCAATCGGTTTGATTGGCATGTCACTCACCTCGGAAGCGCTCGCCGTTGTTCCGCTCTCCGGCAGCATGGCTTTGCGGGTTGGTGCTTACCGGGTCACGGGCGTCGGTAACGTCCGTATCGTCGACAATTATGATGTCGACACCGATAGCTGGTCGGCGACGCCGCAATCGCTGGCAATTTCCGCTGCAACGACTGGCACTGACGCCAATGGCGGGCTCTGGAGCGCCTCGGGCACCGGCTCTTCGAATTGGGTGTCGGCAACACAAGGAACCGTTTCGTTCCAGAACTATGGCTGGTCCTTCAGCGTTCCGAATACAAATGGTGACTTTATTGGGGTCAATCTCGATGGCCATTTCATTCCCGGCCAGATTAATGGTTATGATTGGGAGTATCGTTTCAAGGCAGCGGGCGCCGGCACCTTCACAATCAGCTATGATGTGTCCCTAGCAAGTGGCAACGGGCTCGGCCTGCAAGGTTGGAACATCGGTTCCAACAGCGGCAGCATCACCCTTGGCACGGCGCTGAGCCCCGTAACATCAGGCCAAAAGATCATCAGTTTCAGCGCGGGCGAAAACGTCCATGTGTTCCTGTCCGGACAAGGCGATGTCGCTGTGGGAGGTGGCGGGCCGGGAACGAGCTATTATCGGACGGGATACATGAATGGCGCATTCAGTTGGTCGATTACCGAAAGCGCGCCTCCACCGCCACCACCGCCACCACCGCCACCTCCTCCGCCACCTCCGAGCGTCCCGGAGCCGGCAAGCTGGCTGATGATGATAAGCGGTTTCGGTTTGATCGGGGCAGCGTTACGGCGTCAGGCTCGAAAGCAGGTCACAGATTGGTGACCAGAAGCTGACGCAACCGGCGTGATCATGGGATCACGCCGGCAGCCGTTCGGACATCGTAGCGCCTCACGCCGGCTCGGGCAGCAGGTTCCGCTCGGTCGCCAGGCCGTGCATCGCCTTCGACAGTTTCTCGAACGCGCGCACCTCGATCTGGCGGACACGCTCGCGGCTGATGCCATAGCTTTGCGACAGTTCCTCCAGGGTCTGCGGCTCGTCGATCAGGCGGCGCTGGGTGAGGATGTGCTTTTCACGGTCGTTGAGGGCGGCCATGGCGGCGCTGAGCAGCTCGTGGCGCTGGTCGCGTTCCTGTTCGTCGGCCAGCATTTCGTCCTGCAGCGGGCCGGTGTCGGCCAGCCAGTCCTGCCATTCCCCCTCGCCTTCCTCGCGCAGCGGCGCGTTGAGGCTGGTATCGCCGCCCATCGCCATGCGGCGGTTCATCGAGACGACTTCATCCTCACTAACGCCCAGGGTTGTCGCGATCTTTTCGACATCGGCGCCGCGCAGGTCGCCGTCTTCCATGGCGTTGAGCTTGCCCTTCAGCCGGCGCAGATTGAAGAACAGCTTCTTCTGGGCAGCGGTGGTGCCGATCTTCACCAGGCTCCACGAGCGCAGGATATATTCCTGGATCGAGGCGCGGATCCACCACATCGCGTAGGTGGCAAGACGGAAGCCCTTTTCGGCATCGAATTTCTTGACGCCCTGGATGAGGCCGATGTTGCCTTCCGAAATCAACTCCGCCACCGGCAGGCCATAGCCGCGATAGCCCATGGCAATCTTGGCGACGAGGCGCAGGTGCGACGTCACCAACCGCGCCGCGGCTTCCGGGTCCTGATGCTCCTCCCAGCGCTTGGCGAGCATATATTCCTGTTCCGGCGCAAGCAGCGGAAACTTGCGAATTTCCGACAGATAGCGGTTGAGACCGGCCTCGCCACCGAGCGCCGGAATGCTGGTTTTCACTGCAGGCAGATTTGCCATTCGACTTACTCCTGTTCGGCCCCTGAAAGGCGACCAATCAACGCCAAAATATCCCCCGGCAGGGCGGATTCGAAAGACAGTTTTTCTTGGGTCAGCGGATGCACGAACCCCAGCGTCGCCGCGTGCAGCGCCTGCCGTTCAAACTGCAAATCCTTCAACAGGGTTGCAAGACGACCCGGCGTGCGCCCGTACACCGCATCCCCCAATAGGGCATGGCCGATAGACGCCATATGAACGCGAATCTGATGCGTGCGACCGGTTTCCAGCCGGCATTCGATCTGCGCGGCATGGGCAAAGGACTGCACCGTGCTGAAATGGGTGACGGCGCGCTTGCCGCGGCCTTCCGGCACGATCGCCATCTTCTGGCGATTGGCGGTGGAGCGGGCGAGCGCGCCCTCGATGCGCCCGGCCGGCGGCACCGGCACGCCGGCGACGATGGCGGTATAGCGACGATCGACGCTGTGCGCGGCAAACTGGCGCGACAGGAATTCATGCGCCGGATCGGTCTTGGCGACGACGAGCAGCCCCGATGTGTCCTTGTCGATGCGGTGGACGATTCCCGGCCGGGCAACCCCACCAATACCGGACAGTCTGCCGGCGCAGTGGTGCAAAAGGGCATTGACCATGGTGCCATCATAATTGCCGGCGGCCGGGTGGACGACGAGGCCAGCCGGCTTGTCGACGACAAGCAGTGCTTCGTCCTCGTAAACGATGGTCAGCGGAATATCCTGGGCTTCGGTCTCGCTGGCGCGAGGTTCAGGAATGACAAGGGTCAGCGCCTCGCCGCCCTTCACCTTCAGCGACGGATCCCAGAACGTACCCGTGGCGCTGCTGACGCGACCGCCGCCGACCAGCGCCTTCAGCCGTTCGCGGCTGTGCTGCGGCAGGGCCAGCGCCAAGGCACGATCCAGCCGCAGCCCGGCCGATGTCATCGGCAACACAAGGTTTATCGACTTTTCGGCCCCCATCGCCTAGGTCATGTCGGCATGATTGTTACGATTACAAGAGAGGCTGAAGCGGCGATGGTGGCCGCGGCGGCGGACAGCAACGCAAGGGAATGCTGCGGGCTGTTGCTGGGCACCACTGGCCATATCGCGACGGCAGTGCCGGCAGCCAATGTCGCCGCGACGCCGGAGCGGGCGTTCGAGATCGATCCCGCCACGCTTTTGCGCGTCCATCGCGATGCGCGCGGCGCCGGCCAGAAGGTCATCGGACATTACCACAGCCACCCCAATGGCAAGCCCGAGCCCTCCCCACGAGATGCCGCCCGCGCCATTGAAAATGGCCAGATCTGGTTGATTATTGCCGATGGCGGGATCAGCGGCTGGCAGGCGGTCTCAGCCGATTCCGACAGCAATGCCCTGCACGGCCGCTTCCGACCGTTGACCTTGGCGGTGCAGTGATGGCGAGCGGTGCTGTCAAATGGTTTGACGTCAAAAAAGGTTTCGGATTCATTACGCCAGACCTTGGGCCACGCGATGTTTTCGTGCATGTATCGGCGCTCAACGCGGCCGGCATCGATTCGCTGCAACCGGGTGACCGACTGGTTTTTGAACTGGCGCAAGCCGGCGATGGTCGCCTGCTGGCGCTGGGGTTGCGCCGTGCGCTCGCGGTCCAGCCGGAGGATGTATGACGATGATCATCACACCATTGCTGATCCGCTGGTTCATCCATGATCTGGCCAGCCCGGTGGCGACGGTGATGACCGCCAGCGAATTGCTGTCGGACGTGCCCGATCCCGAAATCAACGGCCTGGTGCAGTTCGGTGCCCGCCGGTTGGGCGCCCGCATGCGCATGGTGCGCGCGGCGCTGGTGCCGGGCGATGCGCCGATCGGCGGGTCGGCGCTGGAAGAACTGATCCGGGATGGCCAGCCGAGCACGCCGATCGACTGGCGTCGCAGCGACAGCGAGGCCGACGGCCGCATCGCCAATGTCATCGTCGGCACCGTGCTGCTGATGGCCGATGTTCGACGCAACGCACCGCTGATCATCGGAGAAGGCGGCGTGCATTGGGATGATGGCTTTGATTGGCCGGACAGCGTCGCCGGCGTGCTTGCAGGAGCCGACCCGGTCGATACCCGGGGTGCGCTGGCGGCAACGCTGGCCGGATCGGCGCGACGCGCCGGCCTGACCCTGTCCGTGTCGCCGACCGGTATCGACTGGTGACGCTGGCGGCATGATCCGTTTCGGCCGGTCCAGCCGTGCGCTGGCTGCCGGTCTCGCCGCCCTTGCCGGCTTTGTCGATGCCAGCGGCTATATTGCCAGCGGCGGTTATTTCCTGTCGTTCATGAGCGGCAATTCCACCCGGCTGGGGCTGGCGCTTGTCGATGCACCGGCCGCGGCACGACTGGCGGCCGGGCTGATCGCTGCCTTCGTTGCGGGCGTCACGCTCGGCACGCTCGCCGGGCAGCGGCTGGGCCTGCGACGCCGCGCCGGCGTGCTGATCCTGCTGGCGCTGGTGCTGGCCGGCGCGGCCCTTGCGGCAGGGGCGGGGCAATTGCGGTTGGCGCTGCTGCTGACTGCGCTGGCGATGGGCGCGGAGAACACCGTGTTCGAAGCCGGCGGCGACACGGTCATCAGCCTCACCTACATGACCGGCAATCTGGTCAAGGTCGGGCAGCGGCTGGCGCTGGCGCTGGGCGGCGGCGCACCGCTGGGCTGGCTGCCCTATCTGCTGCTCTGGTCGGCGATGCTGGGTGGCGCGGTGGCGGGGGCCTGGGCGGCGCCGCATTGGGGGCTGGCCGTGCTTTGGCTGGCCAGCGGCGCCGCGCTGCTGCTGGCGCTGGCGGCCTGGACCATCGCGACGGATTGACCGTCTACGGTTGCCCCGCTGCGCGAAAAGCCGCAAAGACAGCGTCAACACTTTGGAACTGCAACGATGAGCATCTGGGCCAGCATTGCCGGTGCCGCCGTGGGTGCGCTGCTCGGCGGGCCGCTGGGCGCGCTGGCCGGCGCTGCCGCCGGCGGGGCGGTGGACCTTGGCCTGCGCCGTGCGGCCAGCCCGGAACGCCGCCGCGTCGCCTTTACCATCGCCGCCATCGCACTGGCAGCGAAGATGGCGCGCGCCGATGGCGAGGCGTCAGCCGCCGAATTCGTTACCTTTCAGCGGCTGTTCAAGGTCGAAGCCGGCGAAACCGAAAATGCCCGCCGCTTCTACGATCTTGCCAAGCAGAGCATGGCGGGGTTCGAGGCCTATGCCGAACAGGCGCGCGGTCTGCTCGGCCAGGGTTCGCCCCTGCTCGAGGATCTGCTCGATGCGCTCTGGCTGATCGCCGCCGTCGATGGTTTCCACCCGGCCGAAATCGCCTATCTCGATCAGGTCGCGGCGCGGCTGGGCTTTGATGCCGCCGATGCGGCGCGGGTCCGGGCGCGGCACACCGATCCGGCGGAGGACGACCCCTGGGCAATTCTGGGCGTGACACCAGGGGCCGATGCGGCAACGCTGCGCCGCGCCTATCACGATCTGGTGCGCCGCTATCACCCCGATCGCCATCTCGCCGAAGGCGTGCCGACGGAGTTCATCCGCGTCACCGAAGCGCGCATGGCGGTGATCAACGGCGCCTATGCGCGCGTCAGTGGCAAGGCGAACGCATGAAGCCGGCGCATCTCGCCCTCATTCTGTTGATCGACGTCGTCTGGGCGTTCAACATCGTCGCGGTGAAGGAAGCGGTGGAGGCGGCGCAGCCGATTACCGCCGTCGCGCTGCGCTATGGCATCGTGCTGCTGGCAACCCTGCCCTGGCTGCGCTGGCTGCCCGGCCGCATGGGCATCGTGCTCATCACCGGCTTCATCGCCGGGGCGCTGTTCATGGGAATGGGCGGCCTGTCGTTTGCGCTGGCCGACAATGTCTCGGCACTGGCCATCGCAGGGCAGCTGGGCGTGCCCTTCTCGCTGCTGCTCGCCGTGCTGATCTACAAGGAGACCATCCGCTGGCCGCGCATCACCGCGGTGATGCTGTGCTTTGCCGGGGTGGCGGTGATGGGCTTCGACCCCGCCATCGCCCATGAAAGCATCGGTCTGTGGTTGACGGTCGGCGCCTCGCTGGCCTGGGCGGTGGGCAATCTGCTGTTCCGCAAGCTGCAGGGCGTGCCGGTACTGACCATCCATGCCTGGCTGGCCGCCGTCAGTGTGCCGATCCTGCTTGCCTGCAGCGCCATTTTCGAACCCGGCGCGTTGGCGCATGTGCCGCACCTGTCGCTGGCGACCTGGGGCTGGCTGGCCTATTCGGGGCTGGGCTCCTCCCTGCTCGGCCACGGCGGCATGAGCTGGCTGTTCCAGCGCTATCCGGTGTCGACCGTGTCGCCGCTGACCCTGCCGACACCATTGCTCAGCGTCATCATCGCCGTCATCGCCTTTGGCACGCCGATCACCTCGCAGATGCTCTTCGGCGGGGTGCTGACGATCATCGGCGTCGCCATCATCACGCTGCGCACCGCGCAGAAGAGCGACGTGGCCCTGGAAGCGGCACCGCAGACCGAGCCGCTATGACCCCCATCGACCGCCGCAGCCCCAACCATGACGAGCGAACGCTGCCGATCTCCATGGTTGTGCTGCACTATACTGGCATGCCGACCGCCGTGGCCGCGCTCGACCGGCTGACCGATCCGGAAGCCAAGGTGTCGTCGCACTGGCTGGTAGACGAGGATGGCCAGGTGGTGCAGCTGGTCGATGAAAGCCGCCGCGCCTGGCATGCCGGCAAATCGCTGTGGCGCGGCATTACGGATGTCAACAGCGCCAGCATCGGCATCGAGATCGTCAACCCGGGCCATGAATTCGGCTATCGGCCGTTTCCGGAGGTCCAGATGGCGGCTGTCGAGCAGCTGGTGGCCAGCGCGCTGGCGCGTTACTCCATCCATCCGTCCAATGTCGTCGGCCACAGCGATGTGGCGCCGGCGCGGAAGGCGGATCCTGGCGAATTGTTCGATTGGCCGCGCCTCGCCCGCGCTGGCCTTGCCGTGGCGACGCCTGAAGAGGGCATTGACCCCAATTGGACCGATGCCGGCACGCTGCAGGTGCTGGCCCGGTATGGCTATGACATCGCCGAACCCGTCGCCGCCGTCATCGCCTTTCAGCGCCGCTTTCGGCCGGCACGGTTCGATGGCGTCATTGATGCCGAAACACGCGCCATCCTGTTCGGCCTGCTGCGCTGAGCCTCTCATGAAAAACCCGCCGGCGGTGCCTTGGCACCCCCGGCGGGTCATCATGCCCTTGAAAGGCAAGGCTTAGTTGCGGCGGCCGCTCAGCAGCCAGCCGACGACGAAGCCGAGCGCGATGCCGCCGGCGAGTACGGCAACCGGCTGTTCCTGCACGGTCTGGCGCACCTTGGCGGTCGATTCCTCGGCCAGGCGGGCGGCCTTTTCACGGGCTTCGCGGGCGGTTTCGGGGGCCTTGTCGGCCCATTCCTTCACGGTTTCGCTGGCCTTTTCATAGGCGCCGCGGGCCTGGCCAATGACCTGTTCGGCCTTGCCCTTCAGTTCGTGGATCTTGCCTTCGACCTGGGTCTGGGTGTCGCCAAGGGCATTGCCGACGGCGCCTTCGATCTTGCCGCCGACTTCGTTCAGGCCGCCTTCGATGGTTTCCTTGTTGATTGCCATGGTCAATTCCTTTCGGGGGTTTCGGGGGGATTCAGGGTGATTTCGGGAGATTTCGGGACGCTGAGGGGCGAGATAGGAAGCCCGACGGCGTTTGGAAAGAGGAACCCTGATAACTTGGGGCCATCCAAAAGGTTCAATCGGCGTCGCGGATTTTCGAACGCCCCTGTTTCACCCCGGATCGCACCGCCTTGCCGGCCAGCCGCTTTTCCTTCTGGCCCTTGCTCGGCTTGGTCGGCCGGCGCTTGACCGGGCGCACCTCGGCGGCGGCGACCAGCGCCTGCAAGCGCTCGCGGGCATCGGCGCGGTTGCGTTCCTGAGTGCGGAAGCGATCCGCCGTGATGATGATCACCCCGTCGCGGGTCAGCCGGCTGCCCGCCAGCCGCATCAGCCGCACCGCCACATCGTCGGGCAGGCTGGCCGAGCCGCGCGCATCGAAGCGCAACTGCACCGCGCTCGACACCTTGTTGACGTTCTGGCCGCCGGGGCCGGAGGCGCGGATGAAGCTTTCCTCCAGCTCGCTTTCGGGGATGATGATGGCCATGGCCCGGCGCACATAAGCGATTTCAAGCCGGCATGAAATGGCGCTAGGATGGGCCAAACCGCAGGGGAGAGTCCGATGATCACCGTCCACCACCTCAACAACAGCCGCTCGCAACGCATCGTCTGGCTGCTGGAGGAACTCGGCCTGCCCTATCAGATCAAGGCCTATAGCCGCGACGCGGTGACCAGCCTCGCGCCGCCCGAATTGAAGGCCGTCCACCCGCTCGGCAAATCGCCGGTCATCGACGATGATGGCCGCGTCGTCATCGAATCGGGTGCCATCACCGATTACATCATCCGTCGCCACGGCGGCGGTCGCCTCGCCCCCGCGCCGGGCAGCGATGCATATGAAACCTATCTGCAATGGCTGCACTTTGCCGAAGGCTCGGCCATGCCGCCCTTCCTGCTGGCGCTCTATACCGCCCGCCTCGGCGACGCCGCCGCCCCCCTGCAGCCGCGCATCCAGAGCGAGATCGGCAGCCACACCGCCTATCTGTCGCAAAGCCTCGGCAGCAACGACTGGCTGGTCGACAACATACTCTCCGGCGCCGACATCATAATGAGCTTCATCGCCGAAATCGCCGTCGCCCAGGGCCTGGGCACGCACTTCCCCAACCTCGTCGCCTATGTCGACCGCCTGCAATCCCGCCCGGCCTGGCAGGCCGCGAAGGCAAAGACCGAACCCTACAATTTCACGCGGGTGTGATTTTCAGAACAAGGGCCGCCGCCGGGAAGGCAGAGGCCCTATAAGGGGCAGCCTTCAACTGCGCTCGCATGCTTCGCAAAATGATCGCGCAATGTCTTGCGCAGCAACAGGACGGGATTTGCTCCGCCGCGTGGCTGGTCTGGGGCGATCAACCGAATGCTCGAAGCGTTCGCTTTGTCACCGACCTGCGCCACAATCAGGAAGGCCGATAGCGCGCCTTGTTCTGCTGGACAGCGCTTGTCGCCGCCTTCGCGCGCGCCGGCTTCCAGCGCGTTCAGCAAGGCGATCGCCATGCCGCAGGATTTCGGCGTCTTGACGAATTGCTCCAGTGTTTTGTCCAGTACCCGCTCGCTCGCCAGAATGTTGCCCTGCACCGACACCCCTGCGGCCTCGCGGCTCCCGCGCGCGCCACGTGTCAACATGCCAGTGGAACTGGCGACAGAGGCTATGCCGTCATGCAGGGACGCGACGCCATATTGCCTGAGCTGACGAACGACAAAGAAGCTCTTGTCCACTTTGCTGGACTTGATGGTGTCGACCACCTGCTTCGCTGCGTTGCCCTCCTGCAGCATTTTGGCTGCGTGATCACGGCCCGCGTCGCTCGTCAGCCCTTGCGCAACGACGGCGCCCTTGCCAGGCACGACACGCGCAATCGTTTCGACGCCGGGGTAACAGCTGGCGCCCGCAGCGCCCACTTGCCCCGTGCGCGGATCGACCGCCACGACACTCCACGTTGCGTGCGCCGTCGATAACGGCGTGACGAAGGCCAACAGCGTTACGACGAAAAGACGTGGCAGCAGACGTGATTGGTTCAAATTGAACATGACCTGCATTGGTGTCTCCATAACCAAAAATAATTTTCAAAATCAGATATTTAATGCGTCCGAACAGCCAGGCGTGCTTCGCCTTGGCAGCGAAGCCGGGTGATCCGCTGATTGTTGATCACCGCCAGGTGCGCCGCCTCGATTGAGTTGCGCAGCCGGATTGATGCGTCGGCGCGGCGCGAGCGTCCTCTCAAAGCCGAAAAATGCCCCTCGATTCAGGAATCGAGGGGTGTTTTTCGATTTTGAGCGGCTTCCTGCAGGTGTTTTTCGCGATAGCCGCTCGGCGTGTCGCCTTCGGCGTCCTTGAACACGCGGTTGAATGTCGGCAGGGCGGCGAAGCCGGCTTCGAAGGCGATCGCCAAAACCGTCTCGCGACCGCGGCCAGGGTCGGCAAGGGCGGCCTTTGCATGGGTCAGGCGATAGCCATTGACGAACGCCGCGAAGTTCCGGTGACCGAGCCCCTGGTTGATGACTGCCCGCAGCCGATGCGTCGGGCTCTTGAGCGTCTCGGCCAATCGCTCGATGGACAGGCCCGGTTCGCGGTAAAGGCCGGCGTCCATGGCGTTGACCAGAGCTGTCAGCAACGCCTGATCGCGCGGATCGACATCGGTCTCGGCCGGCGCGCGCCCTGGTGCGGCCGGCGCTTCAAAGCGCAACCGTCCCGGCGGAATGGCCATCAACCAAAGGCACATGATCGCCATGGTGGGCAGACTGGCCAACCCCAGCCGTACCACGGCCGCTGCACTGGCGTTGCCCAGGCTCTCGGACGCGACCGAAACCAGTCCGGCCGTGGCGAGGATGGCAACGAGCCAGAGGCGGGCGCTTTGGCGCCGTTCCACGAGATCGCCCCCGCGCTCCGAGATCGCCACCCACATGATATGGCCTATCGCCACGAAAGGCGCGATTCCGATCAGCGCAACCAACCTCGCAACCAATGGGCCCGCGCCTGACGTCGAAGGCCAGTCATGCATTGTCGCCAGCGGACCAAGGCTGAAGAGGACAAGGCCGCTCAGCTCAAACCGCCGCAGCCGAAACCCGTCGCGCAAGAGAGCAAGGCAGAACAGCCACAGCAGCGCGACATTGAAACTGCCTGCAATCCGCAGCGGGGTCCAGGCCCAGTCCGGCAGCGCCGTGCCCATTGGGCCGGTTGTGACCTCCAGAGCGGCGAGCGAAGCGCACATCGCGGCCGCCAGGCGCCCGGCGAGCTCTTTGCGGGCGTCGCGCCAGGCCAGGAGACCCAGCAACCCCAACAGCGCAATGCACCCGCCCGAAAGCCCGGCGGTGAGTGTCGACGTCATGCCTTCGCCTCCAGCCCAATCGTCTAGCGGCAAGCGCGAATATTGCCAATTTCATCGGATTCCAGAGGATCGTCACCGATAGTTTATGGCCCGGACCCTAGCTCGCTTTTGCATTCAAGTTTTGGGAGGCCTCCGGCGGTCGCCAACTCACGCGCGAGCGCGCCGCGCCAGCAGGCGCGGGCCGAACATGTTGACCGCCAGCCCGCCGAGGATCAGCGCGGCGGCGAGCAGCTTCCAGGGTGGCAGTGCCTCACCCAGGAACAGGGCCGAGGCGCCCATGCCGAACACCGGCACCATCAGTGCCATCGGCGCCACCGACGACGCCGGATAGCGCGCCAGCAGCCAGCCCCAGGCGCCATAGCCGAACATGGTGTTGCCGATGGATTGCCAGGCGACCACCACCCAGACCGCCGGTGTCGCCGCCAGCAGGGCGCCGGTGATGCGCGGCGCGCCTTCGAAAATGAAGGCCAGGGCGAACAGCGGCGGCACGGCGAACAGCGACGACCAGACGACGAAGGCCAGCATGTCGACCTTGCCGACGCGCCGGTTGACCATGTTGCCCAGCGACCAGGACAGCGCCGCGCCGATGACCAGCACGACGCCCAGCACCGTCGTGCTGCCGCCGGTGTGCGCGAGGATGATGGCGATGCCGCCGATCGCCAGTGCCAGCGCGGCGACCTGCACCGGCGCCAGCCGCTCGCCCGTGCCGCGCATCGCCAGGCCGATGGTGAACACCACCTGCACCTGCACGACCAGCGAGGCGAGGCCCGGCGCGATCAGGCCATCGATGGCGATGAACAGCAAGCCGAACTGCCCCAATCCGATCGCCAGCCCATACGCCGCCAGATCACGCCAGGCGACCGCCGGCCGCTTGAGAAAGAACACCAGCGGCAGCGCCGCCAACGTGAAGCGCAGCGCCGCGAACAGCAAAGGCGGCAGCGCATCCAGACCCAGCCGGATGACGACGAAATTGGTGCCCCAGACGGCGACAACGGCAAGGGCGAGAAGGAAGGGGCGGAGGCCGAAGTCGCTTTGCATGGGTGTTTTATGCCTCCGGCGGCTGGGGCCTTGGGCCCCAGACCCCATTCGTTTAGCCCGTCCTGACGGCACACAAGTACAAAAAACAACTGGGGTCTGGGGCCCAAGGCCCCAGCCGCCGGCGGCAAAATCACGCCGCCCGCGGCCGCGCCAACCCGAAATATGCCACCCCAGCCGCGACCAGCGCGGTGCAGATCACCATCGCCACCGGCCGCGGCGTGCCATCGTGCAGCGCCGCGGCGATCGCCGAGGCGGCGGCGCCCAGCGCGAAGTTGGCGGCGCCGAACAGGCCGGAGGTGGTGCCGGCGCGCAGGGGATCGACGTTGAGGGCGCCGGCCAGCGCGTTGGCGGCGATGAAGCCGTTGGAGGTGAGCACGGCGAAAAGACCGGCGAGGATGAACCAGTGCGAGGCGCCGGCGAGTGCCAGTGCGAGCAGCGCCACGCCGAAGCCGATGGCGGCAAGGCTGGCGACCCCCAGAATGCGATCCGGCGAATGGGTGAGCAGCAGCCGGCGGTTGACCTGGCTGGAGCCGATGACGCCGACGGCGATGCCAGCAAAGATCAGCCCGAACTGGGCCTGGCTGAAGCCCCAGATGTCGATGACAAGATCGGGCGCGGTGGCGATATAGCTGAACAGGGTGGCGCCATTGCAGGCCGAAACCAGCGTGTAGCCGAGCAGGCGGCGGCTGCGCAGCAGATCCCAATAGGCGCCGATCATCGATTCGCCGCGCGCCTTGGCCGCGGTGGCATCGGAGCGGCTTTCATCGAGGCGGAACAGCACGGCGGCGCCGATGGTCGCGCCGATCAGGGCGAGCGCGACGAACACTGCCCGCCAGGAAATGCTGTTGGCCAGCCAGCCGCCGACGGTGGGCGCGACCAGCGGCGCCACGGCAAGGACCAGCGTGAGCAGCGAGAAGATGCGCGCCGAATCACGATGGTCGAAGCGGTCGCGGACGACGGCGCGCGCCACGACCATGCCGGCGCAACAGCCCAGCGCCTGGGCGAAGCGGCCGGCGATCAGCCAGTCGACCGAGGGCGCAAAGGCGCAGGCGAGACTGGCAATGACATAGACGAGGCAGCCGGTGAGGATGGCCGGGCGGCGGCCGACACGGTCGCTGACCGGGCCATAGACCAGCTGGCCGAGCGCCATGCCGATGAAAAAGGCAGAGAAGGTCAGCTGCACCGTCGCCGGCGAGACGGCGAAATCGCGGGCGATGACCGGCAGCGTCGGCAGGTAGAGATCGATGGTGACGGCGCCGAACGCGGTCAGCGAACCCAGCAGCAGGATTTCGCCCCTGGTGGGCACGCGGGGCGACGGGGCGGCGGGGGCATGCATGGTGCATTGCGGCATAGGGGAGCCGGCGGGCGCGGTCGAGGGGGGTGCGGCGCTTTCTCGAATTCGTCATGCACAGCGCAACAAATCGCAGCGTCCGGCGTTTCCCCGGCATCTGCATCAGACAGGGCCGCGCACATGACCGAAATTCATTACCATATCGTCGAACATGACGGCGGCTGGACCTACAAACTCGGCGATGTCTTTGCCGAAACCTATGTCAGCCATGACGATGCGCTGGCCGCCGCCCGCGCTGCCGCCGCCGAACAGCAATTGGGTGGCGAAACCGTGCCGATCAACTGGCAGGACGCCGATGGGACATGGCATGCGGAAACTGCACGCGGCGACGACCGCCCGATTGCCGATGTGATCGATGGCTAGCGTTAGTCATGCAGCAATGCGACGGGCGATCCATTGGTTGAGGCTGAGGCCTTCAGCGGCAGCGCGCACCGCCGCGTGACGATGCAGTTCGGGATCGATACGCAGCGGGATCTTGCCGCTGTAGGGGCGGTCGGGCGCCTCGCCCCGCGCTGCACAAAAGGCCAGATAATCATCGACGCTGTCGCGAAACGCCTGTTCGACTTCGGCAAAACTGCTGCCCTCGAACGTCACGACATCGCGCAAGCCAATGACCCGGCCGATGAACAAACCATCATCAGGTTCGATGGTGCCGGCATAACCCTTGTATTCAAGCATCGAAGTCTCCCTTCGCCGACAGGCCGGCGGCCAGCAGAAAATCCCGCACCGAACGCACCGCACTGCGCTTGGTTTCCGGCGATGGATGCGGCCGATGAAACACGGCGCGCACACCACCAAGCGCGACCCGAACGCGGCTACCGCTGCCTTCGCTGATCTCGGCGCCCAGGGCCCGAAACAGCGCTTCGATCTCGGACCAGCGCATATCGGCCGGCACAGGATTGCCCATGATGCGCCGCAGCGTTTTCTGATGTCCGGCTGCGAGCTTCATGATATCGGATTTATATATCATCCATCCGCAATAATCAATCTAGCTTCGATTGAGCCAACGCCAAAACGATCTCGGCTCGAATTGCATCGGCATCACGCTGGGCTTCCACCAGTTGCACCTTGATTGCGCGGAGCCTTTCCCAATACCGATCCCAAACTTCCGGGGAAACGAAGCTCATGAAGTCCACAGGTGCCAAATTCGTCCAAGCTTCGAATTGCTCCAAACGCTCTACGCGAGATTCCAAGTCAGATATGCTCCGTGATTTAGGAGAGTTTGGAGACTGGCCAAGCATCCAAGTGCGCCACTCTTTGCCGCCTTTGGATTGATTGCAAGGACCGCAAGACGGCACAAGGTTACGAGCTCCATGCCCATAGCCGGTAGGACGTTCGGCACGAACCAACGGTCGAAAATGGTCCCAATCCGTTGTCGCTGACCCACAATACACACAGCTTAAGTTTTCTGGGGACATCCCCAAAATCGCGACGGCTTCCTTATAATCTGCACGCACTTCTTCTACATCGGGAATCAGCGCGTGAACAAACGCATTTGCTATCGATGAAGATCTACCTTTGATGGTTATGGCGCGGCGAATTTTCAATCTAGGCCCGCGCGCCCACAACCCCCACGCTGTTGTGGCGCAGCGCTTCCAGCACGGCGACGACGATCGCCGGGGCGTCGAGGCCGGCTTCGGCATATTGCTTCGCCGGCGTGTCGTGATCCTGGAAGATGTCGGGCAGGCGCAGCGTGCGGACCTTCAGGCCGGCATCGGTCAGGCCCTCGTCGCTCAGCCAGGTCAGCACATGCGCGCCGAAGCCGCCGGTGGCGCCTTCCTCGATGGTCAGCAGCACGTCGTGGGTCGCAGCGAGCTTCCGGATCAGGTCATGGTCGAGCGGCTTGGCAAAGCGCATGTCGGCGACCGTCGTCGTCAGGCCCTTGCCTTCCAGTTCCTCGGCGGCCTTCAGGGCGTCGGCCAGGCGGGTGCCCAATGACAGGATGGCGACGCTCTTGCCCTCGCGCACCACCCGGCCCTTGCCGATTTCGAGGCGCGTGCGCTGCTCCGGAATGGCGACGCCGGTGCCTTCGCCGCGCGGATAGCGCACCGCGCTGGGGCCATCGTCGTACAGCGCCATGGTATGCACCATGTCATAGAGTTCGGCCTCGTCCGACGGCGCCATCACCACCATGTTGGGCAGCGTCGCCAGATAGGTGATGTCGAACGATCCGGCATGGGTGCAGCCATCGGCGCCGACCAGCCCGGCGCGGTCGATGCCGAAGCGCACCGGCAGGTTCTGGATGGCGACGTCGTGGACGACCTGATCATAGGCCCGCTGCAGGAAGGTCGAATAAATGGCGCAGAACGGCCGCATGCCCTGGGCGGCGAGGCCGGCGGCAAAGGTCACCGCATGCTGTTCGGCGATACCGACATCGAAGGTCCGCTCCGGGAACACCTTGTTGAAGCGATCGACGCCGGTGCCCGAGGGCATGGCGGCCGTGATGGCGGTGATCGTCGGGTCACGCTGCCCCTCGGCGATCAGCGCATCGCCAAAGACATTCTGATAGGCCGGCGCCTTGGGCACCGATTTCTGCTGGGCGCCGGAAATCACGTCGAATTGCTGCACGCCATGATATTTGTCGGCCGCCGCTTCGGCCGGGGCATAGCCCTTGCCCTTTTGCGTGACGACATGGATCAGCACCGGGCCTTCGGCAGCATCGCGGACATTTTCGAGCACCGGCAAGAGATGTTCGAGATTATGGCCGTCGATGGGGCCGACGTAATAGAAACCCAGTTCCTCGAACAGCGTGCCGCCGCCCTGGACCATGCCGCGGGCATATTCATCGATCCGGCCGGCGGCCTTGGCCAGCGGCGGCGGCAGCACGCGGCGGGCGAGCTGCTTCACGGCCTCACGCATGTCGAGGAAGGAGCGCGACGAAAGCAGCCGGGCGAGATAGGCCGACAGCGCGCCGACCGGTGGCGCGATGCTCATGTCATTGTCGTTGAGGATGACGACGAGGCGATTGCCGGCGGCATAGGCGTTGTTCATCGCCTCATAGGCCATGCCGGCGGACATCGAGCCGTCGCCGATGACTGCGATGGCCTTGCCGGGCTGGTTCTTCAGCTTGTTGGCGACCGCAAAGCCGATGGCGGCGGAAATCGAGGTGCTGCTGTGCGCGGCGCCGAACGGATCATATTCGCTCTCGGCGCGCTTGGTGAAGCCGCTGAGGCCACCGCCCTGGCGCAGGGTGCGGATGCGGTCGCGCCGCCCGGTCAGGATCTTGTGCGGATAGGCCTGGTGGCCGACATCCCAGATCAGCCGGTCATCGGGCGTGTTGAAGACATAGTGCAGGGCCACGGTAAGTTCGATGACACCCAGGCCGGCGCCGAGATGGCCACCGGTGGTCGAAACCGCGTCGATCATTTCGGTGCGCAGTTCGTCGGCCAGCTGGCGCAGCTGCTCGTGCGACAGGCGCTTCATGTCGGCGGGCACGTTGACGGTATCGAGCAGGGGAGTATGGGGTCGGGTTGTCACCAAGGTCTGCCATTTTCTGTGAAAACTTGGGGACAGCGTTAGCGTGTTGGCGGTTCCCTGTCGATGCAGGCAATTGCCACGGCTGCCGCTGTCAGGGGCAGGCGGCGCAGCGCCCCCGCACCTCGATCACCGGTTTTTCGGGGCGAAAGCCGCTGGCCCGCGCCGTATCGCGGATGCGCGCCGACAGCTGATCGTCATCGACATGCGTCGCCCGGCCGCAGGCATCGCAGACCAGGAAGATGCAATCGTGCCGGCAACCGGGATGGGCGTTGGCCAGATAGGCATTGGCGCTTTCGACCCGGGTCGCGACATTGTTGGCCACGAACAGATCGAGGATGCGATAGACGCTGTTGGCCGCCACCCGCCGCCCCTGGGCGGTGCTGACCGCCTCGGTAACATCATAGGCACTGGCCGGGCGATCAAAGGCCGACAGGGCGGCGAAAACGGCGGCGCGCATCGCCGTCCATTGCTCGCCGGCACCGACCAGCGCGTGTTCGGCGGCCGCGTTCAGCGCCGCGCCGCTGCGCAGATCGTGCTGATGATCGTGCCGTGTCACCATGACCCCCATATCGGGCGGAACCGGCCGGGCTGCAAGAGAGCGTTCAGGCGCGGCTGGCGCGCAGGTTCCAAAGATGCGCGGCCGCGAGCAGGCAGACACCGAGAATCGACAGGAACACTTCGGCGGCGCCGCCATGGCGGATCAGCAGCGATGCTGCCATCAGCGCGATGCCGACGGCCCCCAGCACCGCGATCATCCAGCGGCCATGCACGGCAACGCCGCGCCACAGCGCCACGGCGGCCAGCGGCAGCGCGAGCAACAAGCCGACAAGGTGGACATCATGGCCCAGCCAGTCACCGCTGGCGGCAAACAGCGTCAACAGCAGCGAACCGGCCAGGCAATGCACCAGGCACAGGCCCGACAGCAGCATCGCCGATTTGTCGAGCAGGGTGGAGATCCGGGCGGGCATGATCGGGTGATACATTATAACATGCTGTTGCGCAAGCCGCGTCGATGCCCCTATCCCATCACCGCGCTGCGGATGGCAGCGATGAAGGCCGCGACGATGCCGGCGGGCGCCGCCGCCCCCTGCGTCACGGCACTGATCGCAAAGCCGGCGCCGCCGGGAAACGCCATGTCGGCCAGCCGCCCCTGCGCGACCAGCGGCGCCGCCGCCGTCGCCGGCAGCAGGGTCAGCACGTCCGATCGTTCGGCCAGCCCGATGCAGGCGGCCTGGTTGACCACGCGATAGCGCGGAAAGCCGCGCCGCCGCAGTTGTTCGCGCATGTCCAGCGGCAGGCCGGCCTGAAAGCTGGCATCGAAGCCCGCCACCGCCCAATCAAAGGCCAGCAGCGCATCGAGCGAGCCATCGGTCGCCGCCACCGGATGCCCGGGCCGGAAGACCACGCGATAGCCCTGCGCGATCAGCCGCGTGACGGCGAGGTCCTTGCGCTTCGGCAGGGCGGCGATGCTGGTCGGATGAAACAGCAGCAATTGCGCCTCGCGGCGCAGCAGCCGATCACAGGCGAGGTCAGGCGGCATGGTTTCGATATGCACGGCCACGTCCGGGTGCTGGTCGCGAAACTGCAACAGCGCGGCCGGAATGAAGGTGTCGATGATCGCCGGCCCGCAGATGACGCGCAGCTGGCGGTCGCCCGCCATCACATCGGCCCGCACGCTGTCGGCATGGGCGAGCAGCGCCGGCGCCGCCAGCGCCAGCCGCCGCCCGGCGGCGGTCGGTGTCACGCGGCGCGTCGTGCGGTCGAACAGGCGCACGTTCCAGCGCGCCTCCAGCGCCTGAATGCTCTTGGTGATCGCCGAATGGGTGATCGCCAGCGCATCGGCGGCGGCGGAAAAGCTGCCGAGGCGGTGCACGGCCTCGAACCGCTGGATGAGCACAAGATCGATCGGCATGTTCCATTTTCTACCGAATAAGCGCCGATTGTTCAATTGTTCTCCCAATTGCTGCTGCTAGGCTGCCCATAGCCACCGGGGGGCCGCGCACGATGACCATCGACAGCTTCATCCACAGCAGGATCGGCCTTTATTCGGCGATCTTCTTCTTCAGCCTGCTCGCCATCGAGATCGTCGCCATCAAGCGCTTCCGCGCCCGCGGCCGCATTCCGGCCAAGGATGCAGCGCTCGGCGTGCTGACCGGCGTGCTCAGCGATCCGGTCAATGCGCTGTCGGCCTTCATCACGCTCGGCGCGCTGTCGCTGGTTGAGCCGTTCCGGCTGTTCACCATTCCGACGACATTGGCGACCTTCCTCATCTGCTTCGTGCTCGACGATCTGCGCTTCTATTGCCACCATCGCGTCGCGCACCGCTGCCGCTGGGTCTGGGCGATGCATGTCGTCCACCACAGCAGCGAGGAGTATAATCTCGCCGTGGCGCTGCGGCAGGGCTGGACCAAGCATTTCACCGGCACGATGCTGTTCAAGGTGCCGCTGGTACTCGCCGGCTTCGATCCGGTGCTGGTCACCTTCTGCGGCGTGCTGAACGCCACCATCCAATTCATGCTGCACACCGAAACCATCGACAGGCTGCCCCGCTGGGTCGAAGCCATCTTCAACACGCCGTCGCACCACCGCGTCCATCACGCCAGCAATGCCCGCTATCTCGATGCCAATTACGCCGGCACGCTGATCATCTGGGATCGCCTGTTCGGCACCTTCGTCGCCGAGGACCGGCAGGAACCGCCGGTCTATGGCCTCGTCAAGAATGTCGGCACCTTCAACCTGTTCACCGTGCTGACCCATGAATATGTCGGTATCGCGAAGGACATCGCCCGGCCCGGCCTGACGCTGCGCCAGCGCTTCGGCTATGTCTTCGCGCCGCCGGGCTGGAGCCATGACGGCTCGCGGCAGACCACCGCCGATATCCAGCGTGACGCCGGCATTCTGCCCACGCCCGCTGCGGCGACGCCCTGATGCCGCTGCATTACGCGCTGACCGACGGGCTGGTGGCGCTGGTCGGCCTGTTGGGGGCGCTGTGGCTGTGGCGGCGCGGCCTGTCGCTGGGCGCAGCTGGCGTCGCGCTCTTCGGCCTCGCCGGCGCTATCGGCGTCACCCGCATCACCAGCGGCGCGATCGACAGTCTGGCCGGGATCCATCGTTTCGCCTCGCAGGTCGGTGGCCTGGCCGGGCTTTGGCTGATCACGGCCGAAATCGCGCGCGGCCATGGGTGGCGGCTGGCGTCCCCACTCATCATCATTGCCGCCATCACGGCGCTGGCGGTGCTGGTGCCTGCCAGCCTGCCGCCGCTGTTCATTCTTGGCCTGCTGGCCGGCTGCGCGCTGCTCTGGTTCGGCGACGGCCCGCAACAGCGCGCACCGTTCGCCGCCCTCGGCTTCGCACTGATGCTGCCCAATGTGCTGTTCGTGCGGCAAGCACCGCTGCTGACGCCGGACCTGCGCTGGCATGTCTATCATCTGCTGGTCGCGCTGTGGCTGCTGCTGATCGTCCGGCAGTTGACGGCGCGCGGCGGCGTTCGCGGATAATAATGCCTCCGGCGGCTGGGGCCTCAGGCCCCAGACCCCGATCGATGCGTTGCTCTGAAGCGCCGCAGGACGGTTTCGAGAGACTAGCCAAGGAAATGGGGTCTGGGGCCCAAGGCCCCAGCCGCCGGAGGCCCTTTCTAAACGAAGTCCCCGCGACCATCGCACGCTTGGCGCGCGCGGCCCAAGCGATTAGGGAGCGCGGCATGGCCACGCTTGCTGCCGCTCCCGCCCGATCTCTTGCCGCTGCCCGGCCGCGCGCCATCGCGCTGTGGCTGTTCGGCGTCGCGGCGCTGGTGTTTGCCATGGTGGTGGTTGGCGGCATCACACGGCTGACCGAATCGGGCCTGTCGATCACGCGTTGGGATGTCGTGTCGGGGACGCTGCCGCCGCTCAGCGCGGCGGCGTGGCAGGCCGAATTCGCCGCCTATCAGGCCAGTTCGCAATATCAGCTGATGAACCAGGGCATGAGCCTCGCTGCGTTCAAGGGGATTTTCTTCTGGGAATATGTGCATCGGCTGCTCGGCCGGCTGATCGGCCTGGCCTTTGCGTTGCCCTTTGCCTGGTTCTGGCTGCGCCGGGCGATTCCCGATGGCTACAAGCCGCGGCTGTTCGCGCTGTTCATGCTGGGCGGGCTGCAGGGCACGATCGGCTGGTGGATGGTGTCGTCGGGCCTCGTCGGGCGGACGGAGGTGGCGCATGAGCGGCTGGCCGTGCATCTGGTGACAGCGCTGACCATCATGGCCGGCTGCATCTGGACGGCGCTCGATCTGTTGCGCGATGGCCGCGCTGCGGCGCCGCGCCCGCGGGGTTGGGTGCTGCCGTTCGTGCTGCTGCTCTATGTCCAGATCATCTGGGGCGCCTTTGTCGCCGGGCTGCGCGCCGGCCATGCCTCCGACACCTGGCCACTGATGGGCGGTATGCTGGTACCGGGCGGCATCGCCGAGCGTGCCGCCGATCTGATCAACGATCCGGTGACCGTGCACTTCCTGCACCGCAGCCTTGCCTGGGCGGTTGCCGCGGCGGCGCTGCTGGTGGCGCTGCGGCTGTGGCGCGCCGGGGCCGGCTGGCGGGCGCTGGCGCTGGGCGGCGCCGTCGTCGCGCAGTTCCTGCTGGGGGTGGCGGCCGTGCTGTCGGGTGTCGCCATTCCGCTGGGGGTGGCGCATCAGGCCTGTGGTGCGCTGCTGGTGGCGGCGACGGTTGTGGCGGCGCATTGGGCCGTGCAGGGTTCGATACAGGGGAAGCGCGCATGACCGCCCTCAACATCCTCGGCACGCCGCTGGCGATCTGCTCCACCGATCCGATGACCGGCTGGTACCGCGATGGTTGTTGCAACACCGATGCAAAGGATCAGGGCCGTCACGTCGTCTGCGCCATCGTGACGGAAGACTTCCTCGCCTTCAGCCGCGCCGTCGGCAACGACCTGTCGAGCCCGCGTCCCGAATATCAGTTCCCCGGCCTGAAGCCCGGCGACCGCTGGTGCCTGTGCGCGGCGCGCTGGGAGGAAGCCCGGCAGGCGGGCTTCGCCCCCGATATCGTGCCGGAGGCGACGCACGCCCGCGCCGTCGATTACACCGCGCTCGGCCATCTGCAGGCGCATAGCGCCGGATGAGCTGGGACGGCATGCCGTTCGCCGGCGCCAAGCTGGCGGCAGTTCTGGGCGATGCCCTGCTCGTCTATCGCCGCGACGACCGGCCCGACATCCCCTTCCCCGGCCTGCTCGACCTGCCCGGCGGCGGCCGCGAGGGCAGCGAAAGCCCGGCCGCATGCGCCCTGCGCGAACTGGCCGAGGAATTCGGCATCAGCATCCCCGCCGACCGCATCCATTATCACCAGTCCTATCTGCTCGGCGACGGCGTCACCGTCTCGCATTTCCTGGCGGTGACGCTGACGGAGGCGGAGGTGGCAGCGGTGCGCTTTGGTGACGAAGGCCAGGATTGGGCGCTGCTGCCGATTGCCGATTACATCGCCGACGCGGATGCGGTGCCGCGGCTGCGCGACTGGCTGGCCGCCTATTCTGGCGCACCGCCAAGCAGTTGACAGGCCGGACCCGTAGCGCCAGTTTCGCGGCAAGGGGGCAGACAATGAGATTTCGGACCATGGCAGCGCTGCTGCTGACCATCGCCATGCCGGCGGCGGCGCGCGAGCCGATCATCGACATGCACATGCACGCGCTGCCCGCCGATGATCAGGGACCGCCGCCGCTGGCGATGTGCGCGCCTATCGATCCGATGCCGGTGTGGGACCCGGCACAGCCCTATCTCGACACCTTCCTCGACCTGTTCAAGCACCCGCGCTGCGCCGATCCGATCTGGTCGCCGACCGATGATGCCGCGGTGATGACGCGCAGCATCGCCATGATGGAGAAATACAACATCATCGGCGTCGTCAGCGGCCGCTACACGCTGGTCAGCGCCTGGCACAAGGCGGCGCCGGCGCGGGTGCTGTTCAGCCTGATGCCGTCCGACAACCAGCTCGGCGACCTTGACGGCATGCTGAAGGATTTCGGCGGCGCCAAGGCTGCCGGTCAGCTGACCGCCATCGGTGAGCTCGGCTATCAATATGTCGGCATCGGCGTCGATGATGCCCGGCTCGACAAGATCTGGACGATGGCCGAAACGCTCGATGTGCCGGTCGCCATCCATATGGGCCCCGGCCCGCCCGGCGCCGCCTATCTGCCCGGCATGGGCTATCAGGCGCGGTTGAGCAGCCCGCTGTTGCTGGAGCCGGTGCTGGCCAAACATCCGAAGCTGCGCGTCAACATCATGCACGCCGGCTTCCCGATGCTCGATGACACGCTGGCGCTGCTCTATGCGCATCCGCAGGTCTATGTGGACATCGGCGTCATCGCCTATACCCAGCCGCGCCCGGCCTTTTACCGCTATCTGCAGGCATTGGTCGACGCCGGCTTCGGCCCGCGCATCATGTTCGGGTCGGACCAGATGGTCTGGCCGGAAACCATCGAGCGCGCCATCCAGGCGATCGAGCAGGCGCCGTTCCTGACGCCGGCGCAGAAACGCGACATTTTCTACAACAATGCCGCGCGCTTCCTGCGGCTGGACGCAGCGACCCAGGCCCGACACCGGGCAATGTAGGGCGCCCGCAATACGGTATTATAATACCGCATCAAAAAGCGGCGGAAAAGCTTGACGAAAATCGGGCTTTGCGCGATATGGCGCGCACTCGGCTGGGGCAGCACCCTGGCCGTTTCGCTTTTTTTGCTGGATAAACAACCATGCTCACCCGTTCCACCGCCTCGATCAAGCCCGCCGAGGTCGAGAAGAAATGGCTGCTGATCGACGCCGAAGGCCTTGTTGTCGGCCGTGTCGCCAGCCTGATCGCCAACCGCCTGCGCGGCAAGCACAAGGCAAGCTATACCCCGCACGTCGATTGCGGTGACAATATCATCGTCATCAACGCCGACAAGGTGCGCTTCACCGGCAAGAAGATGACCGACAAGGTCTATTATCGCCACACCGGCCACCCCGGCGGCATCAAGGAAACCACCCCGGCCAAGCTGCTGGAAGGCCGTTTCCCGGAGCGCGTGCTGATCAAGGCCGTGGAACGCATGGTGCCACGCGGCCCGCTGGGTCGCCAGCAGATGCGCAACCTGCGCGTGTTCAAGGGTGCCGAGCATCCGCATGTCGCCCAGAACCCGGAAGTCATCGACGTTGCCGCGATGAACCGCAAGAATTCGACCCTGAGCGCGCAAGACGCCGCTGACAAGAAGGCTGCAGCATAATGTCCGATACCCGCCAGTCCCTGTCCGATCTCGGCAGCATGCAGGATGGCAGCTATGCGCCTGCCAGCCGCGATGCGCGCAACGAAGAACGCCCGGTGCACACCGGTGGTGGCGGCCCGCCGGCGCCGCTGCGCGATCAGGAAATCGATGCCTATGGCCGTGCCTATGCCACCGGCAAGCGCAAGAACGCCATTGCCCGCGTCTGGCTGAAGCCCGGCACCGGCAAGATCATCGTCAACGGCCGCGACCAGACCGTCTATTTCGCCCGCCCGACGCTGCGCCTGGTCATCAACCAGCCGTTCGACATCGCCGATCGCCGCGACCAGTATGACGTGATGTGCACCGTTGTCGGCGGTGGTCTCTCCGGCCAGGCCGGCGCCGTCAAGCACGGCATCGCCGTCGCATTGACCCGCTATGAACCGACCCTGCGCACCACGGTGAAGCAGGCCGGCTTCCTGACCCGCGATCCGCGCGTCGTCGAGCGCAAGAAGTACGGCAAGGCCAAGGCCCGCCGCAGCTTCCAGTTCTCGAAGCGCTAAGCGCTGTCGCGGCCGAGACGAAGCGGAAGATTCGTTCTTCACGAATTTTCCGCTTCGGCGCGGACTCGCGATGAGCCGGCCGGCGGGGCGGCGGAGTTCCTCCGCCGAACCCGTTCGACGTCAGCCCGGGCTTTGCCCGGGCTTTTAATTTTGGAGCGATTTCAGGACGGCTGCTTTTGGGTGGAAAGCCGCCGTTCGCCAGGCACTACAGATTCGGCGCTTACGTAGTTTGCAAACCTACGCGCCCTCGGCTTCGGGATGACGGGTTCTCAGCTTCATAAGCCAGTGTACCCGGCTCTCTAGGCTCTTTCGATTGCGGGCATTTGCAGCTCTCTCGGCCATCATCTTGCTGGCGGTGATTTCCCAATCCAGCGTCGCCAGAGGCGCGCGTAGGAAGTCAGCTTCGTGATCTAGAACGCCTGATCGCTTACCCACAATCGTTCACTCCGGTTTCTCCGGCAAGGGCTTGTCCATGACGATATTATGCAGGCGCTCGCCAAAGCGCGCTTCGTGGTCGGCGGAAATCGTGGTGCAAAAAGCAGGCATGTGAGGATTAAGCCACGGCGCAAGAATGGCTGCAAGTGGGGCGATAGCGGACCATCACCCTCACCCGATTAACCCCTCACCCGGCTTTCTGCGCGACTCCAACCTCTCCCGCTGCCCCCACCCCAAACCCTATCCGATTTGACCATCCACATCCGCGCCGCACCGGCTCATACCCACCCCATGCGCACAAACCCTTATATCGCCCCGATCATGTCGGATTTCGAACTCCAGAACGAGATGAACGATCTCCGCATGTCGGAGAAGGCGCGGCCGCTGTTCGACGCCGTGGTTCGCCACATCAACGAGAATGTCGTCCCCATCCAGGACAAGTTCGAGGAGCTGGGCAAGGGCCGCGCCGATCGCTGGAGCTTTGCGCCGGGGCAGCTGGAACTGCTCGAAACCGTCAAGACCAAGGCCAAGGCCGCCGGCCTGTGGAATTTCTTCCTGCCCAATGCCGAGACCGGCGAAGGGCTGAGCAACCTCGACTATGCCTATATCGCCGCCGAGCTGGGCAAGGTGCCGCTGGCGTCGGAATCATTGAATTGTTCGGCGCCGGATACCGGCAACATGGAGGTGCTGGAGCGCGTCGGCACGCCGGAGCAGAAGCACAAGTGGCTGGAACCTTTGCTCGCCGGCGAGATCCGCTCGGCCTATGCGATGACGGAGCCTGATGTCGCTTCATCCGACGCCAAGAACATCCGCACCCGCGCCGTGCGTGACGGCAAGGACTGGGTGATCAACGGCGAGAAATTCTACATCTCGGGGGCGGGCGACCCGCGTTGCAAGATCATGATCGTCATGGTGCGCACCAGTGACGATGGCCCGGCCAGCGGCCAGCAGTCGCAGATTCTCGTGCCCATGGACACGCCGGGAGTGAAGATCCTGGGGGCCATGTCGGTGTTCGGTGAGGACCATGCCCCGCGCGGGCACATGCATCTGCGGTTCGAGAACGTCCGCGTTCCCTATGAAAACGTCCTGCTCGGCGAAGGCCGCGGCTTTGAAATCTCGCAAGTGCGGCTGGGACCGGGGCGCATCCATCATTGCATGCGCACCATCGGCAAGGCCGAGATTGCACTCGATTACATGGTCCGCCGCGGCAAATCGCGCGAAGCGTTCGGCCGCTCGCTGATCATGCTCGGCAAGAATCTGGAACTCGTCGCCCGCGCCCGCATCGAGATCGAGGCGATGCGGCTGATGGTGCTGAAAGCGGCGAAAGCCATGGATGTGCTGGGCAACCGCGAGGCGCGGGTGTGGGTGAGCATGGTGAAGGCGATGGTGCCCGAAAAAACCTGTCAGATCATCGATCAGGCGATCCAGATCCATGGCGCCGCCGGCATTTCGCAATGGACGCCGCTGGCCGAACTCTATGCCGATGTCCGGCATCTGCGCTTCGCCGACGGACCTGACGAAGTCCATCACATGGTGGTCGGCCGGCACGAACTGGGCATGCACGGCTGACCCGCCGACGTGCGCGTCGGGCGGCGCTTCCCCACACGGCGCTTCGCAGGCATAACGCCTGCATGATTCGTGCCCTGATCCTGTCCCTTCTCGCGCTGCTCGCAGCGCCCACCGCTGCGCAAAGCGTGTCGGACCAGCCGCATACCCGTATCGAGATCATCGCCGAAAGCCGCACGCCGGCCGCGGGCCAGCCGCTGACCATCGGCCTGCAGCTGACGCCCAAGCCCGGCTGGCACACCTATTGGGCCAACCCCGGCGACGCCGGCGCACCGACCCGTGTCGCCTGGACGCTGCCCGCCGGCACGCCCGAACCGTCGGCGCTCGCCTATCCGCTGCCCGAAACGCTGATCGTGTCCGGGCTGATGAACTATGTCTATGCGCATCCCAATGTGCTGCTGACGACGGTGACGCCGCCGGCGGGCCTTGCCAAGGGTGCGGCCTTTGCCGTCACGGTCAAGGCCGACTGGCTGGTGTGCAGCCTTGAACAATGCGTGCCGGAAAGCGCGACGCTGACCCTGCCGCTGACCATCGGCGATGGCGCCACCGACCCCGAAACCGGCGTCCGCGTCGCGCTGGCCCGCGCCGCCCTGCCCAAGCCGGTGGACTGGCCGGCGACCTTTGCCATCGACAAGGGCCGCTTCGTCCTCGCCGTGCCGTTCGGCAGCATCGACAAGGTCAAGTCCGCCTATTTCTTCCCGGCGGTCGATGGTGTGGTCGATTATGTCGCCCCCCAGACGCTGACCATCGCCGGCGACAGGCTGCGCCTCGAAACCGCGGCGCTGGCCGTGCCCGGCAGCGCCGCGCCCGATACCATCACCGGCGTGCTGCGCGTGGAGCGGGAGGGCGAGGACAAGCCGCTGGGCTTTGCCATCACCGCCCGGCCCGGTGCCGTGCCCGCCGCCGGTGCGCCGATCGCCGCCGCCAAGCCGGGCAGCGAGGACCCCGGCCTGCCGCTGATCCTGCTCGGCGCCGTGCTCGGCGGCATCATCCTCAACATCATGCCCTGCGTCTTCCCGATCCTCAGCCTGAAGGCGCTGAGCCTCGCCGGCGGCAATATCGCGCCTGCCGCCGCCCGCCGCGACGCGCTGGCCTATACGGCCGGCGTCGTGCTGGTCTGCGCGGCGCTGGGCGGCCTTGTGCTGCTGCTGCGCGCCGCCGGGTCGCAGGTCGGCTGGGCCTTTCAGTTGCAGGATCCGCGCGTCATCACCGGGCTGCTGTTGCTGGTCACCGCCATCGCGCTCAACCTCGCCGGCCTGTTCGAAATCACGCTGAGCACCGGTTCGCTGGGCGACGACACCATCCGCAAGGGCGGCGCCATGGGCAGCTTTGCCACCGGTGCGCTCGCCGCCTTCGTTGCGACGCCCTGCACCGGGCCGTTCATGGCCGGCGCTTTGGGTGCCGCACTGGTGCTGCCGCCGGTCGCCGCCATCGCGGTCTTCGCCGGGCTGGGCTTCGGCCTCGCCCTGCCCTTCCTCGCCATCGGCTTCATCCCCGCCCTGCGCCGCCGCCTGCCGCGCCCCGGCGCCTGGATGATCCGGCTGCGTGCCATCCTCTCCATCCCGATGTTCCTCACCGCGCTGGCGCTGGCCTGGGTGCTCGGCCGCCAGGCCGGTGTCGAGGGCATGACCGGCGGCCTCGCCGGGGCGCTGCTTGTCGGTCTGTTCCTCTGGTGGCTGGGCCGCCGCCAGCATAGCGGCCAGACCGGCTGGCTGCCGCTTGGCGGCCTGATCGCGGCCAGCATCGCCGCCATCGCGCTGCTGCCCATCGCCGAGCCGGCCATCGCCGGGCCGACCGCCGCGCCTGCCGGCCTCAACGCCCAGCGCTTCAGCCCCGAAACGCTCGCCAGCCTGCGCGCCGCCAAAACGCCGGTCTTCCTCTACATGACTGCCGACTGGTGCCTGACCTGCAAGGTCAATGAAAAGGGCGCCATGGCCGACAGCGCCGTCGCCGCCGCCTTCAAGGCCAAGGGCATCGCCGTGCTGGAAGGCGACTGGACCCGCGGCGATCCAGTGATTTCTGAATGGCTGGCCGCCCAGAAGCGCGCCGGCGTGCCAGTCTATGTCTTCTACGCCACCGATGGCAGCGAGACGGAACTACCGCAGATTTTGACGGTAAAGGCGTTGACCGCGCTGGGATGAGCGCGGTCGCACGCGATGCCATCAGATTGCCGGGAGACAAACCCGGCGCGCATAGCCCTCCAAATGCGCCTTGATCCGGTAGCTACAGCGTAAAGCGCAGCGAAATCCGGATATCGCGGCCCGGCAGCGGTGCGAAGTCCTTGAGGAAGGACGCGTGGCGGCGGGCATCGACGTTGAAGATGTTGTTCGCCGACAGCACCAGCGCCGTGTTGGGGCGATCTGCGAAAGGCCGCACGCTGACCGAGGCGTTGACCAGCGTATAGCCATCGGTATCGGTTTCGAAATCGGCGACCTTGCGCTGGGCGGTGGCGTGTTCGACTTCGGCACGGGCATCCCAGCGATCGCTGCTGGCGGAAATGCCGCCGAGCACGCGGAACGGCGGGATGCGCGGCACCCGGCCCAGACCATCGAGCAGCTTGGCATCGGTATAATCGGCGAGCGCATCGAGCTTCACCGCGGTATCGCCGAAGCGGGCCACCGTCACATCGCCCTGCACTTCGACGCCCAGATACCGCGCCGGCGCCTGTTCGAACTGGAACACCGGCAGACCATCCTCGATGGCGCCGGTCTGGCGCTCGTAGATGTAATCGTCGAAGCGGTTGAAATAGAGCGCGGCTTCGAAGCTATAGGCCTCGCCCTTGCCGCGCAGCGTCAGTTCGGCGCCGTTGGAGCGTTCCTTGGCAAAGCCGCCATCGCCGATTTCATAGCTTTGGGTGCCGGCGTGCGGACCATTGGCGAGCAGTTCCTCGGCCGCCGGGGCGCGCTCGGTGTGCGACAGGTTAAGGCCGACGCGCCAGCCATCGAACAGGCCGAGGCTGGCGCCGATCGAGCCCGAGAACAGGTTGAAGCTGCGGTTGTAATCGAGCGGCGCCCCGCGGAAATCACCGGTCGAGGATTGCACATTGGCATGTTCATAACGCGCCGCGGCCTCGGTCTTGAAGCTGCCGAAATCCAGTTCCTGCAGGGTGAACAGGCCGGTCTGCACGGTGCGGTTGCGCGGCACAAAGGCTTCATCGCCAATGGCATCGAATTCGCGGGTGAAGACCTGCACGCCACTGGCACCGCGCCATTCACCGCTGCCGACGCTGCGCTTGGTCTGTGCGACTTCCAGCCGGCCTTCCAGCCCCTTGTTGTAGAAGGTGGTGCCGATGGCGCCGGTGTCATCGATCTCGGAGTGGCGATAATCGGCAAAACCGAAGCGCAGCTTGATCGTATCGACAAAACTGCCGTCGACATTGACCTGGCCGCGCAGGTCGACGCGGTTCTGCCGCATCTTCAACCGCACCGCCTCGCCGTCGCCGCTGGCAAGGTCATAGCGCGCCGGCACGCCATAGAGGCTGTCATAATGGCTGAAGGCGATGCCAAGCTCGCCGCCGCTGCCGATGTAAGCGGCGCCAACGCCGGCGCTCCATGTCTCGCTGGCGCTGTTGGGCAGGCGGCCGGACAGCGACGCCAGGTCACGCGCAGCCGGATCGGCGCTGGCCAGCGCTTCGGCACGGGCCGGCTTCGAGAGCACATAGTCGCCGATCTTCAGGTCATCGGTCTTCAGCCAGCTGCCATCGGCGTGCAGCACGATATCCTTGCCGACCGGCAGTTCGACGACCCCGCCGAGGCTGCGTTCATTGGCAGCGGAGCCGTAGTTGCCGAGCACATCGAGATGCACGGCTTCGGCCGGCACGGCGCGCGGGATACGCTTGTCGATGATATTGACGACACCGCCGATCGCCGAGGAGCCATAGAGCAGCGAGGCCGGGCCGCGCAGCACCTCGATGCGTTCCGACAGCAACGGATCGATGACGACAGCGTGATCGACGGAGGTGTTGGACACGTCGAAGCTGCCGATGCCGTCGCTGAGCACGCGCACGCGCTCGCCCTGGAAACCGCGCAGGATCGGCCGCGAGGCATTGGGGCCGAAGCTGGTGGCGCTGACGCCGGGCTGGTGCGCCAGGGTTTCGCCGATGGTGCCGCGCAGGTTGCGGACGAGGTCGGTGCCCTGCAACACGGTGACCGCCGACAGCGCCGTGGCCCGATCGCGGGCATAGGGAGCGGTGATGATGATCTCGTCGGACAGTTCATTGTGGGTGGCATCGGGCGTTGCCGTATCGGCAGCGGCAACCGCGTCGGCTGCCAGTGCAGGGACAGCCGAGGACAGCAACAGGCAGGACAAGAGGGAGGCAACGCGCATGACAACACCCGATCAGAGCAAGACGGTCGATCGGCTAAATGATACACTATATCGTGTCAAGTGAAGCTGCCGTTACGTCGCGCATCCGGCGCCACGGCTATTCCGCCGCCTGTTGCTCCAGGGTCTCGACGCGGCCGGTGTTGCCGCCGGCCAGCGCCATCAGCCGGCGCTCCAGCGTCTTCAGCCGCGCGCCATTGTCGATCTTCGCGCCGGTCAGATCGGTGATGTAGAAGGTGTCGGTGGCGCGCTCGCCATAGGTAGCGATATGGGCGCTGTGGATGGTCATGCGGCTCTGGAACAGCGCATGGGTCAGTGAATAGAGCAGGGCCGGGCGGTCGGCGGCATTGACCTCCAGCACCGTATAGCGGTTCGATGCCTTGTTATCGATCAGCACATTGGGTTCGACGCGGAACACTTCGGCGCGGCGGCGGGCGAGCGGCCGCGCCGCCAGCCGGTCGGCGAGGCGGATCTTGCCGGTCAGCACATCCTCGATGCTCCGCCTGAGCCGCGCCAGCTGGGCCGGTTCGGCAAAGGGCCGATCGAGCGGATCGGCGATGACGAAATTGTCGATGGCCTGGCCGTCGCGGGTGGTGTGGATGCGGGCATCGAGAATGTTGGCGCCGCCCAGCGAAATGGCGCCGGCGATGCGGTAGAACAGGCCGGGATGGTCGGCGGCATAGATGCTGACCAGCGTTGTCCCGGACCCGGCATCCGGCACGGTGGTGATCGACAGCGGACAGGCCTCGGCATCGGCGGCGGCGATCATCGCGGCGTTGATGGCGAGCGCTTCCGGGGTTTCGGCGACCCAATAGCTGTCGGCAAAGCGCCGCGCATAGGCGGCGAAGCGCGCGTCGTCCCAACCCAACGTCGTCGCCAGCCCGGCCTGTTTGGCGGCGATGCGTTCGCTGCGGCCCTTCTGCTTGTGGCCGAGGCGCAGCACCTCCTCCGCCGCCTCATAAAGGTCGCGCAGCAGCTGGCCCTTCCAATTGTTCCAGATACCCGGCCCCACGGCGCGGATATCGACGACGGTCAGCACCAGCAGCAGCCGCAGCCGTTCCGGGCTGGCGACGGTTTCGACGAAATCGAGGATGGTCTTGAAATCCGACAGGTCGCGCTTGAAGGCGGTGGCCGACATCAGCAGGTGATGGCGCACCAGCCAGGCGACGGTTTCGGTTTCGGCCGCCGTCAGCCCCAGCCGCGGGCACAGCTTTTCGGCGATGTCGCCACCCAGTTCGCTGTGATCGCCGCCGCGGCCCTTGGCGATGTCGTGCAGCAGCACCGCGACATGCAGCACGCGCCGCGACACCAGCTGCTGGATGACCTTGGCCGACAGCGGATGCTCGTCCTTCAGCACGCCGGATTCGATACGCGACACCAGACCGATGGCGCGGATGGTATGCTCGTCCACCGTGTAATGATGGTACATGTCGTACTGCATCTGGGCGACGACCCGGCCGAAATCGGGCACGAAACGGCCGAAGACGCCGGCCTCGTTCATCCAGCGCAGCACGGTTTCGGGATCGTTGCGGCTGGTCAGCACCTGCAGGAACAGCGCATTGGCATGCTTGTCACGGCGGATGCGATCGTCGATCAGCACCGAATCGCGCGCCGCCTGGCGCATGGCATTGGGGTGGATGGTCAGCTTTTGGGCATCGGCCAGCGCGAACATTTCCAGCAGCCGCACCGGATCGGCGGCGAAGAACGCGTCATTGGGCACGCCGATCTGGCCGCGCCGCAGCGTGAAGCCGTTGAGCTTGGCGGGCTTGCGCGTCAGCACCGGCAGCCAGCTCGCCTTGGCCAGGCTTTCGTCGAGATGGGCGAGGAACAACCCGGTCAGGTCGCCGACGGTCTTCGCCATCAGGAAATAGTGCCGCATGAAGCGTTCGACCGCCGACATGCCGCCACGCGTCGCATAGCGCAACCGCGTTGCCAGTTCGCGCTGCACGTCGAAGGTCAGTCGCTCCTCCGCCCGCCCGGCGATATCGTGCAGATTGATGCGCACCGCCCAGAGGAAGCTTTCGGCGCGACGGAACTGGCGCAGCTCGACGTTGGTCAGCAGGCCCTTTTCGACCAGCTCCGCCACGGTTTCGACCTGATAGGCATATTTGCCGATCCAGAACAGCGTGTGCAGGTCGCGCAGACCGCCCTTGCCTTCCTTCAGATTGGGCTCGACGACATAGCGGCTGTCACCCATCTTCTTGTGGCGGGCATCGCGCTCCGCCAGCTTTTCGGCGGTGAAGGCGCGGGCGGTGCCGGCGACGACATCCTTGCGGAAGCGCAGCACCGCGTCCTCATAGAGCGGCTGGTCGCCCCAGACGAACCGCGATTCGAGCAGGGCCGTGCGGATGGTGATGTCGGCGCGCGCCATGCGCACCATGTCATCGAGCGAGCGCGTCGCATGGCCGACCTTCAGCCCCAGATCCCACAGCATGTAGAGCATGGTTTCGATGACCTGTTCGCCCCAGGCGGTCTGCTTCCAGGGCGTGAGGAACAGCAGGTCGATGTCCGAAAACGGCGCCATCTGGCCGCGGCCGTAGCCCCCGACAGCGACCAGTGCCAGCCGTTCGGAGGCAGTGCGGTTGGTGGCGGGATAAAGGTCGGTGACCACCGTATCGAACAGGATGCGCAGCAGCTGGTCGATCAGAAAGGCCTGGGCGCCGGCCAGTTCCAGCCCCTTGGCCGGGGTTTCGCGCAGCCGCTGCTGCAGTTCGGCACGGCCGGCGGCCAGCGCGCTGCGCAGCGGCGTCGCCAGCAGCGCCCGCCGCGCCTCGAACCCCCTGGTGTCCGCCATCGCCGCCGCCAGCGCATCGGCGAGCGCGCGGCGATCGATGATCGCGCGGCGGTTGGGAACGCTGTCGGGATGACTGGCCATGCCGCTACGATAGGCGCGTGGTCGCCCGTGCGCAAAGCCGTGTTTGTCGAGAGGGCGCGCCACCGCTAGAACGGCGATATGAACGATCCTGCCAAGGCCAGCCTCGAAGCCATTGCCCATGCCGGCATCGCCGCCCTGCAACGCGGCGATGGTGCCATGGCGCGACAGGCCTTTTCCCAGATCACCGCCAGCGGTCGCGCCACACCGCAGATCTGGCTGTTTCTCGCGCAAAGCTGCCAGCTGCTCGGCGATCATGTCGCCGCCCGCCAAGCGCTGGAACCGCTGCTCGCCGCCGATCCGGGCAATCCCTATGCGCTGGTCATGCAGGGCGAAATGCACGCCCGCGACGGTGATGATCGCGCCGCCGTCGGCTGGTTCGAACGCGCCCTCGCCGCCGCCGCCGGGCTGGACGGCCTGCCCGCCGACCTCATCCAGCGGTTGCGGGCGGCTGCGGCAGCGCGCGACGCGATCACCGCCCGCTTTCGCACCGCGATGTCGGATGCTCTTGCCACTGCCGGCATCGACGAAGCCGGCGCCGGCGAGCGCTTTGCCGAAAGCCTCGCCATCGTTGCCGGCCAGACCCGGCCCTATCTGCAGGAACCGACCAGCTTCTATTTCCCCGGCCTGCCGCAGCGCGCCTTCTACGACCCCGCCGAATTCCCCTGGGCCGCCGCGCTGGCCGCCGCCGCCCCGGCCATCACCGCCGAGGCGGCCGCCGTGCTTGCCGATCGCGCCGGTCTCGCCCCCTATGTGCAGCGCCCCGCCGACCGCCCGGCCAAGGCGCACAGCCTGATGGACGATCCGCGCTGGAGCGCCTTTCACCTGATCCAGAACGGCGAGCCGGTCGCCGCCAATGCGGCGCGCTGCCCGGCGACGATGGCGGCGATCCGCGACCTGCCCATCCCGGTCATCGCCGGGCGGTCGCCGATGGTGCTCTTCTCCATTCTGGCACCGGGCACCCATATCCAGCCGCACAACGGCATGCTCAACACAAGGCTGATCTGCCACCTGCCGCTGATCGTGCCGCCCGATTGCCGGCTGCGCGTCGGCAACACCACCCGCACCGTCCGCGCCGGCGAAGTGTTGATCTTTGACGACAGCATCGAACATGAAGCCTGGAACGACAGCGACCAGATGCGCGCCATCCTGCTGTTCGAAATCTGGCGGCCGGAGCTGACCGCCGCGGAACGGCGGGCGCTGACCGTGATGTTCGAATCCGTCACAGGCTATGACGCCAACTAAGTTGCAACCAGCGCGTTCAGGTTGCGCGACGGTGGCTTTGCTGACACACATCGAGGATTGGCGGGGAGGCCAGATCGATGCACGCAGCCGCGGTCCGTTATCGGGCCTTCATCAGCTATAGTCATCGCGACAAGGCCGTGGCCGCCTGGGTGCAAAGCGCCCTGGAACGCTATCATCTACCCGCCAAGCTGGTTGGCCGCGACACCTCGCTCGGCCCGGTGCCGGCGCGGCTGCATCCGCTGTTCCGCGATCGCGATGAACTGCCGGCCTCATCGGATCTGGGCAGCGAATTGATGGCGGCGCTGCGCCAGTCGCTGTTCCTCATCCTGGTATGCTCGCCGGCGTCGGCCCGGTCGCGCTGGGTCAATGAAGAGGTGCTGAATTTCAAGCGCATGCACGGCGAAGGCCGGGTGCTGGCGCTGATCTGCGACGGCGAACCCGGCGATCCGGAACGGGAGTGTTTTCCGCAGGCGTTGCAATATCTGATCGGCAGCGACGGGGAACTGACCAGCATCCGTGCCGAACCGATTGCCGCCGATATCCGGCCCAATGCCGATGGCAAGCGTCTGGCCAAATTCAAGCTCATCGCCGGACTGACCGGGTTGCGCCTTGACGATCTGATGCAGCGCGAAGCGACGCGGCGCGCTCAGCGACTGACCCTCATTGCCACGGCCGCCTCCATCGGCATGGTCGCGGCACTCGGACTCGCCTTTTACGCCAATACCAAGCGCATCGAGGCCATCACCCAGCGCCAGATTGCCGAGCGCGAAAGCGCGGCATCGCGCGCCGCCGCGGATTTTCTGGTCGATACCTTCAAGATCGCCAACCCGGCCACCGAAAACCCCCGCACCATCACGGCGCTGACCATCCTTGGCCGCAGCGCCGATCGCGCGCGTCTCGAGCTCGCGGCCCAGCCCGCCATTCAGGTCCGGCTGATCGACACGGTGGCCCGCGCCTATACCAGCCTTGGCCTGTTCAAGGAGGCGCGCGACGCGCTCGACAAATCCGGCGATGTCATCCGCAAGGCCGGGCCGAACGGCGCCGACGCCCTGCTCACCCTGGCACTGACCCATTATCGTCAGGGCGATCTCGATACCGCCGTGACGATTGCCGAGGAGGCCGACGCCAGCATCGGCAAGGTCGGCACCGGCGATGCCGAGCGCGACCGCGAGATTCGGGGCCGGGTGCAGGAAGTGATCGCCGGGGTGCGCAGCGAACAGGGACGCCTGGCCGAATCCCTGGCCGCCTATGACAAGGCCCTCGGCTATTATCGCGCCTCTACCCGTACCAAACCGGAGACCCTGGCGCGGGCGCTGAACAATCGCGGCCTGCCACTCGGCATGATGGGCCGCCAGCGCGAGGCACGGGCTGGCCTGCTGGAGGCCAATGCCATCTATCGCAAGCTGAAGGGCGAACAGCACAGCATTGTTGGCCAATCCTGGTACGCCATTGCCAACAATGATTTTCAGGGCGGTGATGCCCGCCAGGCGATGGTCGACATCGACAAGGCCATGGCCATCTACAATGTGGTGTTCGACGCCCAGAATTATCGCCGCGCCGACGGCCTGTCGCTGCGCGGCCAGATCCTGCGCGAACTGAAGCGCCCGGTCGAGGCGGTGGCGGACCTGCGGCAGGCCGTGGCCATCAACCGCAAGGCCTATGATGGCGCCCATTACATGATCGGCATCACCGATGTGTATCTGGCGCTGGCGCTGTCAGACTTGGGCAAAACCGATGAGGCGCTGGGCTTTCTGGATGATGCCAAGCGGCAATATGACGGCAGCTACAAGGGGTTGCACCCCAATCATGGCGACCTGCTGGTCAACCGCGCCGTGATCCTCGCCAAGGCCGGCCGGCGCGCTGAGGCCGCCGCCGACTGCACCGCCGGGATGGCGATCCTCAACAAGACCATGGACCCGAAGGAAAGCTTCGTCGTCACATCGGCCAAGACCTGCGCCGCGCTGCCGAACGCCGCCTGAGCGGTCGGCTCGCACGGCGCAGGGCGCGGTTCAGGCGATGACGGTCCGGCGCCGGCGCAGAGTCTGGCCAATGAAGCCGAAACCGATGATCAGCAGCGACCAGGCCGAAGGCTCGGGCACGCCGGCAACGGTCGGTACCGGATTGAACGGACCATAGGGTTCCACATCTGCCGGCGGTGCGGTTGTTGTGGCGGCCAGGGTGACGCCACCGGTATCGGGATCGACACCGATATTGCCGATATCGAAGACGCCAGTGCCATTGGTGTTGATGCCGCCCGTCGGCAGCAGACCGGCCGCGCCGAGATTGAAGGTGCGCGCCGAATTGATGTTGTCGATCGTCGAGCCGCCACCGATCGGATCGGCAAAGGCGGCATAGCCGACGGCAGTCCCGGCACGATTCAAGAAGGGCGCCGTAAACCCGCCGTCAAAATCCTTGTACTGCGTCCAGTTTAGGTCACCTGCATCGCTGCCAATCGTTGCGAAGGTGGTAATCGAATAAACGGCGGTTACACTTTCACCCACATCCAGGATGTCCGGAAAGGCAATGTTGACGAACGTATCGTCCCACATATAGCCGCGCGACATGGTGGCGCCAGGCGCACTGGACAGTCGGAAATTGTTGAGCACGGTATCGGCGGCACCATATTCGCGCGAAAACTCCTGCGTGAAACTACCATCCGAAAAGGAATTGAGCGTGCTGGTCAGCCGATAGGCTTCCACCCCACCAACGGTGACATCAAAGATGAAGCCAACCGAACTGCTCCCGAAAACGCTTGGCCTGAGCAGCGGCTGATTGATGGCATTCAGGTCCGAATCCGACAAAAGGCCGCAATTTTTTAACCGACCGGAGCCACAAGCCAGATTGGAAGGGCCTGTTTGTTCGTAGGTGACGGTTTCGGTCGGATTGTAAATCTTTTGGTTATAGAACCGCTCGTCTTCGGTTGCCGTGACGAACATACCGAGGCCCGCCGCCAGCAACTTGGTCTGCAGGACTGGACGAAACGCCTTGCCATAGGTGTTGGTGACGTTGATTTCGACACCAATAGTAGCCGAAGCCGTGGTCGATTGACCCGCCGCAATGACACTGTTGCGGAACAGGATTTCGCTGCTTGTGAGTCGAGACAGGGCCTCGACTGTTACACCGTTGGTCGAGCCAATCTGATGACTGACATCGATCAGGTCCTGACCGAGATCAAACGTCACGCCCGGCAGCGAAGTCGATGCCGTGTTTTGCAACAGGCTGGCAGTCACGGTTGCCGCCGCCGGGCTTGCAGCGCCAGCCAGCATGATCGCGGCCGTGCTCGCCAGCAAGAGGCGCAATGCGCCGTTTCCGTGCCCGTGCCGGTTCAGTTCGCGCATTTTTCGACCCCTCGAATTGTTAAGAATTGCTATTCGCCAACCAACTGCGTGTCAATTGGCATTAACAATGAAACAATACGAAAGACCGGGTCCGAGCCGCGTTCAGCCCCACAAATCCGCTTCCGGCGGCCAGACATCCGAATGTTGGAACTTCAGACCGTACGGGCGATCTTCGATCAGCAGCGGCCCGTCGAGATCGGCATAGCCGCCCTGCATGGCGATATGGAACGCCGGCGCGATGGCCAGCGAGGTCGACAGCATGCAGCCGGTCATCAGCCCCAGGCCGCGGGTGCGGGCGGCATGGGCCAGCGCGTGCGCCTCGGTCAGCCCGCCGGCCTTGTCGAGCTTGATGTTGATATAGGCATAGCGGCCGATGATGGCATCGAGCGTCGCGCGATCATGGCAGCTTTCGTCCGCCGCCAGCGGCACGGCCGAGCGCACGCCATCGAGCAGCGCATCCTCGCCGGCCGGCACCGGCTGTTCGATCAACTCCACCCCAAGTGCCGCCAGCCGCGCCGCCGTGCGGGCGATGTCGGTGCCGCCCCAGGCCTCATTGGCATCGACGGTCAGCCGGGCATCGGGCGCGGCGTGGCGCACCGCGGCGATGCGCTCGACATCGGCATCAGGGCCATCACTGCCACCCAGCTTGATCTTGAGCAGCTCGCGCCCGCGCGCCGCCGCTGCTGCCGCTGCCATCGCGCCGGGGTCGCCCAGGCTGATCGTATAGGCGGTGAGCAGCGGCCGCGGCTGCGGCAGGCCGAGCAGCTGCCAGACGCGCTGGCCGCTGGCCCTGGCCTCCACATCCCACAGCGCCGCATCGATGGCGTTGCGCGCCGCCCCCGCCGGCATCAAGCCGAGCAGATCGACGCGGCTGGCACCCGCCGCAATGGCGTCGGCCTGGGCCAGCACCGCCGCCAGCACGGTTTCGGCGCTTTCGCCGCGATAATAGATGGCGGTCGCCTCGCCGCGCCCGGTGATGGCGCCGGCAGCGACCTCGGCCACCACCACATCGACATGCGTCTTGGCACCGCGCGCGATGACGAAGCTGCCCCGCACCGGGAAGCGTTCGATACGGGCGGAGAGATGGCGCTGCATGGCAGCTTCATTGCCGCAACGGCGGCGGCTTTCCAAGCGCCGACAAAGCGCTAAACTCTGCCGCCATGAACGAGGATGAAGCCGTCGAACTCGATGCCGTCGCCACGGTGGCGCGCATCACCGCGCTGGAAATGCTGGTGCGCCAGATGATGGTCGTCCAGCTGCGCATCCTCGACAAGATGGGGGAGATCAAGCTCGACCCGCCCTATATCCGCAGCATCGCCGCCGCCTATGCCGAAAAGGTCGACGCCTCGCCGATCATCGAATCGAACTGGCCGGAGGTGAATTACGAATTCAAGGTCAACGTGTTGCACAATCTGGAACGCTTCTTCGACGAGCTGGAAGCGCATGTGCGGGACAATCCGGCGTGAGCCTGCCTCAATAATCCGGCCAGCCGGTGCGGTTGCCGGCATAGTCGATGACCCGGCCATGCTTGCGGAACTCGGCCTCCACCGCCGGCATGTGCAGCGCCGCCGTCATCGCCTTTTGCAAGGTCGCCTCATAGGGCAGCAAAGGATCCCTGGTCAGGAAATTGACGTAGAGCGCCAGCACCCCGATGCGCGCGTCCTCGGCCTGCATCCGCTTGATCAGCAGGTCGGCGATGGCCGGCACATCCCCGCGGCAGGCGGCGGTGCGCGTCGCGGCGCCCCAATTGTCATCGGGTTTCGCCGCCAGTTTCGCCTCGATGGGTTTGGCCTCCTCGGGGCGTGACAAGGCCCTGAGCGCGCAAGCCTGGCCCGACCAGATGAACATCTTGCCAAAGGCGCTGATCCGGCCGGCATGAGTGGCTTCCAGCGCATTCAAGGTCGCCAGTGCCTGCTCGTGGCGCCCGGCATCGTTCAGCAACAGGCCCTTGTTGATCGCCATCGACACCAGCGACGGATAGGCGTCGACGCCAAGCGCCAGCAAGCCATCAAGCGCGGCGATGGCCTCATCGGGCCGGCCGGCCCAGCGCAGGGCCTGGGCATATTCATTGACCAGCCAGAAGCCATCGTCGCCGACGGTTTCGATGAACGCCTTGTCGGTCACCAGCGGCTTGCCGACGGCAATGGCGTCGGTCGCGCGGCCGATGGCGCGCAATTCCTGCATATAGGCCAGCACGGCCTTGGGATCCCGCGGCGTCGCCTTGGCCGCGCTGGCGGCACGCGCCAGATCCGCCTCGAGCGTCTTGCGGAAACCGGCGGCGGCCAGCCGATCGATATCAGGCCACAGTGCCTGATGGCGCCGGTCGAGGGCCAGGCCAGCAAGGCCCGATGCACTCGGCATCATGGCGAGACCGGCGCGGGCGGCGGCCAGTTCGCCGCGTCGGCTGTGTGCGGTGATCGCCTGGTCCAGCATGCCGGTCCCCCGCGCGGTGCGCGGTGACATCTGCCAGCCGCCGTCGACGAGCAGGATGGTCATGTCTTGCCAAAGCGTCTCGCGCTCCGCCGATGACAAGGGCCGCAGCTTCTGGCCGATCATCGTCACCCAATCCGGATCGAGCGCTGCAACCACCGCCGGCTGGACCTGCACCGTGCGCCGCAGCGCCGCGATCACGCCCTGCGGCGTGCCATGATCGATCTCAAAAGCGATCCACAGCCGATAGACCGGCGGATTGCCTTCATATTGCGCCGTCGCCGACTGGAAGGCGGCGAGCGCCGGAACCGGGCGACGAAGCTGGGCGAGCAGTGCGCCCTTCAGCCCGTCGAGCATGCCGGCCTCACGCGATGGCCGCGCCACCTTTGGCAGCACGGTATTAAGCAGGGTCAGTCCCTCGATCGCCGAGGCTTCGTCGTTCTTTTCCAGCAGTGCCGAGACTTTCGTCACATCGGCCAGGATGGGCGCCATGACGGCGGGATCGAGATCGGAGTCCTTCTTCGCCGACAGTCGATCCGACTTCTGCAGATAATATTCGGTCCCGACCTCGTCCTTGATCGTGTCGGACAGGGCATAGACGCCTTCCGCATCGGCCGGCGACACCGCCTGGCGTTCGCCCGCCGTCAGGCGATAGGTGACGCGGGTGAAGGCGCCATTCTGGCTGCTCTGGCGGGTGAAACGGACGCCCGCGGCACTGGTGTCGATGCTGTCGAGCAGGCCGAGCCGGCGGTCCTTGACGGTCAGCTCGATGATCTGTTCCCGCTCGAACGGGCCGGGGACCGCCAGCGGCTGCACGCGCGGGGCAGCCTGGCGATCGGGCAGCAGATCGGACATCAGATAGGCCCGGCTGATCAGCTTTTCGGCGATCTTCTCCTTGTCGAAATCCCGCTTCGACAGGGTGTAAGTCTCGCGCATGATAAGCAGGTTGGCGTCGCGATCGTCGATGATCTCCAGCGGCTTGCTTTCGACAAGCCCGGCAAAGCGCTTGCGATAGAAATCGAGATTCTCCTTGGCAACCCCCTTGGCCGCGACCTCGGCGACACGGCCGCGCATGCCATCGGCGCGGGCATCGGTATAGCGCGTCTCGACCTGGAGCTGCAGCGGCGTCTCGCCGCCTTCATCGACGCTGAACTTTTCCACCGCCACGATCTTGCCGGCGCGATCGGCATAGCCGCGCATGCGCTCCAGCCCCGCCTGCCCGGCGACCAGCGGCAGCGCATAGCCGAGATCGGACGGCACGATGCCGGCGCCGCGGCCGCCGCGATGCGTACCGGTCGGGTCCAGCCACAGCACCTTGCCGTCCAGCACGGCGCGGACGATGACATGGTCGAACAGCAGCGGCGACGGCAGGTGCTCGGGCAGGTCGTCAGCGCCGTCCGCATCGACCAGCGCCGGCACGGCAGTGATGCCGAGGTAGCGCAGCGCCACGGTCAGCAGCAGCGTCTTGTCCTTGCAATCGCCATAGCCGCGTTCCAGCACCAGCGCTGGCGGGCGCGGCACATAGGAACCTTCGCCCAGTTCCTCCCCGACATAGCGGATATTGTCCTGGACATAGCGGGTGACGGCGGTGAGGCGATCGGCCGGCGCCGGCGTATTGGCGGCGATCGCATCGAGCCGGGCGCGGAACGCCGCCGGCAGGCTGGTGTCGCCGGCATAGAGCGGCGCGCCCCAGGCGGCGAGTTCCCCCCACGACCGCATCGTCGACACATCGACCATGCCATATTGATGGGTGCCATCCGGCACATCGTCTTCGCCGGTCTGCCCCGGCGCATCGAATTCGACCCAGTCCCACTCCGTCATGTCGCCGCTGCTGCGCTCGGCAAAGCGGATGCTGCTGTTGAAGGCCTTCGAGCGCAGCGCGAGCGTGCGGGGAAAGACGATGCGCAGGCCATGGGCGGCGAGCGGATCGGAAAAGCGCTGCGACAGATGCTGGAAGAACTGGCCAGGCCACAGCGTCGACCGCGTGGTGGTCACCGTCGCAAAATCGACGATGTCGCCGACGCGCACATCGCGCAGATTGGTGATGGCCCGCAGCGTGCCGCTGACGATGCCGTCATCCAGGCTGTCCTCGCGCTCCACGACCCGAAACGGCGAGGTTTTCGTCACATCGATCACCCGCCCGTCGCGGATGATGTGGATGTGCTGGACGGTCACGGTCTCGAAATGGGGGTTATAGTCGATCGTGATCTGGCCATTGCCTTCCAGACCGCTGCGTTCGACGATCTTGGTGGCCAGCCGGAACCATTGCTCATGACCGGTCGCCGTGATGCGATACTGGCGATCGCGCAGCAGATAGGCCGAGCCTTCGCGCGCATGCTCGACACGGGCGGGCGTCGCCGCCGGCAGTTCGCGCGGCGCCACCCAGGCCGGCACGGCGATATCGGCGACGGTGACGATGGCATTGGCGGCCGGCGCGGTGACCGGGGCCGGCTCTGCGGCATGCAAAAGAGCTGGCACCAGCAGGACCGCGGCAAGACAAACCACAGGTCGTTGCCAGCCACCGACAATCCTCATGAAAAAAACGCCCCGCTCTCGCAACCCCTGCTTACAACATTGTTAGAATTGTCATGGGGTGCTGGCAAGTTGTGATGGCGCACGACGAAAGTGATGACGGGTCGCGGCAAGCCTGATGTCAGTGGTACAACAGTGGTACCGCGGCGCGTGATCCCCGCCGACAACGCCCATTGGAGGCCCGAGCCGGAATCGAACCGGCGTGCACGGATTTGCAGTCCGCTGCGTCACCACTCCGCCATCGGGCCGCGCGTGGGAGGCACCGCATAGCGAAGGTGCTTGGCGAGGGCAACCATGATAGCTACAGGAAGTGCATCGGCTGAATTCGATTGCGACTCAGCTGTATTATGATTATCAGACACCTGATGTTGCGAGAAGTCCCTTGACCAGCCTTGAAGCCCTGCATGCGGCGGAACTGACCCCGGCCCAGCTGCGCCAGACCATGGTGGCCAGCCAGTTGCGCACTGTCGGCGTCACCGATGCCGGCGTTCTGGCGGCGATGGCGGCGGTGCCGCGCGAGGATTACGTGGCGCCGGCGCTGGCCGGCCTCGCCTATGCCGATGCCGCGCTGGAAGTGGCGCCGGGCCGCTGGCTGCTGGAACCGATGGTGCTCGCTCTGCTGTTGCAGAATGCCCGGGTGACGGCCGCCGATCGCGTGCTGCTCGTCGGCGCCGCCACCGGCTATTCGGCTGCCGTGCTGGCGCATGTCGGCGCGCGCGTGACGGCGCTGGAATGCGATGCCGCGCTCATTGCCCAGGCAACGGCGGCCGGCATTGCCTGTGTTTCGGGTCCGCTCGCCGACGGCTGGGCGGGCGCTGCGCCCTATGATCTGGTGCTGTTCGAAGGCGCCATCGAAATCGTGACGCCGGCCATTGCGGCGCAGCTTGCTCCGGGGGGCCGGGTCGCTGCGATTGTCCGTGATGGTGGTGGTCATGGTGTCGGCCGCGGTTATGCCGGGCCGTTGCTGGCCGACCGCCGCATTGGCGGGCTGGCCTTCCTCGAAGTGCCGGGCCGCCTGCTGCCCGGCTTTGCCCGTCCCAAAGACTTTGCCTTCTGACGTGAGAGAGCCCCCGATGCGTTTCAAATCCCTGCTGTTGCTGGCCGCCGCGCTGGCTGCGTCCCCGCCCCTGGCGGCGCGCGCCGACACGCTGCCCGATGCCATTGCCGCCGCCTATGAGCAGAACCCCGACCTGCGCGCCCAGCGCGCCTTTGTGCGCCAGGCCGATGAAGCGGTGCCGCAGGCGCTGGCCGGTGGCCGGCCGACGCTGGGCACCCGGCTCAATGCCGACCAGGCCGCGCTCGATTTCAAGGACAATGGCCGCACCTATACCGCCGGGCTCCAGCTCAGCCAGTCGCTCTATCAGGGCGGCCGCATCAAGACCGCGACCAGCGCGGCCGAAAACCGCATCTATGCCGCCCGCGCCCGGCTGCGCGCCGCTGAAAACCAGGTCGTGCTCAACACCGTCACCGCCTATGCCGATGTGCTGCGCTTCCAGCGCGTCGTCGAATTGAACGCCAACCAGGTCAAGGTGCTGGAGCGCGAGCTGCAGGCCTCGAAGGACCGGTTCGAGGTCGGCGACCTGACCCGCACCGATGTCGCGCAATCCCAGGCCCGGCTGGCCAATGCCCAGTCCAACGCGGTCGTCGCGCAGAACCAGCTCGCCGCCGCCCGCCAGGCCTATCTGCGCGTCGTCGGCCGGCTGCCCGAAGATCTGGCGCCGATGCCGCCGCTGCCGGTGTTGCCCGGCACCGCCGGCCAGGCGGTCGACATCGCCCGTGACAACAGCCCGGCGGTCATCGCGGCCCGTTATGACGAAGCCGCGGCGCGCTATGACGTGAAGACGCTGCAGAAGCAGCGGCTGCCCACCGTCGCCGGCACCGCCAGCGCCAGCTATGCCTATTTCGAAGGCGGCGGCGGCGGCGCCAATTTCGTGCGTCAGGGCGGCTTTTTCAGCCAGGATGTCGCCATCACCGCGACGGTGCCGCTGTATCAGGCCGGGCTGGTCGGCTCGCAGGTCCGCCAGTCGCAGGAACGGCGCAGCCAGTTGATGGAAGCCATCACCAGTGCGTCGCGGGCCAATGAGGAAAGCGTCACCAACGCCTTCAACCAGCTGCGCGCGGCGCGCGCCGTGATCGAGGCGTCGCGCGTCGCCGTCGAAGCCAATACGCTCGCCGCCGAAGGCGTGAAGCAGGAAAATCAGGTCGGCACCCGCACCATCATCGAACTGCTCAATGCCGAGCAGGAACGGCTGACCAGCGAAGTCAATCTGGTCACGGCGCGACGCGAGGAACAGGTCGCTGCCTATTCGCTGCTCGCCGCCGTCGGCGCCGCCGAGGCCGTGGCGCTGGGCGTGCCGGTCAGCGAATATGATGCCGTGACCAACGCCCAGAAGGTACGCCATCGCCTGCTCGACGATACCAGCGGTGGCCCCGCCGCCCTGCCCTTGCCGGACAAGGAACGCGCCAGCCGCTCGCTGGTCATCGGGCCGCCAGTCCCCTAAAGCCGGGCCATGGCCGCAGACCCTCCCATCGACGCGATTCTCGAATCGATCCGCGCCCGCATGGCAGGGGATGCGCCGGCAGCCGTGCCGGAATCGCCGCCGCCCCCGCCACCCGTCGCCACGCCCGCGCCACTACCCGGCGGCGACACGACGCTGGAAGCGCTGGTGCGCAGTATCCTCGAACCGCAATTGCAGGCCTGGCTCGATACCAATCTGCCGGAAATGGTCGAGCGTATCGCCCAGGCGGAAATCCGTCGCCTGACCGGGCGGGAATAGCCTCAGGCGGCGGTCAGCCAGCCCCAGAGCGGCGGCACCAGCAGCGCCGCCACCAGCCCGGCCAGCACGAAGGCCAGTGCCGACAGGCCGCCGGCGCGGGCATCGCGGCGCATCTGCCAATCGGTGCCGACGATGTGCGCGGACACGCCCAGCCCCAGCGCCCGGCCGGTGGCACTGGCAATCCCCAGCCACCGGAACAGGGCCGGCACCAGCAGCGCGCCGATGACGCCGGTCAGTACCGAAAAGGCCGCGGCCAGCGCGACCGGGCCGCCCACCGCCGTCATGATCGCCACCGAAAAGGGCGTCGTCACCGTCTTGGTGGTCAGTGCCGCGCGCAGCAGCGGCGGCAGGCCGAGCGCCACCGCCAGCCCCCAGGCGCTGGCGAGGCCGATCAGCGTGCCGCCGATGACGGCGATCAGCACCGGCCGCGCCTCGGCCCGCAACAGGGCGCGATTGTCGAAGATGACCAGCGCCAGCGCCACCAGCGCCGGACCGAGCAGCCAGCGCAATGGCGTGGCGGCAGCCGCGAAGCGCGCCGGGGCGATCCCGAACACCGCCAGCCCCACCGCCACCGCCAGCGTCGCCAGCAACACCGGGCTGGCCCAGGGCGGGTGGCCGACCCGCGCCGAAACGGCCCGGGCGCCGGCGAACAGCAGCAGCACGGCGGTGCAGGCGATGATGGGATCGAACAGCATCAGCCGCGGCCGCCGGCGAGGCGATAGAGCCAGGCCGTGGCCAACGCCGTCACCAATGTCGTGCCGACCAGCAGCAGCATGACCGGCAGCGCCGCCGCGGCCAGCAGCGGCAGCGCCGCGTGCAGGCCGATCAGCGCCGGCACCAGCATGGCACCGATCCAGCGCACCAGCAGCGCTGCCCCCGCCCGTGTGTGCCTGGCCGCCGGCACCAGCAGCAGCAACAGCAGATAGGCCAGCAGGCCGAGAACCGCCCCCGGCACCGGCAGTTGCAGCGCCGCCGCCAGCGCCTGGCCGGCGAGGGCCAGGCCGACGCACAGCAGCAGCCCCGGCACGACCGCCCAAATCCCGCGCATCCCCGCTTCCCCCCGCCTGTCCGGCGCGCTACACCAGCGCAGCAACAACAGGTGTCCGATGCCTTATTTCGCCATCCATTGCATCGACAAGCCCGATTCGAGCGAATTGCGCGCGGCGACGCGCGCCGCGCATCTGGCGCATATCGGCACGCTCGGCGAGGCCGTGCTCGTCGCCGGGCCGTTGTTGCGCCCCGATGGCCGCGCCATGGGCTCGCTGCTGATCATCGATTTCGAGGATCGCGACGCCGCCATCGCCTTTGCCAATGCCGATCCCTATCATGTCGCCGGCCTGTTCGAGAGCCGATCGGTGACCAATTGGCACAAGGTGCTGCCGGCCTGATCAGCCCGGCAGGGCGATCAGCGAGATCTGCCGGCCATAATCGGGCTCCCCGGCATGGGTGGTGCGGCGGTAGCTGAACCAGCGCGTCGCATCGGGATAGGTGTCGATGCCCAGCGCGGCAACGCGCCCGACCCCGGCGGCGGCCAGCCGCATGGCGACAAGGCCTTCGAGATCGAACTGGAAACGGTCGCCGCGTCCGCGCGCGAAGAAGGCATCATGCGCCGGCGCATCGGCGAGGAAGCGGTCGCGGAAGGCGGCATCCACCTCATAGCTCGCCCGGGCGATGCACGGGCCGATGGCGGCGCTGATGCGATCGGCACGGGCCCCCAGCGCCACCATCGCAGCGACGGTGGCGCCGGCAATGTCGTGCAGCGCGCCCTTCCAGCCCGAATGCGCAGCGCCGATCACCCCGGCCTCGGCATCGGCGAGCAGGATCGGCGCACAATCGGCGGTGAGGATGCCGAGGGCGAGGCCGGGCGTGGCGGTGACCAGCGCATCGGCCGCCGGGCGATCGGCATCGGCACAGGCGGCGGTGACCGGCACGACGATGGCGCTGTGCACCTGGTGTAGCGAGACCAGCGCCGCACCGGGGGCAACGGCTTCGACAGCGCGGCGGCGATTCTCGCGTACCGCCGCCGGATCGTCGCTGGAGCCGAGACCGACGTTGAGCCCGGCGAAGATGCTGGTGGAGACGCCACCCTGCCGCCCCAGAAAGCCATGGGGCACGCCGAGCCCGGCGGTGACGAACGGCACGGTCACAGCATCACCCGGCACAGGATGTCCTCATCGGCCTGATCGCCCACCATGAAATGATAGGGCGCGATCTCCTCGAACCCATAGCGGGCATAGAAGCGACGGGCGCGGGTATTTTCGGTGAAGACCGACAGCCACATTTCCCGCGCACCGCGGGCGCGGGCGCGGTCCAGCGCCCATTCGGTCAGCACCTTCGCAACGCCTTCCCCCTGCCAGGGGCGATAGACATAGAGCTGGCGCAGCTCCATCGCCGTCGGATCGGACGCTTCGGCGGGCAGCTTCAGCCGGCTGATCTTGCAAAAACCGATCGGCACGCCGCCAGCGAGCGCAAAGCGCACCTCGATATCGGAATCGGCAAGTTCGGCGGCATAAGCGGCGTCCGAGCCGGCAGCGAGAAAACCGGTCAGGTCCGGCAATTTGTAGAGCGTACCGAAGGTTTCGATGAAGGTGGCGCGGGCGATGCCGCCGAGCACGGCGCCTTCGTCCGGACGGGCATCGCGATAGGTGATCATGCGTCAAATCCTGCCGGTTGTGGCCAGTGCGGCGCGGTCAGCGCCATCACCTTGAACAAGGTTCCCATCTGTGCGGGCGCCGTCAAGCGCACCAGGGCTGCGGAAATTGCGGCGGCGGCATCGCGATTGCGGGCCTGCAGCGCCGCCGCCCGCGCCTCGATGCCCAGCCGCGCCAGCCAGACGCCCTGTGTGACCGGGCCATGGCTGGCGGCGCCGGCGGCGGCGCGGGCGAGCGCACTGAAATCGACATGGGCGGTCAGGTCGGCGCTGCCGGGGTCGGCAAAGGCATCGGCGCTGGCGGCATGGCGCAGCGCCTGCAAGCTGTCGCGCGCTTGGGTTTCCGCATAGCCATAGTCGATGATCAGCGCGGCGCCGCCATGACGGGCCAGGCGGGCAGCGATCCGGGCAGCGACGGCTTCACCGGCCTCGGCACGCTCGCCCGCCGCCGTGCCGGGCGCCGGCAGACTGGTGGCGGCAAAGCCCGCCTCCGTCACCGTCACCGCCGTCTCGCCGCCCTGGCCGTCGAACTGGCGGATCGGCAGTGCATCGAAGAATTCATTGGCGATGAGGATGATGGCGCGATCGTCGGGCACATCGTCCAGCGTTTCATACCAGTCCGCCGCCAGCCGTTCGCCCTGCAGGGCCCGCAGCGCCGGGCTGGTTTCGACAAGCGCCAGCGGCGCCTCGGCCAGCCCCGGCAGCCGCGCCAGCACGCGCCGCGCATCGGCCATCAGCGTGCCGCGCCCCGGCCCCAGCTCGACAAGCCGCACCGCCGGCTGCCCGGCACGCTGCCACAGATCACCGATCCAGCCGCCGATCAGTTCGCCGAACATCTGGCTGATTTCCGGCGCCGTGGTGAAATCCCGGCCCAAAGGGTTCGGCCCGGCATAATAGGCGGTGTTGCAAGCCGCCATCCAGACGTCGAGCCGCAACGGGCCCTCCGCTTCGATCCGGGCGCGCAGCTGCGCCGCCAGATCGCTCACGCCGCGACGGGGGCCGGTCGTGCCAGCGCGCGCAGCAGCAGGATCAGGCCAGCGAGGATCAGCGGCAGGGTCAGCGTCTGCCCCATGGTCAGGCCGGTCGACAGAAAGCCCAATTGCCGATCGGGCTCGCGATAATATTCGACGATGAAGCGCGACAGGCCATAGCCGATGCCGAAGGTACCGGCGAGCAGGCCGGGCCGCAGCCGAGCGCGGGTGCCCCAGAACAACAGGGTCAGCACGCTGAACAGCACCACCCCTTCCAGCGCGAATTCGAACAGTTGCGAGGGGTAGCGCGGTTCCGGCCCGGCGTTGGGGAAGATGACGCCCCAATCGGTGCCGGTCGGCCGCCCCCACAGCTCACCATTGACGAAATTCGCCAGCCGCCCCAACCCCAGCCCCAGCGGCGAGACGGTGGCGACATAATCGAGCACGCGCAGCCCCGACACGCCATTGCTCAGCCCGAACCCGATACAGCCCAGAATGACCCCGAAACAGCCGCCATGGAACGACATGCCGCCGTCCCAGACCCGAAGGATCTGCACCGGATCGGCGAGATATTGGGCGGGATTATAGAAGATTACATAGCCGAGCCGGCCACCAAGGATCACGCCGAACGTCGCCCAGGTGATGAAGCTGTCGACATTGTCCGCCGTCATCGGCGATCCCGGCAGCTTGATCATCTTCAACAGCAGCCACCAGCCGATGACGATGGCGGCGATATAGCTCAGCGAGTACCAGCGCAGCGAAAACGGCCCATAATCGCCGAAGGGCCCGATGCTGAACACCTCGGGCCGCAATGGCAGCGTCGCGAAATCGACGGCGATCTGCATGGTATCGAACACGACCCTGCGCCTTTTGCTTGCTTGCCGGGATTGGCGGCGGGCACCATAAGGCCAGCAGTTGCGAATGCCTATGGGGAGATACAGGCACATGGCCGATCTGGAAACCTTCCGCGCCGAAACGCGGGTCTGGCTGGAGGCGAATTGCCCGGCCGAGATGCGCAAGCCGGTGATGCGCGATGCCGATGTCTGCTGGGGCGGCCGCAATGTGAAATTCACCGGCGAAGCGCAGCGCGTCTGGCTGGAGCGGATGGGCGAGCGCGGCTGGACCGTGCCGGAATGGCCCAAGGCCTATGGCGGCGGCGGCCTCTCCAAGGACGAAGCCAAGGTGCTGGCCAGCGAGATGCGCCGCATCAAGGCGCGCTCGCCGCTGTCCTCCTTCGGCATCTGGATGCTGGGGCCAGCGTTGCTCAAATATGGCAATGAAGCGCAGAAGCTGGAGCATCTGCCGAAGATCGCTCGCGGCGAGATCCGCTGGTGCCAGGGCTATTCGGAACCGGGCGCCGGGTCGGACCTCGCCAGCCTGCGCACCTCCGCCGAGGACAAGGGCGATCACTATCTCGTCAACGGCCAGAAGGTCTGGACCAGCTATGCCGACAAGGCCGACTGGATCTTCTGCCTCGTACGCACCAATCCGGAAGCGCCGAAGCATCTCGGCATCAGCTTCCTGCTGTTCGACATGGCCAGCCCCGGCGTCTCGACCTCACCGATCAAACTGATTTCGGGCGCCTCGCCCTTCTGCCAGACCTTCTTCGACAATGTGCAGGTGCCCAAGGAAAACCTGATGGGCGAAGCCGGCAAGGGTTGGGACATCGCCAAATATCTGCTCACCCATGAGCGCGAGATGATCGGCGACATGGACAGCGCCGGCCGCGCCAGTGTCAGCCAGATCGCCAAGCGCCAGATCGGCCTCGATGCCGCCATTCTCGCCGATACCGGTCTCAGGACCGATGTTGTCCGCCACGAGATCAACGCCTGGGCCTTTGCGCTCACCATGGAGCGGGTGAAGGACGAGGCCAAGGCCGGCCAGGGCGTCGGCGCGCTGTCGTCGATGCTGAAGTACTACGGCACCGAGCTCAACAAGGACCGCCAGCAGCTGCTGATGAGCATCGCCGGCAGCGACGGCCTGACCTGGGAAGGCCCGACGGACGGCGATGGCGACCTCGCCCGCGGCTGGCTGCGCAGCCGCGCCAATTCGATCGAGGGCGGCACGTCGGAGATCAACCTCAACATCATCGCCAAGCGCGTGCTGGAACTGCCGGGGGCGTAATCTCTCCCCCCTCCCGCTTGCGGGAGGGGCCGGGGGTGGGCGTTTGCTCCATCCCGGCCCGGTCCCGGCAAACAAAGACCCACCCCCAGCCCCTCCCGCAAGCGGGAGGGGAGCAGGAAAATGACATGGCCCTTGTTCTCAACGACGATCAAAAGATGATCCGCGATTCGGCGGATGGTTTCTTCAAGACCGAAGCCCCGGTCAGCCAGCATCGCCGGCTGCGTGACACCGCCGATGCCACCGGCTTCGACCGCGACACCTGGGCCAAGATGGCCGAAATGGGCTTTGCCGGCGTGCTGGTGCCCGAAGCGCATGGCGGCGCCGGCTTCGGCCATGTCGCCGCCGGGTTGATCATGGAGGCCATCGGCCGCAACCTTTCCGCCGCGCCGATGCTGTCCACCGCCATCCTCGCCACCACCGGGTTGGTGGCGGCCGGCACGCCCGACCAGCAGGCCAAATATCTGCCGCTGATCGCCGAAGGGAAGCGCCTGTTCGCACTCGCTGCCGATGAGGCAGCGCGTCACAATCCGGCCCAGGTCGCCACCACGGCAACGCCCTCTGGCAACGGCTTTCGGCTGAACGGCGTCAAGGGCTTCGTCCTCGATGGCCATGTCGCCGACACGCTGATCGTCGCGGCGCGCACATCGGGCGATGACAAGGACAAGGACGGCATCACGCTGTTCCTCGTCGATCGCACCGCCGCCGGCGTCGGCACCGAGCGCCGCGCGATGGTCGACAGCCGCAATGCCGCGCGGGTGACGCTCGATGATGTGCAGGTCGATGGCGCCGACGTGCTGGGCAGCGTCGGCGGCGGCTTTGCCGTCCTCGAAAAAATGCTCGACGCCGGCCGCGCCTGCCTCGCCGCCGAAATGCTGGGCGTGTCGTCCGAAAGCTTTGATCGCACCGTCGACTATCTGAAGCAGCGCGAACAATTCGGCCAGAAGATCGGCAGCTTCCAGGCGCTGCAGCACCGCGCCGCGCATCTGTTCTGCGAGGTCGAGCTGGCCCGTTCGGCGACGCTGCGCGCGTTGACCGCGCTCGATGAAGGCGATGACCGCGCCGCCATGTTTGCCTCGCTGGCCAAGGCCAAGTCGGGCGAAGTCGCCAAGCTCGCCACCAACGAAGGCGTGCAGATGCATGGCGGCATCGGCATGACCGACGATTTCGACATCGGTTTCTACATGAAGCGCGCCCGTGCCGCCCAGGAAACCTTTGGCGACATCGCTTTCCACGGCGATCGGCTGGCGCGCATGATGGGCTATTGATCGCCCGACAAATGCGACAAAAGTCGGCACGACCCCGTTGCAAACGGCAGCGGGCGTGTCATTGAAGCGATAAGAAGCGGGGGCAGCCGCTCACCAACCAGCCTTGGGAGAGACCATGAAATCCGCGCTCGATACCGCTCTTGATGCTGTCATCGAAGGCATCACCGCGCCTGGCGGGGCGCTGGGTGTCGGCACGGCCAATATTCGTGGCGCCAATCTGCCGGTGTTTGCCGCGGCGCCGCCGTCGATGCGCGAATATCTCGCCTTCTTCTTCGGCGCCAATGCCGCCAAGGAATTCCTGGTCTATGGCGACGAGCGGCTGACCTTCGGCGAGGTGCATGCCCGCGGCCTGAAGTTCGCCGCCATGCTCCAGCACCGCCACGGCATCGCCAAGGGTGACCGCGTTGCCATCGCCATGCGCAATTATCCGGAATGGATCATCGCCTTTGTCGGCGTGCTGCACCTGGGCGCCATCGCCATTCCGATGAACGCCTGGTGGACGGCGGAGGAACTGGATTACGGCCTGAAGGATTCGGGCGCCCGCCTCGCCATCGCCGATGAAGAGCGCGCCCGCCGCCTGGCGACGCTCGGCTGCACCGCCAGCGTGCTGACCGTGCGCACCTCGGCTGACGTGGCCACCGCGCTGGGCTTTGCCCGGGTCGAGGATGAAATGGCGGCCGCGCCCGACAGTTGCTGGTTCCTGCCCGACATCGCGCCGGAAGACGATGCGACGATCATGTACACATCGGGCTCCACCGGCAGCCCCAAGGGGGCCGTCTCTACCCACCGCGCCATTGTTTCGGGGGCGATGAACTATCTCGTCGCCGGCCTCGCGCTGCTCGAGCTGTCGCAGCGCGCCGGGGTGACGCCGGCCGAACAGCAGGTGATGCTGCTCAACGTGCCGCTGTTCCACATCACCGGCTCGGTGCCGGTGCTGCTCGTGTCGATCGCCATCGGCCGCAAGATGGTCATCATGCACAAATGGGACGCCGGTGAAGCGCTGCGTCTGATCGAGAAGGAGCGCGCCACCTATTTCGTCGGCGTGCCGACCATGAGCCTCGAGTTGATGCAGCACCCCGACCATGACAAGTACGACCTGTCGTCGCTCGTCGATATCGCCAGCGGCGGCGCACCGCGCCCGGCCGAACATGTCGAGCGGCTGGCCAACACCTTTGTCGGCAAGCATCCGGTGCAGGGCTATGGCCTCACCGAAACCAATGGCGTCGGCGCCGGCAATTTCCGCGACAATTACCGTAACAAGCCGGCCTCGACCGGCCGTGCCGCCGCGCCGCTCGTCGAGCTGCGCATCGATGGTGGCGACGGTCCGGTCGGCCCCGGCCTGCCCGCCGGCAGCGTCGGCGAAGTCTGCATCCGCACCGCCTGCAACTGCCGGGGCTATTGGAACAAGCCGGAAGCCACCGCCGCCGCCTTCCCCGGCGATGGCTGGTTCCGCTCCGGCGACCTCGGCTATCTGGATGACGAGGGCTATCTGTTCATCGTCGACAGGAAGAAGGACATCATCATCCGCGGCGGCGAGAATATCAGCTGCCAGGAGGTCGAAAGCGCCATCTACACGCATCCGGCCGTCGCCGAATGCAGCGTCTTTGGTTTACCCGACGAGCGGCTCGGCGAAATCGTCGGCGCCGTCGTCTATGTAAAGCCGGGTTCCCAGCTGGAAGCCGCCGATCTTTATGATTTCGTCGCCCGCGATCTCGCCAGCTTCAAGCTGCCGGCGCGCATCTGGCTGCGCCCGGAGCCGCTGCCCAAACTGGGCTCCGGCAAGATCGACAAGGTCACACTGCGCAAACTCTATCGCGACATCCACGCCGGCAAGGCCGGCTGACCGAGGGAGAACGACGATGTTCACCACCATGCTCGAAGGCACGAAGGACGATTGGGGCCATATCGCCCGCGAACACATGCAGCATCAGGTGTCGGCGGCGCCGCAGCAGATCATGGAGTCGCTGCGCCGGCTGGAGGCCATCGAGGTTGGCTTCGGCGCCAATCAGTTGCAGCACAGCCTGATGACCGCGACGCTCGCCCGCCGCGATGGCGCCACGGCGGAAGAAATCGTCGCCGCGCTCTGCCACGATCTCGGCAAGCTGATGAGCATCCCCAATCACGGCGCCATCGCCGCCGAAATCCTGAAGCCCTATGTCTCCGACGACCTCTATCACGCCGTCAAATGGCACCAGGATTTCCAGGGCCGCTATTATTACGAATATCTCGGCAAGCCCGCCGACATGCGCGACCGCTTCAAGGACGAGCCCTGGTACGCCACCGCCGAAAAGCTTGTCGACCGCTGGGACGCCCCGGCCTTCGACCCGGCCTATGACAGTGACAGCCTGGAAAGTTTCGAACCCGAGGTCGTGCAGGTGTTTTCAAAACCGCTGCGGGCGTACTGACCGCCGCGCGGACCATGGCTTGACCGCAATGGCGAACGTGGCAATGTGACCGCCTAACCATTTGGAAAGAAATTCCCATGTCGCGTCTGCGCGCTGCCCTGCCTGCCCTGCTGCTCGCCCTCGCCAGTCCGCTGGCGGCGCAGGAAATCCTGACGAACGAGACCATCGTCAAGCTGCTCGCTGCCGGACTCGATCAGGCGACGGTTATCGAAAAGGTGAAGACGACCAAGGGCAATTACGATCTGTCGACCGACCAGCTGATCGCGCTGAAGCAAAAGGGCGTGCCCGGCCCGGTCATCGCCGCAATGCTGACCTCGACCCAGCCGGTGGCCGCCGTCGCCGCAGCGCCGGAATTCTCGCCGGATTCGCCCGACCCCAAGGCGCCGCACTACCCCGGCGTCTATGTGCTCAACCTCAATCCCGGCGACGGCAAGATGACCCGCATCAACGCCACCGCCTCCAACCAGGCCAAGACCGGCGGCCTGCTTGGCTATGCTTTCACCATGGGCATCGCCTCGCTCAGCATCAAGGCGCCGATCCCGCTGCCGACGGCCAAGGTGCGCACTGCCAACCCGCGCCCGGTCTTCTACTTCTTCTTCGATGAATCGGTGCCGCGCGCCCTGCAAGGCAATGGCAGCACGACCTGGGGCGGCAATGGTGGCCAGATCACCACCTCGCCCTCCGAACTCAGCCTCGTCAAGTTCACCGAAAAGCCCAATGCCCGCGAAGCCCGCGTCGGCAGTGCCAACATCGCCGGCGCCAAGACCGGCGTGATGGACAAGGACCGGCTGGGTTTTTCCGCCGATGTCGTCGCCCCCGGCGTGTTCAAGGTGGTGCCGGACACCGACCTGATCCCCGGCGAATATGGCTTCATCCAGCCGATCCCCGGTGCCGGCACCAGCGGTGCGATGACCGCCAAGGTGTTCGATTTCGCGGTGACGAGGTAGGACAGAGCCTCCGGCGGGAACAGCAAATCGACTGTCATCCCGGGCTTGACCCGCGACCCCGCTGTTCTTTCACGCGCTTGAAAAAGGTGAAGCTGGGTCCCGGGTCAAGCCCGGGATGACAGCAAGGGCGGCGGGTGATCGCGGGTGTCGTTGCTTGCCCGCCTATTCCCCCCGCTCCTCCGGCATATATTCATCCGGCGCGCGATCGGCGAACTTCGTCGTCGATTTGTGGAAGGTCAGCGGCACCGTGCCGGTCGAGCCATGGCGCTGCTTGGCGACGATGACTTCGGCGAGACCGTAGATCTTTTCGGCCTTTTCCCGCCATTTCATGTGCTTGTCGGCATCCTCGGGGTCGGGCTGTTTCAGCGAGTGATAATATTCCTCGCGATAGACGAACAGCACGATATCGGCGTCCTGCTCGATGGTGCCGGATTCGCGCAGGTCGGACAGCTGCGGGTGCTTGTCCTCGCGGGCTTCGACCGCGCGGCTGAGCTGCGACAGCGCCAGCACCGGCACCTGCAATTCCTTGGCCAGCGTTTTCAAGCCGCGGGTGATTTCGGAAATTTCCTGGACACGATTGTCGCCGCTGCCGCGGCCGGAGCCCTGCAGCAGCTGGAGATAGTCGACGACGATGACGCCGATGCCGTGCTGGCGCTTCAGTCGGCGGGCTCGGGTGCGCAGCGCGGCGATACTCAGCGCCGGCGTATCGTCGATATACAGTGGCAGGTTCGACAGGTCGCCGGCGGCGCGGGCGAGGCGGTTGAACTCGTCCTGGCTGATCTTGCCCATGCGCAGCGCTTCGGAATTGACGCCCGACTGTTCGGCGAGCACGCGCGTTGCCAGCTGGTCCGACGACATTTCGAGGCTGAAGAACGCCACCGGCGCGCCGCTGTTCTTGTCCTCCTCGACACCGCGCGCCTGATCGGTGAGGTAACGCTGGGCGCAGGCAAAGGCGATGTTGGTGGCCAGCGCCGTCTTGCCCATGGCGGGACGGCCGGCAAGCACGACCAGATCGGATTTGTGCAGCCCGCCGATCTTGCTGTTCAGCGCCTCCAGCCCGGTGGTGTAGCCGGACAGATGGCCGCCCGACTTCATCGCGCGGTCGGCCATGTCGATGGCCTCACGCGTCGCGATGCCGAAACTCTTCACCGCGCCGGCGACCTCGCCCTGCTCGGCGACCTTGTAAAGCGCCATTTCGGCGTCGGTGATCTGCTGCATCGGCGCCACGTCCTGCGCCGTGTCCGCCGCCGCCGTCGCCATGTCACGGCCGACGCGGATCAGCTCGCGCAGCAGAGCAAGGTCATAAATCTGCGCCGCGAAATCCCGCGCCGCCAGCAGCGCGCCGCTGTTCTGTGTCAGCCCGGCCAGATAGCCGATGCCACCCATCTCCAGCATCGCCGGATCGGCCTCGAACATCGGTTTCAGCGTCACCGGCGTCGCCGCCATGCGGCGGTCGGCCAGCTTCAGGATCGCATCATAGACGCGGCCGTGCAGATCCTCGGCAAAATGCTCGGCCCTCAGCTTGCCCATCACATCCTCGACCAGCCGATTGTCGATCATCAGGGCGCCGAGCAACGCCGCCTCGGCCTCGAGATTCTTGGGCAGGCCGATGGAATCCATGGGTGGTTCAACAATGCGCAACGGGACGGGAGTGTTCATGGCGACCTTATGCGGGGCCGGCGCCGCGTCCGCAATCACGGGGAAGTTGTGCGAGGGTGATACCGGGTTGTGCGCTGACATATCCCCAGGACAGGCTGCTGAAATGATAAGATAAACAGAATTTCTGTGGAAAAGTTGAAGGGCCTCCGGCGGCTGGGGCCGTAGGCCCCAGACCCCATTCGTTTGATTTGCGCTGCCGTATCGAGACAAGGGACCGAACCCAACAAAAGGGGTCTGGGGCCCGAGGCCCCAGCCGCCGGAGGCAAATCAAACCCGCCCCAACCGTGACAAAGCCGGCCCCAGCCGCTAGAGCCTGCCGCGTGTCGAAGATCCCTGCCAACAAAGCCCGCTCCGTTGCCCGCCTGGGCGCCGTGCAAGCCCTGTACCAGCATGAGATGGGGGGCGCGGCAGTGGCGAAGCTGCTGCACGAGTTCCACGATCACCGGCTGGGGCAGGAGATCGAGGGCGCCGATTACGCCGAGGCGGACGTGGCGTTCTTCGATGATGTGGTGACCGGCGTGGTGGCGCGGCGAGACGAGCTGGACAGCCTGATCACCGCGGCGTTGGCCGAGGGCTGGGCGCTCGACCGGCTCGATCGGCCGATGCGGGCGCTGCTGCGCGCCGGCGCCTATGAATTGCTGGCGCGGGCCGATGTGGCGGCGGCGACGATCATCGATGAATATGTCGATGTCTCCCACGCCTTTCACGCCGAAAAAGAAGCCAAGTTCGTCAACGGCCTGCTGGATACGGTGGCGCGGCGGGTGCGCGGCTGACCGATGGAGCGCGACTTCATAAGGTCGCGCCTGCTGCCCCTTGCCACCAGCGCCGCGGCGCGGGGCCTGGCTGATGATGCGGCGGTGTGGACGCCGCCACTGGGCCGCGATCTGGTGTTCACCCATGATGTGCTGGCCTGCGGCGTGCATTATCTGGCCGGTGATCCGCCCGGCGATATTGCCTGGAAACTGCTGGCGGTGAACCTGTCCGATCTGGCCGCCATGGGCGCGACACCGGCGGGGGTGCTGCTGGGGCTGGGTCTGTCGACGGCGGAAGATGACGTCTGGCGCGCCGGATTTACCGAGGGGCTGGGCCGGGCGCTCCGGCATTTCGGCGTGGCGTTGTGGGGCGGCGATACCGTGTCCGGGCTGGCGGCGGCGGCGCTGGGGCTGACGGCGGTGGGCGCGGTCGCACCCGACCGGGCGCTCGGCCGGGCTGGGGCGCAGCCGGGCGACGATATCTGGGTGTCGGGGACGATCGGCGATGCCGGGCTGGGGCTGGCGATGGCGCAAGGCGCGGCGCCAGCGGACACGTTCCTGCTCAACCGTTTCAGGCGCCCGCAGCCACGATTGGCATTGGGGTCTGCGCTGGCCGGCATCGCCACGGCGGCGATGGATGTGTCGGACGGGCTGTTGATCGATGCCGACCGGCTGGCGCGCGCCTCTTCTGTCGCGCTGCCCATCGATGTCGCGGCAATCCCCCTGTCGTCCGCCGCCGCGGCGCGGGGCGACGATCTGCCGGCCCGCGTGCGTGCGGCGACCGCCGGTGATGATTATGAGCTATTGTTCACGGCACCCCCGGCGCTCGCTGCCGCGGTGGCCGCGCTGGCCGCGCCGACAAGGACCCCCCTCACCCGTATCGGCCGCGTCACGCCGGGCCTGGGCGTGTCGGCATGGCACGCTGGTGCCGATGTCACCCCGGCACGGCTGGGCTGGGAACATTGATAGCGGTGGGCGGCGGTACGGCGGCTTTGCGACAAAGCAGCTTGCCTTCGCGATTCCGCTGCGCGATGAACTGGCGACAAAATAACGCACCGGGGCGCGGCGATCGAAGACCGTGACCACCGGACTCTTTGGGGGATGAATTGATGGACGCCGTGTTGATCGCGATTGTCTGCGGGCTCGCAGCAGTTGCCTATGGCCTGATCACCTCGCGACAGGTGCTGGCCGCCTCGCCGGGCAGCGCCCGCATGCAGGAAATCGCCGCGGCGATTCAGGAAGGCGCCAGCGCCTATCTCGCCAAGCAATATACCGCCATCGGCGTCGTCGGCGTCATCATGGCGGTGCTGGTCGCCGCCTTCCTCGGCCTCTACCCGGCCATCGGCTTCGTGCTCGGCGCTGTCCTCTCGGGCGTTACCGGTTTCATCGGCATGAACATTTCGGTGCGCGCCAACGTCCGCACGGCGGAGGCGGCGCGCCAGTCGCTGCAATCGGGCCTGACCATGGCGTTCCGCTCCGGCGCCGTCACCGGCATGCTGGTTGCCGGCCTCGCCCTGCTCGCCATCGCCGGCTATTTCTGGTTCCTGACCAACAGCGGCATGGACGCGACCAGCCGACCGGTCATCAACGCGCTGGTGGCCCTCAGCTTCGGCGCCTCGCTGATCTCGATCTTCGCCCGTTTGGGCGGCGGCATCTTCACCAAGGCGGCCGATGTGGGCGCCGACATGGTCGGCAAGAACGAGCTGGGTTTTGATGAAGATGACGACCGCAACCCAGGTGTCATCGCCGATAACGTCGGCGACAATGTCGGCGATTGCGCCGGCATGGCCGCCGATCTCTTTGAAACCTATGTCGTCACCATCGGTGCCACCATGGTGCTGGTCGCCCTGCTCGTCGGCGGCGTCGATGCGGCACGGCTGATGACGCTGCCGCTGCTCGCCGGCGGCGTCTGCATCCTGACCTCGATCATCGGCACCTATTTCGTACGGCTGGGCAGCAGCGGCTCGATCATGGGCGCGCTCTACAAGGGCTTCATCGCCACCGCCATTCTTTCGATACCGGCGCTGTATTTCGCCACCAATTTGGTGTTCCCCGACATGGGCGCCACCATCGCAGTGAAGGGCGTGTCCGCCGAAGCAGCCGCCGCCGTCGCTGCCCCGACCAACTTCACCGCGATGAACCTGTTCCTCTGCATGCTGGTCGGCCTCGCCGTCACCGGCCTCATCGTCTGGATCACCGAATACTACACCGGCACCGAATATCGCCCGGTGAAGTCGATCGCCAAGGCGTCCGATTCCGGCCATGGCACCAACGTCATCCAGGGCCTGGCCGTGTCGATGGAATCGACGGCGCTGCCGACGCTGGTCATCGTCGGCGGCATCATCGCCAGCTTCCAGCTCGCCGGCCTGATCGGCATCGCCTTTGCCGCCACAGCCATGCTGGCGCTGGCGGGTATGGTCGTGGCGCTGGATGCCTATGGCCCGGTCACCGACAATGCCGGGGGCATTGCCGAAATGGCCGGCCTGCCGCCGGAAGTGCGTGAGCGCACCGATGCGCTCGACGCCGTCGGCAACACCACCAAGGCGGTGACCAAGGGCTATGCCATCGGCTCGGCCGGCCTCGCCGCGCTGGTGCTGTTCGCCACCTATACGGAGGATCTGCGCCAGTTCTTCAGCACGGTGGCGGTCGATTTCACCCTGTCCAACCCCTATGTCGTCGTCGGGCTGCTGCTCGGCGCGCTGCTCCCCTATCTGTTCGGCGGCATGGCGATGACGGCGGTGGGCCGCACCGCCAGCGCCGTGGCGCAGGACATTCGCGCCCAGTTCCGTGAAAATCCCGGCATCGCCGATCGCAGCGTGCGGCCCAATTATGCCCGCACCGTCGGTCTGGTCACCGCCGGCGCCATCAAGGAAATGGTGGTCCCCTCGCTGCTGCCGGTGCTGGCGCCGGTCGTCGTCTATTTCGCCATCACGGCGGTGTCGACGCAGGGCAATGGCTTTGCGGCATTGGGCGCGCTGCTGATGGGCGTCATTGTCTCCGGCCTGTTCGTCGCCATCTCGATGACCAGCGGCGGCGGCGCCTGGGACAATGCCAAGAAGGTCATCGAACAGGGTGCCTATGGCGGCAAGGGCTCACCGGCGCATCAGGCGGCGGTGACCGGCGACACCGTCGGTGATCCCTACAAGGACACCGCCGGCCCGGCGGTGAACCCGATGATCAAGATCACCAACATCGTCGCGCTGCTGCTGCTGGCAGCGCTGGCGGGGCATTGAGGGAGCGGCTGGGTCAGCCTTGTCATCCCGGGCTCGACCCGGGATGACATTTTGGCCGCACATGCGGCTCAAATTCAGAACGGCTTCACCTGCCCCAGCCAGCTGGTGACGAACAGCAGCGCATAGACGGTGAACACCCAGCGCCTTGTGCCATCCATCGTCGCACGCAGCGGCACTTCCGTGGCATCGCTCGATCCCTGTTCGATCAGCGCCATCAGCTGCGGCCCGACCGGCTTGAAGGCATGATCGATCATGATCGCAGCGGCAAAGATCAGCCCGAACAGCAGCGCCTTCAGCGCCAGCCAGGTTTCGGCCAGCGGCGCCCCGGCCGCGAGCGAAGCGCCACCGAGACCGAGGTAGAAAGCCGTCAACCCATAACGCAACCAGCCCTCGATGCGCCGGTCGCGGGCAGAGCGCGGAGTCATGTCATGGGCATGGGCATCCCAGACCAGCCACAGCCAGAACAGCCCGACCGCCCAGCCGGCCAGCACCAGTGCCAAGGGTAGACCCACCCACCAACCGCCGGCGTAGAGCAAGGTCAGCGACATCGGCACCATCAGCGCCCAGGCCGAGCGCGGCCCCATGTCGATGGCGACGAGCAGCTTCAGCAGCGTCAGCCGTTCCGGCAGCGAATAATCGCGGCGGCGGAAATGCTGGCCGAGGACGAAGACGCCGAGATCGCCGCCCAGCCAGAGCACGAACAGCAGCAGATGTGCATAGACAAGTGTCGGATAGATCATGCGCCCTCGAAGATCGCGATGTGGAACTCGCCGGCGCCATCGCGCAACGGCTTGATATCATTCTGATATTGCGCGTCGGTCCAGAAGGCTTCGGCAGCAGCGCGGCTGGGAAAATGCGCGCAGACGATGCTCTGCCCCGCCGGCCAGTCCTCCATCTCGGCGACCGGCTTGCCGATGAACAGATAATGGCCGCCGTGCCGGGCATAAAGGCCCGATGCAGCGAGCGCGCGCGCATAGGCGCCCATTTTCACCGGATCGCTGACGCGCGCCGTGACCAGCAGATAGGCCGGCCGCGGCGGCAAGACGGCATCGTCCATCGGGTGCTCCACTGTTGCCGAAACGCGACTATCGCGCGCAAGAAACCACATGTCAAAAATTTGTCCGGACAACTCTGTTGCATTGCGGGCAAATCGCGGCATGATTGCAAATGGAGGCCGCCGGGGGGCGGCGACAGACAGGGAGACGGGGAATGATGATGCTGGGCAAAGGGTTCCGTTATACCGGCCGGGCCGCGCTGCTGGCGGCAACGCTGATCGGCGGCGTCGCACAGGCGCAGACGCCGGCCGCCACGACCGCCGCCGCATCCGATGACGATGCGATTCCGGACATCATCGTCACCGCCCAGCGTCGCAAGGAGAGCCAGCAGGCGGTGCCGATCGCGATCAGCGCCTTTTCCGCCGATCTGCTGTCGCAGCGCGGCATCGCGACGCCACTGCAACTGATCAACTATGTGCCGAACCTGTTCGGCTCCAACAACACCGGCCTTGGCTCCGCCAACGCCTATTATATCCGCGGTCTCGGCAACACCGAAACCATCGCGACCTTCGATCCGCCGGTCGGCACCTATATCGACGACATCTACATGTCGCGACAGAACGCCAACAATTTCGCCTTTTTCGATGTCGACCGCATCGAGGTGCTGCGCGGGCCGCAGGGCACGCTGTTCGGCCGCAACACCACCGGTGGTGCCGTTAACGTCGTGATGAAAAAGCCGTCGGAAGAACTCGGCGGCTATATCGAGGCCGCCTATGGCGCCTATGACCAGAAGACCATCCGCGGCTCGATCGACCTGCCGCTGAGCGAGGTCATCCAGGTCAAGATCTCGGGCTATTATCAGGATACCGATGGCTGGCTGAACAACACCGCCACCGGCGAACGGTTGAACGACAGCGACATGGCCGGCCTGCGCGGCGCCGTGCGGGTGAAGATGTCGGACACGTTCAGCTGGAACGGCTCGGCCTCCTACATGCGCAACGATGGTGAAAATCTGATCAGCTTCGATTGCGACCCGCGCAATCCGGCCAATTGCAACGGCCGCTTCGCCACCACGGGCATGGTCAGCAAATATGCCAATGGCGCCAACAGCCCCTATGTCGCGCTGGGCGTCACCGGTCGCAAGGCGAACTATCCGCTCGGCAACAATGTCGATTCCCAAATCTATGTGTCGAACTTCGAATGGGCGACCGACAATGTCACGCTGAACGTCATCAGCGGCTATATCGATGTGCGCCAGCAATATGCACTGGATTTCGCTGATGGCCGTGGCCTGCCCAACGTGTCGGTGCCCACCCCCGCGGTGCGCAGCTTCCCGTCGGGGGGCTTCGCCATCCTGAATGACGGCAAGCACACCCAGTTCACCCAGGAAGTGAAGCTGAACGGCAAGCTGTTCGACGGCAAGATCGATTATGTCACCGGATTTTTCTACATCAACGAGAAGAACAAGACCGACTTTGCCGACGTCTTCAACCTGGGCTTCCCGGGCGCGGCGGGCTTCCCGTTCCTGCTCGCCGATCGCACGCTCAACAACACGGTGAATGCGAAGGCCGGCTATCTGCAGGTGGATTTCAATGCAACCGACACTATCAAGCTGACCGGCGGCATCCGCTACACCGATGAAGAAAAGACCTTCCGCATTTCCGACAACCGCGCCACCTGCGCCCCGGCCAGCTGCCTGTCCAACGCCAATCTGGCGGTGAATTTGCCAAGCGGCCGCCTCGCCATCCCGACTGAACAGCGGGTCAAGGTGTGGACCCCGCGTTTCGCCATCAACTACAAGCCCAACAACGACATGCTGATCTTCGCCAGCGCCACCCGCGGCTTCAAATCCGGCGGTTGGAACGCGCGCGGCACCGCCAACAACACGCTGCTGCCCTTCGATCCCGAAAAGGTCTGGAGCTATGAACTGGGCGCCAAGACCGAATTCTTCGATCGCCGGCTGCGGGTGAACCTGACCGGCTTCTGGCTGGAAACCAAGGATCTGCAGACGCCGTCGGCCTTTGTCGATCCGGTGTCGGGCGGTGTCACCTTCATCACCCAGAATTTCGCCGACTATCAGAACAAGGGCCTGGAACTGGAAATCACCGCCGTTCCGACGAAGGGGCTGAACCTTTACGCCAACATCGGCTATCAGAATGACAAGTACAAGGTCAGCGACACGCTGGCGCCCAACAAATATGGTGTGAAGTCGGTACGCCAGCAGCAGCTCGATTGCCGGGCGCAGCTCGCCGCCGGCCGGGTACCGCTGGGGCCGAGCGGTGCCAACAACGCACCCGATTGCGCCGCCGGCATCATCGATGCCAAGGGCAATATCGCCTCGCCGGTGCGCACGCCGGAACTCAGCGTCTCGTTCGGCGGCTCCTACGACTTTGCCATCCCGGCCGCTGGCGTGATCCTGACGCCGTCGGTCAACGCGCTGTACCGCTCCAGCCTCGAAACCGGCACCGCCAATGGCACGCTCTACACCGGCAACATCACGGCGCCGTCGGGTGCGGTCTATCCCGCCAATCCCAATGGCGGCACGGTGATCTCCGGCTCGCTGACCGAGGCCTATTGGCAGGTGCAGGCGGCGCTGACGCTGCGCACCGACGACAACAACTGGACGCTCAGCCTCGAGTGCGAAAACTGCTTCGACAAGGCGTTCTCGCAGTCCAGCCTCGTCAACTACAACTATCTCAGCCCGCCGCGCACCTGGCAGCTCCGCGCGAAACGGGTGTTCTAAGCGATGCGCGGCCGCGGGCAGCGCAGCTGTCCGCGGACTCGCGCACGCTCGGCCGGCGGGGCGGCGGGATCTTCCCCCGCCGAACCCGTCCGACGTCGGCACGGGCTTTGCCCGTGCCTCTTTCCTTGCCAGGCTTTCGATCCAGTTCCAGCATCAGGGGGCTCATGACCATCCACCGCTCAGCCCTCACCACCCGCGCCACGACCAGGAGCGCGACCCCATGAGCGAATTCCGCAAGGGTGGCCCCGTCCTCTTTGCCGCCATGATCGGCGTCGGCTGCGGCGCCTCCCCCATTCCGTTCAACGTGCTGCCTGCCGTCATCGGCCCCATTCATGCCGAACTGGGCTGGAGCTTCCTCGAAATCAGCCTCGGCATTACATTGTTCGGCGTCGTCGCCGCGCTGCTGGCCCCTCTTTATGGCGCCGCCGCCGATCGCTGGGGGGTGCGCCGCGTCGCCATCGCCTCGCTGCTCGGCTTTGCCGCCACCTTCGCGCTGTTTGCCGCCATGCCGCCGTCGCGCACCGCCTGGTACGGGCTGTGGTTGCTGGTCGGGCTGGTCGGCATCGGTTCGACACCGGTGACGTGGAGCCGGGCGATCAACATGTGGTTCGTCAAGAACCGCGGGCTGGCGCTGGGCATCATGCTGCTCGGCACCAGCCTTGCCGGCATATTGGTACCGCAGATCGCCCAGGCCGCCATTGCCGGCAAGTTCATCGGCAGCGGCTGGCGCGGCGTCTTCCCGACGCTGGCGCTGCTGCCGCTGCTGGTGGCGGTGCCGCTGGCGCTGTGGCTGTTCCGCGAACCCGAGGTGGCGGAACGGCCGCCGGGCATCAGCGACGCCGCCGGCAATCTGACCGGCTTGACGGTGGGCGCGGCGATGCGCGGCTTTCGTTTCTGGGTGATCTGGCTGTCGATCGCCATGGTCGCCTTTGCCTATGGCGGCGTGTTCATCAACATGATCCAGATCGTGCAGTTGCACGGCTTCACCCCGGCCGCAGGCGCGACGGTGATGAGCGTGATGGCGCTTGGCATCCTCGCCGGCCGCGTCATCACCGGCATGTTGTTCGATCGCTTCTGGGCGCCGGCGGTGCTGGTGCCGATCCTGCTCGGCCCGGCGCTGGCCTGCTGGCTGGTGATGGGCACCGCCGGCAGCATGACGCAACTGCTGGCCGGCGCCGTTCTGCTCGGCTTTGCCGCCGGCGCCGAATCCGATCTCATCGCCTATCTCGCCGGCCGCTATTTCGGCATGGCGCATTATGGCAAGATCTATGGCCTGCTCTACATGCCGTTCGGCATCGGCTCGGCGATTTCGCCGGCGGTCTATGGTGCGGTGCGCGATGCCACCGGCAGCTATGATGCGATGCTGGTCGTCGCCATCGGCCTGTTCGCCCTGGGTGGCCTGCTGCCGCTGACCCTGGGCCGCTATCCGGAGTTCGGGGCGAGGCAAGCATGACCAGCGTGCCGCTCTATGCCGCCGTCGCCATGCAGCTGACGGCGCAATCGGTGGAGCCGGCCGCCGATCGCGCCGCCGCCCGGGCGCAGATGCTGGCGCAGATCGCCCGGGTGCAGGCGCAGATCCTGCAGGCCAAGGTTTTCATCGAACAATATGGCGGCAGTCCGCTGCGGCTGGTGGTGCTGCCCGAATATCTGTTCACCTCCTACCCCGGCCGCATCGGCATCGCCGAATTTGCCGACAAGGCGGCGATCGCCGAAGGCGGCCCGGAATATGAGGCACTGGGCGCCGCGGCGATGGCGCTGGGCCTGTTCATCGCCGGCAACGCCTATGAAACCGACGCGCATTTCCCCGGCCTTTATTTCCAGACCAGCTTCATCGTCGCGCCCTCGGGCGCCGTGGTGCTGCGCTATCGCCGGTTGAATTCCATGTATGCGGTGACGCCGCACGATGTCTGGTCGCGTTATCTCGATATTTATGGCGAGGCCGGGGTGTTCCCGGTTGCCGACACCGACATCGGCCGGCTGGCGGCAATCGCATCGGAAGAAATCCTATATCCCGAAATCGCTCGCGCCCATGCCCTGCGCGGGGCCGAGCTGTTCGTGCATTGCTCGTCCGAGATCGGCTCCCCCAATCTGACCCACAAGCAATTGGCGCGGCGGGCCCGGGCCTTCGAAAACCTCGCCTATGTCGTCTCCGCCAACACCGCGGGCATTGCTGGCACGGCGATGCCGCTGGCCTCGGCCGATGGCAATTCGGCGCTGATCGACTGGAAGGGCAATGTGCTGGCCGAATCGAACAGCGGCGAAACCTTCACCGCCTTTGGCGATGTGGACATCGACGCCGTGCGCCGCGCCCGCCGCAAGCCGGGCATGACCAATTACCTGTCGCGGCAGCGGCTGGAACTGTTTGCCGGCACCTATGCCGGGCAGGTGCAACCGGCCGATTCGCTGATCCACGACGGTCAGATCACGACGCCGGATCGCAGTCATTTCCAGCGCTTGCAGGCCAATGTCATCGAACGTTTGGCAGAATCGGGCCTGATTTGACACCTTACGCAACCGTAAGCATTGCAATTCCCTAAAACCTTGCAGCGGACATGCCAATTGCACTATGGGAAATGGGCGTGACGGGGAGGGCCGCCACGCATGCGTGGGGACGTTCGCACCGGGTCGACCTGGCCGCCTTGCGAACGTCCACGCTATGCTTCAGCATCATTGTCCGCGCATCGGTCACCCCGGCGATTAGGTGGCTTTGCGGATTGACTTGGCCCCGCGATAAATCGACACCAATCCCCTGTTGATGACAGCCGGAGGTCCAGCCATGGCGATCCACGACGATATCCCGCCCCCTTATTCGATGGTCGGCACCCATGGCGTGTTTCCCCACGCCAATCACGACGAGCGGGCGCGCTTCAATTTTCTCGCCAACCTCAACAAGCATGTGGCCGGCACGCTGGGGCCGGGCAACAGGCTGGCCTGGGAAAAACGGGCGCTGCCGAAATTCATCGCCGAGCATGATCGCGAGCCGCAGGACCGGTTCGAGGTGCGGCGGGCGATGAACGCCGACCCCTATCATCGCTTCTGGTCGGCGCTGAAGCGCAACAACATGGAAATGCGCCAGCAGAACGGCCGCAGCATCGTGCTGCGCCAGCTGGAGGACCTCAACGCCCGCGCTGCGGCGGCGTCCGGCAGCGGCGAAGGGCTGGAGCTCGATCCGTCGGTCGCCATCCCGCGCTACCAGCGCGCCGTCGACATCCATTGCATGCCCGGCAGCTATCATGGCGAAGAGCTGCCCGGCGATGTGTCGGCCGGCGCCAATTATGATTGCGGCATCTTCGTCACAACCGGCGGCGGCATGGGCGCGCTGTCGGATGGCGGCGGCCAGGCCATCGCCAAATGGGCGAAGGAAACCCGGCCCGACTGGCGGCCGCGCCGCATCCTCGACATCGGCGTCACCGTCGGCCACAGCGCCCTGCCGATGGCCATGGCCTATCCGGATGCCGAAGTGATCGCCATCGATACCGCCGGGCCGGTGCTGCGCTATGCCCATGCCCGGGCGCGCTCTCTGGGCGTCACCAACATCCGCTTCATCCAGATGAATGCCGAGGATCTGTCGCGCTTCCCCGACAGCCATTTCGACTGGGTGCAGACGACGATGTTCCTGCACGAAACCTCAGGCCTGGCGCTGCCGAAGATCATCGGCGAAGGTGCCCGTGTGCTGGCCGCCGGTGGCCTGATGCTGCACCTCGAACAGCCGCAGTACACCCCCGACATGCCGCTGTTCGAACAGTTCATGCGGGATTGGGACGCCTTCAACAACAATGAGCCGTTCTGGTCGGCGATGCATGCCTATGACATGCACGACATATTGGCCGATGCCGGCCTGCCGCGCGACCAGCAGTTCGAGGCCAAGGTGCGGGCGGTGGTCGACACGGCGATCTTCCCGCCGTCGGTCGAGGGCGATTCCGAAGATTTCGGCCGCGCCGCTGTCTGGCATGCCTATGGCGCCTGGAAACAGGCCGTCGCCATGCAGGAGGCTGCGGAATGAGCGTCGACTGGATCGCCCGCGCCGGGGCCAAGCCCAAGGGCGCCCGGCCGAAATATCTCGAGGATCCGGCCAGCGACCGCATCTTGTCGATCGTCATGGCGCTGGCCGGCGAAGTCTCGGTGGTCAAGGAACGGCTCGACACCGTCGAGCGGCTGCTGGATGCCAAGGGCAGCATCAGCCGCGCCGATATCGAGGCCTATGCCCCCGATCGCGCCGCCGGCCATGAACGCGGCCTTGCCACCCGCGAATTCATCGCGCGCATCCTGCGCGGCGTGCAACAGGACATGGAAAGTCTTGAATCGGTCGAATCTTCGACGGAAGACGTATCGAGACAGTTGCGTGACGCCTAAGTTTCGCTAAGCATTTTTCCAGCCAAGAAGGAGTTGCCATGTTGGATGACTCCATGTGCGTACAAGAGGGGAGAAACATGGCAGAAGCCAAGAAGACCGACGCGCTGCAAAAGCCGCTGACTCCGTCGGCGGAACTGGCAGCGATCGTCGGCGCCGCGCCGCTGGCCCGCGGCCAGGTCGTCAAGAAGGTCTGGGACTATATCAAGGCCCACAACCTGCAGGACGCGGCGGACAAGCGCCAGATCAATGCCGATGCCGCCCTGAAGAAGGTGTTCGGCGTCGACAAATGCTCGATGTTCGAAATGAACAAGCATCTCGCCCGTCACCTGAAGTGACCGGCCGGCCCGAACGGGCCGCCCTTGATGCATCGACAGCCGGCCGGGTCACCCCGCGCCGGCTGTTTGATTTTGGGGGCGTGTCGGGTCGGCGCTGATCGGGTGATCAACGCCTCTTCATGTCATCCCGGGCTTGACCCGGGACCCAGCTTTTCTGCCGTTCCGCGCGAAGAAACTGGGTCCCGGGTCGAGCCCGGGATGACAGTTGAAGACAGGTGCAGCTCAATCCCGGAAGCTGGGATCGATCCGGTCGAGCTTCCTCAGCAGCGCCGGCCAGGCCAGCTTGTTGGCAACCAGACCCAGCCCCTGCTTGCCCTGGTCAGCGGCCTTTTCCGGGGTGCCCTGCGGCGGGTTGTAGAGCCCGCCCGGCCCGGCGCTCAGCGCCATCACCTGCGCCTCGCAGGCGCGCTCAAGGAAATAGAGGTTGAGGAAACATTCGGCGACCGTGCTGCCGATGGCGAGCGTGCCATGGTTCCGGAGGATCATCGCCCGCTTTGTCGGGCCAAGGTCGGCAACCAGCCGCTCGCGCTCGTCGAGGTCGGTCGCGACACCTTCATACTCGTGATAGGTCACTTCATCGCGGATCAGCATGGCGGTCTGCGTCAGCGGCATCAGCCCTTCGGCCTGGGCGCTGACCGCCTGCCCCGCCTTGGTGTGGACGTGCATCACGGCATGGGCATCCTCGCGCGCCATGTGCAGCGCACTGTGGATGGTGAAGCCGGCCGGGTTGGTCAGATAGGGGGTTTCCATCACCGGCTGGCCATTGACGTCGATCTTGACGAGGCTCGACGCCGTGATCTCCTCGAACATCAGATTATAGGGGTTGATCAGGAAATGATGTTCCGGCCCCGGCACCCGCGCCGACAGATGGGTGAAGATGATGTCGTCCCAGCCATAAAGCGCCACCAGCCGATAGGCGGCGGCAAGATCGGTGCGGATCGCCCATTCTTCGGCAGAGACCTGGTCCTTGACGCCGGCAACGGGTTTCAGCTGGGTGGCCATCGTGATTCTCCCTGATATGCGCCGCTAGCTTGCGCCCTTTTCGCGGGCGCGGGAATAGGCGCCGGTGCGGCAGGCATCCGAACAATAGCGCACATTGTCCCAATCCCGCGCCCATTTCTTTCGCCAGCTGAACGGCCGGCCACAGGCGGCGCAGGGCTTTTGCGGTAGATCGGCCTTGCTGCGCATCTTCGCCACGGTCTAGGCTTCCTCACCCTGTCACATACTGTGTCTATCGCCACGCCAAACACCCATAGCTGGAAGGTTCGCCATGCGCATTGCCCTTGATCGTCGCGGCTTCCTCACCGCCGCCAGCGCCGGCCTGCTGCTGCCGGCCCGACCGGCCCTGGCCGGGCTGTGGGCGGACAAGGGTTTCACCCATGGCGTCGCCTCCGGCGACCCTCAGCCCGATTCGGTGAAGCTGTGGACGCGCTATGCCAGCGCCGACGGCCGCGATGCGGTGCTGAAGGTCGAGGTGGCGACCGATGCCGGCATGACCAACATCATCCAGCGCAGCGAAACCACTGCCGGCCCGGCCAGCTGGGGCACGGCGCAGGCGCGCATCACCGGCCTGCCGGCGGGCGGCTGGCTGTTCTATCGCTTCACCGCCCCCGATGGCAGCCAATCCGCCATCGGCCGCACCCGCACTCTGCCGGCGGGACCATTGTCGCGTTTCAACATCGCGGTGTTTTCCTGCGCCAACAAGCCGTTCGGCTGGTTCAACGCCTATGCCCATGCCGCGGCGCGCACCGATATCGATCTCGTCGTCCACCTCGGCGATTATCTCTATGAATATGCGCGCGGCATCTACCCGAGCGCCGCCGAAACGCTCGCCGGCCGCGATATCGAGCCGGCCAGCGAGATGGTCCGCCTCGACGATTATCGCCAGCGCTATGCCAGCTATCGCGTTGATCCGGCCCTGCAGGAACTGCACCGCCTGTTCCCGATGATCAGCATCTGGGACGATCATGAATTCGCCAATGACGCCTGGAAGAATGGCGCCGAAAACCATGACCCCGCTACCGAAGGCGACTGGCAGGCGCGCAAGGCGACGGCAAAACAGGTCCATGCCGAATGGCTGCCGGGCAGCGACGCGCCCTATACCCGCTATGACATCGGCAATCTCGTCAGCCTCATCACCCTCGACACCCGCGTCGAGGGCCGCGACCAGCAGCTCAATCTCGGTGCCGCGCTGAAGGGTGGCAAGGACGCGCTGATCGCCTTCAAGGACCAGCAATGGAACGCCGCCGACCGCACGCTGCTCGGCCTGGAAAAGGAAGCCTGGCTGGCGAAAACGCTGAAGGCCAGCGTCAAGTCCGGCCAGAAATGGCAGCTGCTCGCCCAGCAGGTGGTGATGGGCAATATCTACACGCCGAAGGAGGCGCTGAGCTGGCTCGGCCCCAATGCCGATCCGCGCGCCCAGGGCTATATCAAGGGCGGCCTCGCCGCGGCCTCGGCCGGCATTCCCGGTGCGATGGACATGTGGAGCGGCTATCCGCAGGCCCGCCAGCGACTGCTGAAGGCGGCCCAGGCCGCCGATGCCGACATGGTGGTGATTTCGGGCGACAGCCACAACGCCTGGGCGTTCGATCTGGCCGAAGGCGGCAAGCCCGCCGGTGTCGAGTTCGCCGGCCAGTCGGTGACCTCGCCGGGCTATGAATCGGCGCTCGCCGCCGATCCGGCGGTGATCCGCGCCGGGCTCGTCGCCGGCAATCCCGAGATGCGCTGGTGCGACACCAGCCGCCGCGGTTACCTGACCGTCAGCTTCACGCCCGAAGCGGCGCGCGCCGACTGGGTGTTCATGGCCGGCATCCGCGAACGCTCCACCGCGACCGGCATCGGCCAGGCCGCAACGGTAAAGCGCGGCGCGCGCAAGATGGCGTTGGTCTGACAATCGACCTGTCTTCCCGGGCTTGACCCGGGACCCGGTTTCTTCTGTCCTGTGTCCGCCGGACGCGGCGTCGCACCCGGCGTAACGGACAGAGGAGGCAGGCCCGCTGATCGCATCCCTCGCCCTGCTGCTGGCCAGCGCGGCCCCAACCGCCGCTCCGGATGCCGGGCCGGTCTGCGCCGCCGTCTGGCATGACGCGGCGCGCGACCGCGACCTGCCGGTGCGCATCCGCATGCCGGCCGGCACGGCCCGGGCACCGCTGCTGCTGTTCAGCCCCGGCGTCGGCGGCGATGCCGGTGCCGGTGCCGTGCTGGGCGCTGCCTGGGCCCGCCGCGGCCTGATCGTCATCCACCTGTCCCACCCCGGCAGCGACACCACCGTCTATGCCGGGCAATTGAGCAAGGCCGATCGCGCCGCCCGCATCACCGCCGCCATCCAGTTCGACCAGCTCGTCGCCCGCGTCGGCGATGCCCGCTTCGTGCTTGACGAGGCCATGCGCCGCCCGCGCGAAGGGGCCTGTGACCTCGGCCGCATCGACCCCGACCGCATCGGCGCCGCCGGCCACAGCATGGGCGCCTGGACGGTGCAGGCGCTCGCCGGGCAACGCTGGCCCGGTGGCACGCTCGCCGACCGCCGCATCCGCGCCGCCATATTGCTCAGCACCTCGGCGCCCTATGTCAGCGATCCCGCCGCCGCCTTCGGCCGTATCGGCCTGCCCGTGCTCGGCATCACCGGCACGCTCGACGGCAGCAGCGCCAGCGCGCCGGCCGACCAGCGCACCGCCGCTGCCGCCGCCCGCACCCAGGTCTATCGCGCCCTGCCAGCCGACGGCCGCAAGACGCTGCTCATGCTCGCCGGCGGCACGCATATGATGTTCAGCGGCAACCGCAGCGCCAGCGACGCCACCACCGCGCACATCCAGCAGGTCATGCTGGCCGCCACCAGCGCCTTCTGGGGCGCGACCCTGCTCGACAGCACGCGCGACGCGGCCTGGCTGTCAGGGACCGGGCTGCGGTCCACACTGGCGCGCAATGATGTGGTGGAGCGGAAGTAAGAGAGCGGGCGGCCCTCGACTCGTCACCCCAGCGTGCCGAACGCCTGCAACCGCCGCGCCAGCGCCTGCGCCGCCTTGGCATCGCCGGTCTTCAGCGCGGCGGCGAGCTGGACGCCCTGCGCCCTGACCAGCGCGTCATAGCCGTCATGGGCCGGCAACTGGCCGATACCCTGCAAGGCCGTCGCCGCCTTGCCGGCATTGCCGGCATCGAGATCGAGCAGCGTCATGGCGTAGAAGACGCGATGCACCGGCGTGGTCGGGTCGAGTTTCAGCGCCTGGGCAAAGCCCTTTTCGAACTCGGCGGCCTTGGCCCCCATCATCGTGCTGGCGAGGAAGCCACCCAGTGTCGCGATGGCGCCGCCGTGCCAGCCGGCGACCGCGGCCCAGCCCAGCGCCATGTCGGGATGGGCGGCGCGCACCGCTTCGAACCGCTTGCGCGCATCCTTGCCAAGGCCGGGCGAGCGGGTCAGCTTGGCGCGATAGCCGATGGCGACGGCCTTTTGCAGCTGGGCCTCGGGGTTGGTCGGCGCCTTGGCCAGGGCCGCATCGAAATCCCGCTCGGCGGCGCCGATCAGCTCCAGCGCCTTCGCCTTGTCGCGCGTGTCATAGGCAGCGATGGCGAGCTGGGCGCGGCCGGAGAGCAACAGGCTGGCCGCCGTGCCTTCCTGCCGGCCCTGGCTGACGACGGCAGTCCATTTGCCGTCATGGAAGGATTGCGCCGCATCGGCGAAGGCCGGGGTGGCGAGGGTCAGCAGCAGCGCAGCAACGATGGATTTCACGGCAGGTCCCTGGCAAGCGCGGCTGAAATCAGCGCGCGGGTTTCATCCAGCCCATAGAGGCTGATGAACGACCCCATACGCGGTCCCTGTGAACTCCCGATGAGCGTCTCGTAAAGCGCCTTGAACCATTCGCGCAGATTTTCGAAGCCGGCGGCCTTGCCGGCCTCATAGACTTCGAATTGATAGGCCTCCGCATCCTTGCCCGGCCCGACCGCGGCGAGACGGGTGTCGAGGTCGCGCAGCGCTGCGGCTTCCTGGGGCGCGGGGGCGCGGCGGGAAAGGCCGGGCACGACAAAATCCCGGGCATAGCGGGCAGCGTGATGGACAAGCCGGTCGAGCGCCGGATGCGTCGCGGGGCTGGTACCGGGCGCGTGGCGGGCAACATAGGCCCAGAGCTTGTTCGGATCGTCGGTGGCGGCGACCGACGCGAGATTGAGCAGCAGCGAGAAACTGACCGGCAGCGCCGCAGCCGGTGGCGCGCCCTCATGGATGTGATGCACCGGGTTGCCGAGCTGCTGTTCGATCGGCTGCTCCGGATACTTCCCCAGAAAATCGGCATATTCGTCGATGGCGCGCGGGATGACATCGAAGTGCAGCCGCTTCGCCTTCCGGGGATTCTGGAACATGTAGAGCGCCAGCGATTCCGGCGGGCCATAGTCCAGCCATTGTTCGATGGTCAGGCCATTGCCCTTCGACTTGGAAATCTTGGTGCCTTCGGCGTCGAGGAACAGCTCGTAGTTGAAGCCTTCCGGCGGCCGCGCGCCCAGCACTCGTGTGATGCGGCCGGACAGCATGACCGAATCGATCAAATCCTTGCCGGCCATTTCATAATCGATGCCGAGCGCCACCCAACGCATCGCCCAATCGACCTTCCATTGCAGCTTGCAGGCGCCGCCAGTGACCGGGACCGTGACGCTTTCATTGGTTTCCGGCCGCACATAGGTGACCGTGCCGGCCGCCACATCGCGGGCGATAATCGGCACCTGCAACACGATGCCACTGACCGGATCGATCGGCAGGAACGGCGAATAGGTGGCGCGGCGTTCGGGGCCGAGCGTCGGCAGGATGACGTTGATGACCTCGTTATAGTTTTCGAGGATGCGCAGCAGGACCCGATCGAACATGCCTGCCTTGTAGCAATCGGTCGACGACAGGAATTCATAGTCGAAGCCGAAGCCGTCGAGAAACGCCTGCAGCCGGGCATTGTTGTACTGGCCAAAGCTCGGGTGGGTGCCGAAGGGATCGGGCACCACTGTCAGCGGCTTGCCGAGGTTGGCGCGCAGCAGTTCGGGATTGGGGATGCCGTCGGGAACCTTCCTCAACCCGTCCATGTCGTCGCTGAAGGCGATCAGCCGCGTCTTGACGCCCGGCGCCAGGCTTTCGAAGGCGCGGCGCACCATGGTGGTGCGCACCACCTCCCCGAACGTGCCGATGTGCGGCAGGCCCGACGGGCCATAGCCGGTTTCGAAGATCACGCCGGCATCGGGAAAACCGTCCGGATAGCGGGCGATCAGCTTGCGCGCTTCCTCATAGGGCCAGGCCTTGTTTTCGAGTGCCGCAGCGCGAAGTTCGTTGGTGTCAGTCATCGGTTCCGTCTAATCCTTCACCATGTTCTCTGGCGGCGATAGCGCGACTGCGCAACCCTCCTCCCTCCCCGCAAGTGGGAGGGACACACGCATGAGCCTGCCCGCACTGATGGCCACCCACGCCGGGGTGTGGCGGCGCGATGCCGAGGGCAATACCGGCGCGATCAGCCGGGCCGAGGCCATTCGCCGCGCCGCCGATGCACCGCATCTTGTCATCAACGCACCGGTCGTCGCCAGCCGGCTGGGGCTGGGCGAGCTGATCGCGCTCGATCTGCTCGAACTCTTCGCCTTCATCCATCCGGCGCGCTTTGCCGTGCCGACGCCGCGCGGGCTGGCGGCGGCGCTGGCCATCGATCCGCCTACAAGCGATGCCGATGTCGGTTTCCTCAACCGGGCCGCCGATGCGCTGCTGGGCCGGCTCGATGATCCCGACTGGCCGGAACGCCATGGCGCCTGGACGATCCTGCAGGCGCTCGCCCGCCAGCGCTGGATCTGGGCGCCGCAGCTGCTGAAACGCCTCAGGAAGCCCGAAGCCCCGGAACGCTCCGTCTTCACCAAGCTGCCGAAATGGGAGGAAGCGGCGCCGCGCCCCGCCCCGCGCGTCGTCGTGCTGCCGGCCGGCGCGGTCGAGGCGCGGCTGGATGCCATGCTGGGACCGGGCGCCGAGCGCCGCGAGGGCCAACGCGCCTATGCCCAGGCCGCCGCCGCCGCCTTTCAGCCGCGCCGCGCCGCCAATGCCCCCAACATGGTGCTGGCCGAGGCCGGCACCGGCATCGGCAAGACGCTCGGCTATCTCGCCCCCGCCGCCGCCTGGGCCGCGGCCGCCGATGGCGCGGTCTGGCTGTCGACCTATACCAAGGCGCTGCAGCGCCAGCTCGACCAGGAGAGCGCCCGCGCCTATCCCGATGCCGCAACGCGGGCGCAGCGGGTGGTGGTGAGGAAGGGCCGCGAGAATTACCTCTGCCTGCTCAACCTCGAAGACGCCGTGCAGGGCGGCTTTGCCAATCGCGCCGCGGTGTTCGCGCAGCTGGCGGCGCGCTGGGCCGAATACAGCCGGGATGGCGACATGATCGGCGGCGACCTGCCCGGCTGGCTGCCGGCGCTGTTCGGGCGCAGCGGCTTTTCCGGGCTCACCGACCGGCGCGGCGAGTGCATCTATGCCGGCTGCCCGCATTATCGCATCTGCTTCATCGAGCGGGCGACACGGGCCAGCGCCGCCGCCGACATCGTCATCGCCAATCATGCGCTGGTGATGATCAACGCAGCGCGCGGCCGGGCCGAGGGCAATGGCCTGTCGCGGCTGGTGTTCGACGAAGGCCATCATCTGTTCGATGCTGCCGATGCGACCTTTGCCGTGGAGTTGACCGGCCGCGAGGCGGTGGAGCTGCGCGGCTGGCTGCTGGGGCCGGACCGGGCGACCCGCGGCCGCCGCCGGGGCCTGGCGGCGCGACTGTCCGACATCGCCAGCTATGACGATGAAGCGGCGGCGTTGGTCGACCGGATCGGCGTCGCGGCGCGGATCATGCCCGGCGACGGCTGGCTCGGCCGGATTGCGGACGGCATGGCCGATGGCCCCATCGAGGCACTGCTCGCAGCGGTACGCGGCCAGGTGTTCGCCCGTGCCGAAGCCGCCGGCAGCGACGCCGGCTTCGGCCTTGAAACCGAAATCGCCGAGGTGCTGCCGCCGGTGGTGGAGGCCGCCGGCGTGGCGGCGCAGGCGCTGGCGCGGCTGGCGCTGCCGATGGCGGCGCTGGAGGCGCGGCTGAAGCTGCTGCTCGACGATCCGCCCGACTGGCTGGATGGCAGCGGCCGCGCCCGGGTGGAAGGCGCCGCCGCCGGGCTGCGCCTGCGCTGCGAGCTGATCGCCGCCTGGACCGGGCTGCTGGCGCGGCTGGGCGGCGCGGCGGATGCGGCGTTCGTCGATTGGTTCGCCATCGCGCGCCACGACGGGCGTGAGCTCGATATCGGCATCCACCGCCATTGGCTCGATCCGATGCGGCCGTTCGCCCGCGCCGTGCTGGAGCCGGCGCAGGGCGTGCTGGTCACCTCGGCGACGCTGCGCGGCCGGGTGGCGGCGGACAGCGAGGATTGGGCGGAGGCCGATGCCCGCACCGGCGCCAGCCAGCTCGCTTCGCCGCCGCTGCACTTCGCCGCCGCCAGCCCGTTCGACTATGCCAGCAACGCAAGGGTGCTGATCGTCACCGACATTCGCCGCGGCGATCTCAGCGGCCTCGCCCATGCCTATCGCGCGCTGATCGAGGCGGCGGAGGGCGGCACACTCGGCCTGTTCACCGCCATCGCCCGGCTGCGTGCCGTCCATGCCCGCATCGCCGATCCGCTCGCTCGCGCCGGGCTGCCGCTTTATGCCCAGCACGTCGATCCCATCGAAACCGGCACGCTGGTCGACATCTTCCGCGCCGAACCGCGCGCCTCGCTGCTTGGCACCGATGCGCTGCGCGACGGCGTCGATGTGCCGGGCGAATCGCTGCGCCAGGTCATCATGGAGGGCGTGCCCTGGCCGCGGCCGACGGTGCTGCACGCGGCGCGGCGCGCGGCGGGCGGCGGCACCGGTTTCGACGATCGCGTCGCCATGGGCCGGCTGGCGCAGGCCTTTGGCCGGCTGATCCGCCGCGCCGACGATCGCGGCACCTTCGTGCTGGTCGGGCCATCCGTGCCATCCCGCCTGCTTGGCGCCTTTCCACCCGGCACACCGATTGATCGCTTGCCGCTCGACGAAGCGGTTGCCATCGTCGGCGCGGCGCGGCATGTCGCAATGGCGCCGCAAGGCGAAGTTCAAGCGCCTAGGGAGCGCCGGTGAAGACACTGACTCTGCTGCGCCACGCCAAATCGGGCTATGACGACCCGTTGCTGCGCGATTTCGACCGGCCGCTGAATGACCGCGGTCGCCGCGCCGCGATGACCGTCGGCCGCTGGCTGCGCCAGGCCCAGGACAAGGGCGACATGCCGGATTTCGACCATGTCGCCGCCTCCCCCGCCGTGCGCTGCCGCCAGACCATCGAGGGTGTGGAGGCCGGCATGCACGCCCGGCTGGCGCCGATCTATGAATCGCGCATCTATCTGTCGTCGTCGGCGACATTGGTCGAACTGATCGCCGGCTTCGACGCCCACCACGACCATGCCCTGCTCGTCGGCCACAACCCCGGCCTCGAGGATCTGCTGCTCGAACTGGTGCCGCCCGGCGGCCGCATGCGCGAGGAGGCCGAGCTGAAATATCCGACCGCGACGCTGGCCCGGCTCGATCTCGATATCGAGCGCTGGGCGCAGGTCGATGGCGGCCGCGCCGTGCTGGCGCAGTTCATCCGCCCCCGCGATCTCGACCCCAGCCTGGGCCCGGACGATTGAGGAGAAGGCCATGAAGGCATTTGCCGCCCTGCTGCTGCTTGCGGCCACCCCGGCCGTCGCGCAATCCGCCACCGGCAAGGCCGCGGCCGGCGTGACGGCCCCCGCCGAGCGCCTGCCCACCGATGTCCGCCGCCTGACCATCCTCGTCCGCGACATGGAGAACAGCCTGAAGCTCTATCGCGACGTCATCGGGCTGAAGATCAATTACGACCAGCGCCTGACCGTCTCCGGCGTCGCGCTGCCCGCCGGCGTGCCGGGCAACAAGGTGCGGCTGGTGCTGCTCAACGGCAATGACCCCTTCATCGGCTGGATCGGCCTGATGCAGTATTTCGATCCGCCGCTGCCCGCCGCCGACCCCTATCCCAAGCGCCTGCAAGCCGGCGGCCATGTCCTCATCCTCAACACCGACGACGCCGCCAAGCGCTGCGACATGGCCAAGACGGTCCCCGGCGTGACCATGACGGCGGACGTGCGCGAGCAAATCTATCCGGGCCGCAACGGCGGGCCGGACATTCATGTCATGGGCTGCAATTTCTTCGATCCCGACGGGACCGCGATCGAGATGAACCAGATCGTCGAGGCGAAGAAATAGGGCTCTGGAGACGCTGAAGAAAAGTGCCTCCGGCCCCAGCCGCCGGACGCTCCACTTCACTCTGACAGCCCCCTATCGACAAGGGCGGTTCCGCAGCGCCCGTACAGCCGCTATGGCCTCCGGCACATCATCACCACTGCCCTGGGGGTTTCCATGCCGCTGCCTGCCGATCGCACGCCTGTCATCATCGGGGTGGGGGAATTCAACGATCGCCCGAGCGACCCGGCACTGGCGCTGGAGCCGCTGGCGCTGATGGCCGAGGCGGTGCGCGCCGCCGATTCCGATGCCGGGGGTGGCTGGCTCGACCGCATCGATTCGCTCGACATCATCCACCTGATTTCCTGGCGCTATGACCGGGTCGCGGCGCGGCTGACCGAGCGGTTGGGCATCAACCCGGCGCGGGCGGTCTATGGCCAGGTCGGCGGCGAAACCGCGACGACGCGGCTGCACGAGGCGGCGCTCCGGATCATGAACGGCAACAGCCTGGTGGCGGTGGTCACCGGCGGCGAGGCAGCCAATGCCGTCGGCAAGGCCAAGGCCGCCGGCATCGAACTGCCCTGGACGTCGCCCGCCAAGAGCCCGGAAAATCCGATCATCCCCACCGATCATGTGACGCCGATGGCCATGCGGCACGGCATCTTCCAGCCGGTGCACATCTACCCGCTGTATGAAAACGCCACCACCGCCGCCTGGGGGCTGACCCCCGAACAGGCGCTGGCCGAAAGCGGCGCCACCTATCAGGCGATTTCCGCCGTCGCCGCCGCCAACCCCCACGCCTGGGGCCGCAAGGCGTTCAGCGCCGCCGAAATCATCGCGGCTACGCCTGACAATCGCATGATCGCCTGGCCCTATACGAAGCGCATGGTCGCCAACAATACGGTCAACCAGGCCGGCGCCGTGCTGATGACGACGCTGGCACTGGCCCGCGCCGCCGGCGTGCCGGAAGATCGCATCGTGTACATCCATGGCGGTGCCGCCGCGGCCGAGCCGATGGACTATCTGGCACGCGACCAGTTCACCCATTCGGTCGCGCAGGATGCGGTGCTGGCCCAGGCCATGCGCATCGCCGAGAGCAATGGCAGCGGTTTCGACCGCGTCGAGCTCTACTCCTGCTTCCCGACCGTGCCGAAGATGGCGCGGCGCACGCTGGGGCTGGCGGCGGATGCGCCCTTGAGCGTCACCGGCGGGTTGAGCTTTGCCGGTGCCGGGCTCAATTGCTACATGCTGCAGTCGGCCTGTGCGATGGTGCGCTCGCTGCGTGCCGCGCCGGCGACGAGTGCGCTGCTCTATGGCCAGGGCGGCTATGTCACCAAGCATCACGCGCTGGTCGTCGGCTGCGGCCCCACCGCCGCGGCCAATCTGATGCTGCCCAAGGATGTTCAGGACGATGCCGAGGCGCGGCGCGGCCCGGTGCCGGCCTTTGATGCCGCCTATGCCGGCCCGGCGCGCATCGAGACGTTCAGTGTCGTCTTCGACCGCGACGGCGCCCCCGCCACGGCCAGCGTCATCGGCCTGACGCCGGACGGCAGCCGCGTCTATGGCAAGGTCGCCATGGCCGACGCCGACCTGCTGGCGACGCTGCTATCACTGGACGCCTCACCGGTCGGACTGCCGGGCCGGGTCAGCGTCAGCGATGATGGGCTGCAGGCCTGGCACGCCGTCTGACCGGGCGGGGGGAGCGGCTGGTAGCGACACTCCCGAAGCGCAATCGAGGTCTTGCGCCGGGATCGCCCAGGACAGGCGCGATCGACTGGCGCTGGCGATTGACGGTCAATTGCGTCACATCCGGCCGCGAACAATGGCCGGGGCGATCGAAATGGACCGGTGCCATCTGGGCGAGCCCGACGTGCAGATCAGAAATCGTCGGTCCCGCTCATCCAGCCGTCGAATGCGCGGCCCGCGTCAAACGCACATCGACTTCGCGATCGACGAAATCCCATTCCGGCGTGGCGCGCAGGCGCAGCAACATCTCGTCAAAGGCGCCTTCATCGGCTGGCGCATATTCGAACCAGGTCAGAAAATCGAACGCACCGCCGATGTCGCGGCAATGGTGCAGGCGGCGGGCAACGCCCGGCAGATAATCCATACCAATGGCGATATGCTGCGATTGCGCGGCAAAGATCGCGCGACGTTCATCCTGGGCCAGCGCCCACCAGGCCGGTGATTTGCGAATAGGGATCAGCGCCGCCAACCGCGCGTCGGGACGCGCCAAAGCTGCGGAGTGTGCATCGAGTGCGGTCCGTTCGGCGCGTTCGGTGTAGCGCAGGTTGCTGGTGAAGCCCGACAATTGCCATTGTGCACCGGTTTCGGCCGGCGCCGTGTCCGCGGCTGCCTGGGTGACGTGGAGGCGCGGCGCCATGGCGAGGCCCGGTCCGGTGACGGCCATGATGCGATCGATGTACCAATCCCCGACAGTTCCCGCCGCAAAACTGACCAGTAGGGGCAATGGCGGATAGGCGGTCATTCTCCCGTCAATCGATTTCGGGACGGGGATCGTCAAGTCTGCAAGGCGCAAAGGCGCAACCGCGAATCAGCCGCCGCAACCTTCGGCACATCATCCGGCGACGCTGCCGATAGCAGCAGCTGGCTCCGGTTCGAGATGGACGCTCATGCCGGATCACCGGCGATGGCGGTCAGCACTGCGCGAATACCGGCCGGCCAGTCGGACATGGCGGCAGACAGCCCTGTCTTGTCCGCCGCAAACAGCGCACGCGACGCGGCCTCGAACCCCGGCAGGTCGCCGGCGATGGCCGCCATGAAGCGATAGCCGGCATCGCGGCGCTGTCGCCGTTCGCCGGCATCGTCGCGGCGGGCGGCATCGACCAGCTTGCGCAGCGCCACCGAAGCGCCGCCCGGCTGTGTCGCCAGCCAATCCCAATGCCGCGGCAGCAGCGTCACCTCGCGCGCCACCACGCCCAGTTTCGGGCGCCCGCGCGCCGGTGCCGGCGCCGGCGCTTCGAGCCGGGCGAGCGTTTCGGCCAGGCTGCCGCGCAGATCGAGATCGACGACGGCGCCGTCCTGATGGCGGAACAGCAGCAGCGGCCCGGCGGCGGCGTTCGCCATGGCGGCATGCAGCGCCGCTGCGGTTTCGGGGCGCGTGCCGGTGGCAAGCAGAGTGGTGCCGTCAAAGGCGCTGTAGGTGTCGGTCATCATGTTTTTATCATCCGGGTAAAAATCATGATTGTCAATTATACCCGGATAAAATATGGACAGAGCCATGAGCATCGATCGCAAGGCCGCCGTCCAGCGCTGGAAGGAGCGCAAGCCCGCCCCCGGCATCTATGCCATTCGCGCGCCGGACGGCGGCGTCTGGCTGGGCCAGTCCCCCGATACGACCGGCGTCCAGAACCGCCACTGGTTCACGCTGCGCCATGGCAGCCATGCCAATCGCGCCCTGCAGGCGGCCTGGAACACGCATGGCGAAGAGGCCTTCCGCTTCGAAATCATCGAGGCACTCGCCGAGGAAGACGACCCCATCATCCTGTCCAGCCAGTTGCGCGACGCGCTGCGGCGCTGGCGGCAGGCGCTGGCGGCCCCTGCAGCATAGGCGCCGAAACCGGCAAAATCGACCGTTGGCGCCGCACAGGCGCGACAAAAGCCGGCCTGCGGCCATGCAACGCCTTGCGCTTGGCCCCGTTCTTCCCCCAATAGGCCCTTGGCCGATGCGGGGGCGCTGTCGGGTGTTGATCGGATTGTCATGCTGAACGGTCTCAAACAGATTGTCATGGGCGGGCGCGAAGTCTGGCCGCTGGTGGAAGGCGGCAAGGGCGTCGCCGCGACCAACCATCTGTCGTCGGGTGCCTGGGCACTGGCCGGCGGTGTCGGCACCATCTCCGCCGTCAACGCCGACAGCTATGATGCCACCGGTCGCATCATCCCGCAGATCTACCGCTCGCTCAGCCGCCGTGACCGGCACGAGGAGCTGGTCGAATATGCCATCGAAGGCGCCGTGCAGCAGGTGCAGCGCGCCTATGACATGGCGGCATCGGAACTGTCGCGCGGCCTGGGCGCGCTCAACATCAACGTGCTTTGGGAAATGGGCGGCGCCCAGCGCGTGCTGGAAGGCGTGCTGTCACGCACCCGGGGCCTGGTCAATGGCGTCACCTGCGGCGCCGGCATGCCCTACAAGCTGTCCGAAATCGCCGCACATCACGGCGTGCATTATTATCCGATCATCAGCAGCGCCCGCGCCTTTCGCGCGCTGTGGAAGCGCGCCTATTCCAAGGCGTCGGAATGGCTGGGCGCGGTGGTCTATGAAGACCCCTGGCTTGCCGGCGGCCATAATGGCCTGTCCAATGCCGAAGATCCGCGCGTGCCGCAGGATCCGCTGCCCCGAGTCCGCGACCTGCGCGCCACGATGCGCGAGGCCGGCATCGCCGATTCGGTGCCGATCGTCATGGCCGGCGGCGTCTGGGCGCTGAACGAATGGACCGACTGGATCGACAATCCCGAGCTCGGCCAGATCGTCTTCCAGTTCGGCACCAGGCCGCTGCTGACCCAGGAAAGCCCGATCCCCGACGCCTGGAAGGCGCGGCTGATGACGCTGGAGGAAGGCGACATCCTGCTGCACAAATTCTCGCCGACGGGTTTCTATTCCAGCGCGGTGCGCAACCCCTTCCTGCGCAACCTCGAGGCCCGCTCCGAGCGCCAGATCGCCTTTTCGACGACGGCGAGCGGCGATCACCAGTTCCTGCTCGATGTCGGCGTCGGCCGGAAGAATTATTATGTCACCCGCGACGATCTGCTGCGCGCCCGCGAATGGTTTGGTGCGGGCCATACCGACGCGCTGAAGACGCCGGACAATACTTTGGTGTTCGTCACGCCGGCCGAAAAGGCGACGATCCGCAAGGATCAGAGCGATTGCATGGGCTGCCTGTCGCAGTGCAGCTTCTCGAGCTGGGCGGACAATGAAACCAACTCGACCGGTCGCCTCGCCGATCCGCGCAGCTTCTGCATCCAGAAGACCCTGCAGGACATCGCCCATGGCGGCGATACCGAGCAGAATCTGATGTTCGGTGGCCATTCGGCCTTCCGTTTCGCCAAGGACCCCTTCTATTCCAACGGTTTCGTGCCGACGGTGAAACAGCTGGTCGATCGCATCCTGACCGGCGCCTGAACGCGGCAGGGCGCGCTGTAACCTTTTGGGTTGCAGCGCCGAACCTGCAGGGATGACCTGCTGCTGCGCAATCTCCGGCACGAATTCGCAATGATGGCGAGGGCGGCCTGTCATCCCGGCCCGGCGCCGGTCTATGCGCGTGCGCTTGCAATCGTTAGCGTAATAGCAACGATGAATGACGCGGCAGATCTCGATCCGCACGGCTGGGGGCGGATGATGGCGGCGGCGCAGGCCGGCGAGGCCGCCCCCTATCGCCGCCTGCTCGCCGAGCTGCGCCCCTGGCTGCTGCGCTATTTCCGTCGCCGTTTGCCGCCGTCTTCGGTCGAGGATGCCGTGCAGGACACGCTGCTCGCCATCCATGCCAAGCGCCACACCTGGGATCCGTCGCGCCCTTTCGGCCCCTGGCTGGCCGGCATTGCCCGCTATAAATGGGTCGATCGCCTGCGCGCCGCCGGCCGGCACGCCGCTGACGAACTGCCCGAAACCCTGTCGACCCCCGACCATGAAGCCGCCGTCACAAGCGCCGCTGCGCTGACCGGGCTGTTGCTCAACCTGAAACCGGCGCAGGCCGAAGTCATCCGGTTGGTCAAGCTCGACGGCCTGTCGATCGAGGAAGCCGCAGCCCGCACCGGGCAGTCGCCGGCGCTGGTCAAGGTCAATATCCATCGCGGCCTCGGCCGCCTCGCCCAGATCATCGAAAGCCATCCCGATGCCGATTGACCTTCACCCCGCCGATCCGTTGATCGACGCGCTGGTGGCCGACCTGCACCCGGTGCAGCCGCGGCGCTGGACGCGGGAAGTGGCGCTGGTCGCCGGCCTCGTGTTCGCCGAAATCCTGATCTATGCCGCGCTGCGCGGTCTGCGGCCCGATATGCCACAGGCGATGCAGTCGCCGATGTTCTGGTGGAAGACGCTGACCATGGGCAGCATCGCCAGCCTCGCCATGGCTGCGGCGCTGCTGTCGCTCGACCCCGCCATCACCCGCGCGCCACGCCTTGCCTGGCTGTGGCGCGGGCTGGCGCTGGTGGTGCCGCTGGCGCTCGCCTCCGGGTGGCTGATCGATGCCGGTGCTTCGGGCGCGGCGGCGCTGCTGGCCCGGCTCGATTGGCGCGATGGTCTTGATTGCCTCGCCAATGTGCTGCTGCTGTCGCTGGCACCGCTGCTCGTGCTGGCCCGCTTCGTCAAGCATGGCGCCAGCACCCGGCCGGAACGCTCGGCGCTGGCTGCCGGCCTGGCCGCGGCCGGACTCGGCGCCTTTGTCTTTGCCTTTCACTGCAACCATGACGATCCGCTCTATGTGACCATCTGGTATGGCGGCGCCGTGCTGGGCATTGCCGGCATGGCCCGGCTGCTGCTGCCGCGGTTGTTGCGCTGGTGATCGCGTTGCGCCCCACTCCCTTCATGACCGCCAGCGAAGGCCCCTCGGCCGATCTCCTGCACTCCCCGGAACAATGGGCGGCGCGCATCACCACCACGCCGCCCGCGACCCAGGCCGTCGATGGCGGTCTGTTGCGGCGCTGGGCCGGCACCGGTGCGGTGATGCAGCAGCCGCCGCTCGATCATCACTATCTCGCCCTGCATCTGGGCGGTGCCAAGCGCGTCACCCGTCGCGGCGACGGTGCCGTACGGCAAAGCGATGTGGCGCTGCACAGTGTCACCCTGGTGCCGGCGGGTGCCGGCTATTTGTGGCAGACGGAAGGGCCCGTCGAATATGCCCATCTTTATGTAACTCCACGCCGGCTGGACCGGACAATCCGCGACGTTTTCGATCGCGAGCCCGATGCCATCAGCCTGACGCCCGAACTCGGCTGGCATGACCCGCTGGTCAGCGCGCTGCTCCAGGCCATGCTAGACCCGGCGCTGGACGGCAGCCCCGATGCAAGGCTGGCGCGCGATTCCTGGCTGGAGGCGCTGCTGACCCGGCTGGTGCTGCGTGCGACGACTCTGGACGCTGCCAGCCCGCGCGCTCGCAACGTGCTGGCGCCGCGCACGCTTGCCCGGCTGAAGGCCTATATCACCGACAATCTAGGCGAGACCGTCACGCTCGATGATCTCGCCGGTGTGGCCGGCCTAAGCCGCTATCACCTGTGCCGCTCGTTCCGCGATGCCACCGGCCTGCCACCACATGCCTGGTTGACGCGCGCCCGCCTCGATGCCGCCCGGCGCCTGCTGCGCGGCAGCGACCTGCCGGTGCACGTCATCGCCAGCCGCTGTGGCTTTGCCAGCCCCAACCAGTTCGCCACCAGCTTCCGCAAGGCGATGGGCGTGACGCCGACCCAGTATCGCCGCAGCATTTAGCAGCGCCATTCCGCCCTTCCCCCTGGGCCACATTCTCCCCACCACCCCACAAAAAACGCCCGCCCCGATCACATCGGGGCGGGCGTGGTCGCCGCAGGAGCCGCTGGCGGGCACAGGGGGGATGGCCTGGCCAGCGGCGGCGCGGTTACTTCTTCGGCGCGGCCATGGCGTCGGTGGCCATCGCATCGGCATGCTTGGCCTTGGCCTTGGCCTTGGGCGCGGCCATGGCGTCAACGGCCATGGCATCATGCTTGGCCATGGCGTCGTGCGGCTTGGCCGGGGCCATCGCATCGGCCTTCATGGCGTCGGCGGCCATGGCATCGGACTTGGGCGCGGCTTGCAGCGGACCGGCGAGCAGGGCGGCGGCGGCGATCAGGGTCAGGGTCTTGAGCTTCATGTCGGGTCTCCTTGGGCCGTCTTTTGAAGGGGGCATTCCGGTCGACGGCGGGCCGGGAAAGCGGGTAGCGGCGGGTATCAGCCGCGCACGGCAGCGAGGATCGGGCCGCCATTGCCGGCCTGGACAAAGGCAGCGGTGGCAAGGCCTGGCGTGCGCGCTGCCGGCAGGGTGAAGCGGGCGTTGCCGCCGCTCCAGCGGCCGAGCTTCACCAGTTCATGGACGATATTGCGGTGCGGCAGGGTGCGACCGCCATTCTCGCCGGCCTTGATGGAAACGGCGACGCTGCGCGGATCATAGCGCACCAGCCAGACATCGGCGGGCCTGGCGGCGCTGCCGGTGATCGTGACATCGCTGCCGGCCAGCGCCAGTGCCGGGCCGCCGGAGCCGCGATCGGTTTTCGCGACCAGGTCGAGCAGCGGCTGGGTCTTGGTGCCGGTGATGTTGGCGCGGCCGTTGATGACAACCTGCGGCGTCCACACCTGATCATTGCCAAAGGCGCGGGCATAATCCCACTGCCGCTGGGTGAACTGCGGCTGGGCAAAGACATCCTTCCAGCCAAGGCCATCCCAATAGGTGACGGCGAACGACAGGGCGAGGACATCGGGGCGGGCGGCCAGCGCGTTCACATTGGCATTGGCCGGCGGGCAGGACGAACAGCCCTGCGACTGGAACAGTTCGATGACGATCGGATGGGCGGCGTCGGCGGCCTGTGCGGCCGGGGCGAGGGTCGCTGCGGCGAGAAATGCGGCGGCGAGGTTGCGGAGCGTGGTCATTGCGTGCCTCTCGTGGCGGGGATGCCAGAGAGTTCGCGGGGGTGGACCGGGCGGTTACAGGGGGTGGGAAATTTGCCTTTCTTCTTCCTCTCCCGCCTGCGGGAGAGGGGGAGTATGGGGCGTTTTGGGGCTTTTTGGGCGCGGGCAAAGCCCGCGCTGACGTCAGACGGGTTCGCCGCGCAGGAGCGCGCGGCGCCCCGCTGGCCGGGCTGGCGCCTGTCGGCGCACAGCGTGGCTGTGCGCTCGCGGCGCTACGCCCACCCCTCCAGCACCTGATCCGGCGGACGATGCCCGTCCGCCCACACCCGGATATTGGCGATCACCTTCTCGCCCATCGCCTGGCGGCCTTCGAACGTCGCGCTGCCCATGTGCGGCACCAGCACGACGCCGGGCAATTCCAGCAGGCGCGGATCGATCGCCGGCTCGTTCTCGAACACGTCGAGGCCCGCCCCGGCGATGCGGCCGGCGGCCAGCGCCTCGCACAGGGCATTTTCATCGACGATCTCGCCGCGCGCCGCGTTGATCAGATAGGCCTGGCGCTGCATCAGCGCGAACTGCTTCGCCCCGATCAGGTGATGGGTGTCGGGCGTGTGCGGGCAGTTGATGGTGATGATGTCGACGCGCGCCAGCATGGCGTCGAGATTGTCCCACCAGGTTGCTTCCAGCGCGCCCTCCACCTCCGCCGGCAGGCGGTGGCGGTTGTGATAATGCACGGTGAGGCCGAAGCCGCGGGCGCGCGTCGCCACCGCCCGGCCGATACGGCCCATGCCGATGATGCCGAGCCGCTTCCCCGTGATGCGATGGCCGAGCATCCCGGTCGGCGACCAGCCGCGCCATTCGCCGGCGCGCACCAGCTTCTCACCCTCGGCCAGCCGGCGCGGCACGCTGAGGATCAGCGCCATCACCATGTCGGCGGTATCATCGGTGAGCACGCCCGGCGTGTTGGTGACGACGACATCGGCACCGCGCGCCGCCGCCAGATCGATATGGTCGACGCCGACGCCGAAATTCGCCAGCAGCTTCAGCCGACCCGCGGCCCGCGCTGCGGCAAACACCGCCGCGTCGATGCGATCGGTGACGGTGCCGACCAGCACGTCGCAATTCGCCGCCGCCGCTGCCAGCTGGTCCTGGCTGAATGGTTCGTCGGTCAGGTTCAGCGTCACGTCGAACAGTTCCGCCATGCGGGTTTCCACCGCCTGCGGCAGCCGCCGCGTGACGATGACCTTGGGGCGGGGACGGGCGGTGGATGCAGCAGCCATGGCAAACAGGGTTGCCCCGTGCCGCCGGGTGCGTCAAGACATGACGCATGCGCCACCACCCGTGTTTCCTGCTGTCCGTCGCCATCCTGCTTGCCGCCGCCGCCGGCCCGGCCACTGCCGCGGAGCCGGTCGAAAATCCCGATGGCACCACCAACCTGCCGGTGCCGCGCTTCGTATCGCTGAAGTCCAATTCGGCGATGATGCGCACCGGGCCGGAAGAGCGTTTCCCGATCCTGTGGGAATACAAGCGCAAGGGCCTGCCGATGGAGGTGTTGCGCGAATACAAGCAGTGGCGGCAGGTGCGCGACCCCGATGGCACGCTGGGCTGGATGCAGAAGGCGCTGCTCACCGGCACCCGCACCGGCTTTGTCATCGGCGAAACCCGCACGTTGTTCACCAGCCCCGATGTACAGTCGCGCATCGCCTGGCGCATCGCGCCCGGCACGGTGGTGACGATCACCCTGTGCGAAAATGTCTGGTGCCGCGTGTCGAACGGCGGCCGCTCCGGCTATATCCTGCGCAACCAGTTGTGGGGCACCTACCCCAATGAAGCGATCAGCGGCTGAAGCGATGCGCCAGGCCGTGACGGGCAGCCGGCGCCCGCCCTTGTAACCACGGCGATTGCCGCCTATCTGCCGCCCCCGTGGCCCCTCCCCCGTCCCGCCGAGCGCAACCCAAACCCGGCTTCTTCGGCCGGCTGTTCGGCTTTGTCTGGAAATCGGCGCTGATCCTCGGCCTGTTGCTGTTCCTGGTCACCGCCGGCGCTGTCGCCATCGCCTATTCCTCACTGCCCAGCTTTGACGAGATGATGCGGTCGCCCAACGGCCAGTCGGTCGAAATCCGCGGCGACGATGGCAGCGTGCTGGTCTCGCTCGGCCCCAGCTATGGCGAATGGCTGCCGTTCGCGCGCATTCCGAAAACCATGACCAGCGCGATGATCGCGGTGGAGGACCGGCGCTTCTACAGCCACCCCGGCCTCGATCCGATCGGCGTCGTCCGCGCCTTTGTCGTCAATCTGCGCGCCGGCCGCAGCGTGCAGGGCGCCTCGACGATCACCCAGCAGCTGGCGCGCAACGTCTTCCTGACCTCGACCAAGACCTATGACCGCAAGCTGCGCGAGCTGGTGCTGGCGCTGGCGCTGGAGCGCAAGTTCACCAAGGAAGCGCTGCTCGAACTCTATCTCAACCGCGTCTATTTCGGCGGCGGCGCCTATGGCATCGATGCCGCGTCGCGCAAATTCTATGGCCATTCGGCAGCGACGCTGAGCCTTGAAGAAGCCGCCGTCATCGCCGGGCTGGTCAAGGCGCCGTCGCGCTATGCCCCCAGCGCCGATGCCGAGGCGGCCCGCGCCCGCGCCGCCACCGTCATCACCACCATGGTCGATTCGGGCGCGGTGACACCGGGTGAGGCCGCCACAGCCGATCCGGCCAGCGTGCGCTTCGCGCCGCAGGAACGCGCCGCCGGCGTGCGCTATTTCACCGACTGGGTGCTGGCCGAGGTCGAGAATCTGACCGACGAAAGCGTCGAGCCCCTGCAGGTGACGACGACGCTCAGCCCCATCGGCCAGCGCTATGCCGAAGCGGCGCTCGCCGCCGAAACGCCGGCGGGCGCGCAGGGCGCGCTGGTGGCGCTGGCCCGCGATGGCGCCGTCAAGGCGATGGTCGGCGGCAACGACTATGTGCGCAGCAATTACAACCGCGCCGTCGCCGCCCGCCGCCAGCCCGGCTCCGCCTTCAAATTCTTCGTCTATGCGGCGGCGCTGGAGGATGGCGTCTCCCCCGACGAGATGATGGAGGACAAGCCGATCAGCATCGGCAACTGGAGCCCCAAGAACAGCAATGGCCGCTTCCTGGGCGCGGTCAGCGTCCGCGACGCCTTTGCGCTGTCGATCAACACGGTGGCGGTGGAGCTGGCGTCACGCGTCGGCTTCGACACGGTCGCCGATGTCGCCCGCCGTTTCGGCATCACCACGCCGATCGATCGCCGCCCGGCGATGGCACTCGGCGCGTCGGACGTGACGCTCCTTGAAATGACCCAGGCCTATGCCGCCGTCGCCAATGGCGGTGTCGAGGCGCGGCCCTGGGCGATCAGCCGCATCACCAGCGGATCAGGCAAGATATTGTATGAGCGCGAGCCGGAGGCGGCCCGCGTCATCGTTGCGCCGTTCGTCGCCGCCAAGATGACCGAGCTGATGAAGGCCGCCGTCGAGACCGGCACCGCCAAGGCGGCGCAGATCGGCCGGCCGCTGGCCGGCAAGACCGGCACGACGAGCAGCAACAAGGACGGCTGGTTCATCGGCTTCACCAGCGAATTGACCACCGGCGTCTGGATGGGCCGCGACGACGCCCGCGCCGTGACCGGCCTCGCCGGCGGCCGCGCCCCGGCGCGCGCCTTTGCCGCCTATATGGCCCGCGCCGTCGGCGGCACCCCGCCGGCACCGCTGGTCACCCAGCTCGACGACGGCACCCAGATCATCGAGCCGGACGACCAGGTCTATGGCCTCGATCAGGCCCCGCCGGCGGGCAGCGTCCTCGGCCCCGACGGCCAGCCGCTGCCGGACGGGCAGGCGCCGGCGACGGACGCCCCGGCGAAGCTCGATGACAAATGGCTGGACCAGACGCTGCAGGACACGCCGGCGAAACCACAGGGTTGAGGCCTTTCCCCTATCGGGAGGGCGTCATGTCAAATCCCTCTCATGATGACTTGTGGTCAGGTCGTGAACCCGTGAGCGGGGACGTCTGCAATTGGTGGATAATTGACGGTCGGCTTCTGGACGCGAAGCGCTGATAGCGGACATGGACATCAACGCCGGGTCAAGCTACATTAAACAAGTGGCTGCAGACGATCGCCCGCGTAGAGTTGCCAAGGGCTGTGCTGCTTTCTGTGCAGTCTCAGTGATAATGCTCTCAATGATCGGAGTAATGGTCAGCAGCGCTATGGGTAGCGATCTGCTCGCCGCGCCTAGATTGCTTGCCGCAATTGTCGTAGTTCCGATTGTTGCCCTTTCTGTCTTCATGTGGGCAACCCTACACGAACACCGCCAGCGCACTATCAGTCTCGTGGCTTATCTTGTCGTTATCGCCATACCTGCTGTATGGATTGTCCTCACCCGATAATGACGCGATTGATCGTCGGCTTTCGGGTTTGTGCGTGCTGCCCTGAACGTCCACAAGTGGAGCGTTAGCCGCCGTAGCCGAGCCGAACTGAGAATGGATATAAGTGGTGGCTAGCTGACGTTCTGTTACTCGCGCATTTTTCGGCGTAACCAGCCACCGACTGCAACAACTGCAAGACCGGTTGTAAGTCCCAAGACAAACGAAATTGAAAGGGAGTATCCGGCGTCCGTCACAAAATCTTTAACGATCAAGCCCGTCGCCGTCGCGATGGTAATGGCAAGATAGGGCGTGTTATCATTCGACTGGCTGCTCATACAGCGAGAATGCTGCACTCGTCGTATGTCCGCAACTGGAGCGGAAGCGGACCCATCGCTTTATGAGTCCACAACCTAGAGCCAGTTGTGTTTAAGCGGAATCGTCATGCTGAACTTGTTTCAGCATCCATCTTGCCGACGGAACACGCGTTCCCGCAGCGCGATGGATGCTGAAACAAGTTCAGCATGACGAAGCGCCTTGGGCGCGGTTGCTCCTTCCGTAACCAGGTGCAGGTACCCCCACCCCGCTCGGCTGGCGCCGAGTCGCCCTCCCCGCAGCCGTAGGCGACGCGAAGCGTCAACGGGGAGGGAGGATCAGGGCTTATTTCGCGAAATAATGCGCATAGGCCGGCACCGTCAGGAACGGCTCCAGCTGGTCGGCGAGTACCAGGGTGCGGAACACGTCGGCGGCTTCGGCATATTTGCCGGTGGCGAAGAAATTGTCGCCGACCTGGCCCTTCCACACCGCCAGCTGCTCGTCGGTGACCCGGTTGATCAGCGCGGCATCGACGGCCTCGCCGCTGTCCAGCACCACGTCCGAGACGCGCCACTGCCAGATCTGGGTACGGCTGATTTCGGCGGTGGCGGCGTCTTCCATCAGGTTGTGCAGCGGCACGGCGCCCTGCCCGCGCAGCCAGGCGGCGATATAGCCGATGCCGACATTGACGTTGTTGGTGAGGCCGGCGAGCGTCTTCGGTCCCGGTGGCGGCGTCGTCAGGTCGGCGGCGGTCGCCGTGCCTTCGGGGATGACGTGCAGCTGGTTCGGCGTCGGCATCAGCCGGTCGAAGACTTCCCGGGCGATGCCGACCAGGCCCGGGTGGGCGACCCAGGTGCCGTCATGGCCCAGCGTCGCTTCGCGCTCCTTGTCGGCGCGTACCGCGGCAAAGGCGCGTTCGTTGGCGGCTTCGTCGTCCTTCACGGGGATGAAGGCGCTCATGCCGCCCATCGCATGGGCGCCGCGCTTGTGGCAGGTGCGGACGACATGGGCGGCATATTTCGCCATGAACGGCACGGTCATGGTCACCGCGGCGCGATCGGGCAGCACCTTCGTCGGATCGGCCTGGAAGGTCTTGATATAGCTGAAGATATAATCCCAGCGGCCACAGTTCAGCGCGGTGATGTGATCGCGCAGTTCATAGAGGATTTCCTCGGCGTAGAAGGCGCCGGGCAGCGTTTCGATCAGCACGGTGGCGCGGATGGTGCCGAGCGGCAGGCCCATCAGCGACTGGGCGGTGGTGAAGATGTTGTTCCACAGCCGCGCCTCCAGATAATGCTCCAGCTTAGGCAGGTAGAAATAGGGGCCGGAGCCCTTGGCGAGCAGCGCCCGGGCGTTGTGGAAGAAATACAGGCCGAAATCGAAGATGGCGCCGGCCACCGCCTCGCCATCGACGCGCATATGCGCCTCGTCGAGGTGCCAGCCGCGCGGCCGGGCGATCAGCGTCGCGGTGGTGGCGTTGAGGCTGTAGCTCTTGCCCTTGTCTTCGAGTGAGATCGTGCCGGCGGCGGCGTCGCGCAGATTGACCTGGCCGCTGACCATCACGTCCCAGGTCGGCGCGCTGGCGTCTTCAAGGCAGGCCATGAAGCATTGCGCACCGCTGTTGAGCGCGTTGATGACCATCTTGCGATCGCAAGGGCCGGTGATCTCGACGCGGCGGTCGGTGAGGTCGTGCGGGGCGGGGCGGACCTGCCAATAAGGGTCCTCGCGCACCGCCGACATTTCGCCGGCGAAATCGATGCCGTTGCCGGCGTTCCACCAGGCCTGATGCTGGCGGCGGGCGCCGAGCAGCGACTGGCGGGTCGGTTCGTACATGCGGTGCAGCTGGGCGACGAACGCCAGCGCCTGATCGGTCAGGATCGTTTCATAGCCCGGCTGCATCGCGCCGGTGATCTCGATACCAGTCAACATCGTCATCCTCTCAATCCTCGGTAAAACGGAATGGCGTCAGCCCGCGCTGACGTTCATCAAAGGCAAGGTGGGCGCCGGCCGGCGGCAGGCCGCGCTGGCGGCAGGCGGCACGGTGGCAGGCGGTGCAGCCGGGGCCGATGGGCGCAGCCGGGCCGTTCAGGTCCAGCCCGGCGCTCCACACCAGCGCTGCGGCATGGCGGGCGTCACAGCCCAGCCCGATGGCGAATTCGGCGCGCGGGCTGCCCCAGGGTGCCGCCACCGGCCGCACGGTGCGCGCGATGGTGAGGTAGCGATGGCCGTCCTCCATTTCGACAAGTTGCCGGCGCACTTCGCCGGGGTGGTCGAACGCCGAATAGAGCGCCCAGAGCGCGCAGCCGCCGCGCAGCGGAATCGGCGAGGCGGCGGGGGCGAAGGATTTGGAAATGGTGCCGGCGCGATCGATGCGCAGGAAGAAAAAGGGGATGCCGCGCGCGCCGGGCCGGGCCAGCGTCGTCAACCGGTGCGCCACCTGCTCCAGCCCGCGGCCGAAGCGTGCCTGCAGCAGTTCGACATCATAGCCCACCGCCTCGCAGGCGGCGAGGAAGCGCGCATAGGGCATCAGGATGGCGCTGGCGGCATATTTGCCGAGCGCGACAGTCGCGGCGCGCACCGCCAGCGGATCGCTGATGCCATGGCCGGCGATGGTGTCGGCGATGACGCTTTTCAGCTCGATCAGCGCCAGCTGCACGGCGGCCGCAAAACCGCGCGAGGCGGCGTCCAGCGATTCCGACAGCTGCAATTGCCGGGCGTGCAGATCGAGCTTGCGCAGCGCGCCGGGCAGCACCTCCACCGGCATGGCGCGCACGGTGATGGCGTGACGGATGCGCAGCCGCTCGACCACCGCGGCGTTGAGATCGGGGCCGGACTGGCGCAATTCATCGGCGAGCGCCTCGGCGGCAAGGTCGAGGGCGTGGAAATGATTGCCGGCCTCGCCGATCATGCGGACGACGGCATCCAGCGGCCCGGGCCGTTCCTCGGTGGCGGGACTGGCCGGCGTGCTGGCGGCGAGGCGCAGCAGCGCCTGGGCGACGCCGGGGGAGCGGGCGGCCAGCTCGCGCAGCTCGGCGCGCGGCACATCGATGCCGATGAGGCGCGGGTCGGTAAAAACACGCACCAATTCCTCGGCGATGTCACTGCCGTCACCACCGGTCAGGCTTTTCAGATCAAGGTCGTAACTGCCGGCGAGCTTCAGCAGAAAGGCGGCCGACAAGGGCCGCTGGTCGCGCTCGATGAGGTTGAGATAGCTGACCGACACGCCCAAGTCATTGGCCATGCGGGTTTGTGTCAGGCCGCGGCTGCTGCGAATGCGGCGGATGCGGGCGCCGGCAAACAGCTTGCGCCCACCGCTGTCGAGCGGCGTCGCGTCAGGCGGCGAGGCGGGCGAATTTGTCAAGATTTTTACAATATGACCGAAAATTTTGGCGAAACAGCGACACTTACACACGATTCTTTGACTGAATCGCGTTGACGTGGCCCTAGCGCAGCGGCACAGGCCTGACAACAGTTGAAAACAGTCAAACGGGGAGGATGTGGCGGAGGCAGCGAGCAACGCAGCCCCGCCACAGCCATTTTTGGACCAGCACCGGTTTCACGAGGAAAAAGCCATGTCGTACCAGGATCATATCAGCAAGACGCAAGCCCTGATCAGCAGCCACAACGGCACCTGGGATGGCATCAACGCCGAAAGCGTTGCGCGCATGCGCCTGCAGAATCGCTTCAAGACCGGCCTCGACATCGCCAAGTACACCGCCGGCATCATGCGCCGCGACATGGCCGCCTATGATGCCGACCCGGCCAATTACACCCAGTCGCTGGGCTGCTGGCACGGCTTCATCGGCCAGCAGAAGATGATTTCGATCAAGAAGCACTTCGGCTCGACCGAGCGCCGCTACCTCTATCTCTCCGGCTGGATGGTCGCCGCGCTGCGCAGCGACTTCGGCCCGCTGCCCGACCAGTCGATGCACGAAAAGACCAGCGTGCCGGCGCTGATCGAGGAGCTTTACACCTTCCTGCGCCAGGCCGATGCGCGCGAGCTGGGCATGATGTTCCGCGATCTCGACGCCGCCCGCGCCGCTGGCGACCAGATCAAGGCCAAGCAGCTGATGGCCGCCATCGACGGTTACCAGACCCATGTCGTGCCGATCATCGCCGATATCGATGCCGGGTTCGGCAATGCCGAAGCGACCTACCTGCTTGCCAAGAAGATGATCGAAGCCGGTGCCTGCGCCCTGCAGATCGAGAACCAGGTTTCGGACGAAAAGCAGTGCGGCCACCAGGACGGCAAGGTCACCGTGCCGCATGAAGACTTCCTCGCCAAGGTGCGCGCCTGCCGCTACGCCTTCCTCGAACTCGGCGTCGAGGACGGCATCATCGTCACCCGCACCGATTCGCTGGGCGCCGGCCTCACCAAGCAGATCGCCGTGTCCAACGCCCCCGGCGACATCGGCGACCAGTACAACAGCTTCCTCGATTGCGAGGAAATCGACCCGGCGACGGCGCGCAACGGCGATGTCATCCTCAACCGCGATGGCAAGCTGCTGCGGCCGAAGCGCCTGCCGTCGAACCTGTTCCAGTTCCGCGAAGGCACCGGTGCCGATCGTTGCGTGCTCGATTGCATCACCAGCCTGCAGCACGGCGCCGACTTGCTGTGGATCGAAACCGAAAAGCCGCACATCGAGCAGATCGCCGGCATGGTCGACCGCATCCGCGAAGTCGTGCCCAACGCCAAGCTGGTCTACAACAACAGCCCGTCGTTCAACTGGACGCTGAACTTCCGCCAGCAGGTCTATGACGCCTGGGTCGCCGCCGGCAAGGACGTCAGCGCCTATGACCGCGCCCGCCTGATGAGCGTCGATTATGACGGCACCGACCTTGGCAACGAAGCCGATGAGCGCATCCGCACCTTCCAGCGCGATGCCGCCAAGCGCGCCGGCATCTTCCACCACCTCATCACCCTGCCGACCTATCACACCGCGGCGCTGTCGACCGACAATCTCGCAAAGGAATATTTCGGCGAGGCCGGCATGCTGGGTTACGTCAAGAACGTCCAGCGCGCCGAAATCCGCCAGGGCATTGCCTGTGTGAAGCACCAGAACATGTCCGGGTCGGACATCGGCGATGACCATAAGGAATATTTCGCCGGGGAAGCGGCGTTGAAGGCTGGTGGCGCCCACAACACGATGAACCAGTTTGCGGCGTAGCGCCGCGCGCGCGTAGCGAAAGCTACGCGCCGACAGGCGCAAGCCCGGCCAGCGAGCGAAAAGGGGCGGCCCTCAGGCCGCCCCTTTTTGACTCGTCTGACGTCGCGGCTCCGCCGCGCCCTTCCTTCCTCTTCCTGCTCAGCACCCCCCAGCGGACTCGGCGGCTCCGCCGCCGGCCGCGCCGCAGGGCACCCCCTACCCCTCCAGCAGCTTCTTCAGCTCCGTCTTCAAGATCTTCCCATTGGCGTTCCGCACCAGCGGTTCGTGCGAGAATTGCACCGCCACCGGCACCTTGAACGCCGCCAGCCGCGCCGCGACGAAGCTACGCAGCTCGTCCTCGGTCGCGGTCGCGCCCGGCTTCAGCGTCACGAACGCATAGGGTTCCTCGCCCAGCGTCCGGTGCGGGCGGCCGACGAGCGCCGCGTCCATGATGGCGGGGTGCTCGTAGAGGGCGTTCTCCACCTCCACGCAATAGATGTTCTCGCCGCCGCGGATCAGCATGTCCTTGGCGCGATCGATGATGAAGCAGAAGCCTTCCTCATCGATGCGCGCCAGGTCGCCGGTGCGCACCCAGCCGTCGATGAAGGTGGCTTCGGTCGCTTCCGGCTTGTTCCAATATTCCTTCACCACATTGGGGCCGAAGCCATAGAGCTCGCCCACTTCGTTCGGCCCCAGCACCTTGCCGTCGGGGTCGCGCACCTGCAGGTCGCACACGGCGACCGGCGGCCCGCAGCTGTCGGGGCGGTGCTCGTAATCCTCTGCCATGTGATGGGTGAAGGTGGCGCTGGTTTCGGTCATGCCCCAGCCATTGCCGGGCGCCGCCTTGAACTGCCGCGCGATCTGGCGGACGAGCTCGGGCGCTGAGGGCGCGCCGCCATAGGAGACGCTTTCCAGGCTCGACAGGTCGAAGCGACCGCGCTCCGGATGCTCGAGGATCTGCCAGGCGATGGTCGGCACGCCGCCGGCGCCGGTCAGCCGCTCGCGCTCGATCAGCGCCATCGCTTCCATAGGGTCCCATTTGCGCATCAGCGCCAGCTTGGCACCGGAAAACAGCGAGGGGGACAATATGGCGTGGCAGCCGGTGGCGTGGAAGAAGGGCACCGACAGCAAGGTGCCCTTTTGCGGGGCAGCGGGGTCCGGCGCCGGCGGCATCTCGCCGCGACGAAGGTAGGAGCGCGCGGCCGAGGAAGCGCTGGCCATGATGTTGGAGACGATGTTGCGGTGCGTGCCGAGCGCGCCTTTGGGCCGGCCGGTGGTGCCGCTGGTGTAGAAGATCGTCGCGTCATCCTCGGGGGTCAGGTCCACCGCCGGCAATGCCCGGTCGGCGAGCGTGCCCCAGGTCTTCGGCCCGCCGATGATCGCTTCCAGCCGCACCTCGCGCGGGTCGCCCAGCGGTTCTTCGGTGGCGCGGGTCACATAGATGCGCTCCAGCGCCGGCAGGTCGGGCAGGTGCGGGGCGATGCGCGCCAGCCGTTCATTGTCGCAGAGCAGCACCTTGCTGCCGGAATCGGCGAGGCCATATTCCAGCTCCGCCCCCGTCCACCAGGCGTTCAGCGGCGTGACGATGGCGCCGCAGATGCTGGCGGCGAAAAAGGCCACCGGCCATTCCGGCAGATTGCGCATGACGACGGCGACGCGGTCGCCCTTTTCGACGCCATCGGCGACCAGCTGCGCCGCCAGCCGCAGGGTCGCCAGCGCGAAATCCTCGAACGTCACCCGCTCGTCATCGAGCACCAGGAAGACCTTGTCGCCATGCGCCCGCCCGGCGAGGAACACATCGCGCAACGTCGGCGGCGCGTTCTTCCAGGTGCGGGTCGGCCGGCCGCGGATGACGACCGTCTCCATCTCCAGCGGCTGGCCGGGCGCGGTCAGCAGCGCGTGCGCTTGCGTGATGCTCATGGCGGGAAAGCCGGTGGCGGTGGTCATGGATGGTCCCCAGGGTTGGTCTTGTTGTTCGCGATAAAAGCGCAAGCCCGGCGGCGGCGCCAGTGCAAATGCGATAGGGCGGACATTGCGAGGATTTCAGGGGTTTTCGGGCGGTTGCGGGGGGAAGTTCGGGGCGTTTCGGGGGTTTTCTGGGCGATTGAGGGGGTGTTTTCGGGGTGTTTCAGGGGGATTTCGGGGGCATTTTCGGGCGCGAACAATCGGAAGGTCACGCCCAAAGGCCCAGAGTGTGACCTTAGAGTGCGACTCAAATCCTCCCTCCCTCCCCCTTGCGGGGAGGGAGGGGATTGTGCCTTATTTCAACGCTGTAGGACAGCGCAGCGCTCAGGCCAGCCCGGTCAGCCGCGCGCTGTCGGCCCACAGCTGCGCCCGCGCCGCCGCATCCTGCGCCAGCACCGACGGATCGGGCCAGGTCAGCACGCCCTTCCTGAGCGAGGCATAGACACGCCCCGCCGGCGGCCGCGCGTCGGTCGCCAGATCGGCCAGGCCGCGCCCGGCAGCGGCCAGGCTGTTCATGCCGGGCCGGAAGGGCTGGAGCAGCGGCAGCAGCGGCCAGATCAGCGCCCGCACCGGCCACATCTGGCTGCGCGCCAACCCGGTGCCGGGGGTGAGGCCGGGATCATAGGCCGTGACAATCCAGGCGTTGCTGGCCGCGTCCGGCGTTTCGGCCAGCGTCAGCGCCGTCATCAGGTTGCACAGTTTCGACGCGGAATAGGCGCGCATGCCGGCGGTGATGGCATTGGCATCGCGCGTCGGGTCGCCGGCCGGGTCGGCGAGGCGCCGGGCATCGGCGTGGCGCGGTGGCGGCACGCCGGTCCTTTCCGCCGGGTCATGGGTGCCGCTGCTGGTGATGACGATGCGCGCGCCCGGCGCCAGCTGCGGCAGCAACAGCCGCAGCAGCAGATAATGGGCGAGGTGATTGGTGGCGAAGGTCAGTTCATGGCCGTCGACGCTGCGCGCATCCGTATCGGGGCGCTGGCCGCCGGCGTTGAGCACCAGCGCGTCGATGCGCGCACCGCCAAGCGCCGCGATCACGCCATCCGCGAAGCCGCGCACGCTGGTCAGGCTGGCAAGGTCGAGCGGCAGGGTTTCGGCACCGGCGACATGCCCCTTGCGTGCGCCGACGATCAGCCGCGTCGCCGGCGCCGGCCAATGCGCCAACGCCGCCGCGCCGATGCCGGTGGTTGCCCCTGTCATCACGATGGTCCGGGTCATGGCCTGTCCTTACACTGTATATTTACAGTGTATAATTTGCATTCACCCGGTCCGTCAAGCTATGACAGCCCATGGCCACAAGCGCGCCCTATCATCACGGCGATCTGCGCACGGCGCTGCTCGCTGCGGCGCTGGCGATGCTGGCCGATGGCGGCGCGGCGGCGCTGACCCTGCGCGGCGTGGCACGCGCCGCCGGGGTCAGCGCGATGGCGCCCTATCATCACTTCGCCGATCGCGCCGCGCTGGTCGCGGCCGTCGCCACCATCGGCTTCGAACGCCTCTATGCCGAAAAGCTGGCAGCACTGGCGGCGGCGCCTGCTGGCCCCCGCGCCGCGCTGATCGCCGGCACCCGCGCCTATGTCGCCTTCATCCTCGCCAATCCCGAGCTCTACCGGCTGATGAAGGGCAGCGAACTGGCCGACCGCCGTGCCTATCCCGACCTCGCCGCCGCCGCGGCGCTGCCGTCGCGCAAGCTGGCGGCGCTGATCGCCGGGCTGGGGCCGCTGCGCGTCGACGCCGCCATGGCTGCCGAAATGCTCTGGGCCTTTGCACATGGCCTCGGCCTGCTCGCCATCGATGGCTATCTCGGGAACCACGCCGATGTGCTCGCCCGGGCCGAGGCCGGCGCGGCGGCGCTGCTCGATGGCTGGGCTGTGCGATAGCGCAGCTTGGCGGCTCCGTGCGCGCCGTCTAGGCTGCGCTCCAAATAGGGGAGTGAGACTATGGCCACCGTAACCGCCGCCTGGGATGCCCGCGATGCCGCGGCGATGCAGGACATCTTGCAGCGCCAGCGCGCTGCCTTCACCGCCGAGCTGCCGGTCAGCGCCGCGACGCGCAAATCGCGGTTGCAGCGGGCGCTGGCGGTGCTGATCGACAATCAGGCGCGCATCTGCGCCGCCCTGTCGGAAGACTTCGGCCATCGCAGCACCGAAATGTCGATGGTGACCGACATCATGTCGTCGGTGAAGCCGTTGAAGCACGCGCTGAAGCATCTCGATGCCTGGATGAAGCCGGAGACGCGCCCGCTGGATTTCCCGCTGAAACTGCTCGGCGCCAAAGCGCGGGTGGAGTTCCAGCCCAAGGGCGTCATCGGCATCATCAGCCCCTGGAACTTCCCGGTGAACCTGACCTTTGCGCCGCTGGCCGGGGTGCTTGCCGCCGGCAACCGCGCAATGATCAAGCCGAGCGAGTTCACCCCCGTCACCTCCGAGTTGATGAAGGCACTGATCGCCGCCAGCTTTGACGAGACCGAAATCGCCGTCGTCACCGGCGGCAGCGAAGTCGGCAAGGCGTTTTCGGAACTGGCCTTCGATCATCTGGTGTTCACCGGCGGCACCGGCATCGCCCGGCATGTCATGGCCGCGGCGGCGAAGAATCTGGTGCCGCTGACGCTGGAGCTGGGCGGCAAATCGCCGACCATCATCGGCCGCAGCGCCGATATCGGGATGGCCACCGAGCGCATCGCCATGGGCAAGATGATGAACGCCGGGCAGATCTGCCTCGCCCCCGATTATCTGATCGTGCCGGAAGAACAGGAAGGCGCGGTGGTCGAAGGCCTGAAGGCGGCGACGGCGAAGATGTACCCGACTTTACTCGCCAACCCCGATTACACCTCGGTGCTCGGCGCCCGCCACCGCGAGCGGCTGGAAGCGCATGTGGCGGACGCCATCGCCAAGGGCGCGACGGTGGATGTGGTCAACCCGGGCAACGAGGATTTCAGCCAGCAGAACACCAACAAGATGCCGCTGCACATCATCCGCAACCCGACCGACGAGATGACGGTGATGCAGGAGGAAATCTTCGGGCCCTTGCTGCCGGTGCGCACCTATGGCGCCAGCATCGACGGCGCCATTGCCGAGGTGAACGGCCGCGACCGGCCGCTGGGCCTCTATTTCTTCGGGCAGGACAAGGCCGAGGAAGCGCATGTGCTGGAGCGGACGATATCGGGCGGCGTCACGGTCAATGACGTGATCTTCCATATCTCGGCCGAGGAGCTGCCGTTCGGCGGCATCGGCCCGGCCGGCATGGGCAGCTATCACGGCCGCGACGGCTTCAAGGAGTTCAGCCACAAGAAGTCGGTCTATACCCAGCCGAAACTCGACCTGGCCGGGCTGGCCGGCTTCAAGCCGCCCTATGGCGACAAGACGCGCAAGGCACTGGCACGGGAATTGAAGGCCTGAGCGATGGCGGTGACGGTCGCCTGGCTGCTGCTGGCGGCGCTGCATCTGGTGCCGGCACTGGCGCTGTTGCGGCCGGCGCTGCTGACGCGGCTTTATGGCGCGGCGCCGGGCGATCTGGGGTTCGCGCTGCTGCGGCACCGGGCGGCGCTGTTTCTGGTGGTCTTCATCATCGCCGTCTGGGCGGCATTCGATGCGGCCGTGCGGCCGCTGGCGGTGGTGACGGTCGCCGTGTCGATGCTGTCGTTCCTGCTGATCCATGCCGCCAGCGGCCGGCCGGCGGCATTGCGCGGCATCGCATCGGCAGACATGATGGGGCTGTTGCCGCTGGCGTTCGTGACATGGGAGGTGTGGGGATGAAGATGCTGCGTATCCTGCCGTTCGTGGCCTTGCTGCTCGCCACACCGGCGCTGGCAACGCCGGCCGACGAGGCGGCCATCCGCGCCCATGGCCGCGAATGGGTGCGCGCCTTCAAGGCTGGTGACATCGAGGCGCTGATGCGGCTCTACACGCCGGATGCCGAGGTGGCGCTGCACGGCAAGCCGAAGCTGAAGGGCATCGCCGCCATCCGCGGCTATTTCACGCCGCTGCTGAAGAGCCCGCCAAAGGCGGACTTCCTGCTGGCCGAGGAAAGCCTCGTCGTGTCGGGCGACCAGGCGTTTTTCCTCAGCAAATACTGGTTCACCCTCCACACGCCCAAGGGCGACATTCCCGACGCCGGCCGCTCGCTGATCGTCTATCAGAAGGGCAAGGACGGCGTCTGGCGGCTGCGCGTCGACATCGACCAGGCGGCACCCGATGTTACCTTCCCTGCGCCGCCGGAGGCGCAGTGACGACGGCGACCTGCCATTGCGGGGCGGTGACCGTCAGCGTTGCCGAAGGCGTGCCGCTCGCGCTGGTCAACATGTGCCATTGCCAGGCCTGCCAGCGCCGTACCGGTTCGCCGTTCGGCAGCATCGTCTGGGTGCCCGATACGCTGGCGACCATCGCCGGCGACACCCGCAGCTACACGCGACCGACCGATGAGGGCCGGCGCTTCACCAGCCATTTCTGCGTCACCTGCGGCAGCAACATCGCCTTTGTCGCCGAAAAGAACCCGGGGCTGCTCGGCATCGCCGTCGGGGCCTTTGCCGATCCGGCCATATCGCCGCCGCGCGCTTCGGTGTGGGAGGACCATCGCCACCCCTGGGTGTCGGTACCGGACGGCGCGCTGCGCTTCCCGCAAGGCCGGACAGTGCCGCCGAGCACGTCGACGTGATGACGATCCCCGCCGGCTTTGCCCCGCACACCCGCTCCAGCCCGGTGACGGCGCCCTGGGAGCCGATCTATGCCGCTGTCACCGATGCGGCATTCATCCTCGGCCTCGTCATCGCCGAACAGCATTGCAATTCGCGCGGGCTGCTCCACGGCGGCGTCATCGCCGCGCTCGCCGACAATGCCATGGGGCTGAGCGTCGCCCGCCGCTATGATCCACCGGTGGCGCCGATCACCGTCAACCTGTCGATCGACTATCTGGGGCTGGCGAAGATCGGCCAATGGCTGGATGTCACCACCCAGTTCATCAAGACCGGCAAGACGCTGGCCTTTGCCGGCTGCCTCGTGCACGCCGATGGCAAGCCCATCGCGCGCGGCAATGCGACTTTCAGTGTCTGAGGGGGAGGAGAAGCCCATGACATTCCGGATGATTGCCGCCCTGCTGCTGCTCGCCACCCCGGCGCTGGCGCAGGACAAGCAGCGCGTGCAGTTCGCCAAAGGCAGCAGCAACATCACGCTCAAGGGCAGCATCAAGGGCGATAACGACCGCGACTACCTCGTCAGCGCCCGCGCCGGGCAGGTGCTGACGGTGATGCTGAAGCCGTCGAACGCCTCGACCTATTTCAACATCCTGCCGCCGGGATCGACGGGCGAAGCCAGTTTCATCGGATCGAGCGAAGGCAATCGCGCCAGCCAGCCGATCAGCGCCACCGGCGATACCGTCATCCGCGTCTATCTGATGCGCAATGCCGCGCGGCGCGGCGAAAGCAGCAGCTACACGCTCGACATCGGCATTGCCGGCGGCAGCGACGCGCTGGTCGCTGGCACGCCCTATAACGCCACCGCCACCATCCGCTGCGTCGCCGAGCCGGACAAGCCGATGACCGGCTGCCAGGCGGGCGTGAAGCGCAGCGGCGGCGGCAATGCCAGCGTGCATGTAGCGACGCCCGACGGCGGCAGCCGCGTCATCAACTTCCGCGCCGGTGTGGGCGTAGGCAGCGATGCCAGGGCGGCCTTTGCCGTCACCCGGCGCGGCGATGTCTCGGTGGTGCGCATCGGCACGGTCGAAGTCTATGAGATTCCCGACGCGTTCGTGCGCGGCGGCTAAGGACGCAACGGGGGGCGGGGCATGACCATCGATTTTTCGCGGCGCGGGCTGATGGGCCTTGCCGCCGGCACCGCGCTCGCCGGCGGAGCGGCGCGCGCGGCGACCGCGCCGCCGCTGCATTTCGGCCCGGACGCCGGCGTTGCCCACCTGCTCTACAATGAAAATCCCTATGGCCCGGCGCCCAGCGCCATCCGCGCCATGGCCGATGTCGCGCGCGATGGCTGGTATTATATCGACGATATCCAGCCGCGCCTCGCCGCGATGATCGCCGCCCGCCACGGCGTCGCCCCGGAACAGGTGGTGATCGGCAATGGTTCCAGCGAGGTGCTGGCCGCCACCGCCATGGCCTGGGGGGCGAAGGGCGCGATCCTGACCGCCGACCTGACTTTCGAGGAGTTCCTGCAATATGCGGCGCCCAAGGGGGTGCAGCTGGTGCGCACGCCGATGACGCCGGGCCTCGGCATCGATCTTCCCGGCATGGCGGCGCGCACCAACGCCGATGTGGCGCTCATCCACATCTGCAACCCCAACAACCCCACCGGGCTGCTGCTCGACCCGGCACAACTGCGCGACTTCATCCGCTCGACCCGGCGCGGCACCACGGTACTGGTCGATGAGGCGTATAATGAACTGCTCGATGCGCCCGCCAGCCACTCGGTGATGGATCTGGTGCGCCAGGGCCATGACCTGATCGTCACCCGCACCTTTTCCAAAATCTATGGCATGGCCGGCCTGCGCGTCGGCTATGCCATCACCACGCCCGAAAACGCCCGCCGCATCCGCGCCTGGAACATGACGATCAGCCTGACCAGCGCCAGCCTCGCCGCGGCACTCGCCAGCTATGACGATCAGGCGTTCCTCGCCTATTCCCGGCAGAAGGTGGCACAGGGGCGCAAGCTGCTCACCGACGCCGTCGCCACCGCCGGGCTGCGCTGCCTGCCGTCCGAGACCAATTTCCTGTTCGTCGAAGTGCCCGATGCCGACGCCCTGCAACGCGCCATGGCCGCCCGCGGCATCATGATCCGCGGCGCCTATGGCCCGTGGAAACGCTGGTCGCGCGTCAGCACCGGGCTGATCGAACATGTGCAGCGCTATGCAGCGGCGCTGCCGGAGCTGGTGCGGGGGTAAAACCATATCCCTCCCCCTTGCGGGGAGGGCGACTCGGCGCCAGCCGAGCGGGGTGGGGGTTCCTAGCTGTGGCCACACGTGTGACCCCCACCCCGCTCGCTTCGCGAGTCGCCCTCCCCACAAGGGGGAGGGAGTTGGGTGTCACCCCACCGGGCGCGTCGCCACCAGCGACGGCCGCTCCGCCAGCCGCGCGTGCAGCGCCGCCAGCACCGGCTGGTCGCCGCGCCAGTCGATCGCCGGCCAGCGCAGGTCGAGATATTCGCAGGCGATGACGGTGGCGAGTTCGGCATAGCCGGTCCCGTCGCCGACGCGGCCGGCGAGTGCCGCCAGCCCGCGGTCGATGGCGCGATATTGCCGATCGACCCACATACCGCTGGTGACGCCCTGCCCCATGTTGAAGCGCAGCACGATGGCGGCGTCGAGGATGCCATCGACCAGCGCCTCGCTGGTGCGCGCCCGCCAATGCGCCATGCCGGCGGCCGGCAGCAGCGTCTGCGCCGGCGCGAGCGACAGCAGATAGGCGGCGATCACCGGCGAATCGACCAGCGCCTCGCCATCATCGAGGATCAGCGCCGGCACCTTGCCGAGCGGATTGGCGGCAAGCAGCGCCGCCGGGTCCTCCAGCGCCGCGGTTTCGGCATAGTCGAGGGCAAGGCCCAGTTCCTGCGCGATCACGCGCAGCTTGCGGACATAGGGCGAGGTGGCGGAGCCGAGCAGTTTCATGATTTTCCCTATCTTCTTCTCCCCTGCCTGCAAGGGAGGGGTCGGGGGTGGGTTTTACCAAAAAGGCCGAAACCGGATCATTTGGCACGACCCGCCCCCAGCCCCTCCCGCAAGCGGGAGGGGCGCAGGTTCAGTTGATGATCGCCCGCGCCGCGTCGAGCTTCGCCGACAGCCGGTCGAGTGCTGCCGCCGTGCGCCCGGCGTAGAGATTGGCATCGCCGAAGCGGCGTTCCTCCACCGCCTCGCGCACGCCGGGCAGCGTCTTGGCGCCATAGCCGGTGAAGCGGCCGGGGGCGTAAAGGGCGTGGCGGTACCAGTCACGGCCCGGCAGGCCCTCCGGGATCAGCAGCGCCTGGTCGATGCCGAGCAGCGCGGCGTTGAGCTTGGCGCGCTTGCCGGCATCGAGGCTCGCGCCCTTGGCCGCATAGGCCGCGTCATAGGCCTTGGCCGCCGCCTCCAGCCGGCCGACGGCATTGTCGAGCGCCGCCAGTTCGATGACCGGCGTCGGCGCTTCGGCAACGGGGGCCGCCACCGGTGCCTGCGGATCGCTGGCGAGGCGGAAGCTGTCCGCGGCGATAAGCGCGCTGCGCTTGTCGTCCTGCTTGCGGCGGCTGTCGATCAGCTCCTTCACCTCGCCCAGATACATGCGGACGGTGGTGGCGAGATCGGTGAAGCGCACCGGCGGCGTGTCGGCATCGGCGATGCGCAGCACCACCCGGCCGACGAATTTCGACAGCACCGCGCCATAGGCGAGGCCGGGATCGTCGAAGCGCACGAAATGGTCATAGCTGTCGTAGATCGAGTGATAGGAGCCGGCGCTCTCGCCCTCGCCGCCGAAACCGATGTTGAGCGACGGCACGCCGACATGCTGGAGGAAGGAGGAATAGTCGGAGCCGGAGCCGAGCGGCCCGAGCGGCAGGTCGCCACCGGCTTCCGCCGCCTTCAACTCGCCGGCGTCGACGCGGCCGCCGTCGAAGGCATCGGCACGCAGCTTGGCGCGGGCGCGGTCGAGCACGGAGGCGCCGGTTTGCGGGTCCTTCACATCGGCGGCGACCTGGTTGACGAGGTGCTGGTACTGGTGGCTGCCCTCGGCGCCGAGGAAGCCGCGGCCATTGCCATCGGTGTTGATATAGATGATCGCCTTGGCCTTCAGCTCGGCCTCATGCGTTTCCGCCCATTCGGTCGAACCGAGCAGCATCGGCTCTTCGGCGTCCCAGCTCGTGTAGACGATGGTGCGCGACGGCCGCCAGCCGGCCCTGGCGAGCTGGCCGAGCGCCTTGGCTTCCGACAGCATGGCGACATTGCCCGACAGCGGATCGGCGGCGCCGAACACCCAGCCGTCATGGTGGTTGCCGCGCACCACCCATTCGTCGGGTCGGTCCTTGCCCTTCATGGTGGCGATGACATTGTAGATCGGCTTCAGCGACCAGTCTGATTTGACCGCCAGATGCAGCTGCGTCTTGCCATCGCCGCCGGTGCGATAGGTGATCGGCAGCGCGCCCCGGAAATTGTCGGGCACGATGGGCCCGCCCAGCGTCGCGAAGATCTTCATGGCGTCGCCATAGGAAATCGGCAGCGTCGGGATCTTCATGATCGTCACCGCATCCTTGCGGTCGATGCGCCTGGCACCCTTGATCGAGCCAGTGCCGGGCGTGCCGGGGTCGCCCGGATAGGTGGTCATGTCGGCGACGCTGCCGCGCTGCACGCCGGTCGAAGGCCGGCCGCCGCCATTGGGATAGGTGTCGGCGGTGGCATAGCCGTCATTGGCCGGATCGGAATAGATCAGCGCGCCGACGGCGCCCTGTTCCTGCGCCAGCTTCGGCTTCAGCCCGCGCCAGCCGCCGCCATAGCGCGCCAGCGCGATCTTGCCCTTCACGCTGATGCCGCGCCGCGCCAGTGCCGCATAATCCTGGGGCAGGCCGTAATTCACATAGACGACATCGGCGGTGACATCGCCATCGCCCTGAAAGGCGACATAGGGCGGCAGCGCGTCCTTCAGATTGGCGCTGGTCGCATCCTCGGGGATGGTCGGCTCCTGCCCGCCCAGCTTCACCGGCTTGGGCGCCACCAGCTCCAGCGTGGTCGACAGCGGCGTCGGGTACAGAACCTCGAATTCCTCGATCTTCGCGTCCCAGCCCCAGGCCTTGTACTGGCTGAGCAAAAATTCGGCATTGGCCTTGTCATGGGCACTGCCGACATGATTGGGGGCAGAGGCCATCTGCTTCAGCCAGGCCATCTGCTCGGGCGCCGAAACGCTGGCGTCCAACGCCTTTTCGCGGTCGGCGAGCGTCGGCGCGGCGGCCCCGGCAGCGGTGGCGGCGCTGGCGAGCCATGTCGCCACCAGCAGCTTCTTGATGATCATGTCGTCTTCCCCTCGATGATGCCGCCAGAGTGGCAGCTTTGCCGGCCCGCCGAAAGAGGCGGCATCACTTTGCCGGCACGGTCAATGCCTTGACGAGAAACGGTTCGACCTGTGTCCAGGCCGTGCTGCCCGGTGCGATGATGTCGAAATGCCCGCCGTTGCTGACATTGAGCACGGCGACGCTGTCGCCCTTGCCGGCCGCGGTGGCGCGATAGGCTTCGGCCGCGGCCGGCTGCAGCACTTCCGATGCCACCAGCCCCTGCGCCACGCCCAGCGGCAGCAGCGCTGCGGGCGTGCCTTCGGCATAGCGCTGCGGCACGGCGGCCGGGGTGCCGCCCATCAGCGGCACGATCACCGGCATGCCGCAGACCTGGGCGTCGAAACCGATGAAGGGGGCAAGGTCGCCCGGCCCGTCGATGGCGACGGCGGCCCGGATCGGCAGCGGGTCGGCACCGCGAATCGCGCTGGCCTTGGGCAGGCGGCTGCGCGCGGCGATCCACAGCGCGGCATGGGCACCGGCGCTATGGCCGGTGACGGCGACGCGCGTCAGGTCGAGCGGCTGGGTTTTCGCCAGGGTGCGCAGATGATCGGTGGCGGCGGCCCAGTCCTGGAACGTCGTCGGCCAGCCGCCGCCGCCGCCCAGCATGCGATAATCGATGTTCCAGGTGGCAAAGCCCTTCGCTGTCAGCGCCGAGGCCAGCGCGGCGGTGCTGCGGCGGGTGGCATAGCCCTTGGTCCAGCAACCGCCGTGCACGACGATGACGACCGGGAACGGCCCCTTGCCGGCGGGCAGGCGCAGATCGCCGCTCTGATTGGCGTCGCTGCCATAGGCGCTGGTCAGCGTCGGCGCGCTGGCCGGCAGCTTGTCGACATCATCGGGCGACATGGTTTGCGCGGCGACCGTGGTGGCCAGCGCGACGGCGGTCATCACCGCCCCGAAGTTCCAGAACCGCATGCTCCTCCCCCCTTGCATTCCGTGCTGCCGATTCATAGCGGTTGGCGCTCCCGCCGCCAACCGCTATCCCTTGGTCATGACCGCAGCCGGCCCCCTCGACGATCTCCTCATCATCGACCTGTCGCGCGTGCTTGCCGGGCCTTACGCCACGATGGTGCTGGCTGACCTGGGCGCGCGCGTCATCAAGGTGGAGCGGCCGGGGACGGGGGACGACAGCCGCCAGATCGGCCCCTTTCAGGGCACCCAAAGCGCCTATTTCGCCAGCATCAACCGCGGCAAGCAGTCGATCGCGCTCGATCTGAAGGATACCGCCGACAAGGCGATCTTCGAGGCGCTGGTGGCGCGCGCCGATGTGCTCGTGGAGAATTACCGCCCCGGCGTGATGCGGAAACTCGGGCTGGGCTGGGATGTGCTGCACGCCCGCCACCCGCGGCTGATCTATGCCGCGGCCTCGGGCTTTGGCCAGACCGGGCCGGATGCGCACAAGGCGGCCTATGATATGGTGGTGCAGGCGATGGGGGGCATCATGAGCGTCACCGGCTGGCCGGGCGGCAAGCCGACGCGCGTCGGCACCTCGGTGGGGGACATCACCGCCGGGCTGTTCACCGTCATCGGCATCTTGAGCGCGTTGCACGATAGGGCGCGGACGGGGGAGGGCCAGTTCGTCGATGTGGCAATGCTCGACGGCCAGATCGCCATCCTCGAAAACGCCGTCGCCCGCTATGCCGTGTCGGGCGTCGCGCCGGGGCCGCTGGGCGCGCGCCACCCCAGCATCACGCCCTTTGCCGCCTATCAATGCCAGGACGGCCATATCGTCATCGCCGCCGGCAACGACCAGCTCTGGGCGGCGCTGCTCGACGCGCTCGATCTCTCGGCGCTGAAGGCCAATCCGCGCTTCGCCAGCAACGCGCTGCGCACCGAGGCGGCGGACACCATCGCCACCATCCTCGAAACCGCGCTGCTGACCGCACCCGCCGCGCACTGGCTGGCGAAGCTGGAGGCCGCCGGCGTGCCCTGCGGGCCATTGCATGACGTGGCGCAGGCGCTGGCGCACCCGCAGGTGCGCGCCCGCAACATGGTGATCGAGACGGCGTTTCCCGATGGCACGCCGCTGATCGCCGCCGGCAATCCAGTGAAGCTGTCGGGCCATGTCGATGCGCCGACGCGCCCGCCGGCGCCGGCGCTGGATGGGGATCGGGCGGCGATATTGCAGGAGCTGGGGCTGTGAGCGTGACTCGCTCCCTCCCCCTTGCGGGGAGGGCGACTCGGCGCCAGCCGAGCGGGGTGGGGGAACCTGCCTGTGCCCACGTGAGTAACCCCCACCCCGCTCGCTTCGCGAGTCGCCCTCCCCGCAAGGGGGAGGGAGGAAAGGCCCCATGACCCCCGACGACATCGCCCTCGCCCATGCCCTGGCCGACGCCGCCGGCGCCGCAATCCGGCCCTGGTTTCGCCGGCCCTTCCTCATCGAGACCAAGGAAGACTTCTCCCCCGTCACCATCGCCGACCGCGAGGCCGAGGCGGCCATCCGCACCCTGCTCGCCGAACACCGCCCGCACGATGGCGTCATCGGGGAGGAATATGGCGAGGACCGGCCGGATGCGGCGCGGGTCTGGGTGCTCGATCCCATCGACGGCACGCGGGCCTTTGTCGCCGGGCGACCGCTGTTCGGCACGCTGATCGCGCTGATGGAAGACGGCGTGCCGGTGCTCGGCCTCATCGACCAGTGCATCATCGGCGACCGCTGGATCGGCGGCACCGATCATCCGACGACGCTCAACGGCGCCCGCGCCCATGTTCGCGCCTGCGCCGACCTCGCCAGCGCCCGGCTGGCCACCACCGGGCCATTTTTATTCGACCCCGCCGACGTGTCCCGCGTCGATGCGCTGCGGGGCCAGGTCGCCGACAGCCTGTTCGGCGGCGATTGCCACAATTACGGCCTGGTCGCCTCCGGCCATGTCGATCTGGTCGTCGAAGCCTGGCTGAAGATCCACGACTGGGCGGCGCTCGCCCCGGTCATCACCCACGCCGGCGGCACGATGACCGACTGGCAGGGTGCACCGCTGCGAAAGGGCAGCGATGGCCGGGTGATCGCCGCGGGCGATGCGCGGGTGGCGGCGGCAGCAGCGGCAGTGCTGGCGGGAGGGTAGTAGCCCCCCTCTCCCGCTTGCGGGAAAGGTCGACTCGGCGCCTTCGCCGAGCGGGTGAGGGTGGTTCTTCTGTGGCCGCAGCCAGATACACCCTCACCCGGGGCGCTGGCGCGCCTCTCGCCTCTCCCGCAGGCGGGAGAGGGAAGATTCAATCCCGCAGCAGCTCGTTGATCCCCGTCTTCGACCGCGTCCGCGCGTCCACCGTCTTGACGATGACGGCGCAATAGAGGCCGGGGCCGGGCGAGCCATCGGGCAGCGGCTTGCCAGGCATGGTGCCGGAGACGACGACGGCATAGGGCGGCACCTTGCCGACATGGACCTCGCCGGTGGCGCGATCGATGATCTTGGTCGAGGCGCCGAGATAGACGCCCATCGACAGGACCGCACCTTCGCCGACTTCCACGCCTTCGGCGACTTCGGCGCGGGCGCCGATGAAGGCGCCGTCACCGATGATGACCGGCCCGGCCTGCAACGGCTCCAGCACGCCGCCGATGCCGACGCCGCCCGACAGATGCACATTCTCGCCGATCTGGGCGCAGCTGCCGACCGTTGTCCAGGTATCGACCATCGTGCCCTTGCCGACGCGGGCGCCGATGTTGACGAAGCTCGGCATCAGCACGGCGCCCGGCGCCACATAGGCGCCGCGGCGGACGATGGCGCCCGGCACGGCGCGGAAGCCGGCAGCTTCGAACTGGCTTTCGCGCCAGCCGTCGAACTTGGAATCGATCTTGTCCCACCAGCCGCCACCCAGCCGCGAGGCACCGGGGCCGCCGGGGATGAAGCTGTTGGGGCTGAGCCGGAAGCTGAGCAGCACTGCCTTTTTCAGCCATTGGTTGACGCGCCAGCCGCCCTGACCATCCGGCTCCGCCACCCGCAATTCCCCGGCGTCGAGAGCGTCGATGGCGGTGAACACGGCCTGGCGCAGCTCGCCCTGTGTGGCCGGGGTCACGCTGTCGCGGGCATCCCAGCCGGCGTCGATGATGGCTTCGATGGTCATGCGCTCTCCAGTGCAGCGACGACGCCGGTCAGCCAGCTGCCGACGTCGGTGATGGTGAAATCGATATGGTCGCGGGCCTCGCCCGGCCCCTGCTCGCTGCCATTGTCGATCCAGACCGTGGTCATGCCGATCGCCTTGGCCGGGGCGAGGTTGCGCGCCATGTCCTCGACAAAGACGGCGCGGGTCGGGTCGATGCCATGCGCCGCGCACATGTGCGCATAGGCCGGCAGCTGCGGTTTCGGCACATAGCCGAGCGCGTGGATGTCGTGCAGCGCATCGAACACATCGGACAGGCCGAGCCGGGCCAGCACCCGTTCCGCATAGGGTGCATCGGCATTGGTGAAGACGAACTTGCGCCCCGGCAGCCGGGCGATGAGATCGGCAAGCTCCGGATGCGGCGCCACCACATCGACATCGACGGCATGGACATCGGCGAGGAATTCGTGCGGATCGACGCCATGTTCGGCCATCAGGCCGGGCAGCGTCATGCCGTGCGAATGGAAAAAGCCCTTCTGCACGCGCCACGCGGCTTCGGCGTCGAGATCGAGCAGCCGCTGGATATAGGCGCCCATGCGGGCATCGATCTGCGGGAACAGGCTGGCGCTGGCCGGATAGAGCGTGTTGTCGAGATCGAAGATCCAGCTGTCGATATGCGCGAGCCCGGTCATTACCCGAGCTTTGCCTTCACCAGCGCCTTCAGATCCGCCTTGGGGCGGGCGCCGTAGTGGCTGATGACCTCAGCGGCGGTGATGCAGCCGATGCGGGCGCAATCGGTCAGCGAGCGGCCCTCGATCAGCCCGGCCATGAAGCCGCCGGCGAACATGTCGCCGGCGCCGGTGCTGTCGACCACGCGCGCGACATGCTCGCCCGGCACGGCATGGTGCTGGCCATTGGCAATGACGACGGCGCCGGCCGAGGAGCGGGTGACGACGGTGGTGCAGGCATGGCGGGCGAGTTCCGCCATCGCGGCGTTGATGTCGCTGGTCTGGTAGAGCGAGCAGACTTCATGCTCATTACCGAAGACGAGGTCGACATGCTGTTCGAGCAGCATCTTGAAATCGTCGCGATGCCCTTCGACACAGAACACGTCCGACAAAGTGAAGGCGACCTTGCGACCCTGGGCGCGGGCGACGGCAATGGCCTTCTGCATGGCGGCGCGCGGCGCGGGCGGGTCCCACAGATAGCCCTCCAGATAGAGGATCTGCGCCGCCGCCACCGCATCGGCGTCGAGATCGGCCTCCGACAATTCCTGGCAGGCGCCCAGATAGGTGTTCATCGTCCGCTCGCCATCCGGCGTGACGACGATCAGGCAGCGGCCGGTGGGGTTGCCTTCCGTCGACGGCGGGGTGGCATATTCGACGCCGGCGGCGCGGATATCGTGGCGGAAGATCTGGCCGAGCTGATCATCGGCGACGCGGCCGACAAAGGCCGGACGGGCGCCGAGCGCCGCCATGCCAGTGACGGTGTTGGCCGCCGAGCCGCCGCTGATCGCCTCGCCCGCCGGCATGGCAGCATAAAGCGTTTCGGCTTCTGCGGCGGAAATCAGCCGCATCGAACCATGGGCAATGCCGCGCTCGTCGAGAAAGGCGCGCGGCGCCTCGGCGATGACATCCACCAGCGCGTTGCCGATGGCGATGATGTCGATGGGTGCGGTCATGAACGGCCTTGTCGTACACAGGATGGCCGTTCCCTAATCGCTTCGCTGCGCCGCGTCATCCCCCCGCAGCGGCGCGGTCATGGCCGCCAGACGGTATCGCCATCTCACGTTTCAGCCGTGCTGACGGCGGATTGCGAAGAAAGTAGAGCCTCCGCCCCGGATCAAGTCCGGGGTGACAGGCTGGGGCCTTAGGCCCCAGACCCCAATAACGGGTTGCCGCACAGGACCGCAGGCGGCTTTCCAGGCCAAATCTAAACGAAATGGGGTCTGGGGCCCGCGGCCCCAGCCGCCGGAGGCTATTCGAAACTTGCATGTCGATACGGCCCAAGGGATTGCGGGCCAGGGTCGGCGGTGCCACCTTCAAGCCATGCCCCCTGCCCGTTCCCTGTGCTTTGCGCTGTTGCTCGCCGGCTGTGCGGCGACGCCGACTCCGGCGCCGGTGGCCGCCCCGCCGCACGCGCCGGCGCCGCCACCGCCGGGCCTTTCCCGCATCCTCGGCAGCGGCGCTGCCGGGGTCACCGCGCTGCTGGGGCCGGCGTCGATGGAGCGCAGCGAGGGCCCGGCGCGGCAGTTGCAGTTCATTCGGCCGGCCTGTGTGCTTGATGTGTTTCTCTATCCGCCTGCCGCCGGTGGGGCGCCGGTGGTGCGCACCGCCGCGGCGCGCCGGCCGGATGGCAGCCGCATCGACGCGGGGGCCTGTCTGGCCTTGCTTGCCCCGGCGGCACCCCCGATAGTGCCGCGATGACCAGCCCCGAAAGCCTGTTCAACATCGCCAGCACCCTCGTGCTGATCGGCTGGGTGGCGCTGCTGCTGGCACCGCTGCGTCGCGACCTGTGCGTCGCCATCGCGCGCTGGGTGGCGGCGGGGCTGTGCGGCCTCTATTTCGCCCTGCTGGCGGCGGGCCTCGCCGGGGAAGGGCCGCCGCCTGGCGCCAGCTTCGATTCGCTGGCGGGGGTGCGGCTGCTGCTGTCCAGCCCGGCGGCGCTGCTCGCCGGCTGGGTGCATTATCTCGCCTTCGATCTGTTCATCGGCAGTTGGGAGACGGCGGACGCGCCGGCGGCCCGCGTGCCGCACGGGCTGCTGCTGCCCTGCCTGGCGCTGACCTTTGTGGCTGGCCCCATTGGCCTCCTCCTCTATCTCGTCATCAAGGCGGTGCGGCGATGAGCGGCGCGGCCCGCACCGTGCCATCGCCCTGCACCAATGTCTGCCGCATCGACCGGCGCAGCGGCTGGTGCGAAGGCTGCCGCCGCACCGTCGACGAGATCACCGGCTGGCCGACCGCCGATGACGACGCGCGCCGCGCCATCCTGGCGCAGCTGCCGGCGCGGGTCATTCCGAAACGCCTGATTTCGAAAACGCTGGGTATTCGCTGGTGATCCTCTCCGTCCTCGACCAGACCCCGATCGCCGCCGGCATGACGCCGGCCGCCGCGCTGGCCAATTCCATCGATCTCGCCCGGCATTGCGAGGCGCTCGGCTATCACCGCTACTGGCTGGCCGAGCATCATGCCTCGGCGGCGCTGGCCGGCAGTGCGCCCGAAATCCTGATCGGCGCGGTGGCGGCGGCGACGCGGCGCATGCGCATCGGCTCCGGCGGGGTCATGCTGCCGCATTATTCGCCATTGAAAGTCGCCGAACAGTTCAGCCAATTGGCTGGGCTTTACCCCGGTCGCATCGACCTCGGCCTCGGCCGCGCGCCGGGCAGCGACCAGCGCACCGCCGTGGCGCTGCAACGCGACCGCCGCCAGCACGCGCCCAATGATTTTCCCAACCAGCTCGCCGAACTGATCGGCTATCTGGAGGACAGCCTGCCGCCCGATCACCCCTTCGCCGCCTATGCCCACACCCTGCCCGGCCTGCCGGAGGCGCCGGAGCCCTGGGTGCTCGGCTCCTCCCCCGACAGTGCGGTCTTCGCCGGCGATCTGGGCCTGCCCTATTGCTTTGCCGATTTCATCAATGCCCGGCAGGGCGATATCGCCGCTGCCTATCGCCACCGCTTCCGGCCGCGCCACCCCGGCGATGGACCGCGCGTCGCCATTGCGGTCTGGACAGTGTGCGCCGATTCGGATGCGGAGGCGGAAGCGCTGGCGGCACCGGCGCGGATGATGTTCGCGCATCTGCTGATGGGCCGATCGATCGCGGTGCCGCCGGTCGATGTGGCGCTGGCCTGGCTCGCCGACCGGCCGGAGCTTGGCGCCGCGCGCAGCGGGCGGCGGGTGGTGGCCGGGTCGCCGGAAACGGTGCGGACCGGGCTGACGGCCGCGGCCGCCGAATATGGCGCCGATGAAGTGCTGCTGGTCAACATCCTCCACGACCATGCCGACCGGAAGCGCAGCTATGCCCTCGCCATGGCGGCGATGGCCGGGATTGCCGTTGCGGCTTGACTTCCCGCGGCGAGGTCCGCTGTAGCATGGTGCAACGCAGCAGGGGCAACAGGGCCGTGAGCAAACCGAAACGCATTCTCGCCATCGCTTCGGGCGGTGGCCATTTCGTCCAGCTGCTGCGCCTGCGCCCGGCGTGGGAGGGGCATGAGGTGACCTATGCCACCGTCCATGCCGCCTCCGCCGTCGATGTCGCGCCGGCGCCGCTGCTCACCTTCCGCGATGTGTCGCGCGCCGATTGGTGGCGGCTGCCGCTGACGCTGGTCGATGCCATCGGCATATTGGCGCGGGTGCGGCCGCAGGTCATCGTCACCACCGGCGCGCTGCCGCCACTGGTGGTGCTGACGCTGGGCAAGCTGCTCGGCATCCGCACGCTCTGGGTGGACAGCATCGCCAATTCGGAAGTCCTGTCCGGCTCCGGCCGTCATGCCGGCAAGGTGGCGACGAAAGTGGTCACGCAATGGCCGCAACTCGCCGAACCGGGCGTCGAACATTGGGGCAGCGTGCTGTGAGCGGGGTGTTCGTTTCGGTGGGGTCGATGATGCCGTTCGACCGGCTGGTCGAGGCCATGGACCAATGGGCCGCCGCCCACCCCGATGTGCCGGTGGAAATCCAGATCGGCCGCGGCAAATATGAACCGCGCCACGCCCGTTTCGTGCGGATGATGCCGGTCGTCGACTATCGCCAGCGCGTGGCGGACGCCCGGCTGTTCGTCGCCCATGCCGGCATGGGATCGATCATTTCGGCGATCGAGGCGGGCAAGCCGCTGCTGATGCTGCCGCGCCTGCAGGCCCAGGGCGAGCACAACACCGACCACCAGCTCGCCACCGCCGCCAGCATCGGCAGCCGGCCCGGCCTGCATGTCGCCAGCGATGTCGCGGACTTGCAGGCCCGCGCGACGGCGCTGCTCGCCGATGCCGGGGCGCCGCCGGCGCCGATCTCGCGCTTCGCCGATCCGGGCTTCACCGACCGCATCCGCGCCTTCATCGAAGCCCCATGAGCCTGTTCGATCTGGGCCAGGACGGCCCGCAGCGTTACAGCCTCACCGTCACCCCCGGCCATTGCGTCGGCCATCCCGACAGCCAGTTTTTGTTCGGCGGCGCCGGCATGGCGGCGGGGCTGGCGGCGATCGAGGCGGCGACCGGCCGGCCCACCGTCTGGGCGGCGGCGCAGTATCTGTCCTATGCCCGGCCCGGCCAGACGCTGGAACTGGCGGTGACGGTGCCGGTCAGCGGCAAATACACCAGCCAGGCCCGCGTCGTCGCCCGCCATGGCGATGCCGAGATCATCACGGTGAACGCTGCGCTCGGCGCCCGCCCCGATGCGCCGGAAGCGCAATGGGCGCAGATGCCCGATGTGCCGCCGCCCGCGGACTGCCCGGCGATGGCGTACAACTGGATCCGCCGCGAGGACGACATCAACAGCCTGTTCCACCAGCGCGTCGCCCATGGCCGCTTCGGCGCCGCCCGCGCCGAAGGTGGCCCCAGCCCCGACGGCATCGCCCGGCTGTGGGTGACGCCGCAGGACCCGGCGCTGCCGGTCGACCGGCTGGTACTGGCGGTAATGGCGGATTTCCTGCCATCGGGCGTCGGCAATGCGCTGGGCACCAACGCCGGCGGCAACAGCCTCGACAACACCATCCGCTTTGCCCGGCTGGTGCCGACGCGCTGGGTGCTCGCCGACATCCGCATCCATGCGGTGGCGCAGGGGTTCGCGCACGGCCGGGTGCATCTGTTCGCCGAGGACGGCACGCTGCTGGCGACGGCGAGCCAGTCGCTGATCCTCAGGGTGCACTAACCGCCTCCCTCCCCCTTGCGGGGAGGGCGACTCGCGAAGCGAGCGGGGTGGGGGTTGCTCGTGTTGCCACATGTGAACCCCCACCCCGCTCACCTTCGGTGAGTCGCCCTCCCCGCAGGGGGGAGGGAGGGCGTTGCCTCCCCCAAACCGACAGGCTGGCGGCGGCGCACCCCGGGGATTAGGCTTTCGGCCATGATCCACCGCCTCCTCCCCTTGCTGCTGCTCGCCACTGCTGCCAGCGCCGCGCCCGTCGCCAGCCCCGCCACCATCGCCGACAATGCGAAACTGTCGGCCACGCTGAACTGGGAGGACAGGCAGGACTTCGATTTCGCCGCCCGCGGGCTCATCGCGGCGCCACCCGCCCCGCAGCTGCGCGATGCCAATGGCAAGGTGTTGCGCGACTTTGCCGCCGATGCCCAGTTCAGCGGCCCGGCGCCCGCCACCGTCAACCCCAGCCTGTGGCGCAACGCGTCCTTGCTGGCGAAGGCCGGGCTGTTCCAGGTCCAGGACGGCATCTGGCAGATCCGCGGCTATGACCTGTCCAACATGACGATCATCCGCGGGAAAACCGGCTGGATCATCATCGACCCACTGACGACGGTGGAGGCCGCCGCCGCCGGGCTGGCGCTGGTCAATGCCACATTGGGTGCCCGCCCGGTGGTCGCCGTGCTTTACACCCACAGCCATGCCGATCATTTCGGCGGCGCTGCCGGTGTCATCACCGCCGCCGATGCGCTGGCTGGCAAGGTCGCCGTCATCGCGCCGGAAGGCTTCATGGCCGAGGCGATTTCCGAAAATGTCATCGCCGGCCCGGCGATGACGCGGCGCGCCGTCTATATGTTCGGCGCGCTGCTGCCATCGGCACCCGATGGCCATGTCTCGTCGGGGCTGGGGCCGGTGCGCGCCGGCGGCACCATCGGGCTGATCCCGCCCAATGATTCGATTCGGGCGACCGGCGACACCCGCACCATCGATGGCGTGCGTTTCGAATTCCAGCTGACGCCCAACACCGAGGCGCCGGCGGAAATGAATTTCTACCTGCCCGATTTCCGCGCCCTCTGCATGGCCGAAAACGCCAATGGCGCCATGCACAATCTGCTCACCCCGCGCGGCGCGCTGGTCCGCGATGCGCATGGCTGGTCGAACTATCTGCTGGCGGCACGGCGGGCCTATGCCGCGAAATCCGATGTCGTCTTCACCTCGCATTTCTGGCCGCGCTGGGGGGCCGAGGAGGTGTCGCGCTATCTGCTCGTCCACGCCCAGGCCTATGCCTTCGTCCACAATGAAAGCGTGCGGCTGATGAACAACGGCCTCAACGCCGTCGAGATCGGCGAGGCCATCGCGCTGCCGCCGCCGCTGGCCCGCGCCTGGTTCAACCGGCCCAACTATGGCGCGCTGAAGTTCAACGCCCGCGCCGTCTATCAGCGCTATCTGGGGGCCTTTGACGGCGATCCGGTCAATCTCGATCCGCTGCCCCGCAACGAACTGGCGCAGCGCACGGTGGCGGCGATGGGCGGCGCCAAAAAGGTGATGAAGCTCGCCGCCAAGGCCGCCGCCGCCGGCGAGGACCGCTGGGCGGCGACGCTGCTCGGCCATGTCGTCCGCGCCGAGCCGGCCAACCAGGCGGCGAAAGACGCGCTCGCCGACCGCTACGACCAGCTGGCGTATCGCGCCGAAGCCTCGCCGTGGCGGGATTTCTACCTGTCGGGTGCGCTCGAACTCCGAAAGGGCATCCAGCCCGCCGTGGCACCGGGCAGCAACGCCATCGCCGCCAATTTGCAGGTCGCGCAACTGCTCGACACGATGAGCGTGCGGGTCAAGCCCGAGGCCGCGCTCGGCAAGCCGTTCACCGTTGCCTTCGAGATTCCGGACATGAACGAGCGCCACCTCGTCAGCATCGGCAATGGCGTGATGCTGCACGAGCTGGGCGTCAGCGATGCCGCCGATGCGACACTGATCGTGCCGCGCCTCGCCCTCATCGCCATGATCGGTGGCCAGGCGAAGGCGCTCGATCTGATGCAGGCCGGCACGCTGAAGATCGCCGGCGACCCCGCCGTGCTGCAACGCTTCCTGACATTGTTCCAGCCACCGCCGGCGACGTTCCCGCTGGTGACGCCTTTGCCGTGAAGGAAGCGACTCCCTCCCCCTTGCGGGGAGGGAGTGTCGCGCCCTCTCGCCTTTTTCGCGCCGACCCGGCATGAGGCGGTCATGCTGACGGACCTGACACCATGACTGCCGCAACCCACACCCATGCCGGGCCGCTCGGCCTGCCGCTCTGGGCCTGGGCGGCGCCGCTGGTGGCGCTGGCCATCGCCGGGCTGAAGCTGCTGCATGTCGAACTGCCGCCGCTGCTGCTGGCGCCGGTGCTGATCGTCGCCGTGCTGTCGGCGGTGCATCATGCCGAGGTCATCGCGCATCGCATCGGCGAGCCCTATGGCACGCTGGTGCTGGCGCTGGCGGTGACGACGATCGAGGTGGCGCTGATCGTGTCGCTGATGATCGCCGGCGGCACGGAGTCGACCGAACTGGCGCGCGACACGGTGTTCGCTGCGGTGATGATCATCCTCAATGGCATTGTCGGCCTGTGTCTGCTGGTCGGCGGCACCCGCTTTGGTGAGCAGAGCTACAATCTGTCGGGCGCCAGTGCGGCGCTGACCGTGCTGATCCCGCTGACCATCCTGACGATGATCCTGCCCAACCAGACGCTGACGACGCCGGGGCCGACCTATGCGCCCAGCCAGCTGGCGTTCGTGGCGGTGATCTCGGTCATCCTCTACCTCACCTTCGTCTTCGTGCAGACCGTCCGCCACCGCGACTATTTCCTCGATCCCGCCGCGGCGCCGGGCAGCCATGCCGCGCCGCCGGCGAACAGCACCGCGCTCGCCGCCGCCGGGCTGCTGGTCGCGGCGCTAGTCGGCGTCGTCATGATCGGCAAGGCGCTGGCCCCGGCCATCGAGGCCGGCGTCGCCGCGCTGGGTGCGCCGCAGGCGCTGGTCGGCGTCATCATCGCCGGCATCGTGCTGCTGCCGGAAGGGCTGGCGGCGGTGCGCGCGGCCCGCGCCGATCGCTTGCAGGACAGCTTGAACCTCGCGCTCGGCTCGGCGCTGGCCTCGATCGGCCTCACCATCCCGGCCGTGGCGCTGGTCTCGCTGCTGCTCGGCTTCCCGCTGACCCTGGGGCTGGATTCGGAGGATGTGCTGCTGCTGATCCTCTCGCTGCTGCTCGCCTCGCTGTCGCTGCGCACCGGGCGCACGACCATCCTCAACGGCGTCGTCCACCTCGTCGTCTTTGCGACCTATATCTTCCTCGTCATCATTCCCTGACCGGCAGGTCAGGGCCACAGCGCAGGTCCGGCGGCGGCGGCCAATCCCGTGCCGGCACCACGAACTGCAGGGCCTTCACCACATATTTGGCCCAGACCAGCGGCGTCAGCGCCAGCAGCCCATGATGGCGCAGTGTCGCCAGTGCCTCGGTATTGATACGGCGCCGGCTGTCAAAGCCGCGATTGGTCAGGCCGCCATCGCGCATGTTGACGATGGTCTGTGGCACCGGCTGGGCGCGCAGGCCTTCGACGGCGAAAAACCGCACCATCCAGTCGAAATCGGCACCGATGCCGATGGCGGGATCGAAATGGCCCACGCGCGCCACCGCCGCGCGCCGGGCATAAAAGCCAAGGTGCGAGGGCATATGGGCAAAGCGCAGCATCCAGGGCGCATAGGGCGTCGGCGGATAGCTGCGGGTGCGCTGCCAGGGGTCATGCTCGCGCACATTCACGGCGGCGGCGGACACGGCATCGGCGTCCGGCGCGGCCTGTGCCGCTGCGACCAGCAGCCGCACGGCGTCGCGGCGGCAGAAGAAATCATCGGCGTTGAGAAAGCCGATGAGGTCACCGGTCGCCAGCGCCAGCCCCTTGTTCATCGCAAAATAGAGGCCGTCATCGGGCTCGCAGATGAAGATATGGCCGGGGCGGGCCGTCGCCGCGACAATGTCCGTGGTGCCGTCGCCGGAGGCACCGTCGATGATGATATGTTCGATGTCGGGCCAGTCCTGCGCCGCCACCGCGGCACAGGTGTCGCCGATCGTCGCCGCCGCCTTATAGGCCACGGTGATGATGCTGACCCTCACCGCGCGGCGCCGTTCCCGGCCTGAAAGGCACGATAGGCATCGGCCAGGCCATCGCGCAGCCCGATGCGCGGCGCCCAGCCCAGCGCCAGCAGGCGCTGCGAGTCCATCAACTTCCGGGGTGTGCCATCGGGGCGGCTGGCATCGAAGACCAGCCGGCCGGTGAAGCCCACCGTGTCGGCGATGGTCTGCGCCACGGTGGCGATGGTCACCTCCTGCCCGGTGCCGACATTGATGTGCTCCGCTGCCGAATAATGTTGCAGCAGGAAGACCAGCGCATCGGCGAGATCATCGACATGCATGAACTCCCGGAGCGGCGTGCCGCTGCCCCAGACGGTCATGGTTTCGGCACCGCTGTCGCGGGCCTCCAGCGCCTTGCGGATCAGCGCCGGGATGACATGACTCGATTCCAGATCGTAATTGTCGCCGGGGCCATAAAGGTTGGTCGGCATGGCGCTGATGAAATCCAGCCCCCATTGCTGGCGATAGGCCTCGGCCAGCTTGATGCCGGCGATCTTGGCGATGGCATACCATTGGTTGGTCGGCTCCAATGGCCCGGTCAGCAGTGCATCCTCGGCCATCGGTTGCGGCGCCAGGCGCGGGTAGATGCAGGAGGAGCCGAGGAACAGCAGCTTGGCCACCCGGGCTTCGGCGGCGGCGCGCATGATATTGGCCTCGATCATCAGATTGTCGTGGAGGAAATCCACCGGCCGCGCCGCATTGGCGGCAATGCCGCCGACCCGCGCCGCCGCGATGATGACGACATCGGGCTTTTCCGCCGCCACATAGGCTTCCACCTCGGCCTGGCGCATCAGGTCGACACGGGCGCGATCGGCGGTCAGCACCGCATGGCCATCGGCGGCCAGCCGGCGCACCAGCGCGCTGCCGACCATGCCGCGATGCCCGGCCACCCAGATGCGCTTGCCCGAAAGGTCGAACATCAGCGCCCGCCCGCGGCCTCTTGGCGATCGGCGGCGACCATTTCGCGGACCAGCTGTTCCATCGTCGTCGTGTGCGTCCAGCCCAGCCTGTCGCGCGCCTTCGATGGGTCGCCAAGCAGCAGATCGACCTCGGTCGGGCGGAAATAGCGCGGATCGATGGCGACCAGCACCTCGCCGGTGCGGGCACAGCGCCCGGTTTCGTCGACGCCCGTGCCCGACCATGCCACCGTGCGGCCGATTTCGGCAAAGGCCAGTTCGACGAAGCGGCGCACCGTCGTCGTCGTGCCGGTCGCCAGCACCCAGTCTTCCGCCGTCGCATGCTGGACGATGCGCCACATGCCCTCGACATAGTCGCGGGCATGGCCCCAGTCGCGCTGCGCATCGAGATTGCCGAGATAGAGCTTTGCCTGCGTCCCCGCCTCGATGGCGGCGACGGCGCGGGTGATCTTCCGGGTCACGAAGGTTTCGCCGCGCAACGGGCTTTCATGGTTGAACAGGATGCCGTTGGAGGCATGGATGCCATAGGCCTCGCGGTAATTGACCGTGATCCAATAGGCATAGAGCTTGGCCGCGGCATAGGGCGAGCGCGGATAGAAGGGCGTGGTTTCGTTCTGCGGCACCGCCTGGACAAGGCCGTAGAGTTCCGATGTCGACGCCTGGTAGAAGCGCGTGGTCTTTTCAAGGCCGAGGATGCGGATCGCCTCCAGCAGGCGCAGCGTGCCGATGCCATCGGCGTTGGCGGTATATTCCGGCGTTTCGAAACTGACCTGGACATGGCTCTGCGCCGCCAGATTGTAGATCTCGTCGGGCCGGGTTTCCTGCACCAGCCGGATGAGGTTGGTGGCGTCGGTCAGATCGCCATGGTGCAGGCGGAAATTGGTGTGGCCCTCGTGCGGGTCCTTGTAGAGATGGTCGATGCGGCCGGTGTTGAACGACGATGACCGGCGCTTGACGCCATGGACGACATAGCCCTTGCCCAGCAGCAATTCCGACAGATAGGCCCCGTCCTGGCCGGTGACACCGGTAATCAGCGCAACTTTTGACATGGGAACAGGCAGTCCTGGCAGATTCAGAGGGCGAGCCTGTCGTGTAGCCCTTGTAACCCGCAAAAGTCCAGTTCGGCCCGCTGCATTCAGCGCGGCAGACGCCGCAGCAATGGCAGCAACAGCAGCACGGTCAGCCCCGCCGCCAGCAGCACGGCGGTGATGCCGGCGCCGCGGGCGATGGCGGCGCCGATGGCCAGCACCGCCGTCACCTGGAACCCGGCGTTGACGATATTGTTGGCAGCGATCGCCCGCGAGCGGCCGCCGGCCGGCGTTTCGGTCTGGAGGACGCCATAGAGCGGCACCGAAAAGATGCCGCCGGCGATGGCCAGCACCAGCAGATCGCCGAGCACGCGCCAGCCGCCGGGCTGGCCGAGGAAGCTGGCGACATCGCCGGCGCTGCCGCCGAAATTGCGTTCGGCGAGGAACAGGTCGATGCCCGCCGCCGCCATCACCAGCCCGGCCCAGGGCGCCAGCCGCGTCGACACGCGCCCGCCGAGCAGCCGGCTGACCCCAGCCGAGCCGGCGGCGACGCCGACCGAAAAGGCGGCGAGGAACAGGGTGGCGACGCCTTCGCTGCCGCCCAGATCATTCTTCGCCAGCGGCACGAACTGGCTGGTGTAGACGGCGCCCAAGGCCCAGAACCAGCTGATGCAGATGGTGGCGTTGCGCAGCATCGGGCTGGCAAAGGCGCCGCCCAGCGCGCGGCGGGAGCTGGTCAGCGGGTTCCAGTCGATGGCGCTCTCGCTCTCCGGCGGCGCCGGCGGAATCGCCCGCGACACCAGCCAGCCGAGGATCGCGACGGCGACCGCCGCCGGCCCGGCAATGCCCGCCGGCAGCAGGCCGCCCAATATCTGCCCGAGCAATATGGCGACGAAGGTTGCGCCCTCGACCAGCCCGGTGCCGAGCAGCAGCTCGTCCGCCGCCAGATGCTGGGGCAGGATGGCGTATTTGACCGGGCCGAAGATGGTGGAATGCACGCCCATAAGGAAGATCACCGCCAGGGCCAGCGGAATCGACTCCAGCGCCAGCGCCGCCAGCCCCAGCGCCATGAAGGCGATTTCGGCGATCTTCACGCGCTGAGCGATCCACGCCTTGTCGCGGGCATCGGCGATTTCGCCGGCAATCCCCGAAAACAGCAGAAAGGGCAGGATGAACACGCCGGTCGCCACCGTCGCCAGCGTGGCAGCGCGCACCGCGTCGCCGGCGGCGAGGTGGAAGGTGACGAGAAAGATGAACGCCGTCTTGAACAGATTGTCGTTGAACGCCCCCAGGAACTGGGTGACGAACAGCGGCCCGAAACGGCGCGAAGCGATGAGGGCCAGCATGGGTGCAACCTTTCCGCACTTTTGCCGCGCCGTCTATCCTCTGCTTTCGACTGGACGCCGCGCCGCCGCTGCCGCATTCGTGGGACGAATGCCGGCGCGACTCGCCGGCAGAACAGGAGTGCAATCGACGCCATGGCCCGTTCGCGGCGCACCGATGACTGGGGGTTTCCGCGCTGGCGGCCCTATGGCAGCGGCAATGCCGCGGCCGAGATCCGACTGTGCGACCGCCATGGCTGCGGCAAGCCGGGTGACCGGCCGGCGCCCAAGGCCCCCAACCGCCCGGAACGCTGGTATTTCTGCGAAGCCCATGCCGCCGAATACAATGCCAATTGGGATTATTTCGCCGGGCTGAGCCCCGAGGAGGCCGCCGCCCGCGAAGCCAGCGAGGATGCGCAGCGCACCTACAAGCGCGCCGCGCATTGGGAGTGGGGCGGCCCCGGCGACGGCAGCCGCAGCCGTGCCGAGCTCGACGCGCTCGCCGTGCTGGGGCTGGAGTCCGATGCCGACATGGTGGCCATCAAGGCCGCCTGGCGCGCCGCCGCCAAGGAAAACCACCCCGATGTGGCGGGCAATGACGCCGCCAAGGCCGAGCGCTTCCGCGCCGTGCAGGCGGCCTGGGACGTGCTGAGCGCCGCCGATGCGGCGCGGACGGCGGCGACCGGCTGAGCCTGCGGCCAGGGGCCGACACGCCCCCCAACGAAAAACGGCGGCCCATGCGGACCGCCGTTCCCCTTCTGCAAGGCTGCGTTGCCTCAGGCGGCAACCACCGCCCGGCGACGGCGCATGGCAGCACCGGTGAGGCCGAAACCGGCGATCAGCATCGCCCAGCTCGCCGGTTCGGGCACCGGATTCGCCAGCGACATCGACCAGTTCTGCGCGTTGTAGAGATCCAAGGTCTGGCCATAGGTGATACCCGAAGCCACTAATGGAAAGGGCAGGAACGTGTTTGGGCTCGGCACGAACGCAAATCCGTCGTCGCACACCACATTATTGCACGCCAGAAAATCATTGTTGTTGCCGCTCAGGCTCAATTTTGGCGTTCCGGTCAGGAGCTGGCTTAAATCGATTGCCGTCACAGCGTTGGCATAGCTGGCGCCGCTGCCCAGGAAAGGCAGCGGTATGCCGACATTCAGATTATAGCTTGATGACAGCAGTTGCGACACGACAACCGTATCATTATCGGCCTGCAGAATGCCTTCGACCTGGCCTTCCAATGTGTTGCCGTTGAGAAGATAGATAAAGTTAAAGATAGCAGCATTCGCCGAAACCGACGTTGTTGCCAGCAGCAAGGCTGCGGCAAGTGTGATCTTCTTCACAAAATTCCCCTTTGATGCATATGAAACCAAACACTCCGTTTCGTCTCCTGCACCCCCCAACGCCATCCCGAAACGAAGCGGTCCTAAATCGCGTTATTTTTCCGTTCAAGAGAATAATCAGCCTTTTTTGGGGTTTTTGTGGGATTTTTTGTCGCATCGCCAATATGGCCTTCGCTTGCAGCCACGCCGCCGATGCTTTACCCCGCGCCGCCATGAGCCGCACCGCCACCGTCAGCCGTTCCACCAAGGAAACCGCCATCGACGTGACCGTCGATCTCGACGGCACCGGCGTCTATCATGTCGCGACCGGCATCGGCTTTCTCGATCACATGCTCGAGCAATTGTCGCGGCACTCGCTGATCGACATCAATCTGACCGCCAAGGGCGATCTGCACATCGATGGCCACCACACCACCGAGGATTGCGGCATCGCGCTGGGCGAAGCGATCGCCAGGGCGCTGGGCGAGCGCAAGGGCATCACCCGTTATGGCGACGCCCTGGTGCCGATGGACGAAACGCTGACCCGGGTGGCGCTCGACATTTCGGGCCGGCCCTATCTGGTCTGGCGCACTTCGTTCAGCCAGCCCAAGCTGGGCGAGCTGGACACGGAGATGGTGAAGGAATTCTTCGCCGCCCTGGCCGGCAATGCCGGCATCACCCTGCACATCGAAACGCTGTACGGTGTCAACAATCACCATATCGCCGAAAGCTGCTTCAAGGGTGTGGCGCGGGCACTGCGGGCGGCGGTGGCCATCGATGCGCGCAAGGCGGATGCGATCCCATCGACCAAGGGCAGCCTGGGCTAGGGTCGACCGCAGTCGGGCGGCGCCGCAGTGGCGCCGCCCTGTCATGATGCGGCCCGTGCCGGTTCAGGCCGGCACGTTTGCGCGCCGCCGGCGCTGCACGGCCCCGGCCAGGCCAAAGCCGGCGATCAGCATCGCCCAACTGGCCGGCTCGGGAACGGTGGCGACCGTCGAAATCGACCAGTTTGCGGCGCTGTACGCTTCCGATGCCTCGCCAAAGCCGAACCCGGACGAGAAGTAAGCCACGCCAAAGCGTTCGAACGGGTCGAACGCAAAGAAGGCATCGTCGGGAACGCAGCCGGAGTCGAGGCATGCGATCACGTTCATGTTGGTGCCATCCAGCGAGACAACCGACTGGTTCGTCGAACCAAAGAAATGCGCCGAAAAATTGTTGATGAACGGAAACGCCGCGCGCGCGGCACCGTTGAACGTCAGGCTGGTGAAGTTCTGCACGAAAATGCGGTTGTTGTCAGCCTGCAACGTGCCTTCGAGCGTGCCGGCAAGCACACCGGCGGTCGAAATATAGCTGAACACATAGGTGGTAGCACCGGCAGGCATGGCAGACACGGCTGCAACAAGGCTGGCGATAAAGACGAACGGCTTCATGGATACTCCCTGTTTTTGGCGGTTCTCAATAGTCCGCAGTTTGCTCGATAATGGCACGGCCAATGCCATGGCAACGCAAAATGCCGCGTTTTTCGGTTGCATGTTGGTCGCAGCATCGTTGTCTTGCCCCCGCCGGGGCGATGCATTACCCGCCGCTGCATGACACCAGCCTTGATTCCCTCGCGGGCGCGGCATTGCCCGATCGGTCGACCATGACGGTCGGCAGCTCGCGGGTGGCGGTGGTGGATTATGGCGCCGGCAATTTGCGCTCTGCCGCGCGAGCGCTGGCGCGGGCCGGGGCCGATGTCGTGGTGAGCGATGATCCCGCCACCATCGCCACGGCTGACCGGATTGTGCTGCCCGGCGTGGGTGCCTTTGCCCAGTGCATCCGCCAGCTGCGCGAACGGACAGGCATCGAAGCAGCGCTCGACGAGGCGGTGAACCAGCGCGGCACGCCCTTCCTCGGCATCTGCGTCGGCATGCAGCTGCTGGCGAGCGTTGGCCATGAACATGGCGTCCATCAGGGGTTGGGCTGGTTGCCCGGCATCGTCACACGGCTGACGCCCGCCGATCCGGCGCTGAAAATCCCGCACATGGGCTGGAACCGCGTGACGGCGGCGAACGCCAGCGGCGTTGCCGAGGGCCATGCCTATTTCGTCCACAGCTATCGCTTCGACCCCGAAGACCCGGCCGATGTGCGGGCGACCAGCGACCATGGCGGCGCCTTTCCCGCCATCGTCGCGCGCGGCAACATCACCGGCGTGCAGTTCCACCCGGAAAAGAGCCAGGCCTATGGGCTGGCGTTCCTGAAGAATTGGCTCACCTCTCCCCCTCCCTCTCAGGGAGGGGGCCGGGGGGAGGGTCTCTCTGTTGGCGAAGGACGAAACGCGGTGAACACCCTCCCCCCAGCCCCCTCCCTTGCAGGGCGGGGGAGCCTGTGATCATTTTCCCCGCCATCGACCTGAAGGGCGGCCAGTGCGTGCGGCTGGCCGAGGGCGATATGGACCGCGCCACCATCTATGCCGATGATCCCGGCGCCCAGGCGGCGGTGTTCGCGGCAGCCGGTGCCACCCATCTGCACGTCGTCGACCTCGACGGCGCCTTTGCCGGCGACAGCCGCAATGGTGACGGCGTGCACGCCGCGATTGCCGGCTTCGGCGGGCGGGTGCAGGTCGGCGGCGGCGTGCGCAGCCGCGCCCATGTCGAAGCCTGGCTGGCCGCCGGCGTCTGGCGCGTGGTGATGGGCACGGCGGCGCTCGAAAACCCCGAACTGGTGCGCGAGGTCGCCGGCGCCCATCCCGGCCGCATCGTCGTCGCCGTCGATGCCCGGGACGGCATGGTGGCGACGCGCGGCTGGGCGGAACGCTCGACGGTGTCGGTGGCCGAGCTGGCGGCGCGCTTTGCCGATGCCGGGGTGGCGGCGCTGCTGTTCACCGATGTCGGCCGCGACGGCATGCTGAAGGGCGTCAATCTGGAAGCGACGCTGGCGCTGGCCGCGGTCAGCCCGGTGCCGGTCATCGCTTCGGGCGGCGTCGCCGGGCTGGACGATATCGCGGCGCTGGTCGGGCAGCCGAATATCGAGGGCGTGATCACCGGGCGGGCGCTGTACGATGGCCGGCTCGATCTTGCCGCAGCGTTGCGGGTGGCGGCGTGAACAGCTTTCCTGTCATCCCGGGCTTGACCCGGGACCCCGTTTTTCTCTGCGCCGAAGCAAGCTGGGTCCCGGGTCAAGCCCGGGATGACAATCGTGCAGGGGCGGCCGCATGACCCTCGCCGTCCGCGTCATCCCCTGCCTCGACGTCGCCGATGGCCGCGTCGTCAAGGGCGTCAATTTCGTCGCGCTGCGCGATGCCGGCGATCCGGTGGCGGCGGCGCGGGCCTATGACGCCGCCGGCGCTGATGAACTGACCTTTCTCGACATCACCGCCAGCCATGAGGACCGTTCGACACTGCTGCACATCGTCGAAGCCACCGCCGACGCCTGTTTCATGCCGCTGACCGTCGGTGGCGGCGTGCGCAGCGTTGCCGATGCGCGGGCGCTGCTGCTCGCCGGCGCCGACAAGGTGGCGGTCAATTCCGCCGCGGTCGCCCGCCCGGCATTGATCGGCGAGCTGGCCATGCGCTTCGGCGAGCAATGCGTCGTCGTCGCTGTCGATGCCAAGGCGGTGGCGCCCAATGCCGACGGGACGCCCAAATGGGAAATCTTCACCCATGGCGGCCGCCGCGCCACCGGCATCGACGCGGTCGAATATGCCAGGGAAGCCGCACGGCTCGGCGCCGGCGAAATCCTGCTGACCAGCATGGACCGCGACGGCACCCGCAGCGGCTATGATCTGGCGCTGACCCGCGCCATCGCCGATGCGGTTCCGGTGCCGGTGGTCGCCTCGGGCGGCGTCGGCGGTGTCGCTGATCTTGTCAGCGGCGTTGTGGACGGGCATGCCAGTGCCGTGCTCGCCGCGTCGATCTTCCACTTCGGCCAGGCCTCGATCGCCGAGGCCAAGGCCGCGCTTGCCGCCGCCGGTCTGGTGGTGCGGACATGAGCGAAACCGCGAGCGAAGAGGGTTTCGACCGGCTGGTGGCGCGCATCAGGCTGAACCGCCATGCCGACCCGGCGACCTCCTATGTCGCGAAACTCACCGCCAGGGGCCGCGCCAAGATCGCGCAGAAACTGGGCGAGGAAGCCGTCGAGACCGTCATCGCCGCGATGGGCAATGACCGCGCCGACCTCATCGGCGAGGCCAGCGACCTGATGTTCCATCTGGCGCTGCTGCTCGTCGATGCCGGGCTGACCTTCGACGACATCCGCGCCGAGCTCGCGCGCCGCGAGGCGCAGTCGGGGATCGCCGAAAAGGCCAGCCGCAAGGCCTGACGCCGCTTGCGCCCGTCGCGGGTTCGCGGAATATCGGCGGCACAGCAACAACGGGGGCCAGCATGGGCGACAAGACCTATATCAGCGCCAATGACCTGCTCGCCGACAGCTTCCGGCTCGGCTGGCAGGTGCTCGACAGCGGTTTCGCGCCGACGCATCTGGTCGGCATCTGGCGCGGCGGCGCGCCGGTCGGCATCGCGGTGCAGGAATTGCTGGAATATCAGGGCCAGCCTTGCGACCATATCGCCATCCGCACCTCGTCCTACACCGGCATCGACACGCAGGGCCCGGAGGTGCGCGTGTTCGCCCTCGGCCATCTCATCGACACGCTGAACCCGGAGGATCGCCTGCTGGTCATCGACGATGTCTTCGATTCGGGCCGCAGCATCGATGCGTTCCTGCGCGAGCTGCGGCTGCGTTGCCGCCACAACACCCCGCAGGACATCCGCATCGCCACCGTCTATTACAAGCCGGCACGCAACCGCACCGCGCTGAAGCCGGATTTCTACGTCCATGAAACCGATGCCTGGCTGGTGTTCCCGCACGAGATCACCGGGCTGAGCCCGGACGAAATCCGCCGCCACAAGCCCGACGCCGCCGCCATCCTCCGCGAGGTGCCCGCATGAGCGATTTTGCCAGTCCCGACGCCCGCAACGCCTTCATCGCCGGGCTGCCTAAGGCCGAGCTCCACCTCCACATCGAAGGGTCGCTGGAGCCCGAAATGATGTTCGCGCTGGCGCAGCGCAATCAGGTCGCCATCCCCTTCGCCTCGGTGGCCGAGGTGCGCGCCGCCTATGCCTTTTCGAACCTCCAGGATTTCCTCGACATCTATTATCAGGGCATGGCGGTGCTGCTGACCGAGCAGGATTTCCATGACCTGACCGCCGCCTATCTGGCCCGCGCTGCCAATGATGGGGTGCGCCACGTCGAGATCTTCTTCGATCCGCAGGGCCATACCGAGCGCGGCGTTGCCTTTGCCACCGTCATCACCGGCATCACTCGCGCGCTGGACGCCGCCCGGGCGCGCGGCCTGACCTCGCGGCTGATCCTGTGCTTCCTGCGCCATCTCGACGAGGCCAGCGCCGAAGCGACGCTCGACGAAGCGCTGCCCTTCCTCTCCCTCATCCACGGCGTCGGCCTCGATTCGTCGGAGGCCGGGCATCCACCGGCGAAATTCGCCCGCGTCTTCGCCCGCGCCCGCGCGCTGGGGCTGAAGCTGGTCGCCCACGCCGGGGAGGAAGGCCCGCCGGAATATGTGTGGGAGGCGCTCGACGTGCTCGAGGTCGACCGCATCGACCATGGCAATCGCGCGCTGGAAGACCCCGCGCTGGTGGCGCGGCTGGCGGCGTCGGGCATGTGCCTGACCGTCTGTCCGCTGTCGAACCTCGCCCTGTGCGGCGTCCCCGACCTGCCCAGCCACCCGCTGCGCCGCATGCTCGACCTGGGGCTGGCGGCAACGGTCAATTCCGACGATCCGGCGTATTTTGGCGGCTATGTGAACCGCAATTTCGAAGCGGTGGCGGAGGCGCTGGACCTGGATCGGGCGGCGCTGGTGAAACTGGCCGAGAACAGCTTCCGGGGGGCGTTTCTGGGGGATGCGGAGCGGGACGCGCATCTCAAGGCAGTGAGGGCGTACGTGGGCTGACCAACTCCCTCCCCGCAAGGGGGAGGGAAGGGGCCTAATACGTCCCCGGCACTTCCCGCTGCACGGTGTCCACCCGCTCCGGCACCAGCAGCGTCCGCGCCCCGTTCGCGCCCAGCGCCAGCGACCGCCCCTCTGCCGCAATCGCCGAGCAGCTGCGGCCGGCGAGGAAGTCCAGCGCGGCGCGCGTGGACGCCTCCGCCGGGTCGCCCATCGGGCGGTTGATGTCGTCGGCCGCGCTGCAGCTGGCGCCGATCTCGCTCGCCATCCCGGTATAGTAATTGCCGCGCCGCTCGCTGTTCTGCGTCGCAAAGGCGACGACGCGCAGCCGGTCATCACAGGCCGCCTGGTCGCGGGCGATCTGGCCGACCGGCTTGCCAAAGGTGTTGCTGCCGATGAGCGCGCCATTCGCCCGCAGATAGGGCACCATCGAATTCATCACCAATTCGCTGGCCGAAGCGCTGGCGCTGGTCCCGATGAAGGCGATCTTGGTCGGCGCCAGTGATTGCGGCTGGCGGCTGAAGAATTTCGTGCTGTTGTTGCTGGCCAGTTCGGTGCGGAAGGTGGTGTAGCTGAACACGTCGCTGCTGCTGCGATTGTCGCCGAGCAGGTCGCCCATCAGCTCGGCGATCGAGACCAGCCCGCCGCCATTGTAACGGAAATCGATGATCAGCTGGGTGATGCCCTGCGCCCGGAAATCGGCAAAGGCGGCGCGCAGCGCCGGATCGGCCGTGGAGATGAAGGTGCGCAGATTGACATAGCCGACGCGGGTGCCGCCATTGTCGAGGATGCGGGTGCCGAAGCGCGACGACACCGGCGGGATGGCGAAATCCGCCTTGGTCACGCTGACGACGCGGGGGCCGGCACTGTCGGTGATGCGCAGCGTGCGGGTGATGCCGGCGGTCGACGGGCCGAGCGCGTTGGTGATGCCGCCGGTGCCTTCCGCGGCGATGATGGCGCTGACATCGCGCAGATCGGCGGTGCTGGTGCCGATGGCGAGGATTTCGGTGCCGCGATCAAGGCCGGCGGCCAGCGCCGGTGCGCCTTCATAGGCATCGGCGACAAAGACGCGGCGGGCGACGCCATCGGTTTGCAGGCGAATGCCGAAGGCCGCGGTGGACCCCGACGCGAAGAACGCATTCTCCTCGGCAATCGAGGTGACATAGGTGAAGAAGCGATCGCGATTCTGCGAGCGCGCCGTCGCGGTCAGCGCGTCGATATAGGCCTGGACGCTGGTGTAAGGCGCGGGATCGAGGCTCGCCGGCAGGGTTTCCGGGAACAGATAATAGGTGCGCAATTGCCCGGCCGCCCAATCCTGGCGGCTGCGCAGCGAACAGGTGGTGCTGGGGGTGGGCGTCACCGTCGTCGGCGTCGGTGTCGGCGTCACGCTGGTCGGCGCGCCGCCGCCCCCACCGCAACCGGCGAGCGCCAGACACAGGACCAGCGCCAGGGCGCGACGGGAAGCGGAAGCAACTTGCATGATGAAGTTATGGCATTGGTACGGCGTCGTCGCCAAGCCCCTATGCTGACCCTGGCGCGTCCGGAGACTTGCCAATTGGCGGCCGGGCTTTCACAAGGCTGGGCCATGACCAGTCCCACTTTCAAACTCGGCACCCGCGGGTCGCCGCTCGCGCTGGCCCAGGCGCACATGACGGCTGCGGCCTTGCAGGCGGCGCATGGCTGGGGGCCGGCGGCGACCGAAATCGTCATCATCTCCACGACCGGTGACCGCGTGCAGGACCGGCCGCTCGCCGAAATCGGCGGCAAGGCGCTGTGGACCAAGGAACTGGACGCGGCGCTGCTCGACGGCCGCATCGATTGCGGCGTGCATTCGATGAAGGATGTCGAAACGCAGCTGCGTGACGGCATCGCGCTCGCCGCCATGCTGCCGCGCGCCGATGTGCGGGAGCGCCTGCTGGGGGCGGAGTCGATCGACGCGCTGCCGCACGGCGCCCGTGTCGGCACCTCCTCCCCGCGCCGCGCCGCCCAGCTGAAATCGCTGCGCCCCGATATCGTCACCGAGATCCTGCGCGGCAATGTCGCGACGCGGATGGCCAAGGTCGAAAGCGGCGCCATCGATGCGACGCTGCTCGCCGCCGCCGGGCTGGACCGCTTGGGCGTCGCTGCCGGCAGCACCGTGCCCATCGACGTCATGCTGCCGGCCAGCGCCCAGGGCGCCGTCGGCATCACGGCGCGCGCGGGCGATGCGGCGACGCTGGCGCTGCTCGCCGCCATCAACCATGACGCGACCTTCGCCGCCGTCTCGCTGGAGCGCGGCTTCCTCGCGGCGCTGGGCGGCACCTGCCACAGCCCGGTGGCGGCGCTCGCCGAGGTCGCCGATGGCCGCGTCGCCTTCCGCGCCGAAATCATGACCGAGGATGGCAGCGAGATCGAGGAAGGCGGCTTCGAAGCCGCGCTGGAGGAGGCGCCGGCGCTGGTCGCGGCGCTGGCCGCCGACATGCTGGACGACGCCAGCCCGGCGCTGCGCAGCCTGTTCACGCCCGGCTGAGCGCCGGGATGCTGGTCGTCAAGAGCCGTCGGTGCCGGCCCGGCGGCGAGGCGAGCGCCGTCAAGCTGCGGGCGCTGGGGCATGATGTTATCGAGGCGCCGCTGCTGGCGACGGAAGCCGTGGCTTGGGACGCGCCCGCCACCGCCCCCGATGCCCTGCTGCTGACCAGCGCCGCTGCCGCCCGGCTGGCCGATGCGCCCGCAGCGCTGCGCGCCCTGCCCTGTCATGTCGTCGGCGCGGCGACGGCGGCGGCGGCGCGGGAGGCGGGGTTCGGCGATGTTCGCGTCGGGCCGGGGTCGGTGCAGCCACTGCTCGATACGCTCGCCGGCACCATCCTGCATCTGGCGGGTGAAGACCGCACGCCGGTCGTGCTGCCGCCGGGCCTGAGCCTCGCCACTGCCATCGTCTATCGCGCCCTGCTGCTGCCGCTGGCGGCGCTGCCGGCGGTCGATCTGGTGCTGCTCTACAGCGCCCGCACCGCGCGCCATTTCGCCGCCGAGCATGACCGGCTGGGCGGCGCGCGCGGCGACACTGCGCTGCTGGCGATCAGCGCCGGGGTGGCGGCCGCGGCCGGGCCGGGCTGGCGCGCCGTCAGCGTCGCGGCGACGCCCGACGACAACGCCATGCTGGCGGCCATCGCCGCGGCGTGCCAATAGGGCGCCGAAAGGAATCCCATGGACGCGCCCTTCGATCGCGGTGAAGTCGACCGCGCCAGCCTCGATGCCACCGAACGGCTGCGCGCCCGGCTGGCCGGCACGCCGCGCGCCGCGCCGCCGCCGCCGCGGCGTGGCAGCCTCGCCTGGATCGCCGTCGCCATGCTGTTCGTCTTCGCCCTCGGCCTGATCGCCAATCCCTGGTTCGAATCGACGGTGCGCTCGCGTCTGCCCTTTGCCGCAGCGCCGGCTGCCAACACCGATGTCGCCGCCCTGCAGGCGCGTATCGCCCAGCTGGAAGGGCGCGCGCCCGCCGCTGCACCGATGCCATCCGAACGCCTCGCCCGCACCGAGGCGCAGATCGAAACCAGCACCGACCAGATCGCCCGCGATGCCGAGCGGATCGACCGGCTGACTGCCGATGTCGCGGCGCTGACCGCCACCATGGCCGCCGACAAGGCGCGCGGCGAGGCCGCCATCGCCGCGCTTGGCGCGAGGCTGCCGGAAGTCGCCGCCTTTCATGGAAAATCCCCGCAACAGCTCCGCAAGATTTTCCAGACCGACAATTCCCTCTGGGTGGATCCCGAGGGACAGCTCTTCTACGCCTGCGAGCTGCAATGCGCGCAACACGCCCCTGCGAAACCCGCCGAAATCGCCGTCGCCGAAGTGATCGCCGAGAGCATCGCCCCCACCGACCAATCGCCTTACGACACCTCGCAGGCTTTCCTCCTGCACAGTCGCCCCGGCGCGAACCGCGTGATCCATCTCGACTTCGACGGCCACACGGACAATACGCCCGGATACTGGAAGGCTGGCGCCGCATCCCCGGCCTACAACATCAGCGGCAATAACGTCGCCATTTTCGAGGACGATGAACGCAACCATATCATCGAGATCTGGCAGCGCGTCGCCGAGGATTATGCGATGTTCGACATCGACGTCACGACGGAGGAGCCGAACATCGAGGCGTTGAGGAAGACCAGCTCCAGCGATGCCCAATTCGGCATGCGTTGCGTCATTGGCGGCAATGGCAGCACCTGGTATGGCGCCAGCGTGGGCGGCGTTGCCTTGTCCGGCACCTTTGATGCCAATCAGGATGTGCCCTGCTGGGTGTTTCCCGTTGGCGGCACGGGATTCGTCCCGAAAAACGTCGCCGAGGCGGCCAGCCACGAGGTGGGGCACACGCTGGGTCTGGGGCACGATGGTGTGGAGGGCGGGGATGGTGCCACCCTGGGCCAGGGCAACTGGGCTCCCATCATGGGCAAAGGCTACTACGAGCCGATCACCCAATGGAGCAAAGGGGAATATGCCAGCCCTAACAACACGCAGGATGATCTCGCCGTGATGCTCACCCAAGGCGCGGTGTATCGTCCGGACGATCATGGCGGCACGCTGGCCACCGCGACCAAGCTGACAGCTGATTCCATCACCGCGAGTGTCAGCGGCGTGATCGGGCGCAACACCGATCTCGATTGTTTCCGCGTCGAAGCGGTCAGCGGCTCTTTGGTGATCAATATCAAGCCCACACCGTTGGGTGCGAACCTGCGGCTGGAGGTCAAACTCTACGATTCAGGCGGTGTGCTGCTGCAAACCGCCACTTCGGCTGACGTGAGCGGAGCAAGCAGCGGCGGCACCCGGCCGGTCACGCTCAGCCGCACGGTGAGCGCCGGAGTGTTTTACGTTTCAGTGGACGGCATCGGCAATGGCAATCCCCTAACAACCGGCTACACGGACTACGCCAGTCTCGGTCAATACACTGGTTCGATTAGCGGCGTGGTTCCCGGCGGCTTCACTTGGACCTCCACCACCGCCGGAACCAAGCAATGGAACACTGCGGGCAACTGGGCGTCAGGCACCGTGCCAAATGCCGCCGGAATCTCCACGCGGGTCAACAACGACATCAGCGGAGCCCAGACCATTCAACTTGCCGGCGTCACCACGCTCGGCTCCATCGATCTGGGGGATTCCAACAGCACCCACGCCTTCACCCTCGCCGCCAACGGCGGATCGATGGTTTTCAATAACTCCGGGATCAACGCAAACCTGAGCAAGACGAGTGGCGGCAACGACATCATCTCGGCGCCGGTCTCGCTGGTGGATCGGCTCGTCGTCACCCAGTCCGCATCCGGCACGCTGACCTTCTCCGGTGGGATCAGCGGCGCGGGAGCATTGACCAAGGCCGGGGCTGGAACCGTCGTCTTCGCCTCGCCTAACACCTACACCGGTGTCACCACACTCGACGACGGGTTGCTGCTCCTCCACAACGCCAGCGGCCTGCCCGGCGGCATCGACAACACCGTGGGAGCCGGGGAAAGCGCGCTGGCTTTTGAAGGCGGCGTGCTGGGTCTCGCCACTGGAGACTTCACCCGCCTGATGGGCACGGGGGCCGGTCAGTTGGACTGGGTCAATGGCAGCGGCGGCTTCGCCGCCTTCGGTGCGGACCGTCAGGTGAGGCTCAATAACGGCACGGGTTCCTTTTCCTGGAATTCCACGATTCTCGGCACCGGCAATATTCTGATCCTCAGCCATTCGACAGCCACCCACACGCTGGATTTCCGAAACGGCATCAGCTTCGCCGGACAAAAACGCGCCATGCACGTGGAGGATGGCGCCGCTGCTGTGGATGCCACCCTCAGCGGCAAACTCACCGGCGGCACTTCCAGCGGTTTCACCAAAACAGGCCCCGGCGTGCTTTCGATCACCAATGCGACCAACGACTATACCGGCGTCACCACCGTGGCGGATGGCGTCTTGCGCCTGCAACACGCCGCCGCGCTGCCCAACGGCAATCTCGAACTCACCGGCGGCGGCGTGCTAGGCCTCGGCGCCGCTGATCTAACCGCACGCACGATCGGCGCCGGCGCGGATCAGGTCCAGTGGCTCGGCTCGGGTGGCTTCGCAGCATTCGGGGCGAACCGCGCGGTGAGATTCACCCCCGATCCTAACACCTCCATCAACTGGACGGATTTCATCGGCACCGGCCGGGTCCTCGTCCTCAGCCATGACACAGCCGACGCCACGCTCGACTGGCAGCAGCGGATTTCCCTCGCGGGAAACCTCCGCGTCATCCAGGTCGATGATGGCTCGGCCGCCATCGACGCGAAGATGAGCGGGATCATCGCCGGCGGCAGCAGTGGAACGACAAACATATTCAGCAAATCCGGCGCAGGCACCCTCGCCTTCACCGCCCAGAACACTTACTGGGGCGAAACCCTCATCAATTCCGGCACCCTCATGATCGGCGATGGTGGCGCGGTGGGCGGCATTTCACAAAACACGCCCATCATCACCGTGGAGCCAGGGGCCGTCCTCGCGGTGAACCGCAGCAACACCCTCACCCAGGGCACCAACGCCCTCAAGGTCGCCATCACCGGTGACGGAGGTTTCACGCAGACCGGCTCCGGAAACACCGTGCTGATGCTCGCGAACACCTACATCGGGCCGACCACCGTTGACGCCGGCACGCTCACCCTGGGAGCCGCAGGCGTCCTGCCGGATGCTT